>JBBECE010000020.1:0-25907 GCA_040881985.1 Cucumibacter sp.
CCATAGCATCAGGGTACACCTGTTCATTGGGGAAGGGTCAAAGACCTTCCGCTCCCGCTAAGGTTCAAAGTTACCGAGTTTTGACCCCAAGCAATCCTCCAGGGCCCTGTGCAAAATCAGGTATGCCCCCATCTTCGACAAAACCGTTCAGCTCGGCCTGAATTCGCTTGGTGGCGGAACCGGGACCGGACCGGTCGGTGGGGCAGCCGCCCCGATTTGACGCGGAGTAGTGACCTTGGAGGGCGGAATCAAGGCGCGCGCCGACACGATCGGTCACGCAAGCCAACGGCCGTTATTCAAGCAGCGTTATCCCAACCTCTGCGAATGAGGCTGTAAGCGCCTTCATAGACATCCTCGGGGCGAGCAAACAGCGGACGCCATATTTTGGTGGCGGCTGCAAGGTCCGGCAGCGAGGAGCCGAACGCTTCGACCGTCAGCCACCCATCGTAACCGGCGGCTTTGAGCGCCTTGAAAACTGCAGTGAAGTCGATATGGCCAGCTCCAGGCGTGCCGCGATTGTTCTCCGAGATATGCACGTGGGAGATCTGCCTGATCGTCGACAAGATCACCTCGACGATCGAGTTCTCTTCGATGTTGGTATGGAAGGTGTCGAAGAGGTAGCCGTAGTTGTGCTCATCGACCGCCTTCGCAAGTGCTACGGCCTGAGCCGCGGTGTTTAGGAAATAGCACTCGAAGCGGTTGAGCGGTTCGATAGCGAAGGTAATACCGGCGCTGGCCGCATACTGCGCCGCGGCTTTGTGCACCTCGGCGCAGCGAGTGACCTCGTCGCCAGTCGGCCCCTTGCCTGAAAACTCGCCCAGCGGCTGGTGGAACGGGCCGCATAGGATGTCTCCGCCGATTGCCGCCGTGCAATCGGTCAGCCACTTGATGTGATCGAGCGCGCCCTCGCGTTGGCGCGGGTCGGCCGAGATGGCGTTCTTGCCGCCACCCGGCATCACTCCGACGCCGGTCGACGCGAGGCCGATATCCTTGAGCCGCCTGCCCAGTTCTTCGTAGTGCGAGACCACGCCTTCGAATATCGGGACTTCTACGCCATCGTAACCCGTGACCTTCAGGTTCTCGATGATCGACCAGTGGTTTTCGGTGACGTAGGTGGTCCAGAGCAACAAATTGAACCCGATTTTCACAGTGTCACCCAGTTGCCGGATTTGCCGGACGCGATGATCGCATCGCACACCCGGGTGGTCTCCAAAGCGTCGCGAAAAGTCGGGGCGGCGGGAGTTCCCGATTTCAGCCCGTCGAGGAAATCGGCAGCCTGGTGGATGAAGCTGTGCTCATAGCCGATGATGAGACCGGGCACCCACCACTTACCGAGATACGGGTGATCGCCGTCGGTCACCAGAATCGAACTCCACCCGCGCAGCGCGCCCTCCACCGAATGATCGAACCATTCGACCCGGTTTAGGTCTTGCAGATCCCAGGCGAGGGAACCTTTTTCACCATTTATTTCAAGGGTATAAGCGGCCTTGTGGCCTCGGGCGTAGCGGGTGGATTCGAAAGTGCCGAGCGAGCCGTTCTGGAACCGCGTGAGCACCGCCGCGGCATCGTCGATGCCGACATTTTGCATGGTGCCGGTGTCGGCGTGCTTGCGTTGCTTGATGAAGGTTTCGGTCATGGCCGTCAGGCTTTCGACCGACCCGTTGATCCAGATCGCGGTATCGAGGCAGTGAGCGATGAGATCGCCGGTGACGCCGGAGCCTGCGGCATCGATATCGAGCCGCCAAGTGCCGGGGCCTCCTTGAGGCACGTCGGGTGAGATCGTCCAGTCCTGCAGGAACTTGGCGCGGTAGTGAAAGATCTTGCCCAACCGGCCCTCCTCGACCAGCCGCTTGATCAGCGAAACTGCCGGGACGCGGCGATAATTGTACCAGACCATGTTGGGGACACCGGCCGTCTCGACCGCCTCGACCATCGGGATGCCTTCGGCTTCAGTGCGCGCCAGCGGTTTTTCGCACAGCACCATCTTTCCGGCCTCGGCCGCCGCGATGGAGATTGCCGCGTGCAGGTGGTTGGGAACACAGACATCGATGGCGTCGATGTTTTTGGCGGCGATCAGCTTCCGCCAGTCGCTCTCGACGCTCTCGTATCCCCACATGTCGGCGAAGGCCTTTGCCTTGTCCGGCGTACGGGCCGCCACCGCCCTCAATACCGGCCGGTAGCCGGTGTCGAAGAAGTGCGAGACGTTGGCCCAGGCGTTGGAATGGGCTCGGGCCATGAAGCCGTAGCCGACCATGCCAACGTTGAGCGTCCTTTGCTTCGCCGCCATTCATGCTCCCCGCATTCCTACCTCGGGCCCGCGCTATTCGCGCCAACCGTGCGCGTCGCGCACTTTTATCATCGCGCCCAGCACCTTGTTCCAGGTGTCCTGTTGTTCCATTACGGCGTTGGGGAAGATGCAGCCGTCCCAGCAGATGTGCCGCATTGTCCTGGTAAGAATTCCGCTCTGGTCGCGCAGCCAATAGCCGGCGTGTCTGGTGATATCGAGCCTGCCGTCTGGATGGTCGACCGGCACGTGCCGTCCGGTCTTCGCGTGGGTACCCGAGCCGAACGTCGTGCCGTCGTTCTGGGCAATGTGGAAGTCGAGCGTCCAGGGCCGCAGAGCATCGGCGACCTTTTTGTAGGCGACGTCGAGTGCCGCTTTGTCGGACCAGTCGTAGTCGGCGGGCAGAAGGCGGTCTTTCTCGGCGTTGGCGCCGAGCACGAAGAGCATGGAATGCGCCATGTCCGCCTGATAGCCAACGACGCCGGGCATATCGATCATTTCAAGAAGTTTCACGTTCTCGCGCCAGGAATGCATGCCGCCCCAGCAAATCTCACCTTCGGCGGCGAGAGCCTCGCCGTGGTCCTGAGCGATCTTGGCGGCCTCGCGGAAGGTCTCGGCGATGCGCTTGGTTCCGCCCGCGGGATCCCTGTCCCATTCCTCGACGCTGGTTGAGGAATCGATGCGGACGACGCCGCTCGGGCGAATACCAAGCTCACGCATCTGCTGGCCGATGACGCAGGCCTTCTTCACCGCTGCGAGAAACCGCTTGCGGTCGTCGGCGTCGCCCATGGCCGAGCCGCCGCCGGCGGGTCCCCAGATCGGGGCCACGTACGAGCCGACCTTGAGGCCAAAGCTCGCGATGTGATCGACGATCCGATTCACATCGTCGCGCGAACTGTTGATCGAGACATGCGGATCGGCGAGCCAGAGATCGACGCCGTCGAATTTCTGGCCGTCGACCTCGGCGTTGGCGGTCAGTTCGAGGAGCCTGTCGAGCCCAATGACCGGCTCGCTGTCTGCTGTTCCCTTGCCGACGACCCCGGGCCATGCCGCGTTGTGGATTTTGGGGTAGTTGTTGCCAGGCGCGTCAGTCATCGTCACCTCCTTGGCGGCAATCTCTGCGAGGCTTCAGGTGGCCGTGTGCTTCAGGTTGAGCCCGTTCGCATGGTCAAAGACCATCACCTTTTCGGCGTTCCAGCCGAAGCGAACGGCGTCCTCGACTGCAACTTCGACCATCGCCGGGACCTTGGCGCGAACCAGCTGCTCGCCCACACGAAGGGTGAGGATCTTTTCAATTCCGTGGTTTTCCACGTTATGCACTCTGGCCTCCACCGGGCCACCGGATTGGACCCTAACGTCCTCAGGACGTACGCCGAAAATGTAGGCGCCTTCCGGGACGCCTTTTCCGGCCAAAGGCAGTTCAAAACTGTCCGCCGCCATGACCGCCCGGCTGCCGGCGACATGGCCGGGCAGTAGGTTGATGGCCGGCGATCCGACAAAACTCGCCACGAACGTGTCGCGTGGGCTGTTGTAGATTTCGTCGGGCGAGCCGACCTGAATGATCTTACCCGCATTGAGCACCCCCATGCGGTCGCCCATGGTCATGGCCTCCACCTGGTCGTGGGTGACGAAGATGAACGTCGCGCCCAGCCGGAGCTGCAGATCTTTAAGCTCGGAGCGCATGGCTTCGCGCAACTTGGCGTCGAGGTTGCTGAGCGGCTCATCCATCAGGAAGACCCGCGGTTTGCGGACGATGGCGCGGCCGATGGCAACGCGCTGCATCTCGCCGCCGGAAAGACGGTCGGTCTTGCGATCCAGCAGATGCTCTATGCGCAGCGTGCCCGCGGCGCGTGCAACCCGCTCGTCGACCTCGGATTCCGACGCACGGCGCAACTTCGAACGCAACGGAAAAGACAAGTTGTCGCGCACGCTAAGACGGGGATAGAGCGAGTACTGCTGCAGCACCAGGGCCACATCACGTTCGGCTGGTCCCCACCCGTTCACATTTTCGCCGCCAATCCTTATGGTGCCGACGGTCGGCTTTTCGAGACCGGCGATCAGCCGCAGCGTGGTGGTCTTGCCTGCTCCGGTCGGTCCGAGCAGCACGAAAAACTCGCCATCGGCAACATCGAGGTCGAGGTCTTCAAGCGCCGTGAGCCGGCCGAAGACCTTTGATATGTTCTGCAGTTGAATGCGCGCCATGGTCAGTCGGCTAATCGGATGCCGAGCGACGCGCCCGACGCGCTGTCGAAGAAATGCGCCTGTGCTGGGTCGATCCGCACCCACACTGTGTCGCCCGCCTTGCCGACAAAGCCGCTGGTGGTGCGGGCCCGCAGCGTCTGGCCGCCGACCTTGAGGTCAACAATGTCGTAGCCCCCGAACGGCTGGATGATGTGGGCCTCGACCGGCCGGAAGCCGGGCTGCTCGGCGCGGCTCACCAGCAAGCCCTCCGGGCGAATGCCCAGCGAAAGGCCGGTGCGCGCGTCCTTGGCATCGAGCATGGGCAGCAACTCACGCGGCAGTTCAAAGGCTTCACTGTCGACCAACACCTCCACAGCGCCGTTGGCCTCGCGTACCGTCGTCGGCGCCACATTCATGACCGGCGAGCCGATGAACTGCGCGACGAACAGGTTGGCGGGATGGAAGTAAACCTCTATGGGCGCACCGATCTGCTGCAACGCTCCGTCATGCATGACGACGACGCGGTCGGCGAGCGACATTGCCTCGACCTGGTCGTGGGTGACATAGATCGAAGTCGAGCCGTTTTCGAGATGGAGCCGCTTGAGTTCGGTGCGCATGCCCTCGCGGAGCTTGGCGTCGAGCGAACCGATGGGTTCGTCCATCAACAGGGCCTTGGGCCGGCGCACCAGGGCCCTGCCGATGGCCACTCGCTGCAAGTCCCCGCCAGACAGCGCCGACGGCCGCTTGTTGAGCAAGTGGGCGATGTCGAGGGCCTTGGCGACCTCGCCGACCTCGTGAGCGACCTTGCGCTTATCCTGACCGGTGGCGCGCAACGGAAAGGCGATGTTCTCGTATACCGTGAGATGCGGGTAAAGCGCGTAGAGCTGGAACACGAACGCGATGTCGCGTTCGGACGCCCTGAGGTGTTGAACCGGCTTGCCGTCGATCAGGATGTCGCCGTCGTCGATTTCCTCCAGCCCGGCGATGGCGCGCAGCGTTGTGGTCTTGCCGCAACCGGAAGGGCCGAGCAGGACCACGAATTCCTTGTCCGCGATGCTCAGGCTGACGTTGCGGATGACGTGGACCGACCCGAAATGCTTGTTGATGTTGCGGAGCTCGACCTCAGCCATCGGCGCGGCCCCCGAACGCTTGCGTGACCGACACCGGGCGGGTCGCGTCTTCGTTGAGCTTCTCGATCTCGGGTGGCGGGGTGTGGGCGGCGATGTTGAAGCCGATGAGCCCGATCAGCATGATCGTGACGGAGTATTGGTGCAGAATCTCGATCCACGGCTGGCAGAGCGCAATAATCCCGAAGATCATCACCCACATCGACGCAGGCTCGAGGAATCTCTGGTTGAAGACTCGAAGGTTCATTTGCGGATAGCCCCGAAGGTCACCCCGCGCAGCAAGTGATTGCGAAGCAGGAAGGTGAAGATCGCAACCGGCAGGAGGAACAGCACAGTACCCGCGGCGATTACCGTCCACTCCGGTAGCCCGGAGCCGACCTGGCTGGGAATGAAGGGCGGCGCGGTCTGGGCGCGGCGGTTGGTCATGATCAGGGCGAAGGCATATTCGTTCCAGGCGGTGATGAAGCAGAACACCGCGGTGGCGGCGATGCCGGTCGCGGCCTCCGGCAACACGATTTTGAAGAACGCCTGCATGCGCGTATACCCGTCGACAAGCGCCGCCTCTTCGTACTCCTTGGGGATTTCGTCGATGAAGCCCTTCATCAGCCACACCGAGAAAGAGAGGTTGAAGGCGGTATAGAGGATGATCAGGCCGATATGGGTGTCGTTGAGATCGAAGGTGCGATACATCAGGAACATCGGGATCGCGACGACGATAGGCGGCAACATGCGTGTGCTGAGGATGAAGAACAGGAGATCGGCCTCACCTTTCACCTTGAACCGGCTGAAGCCATAGGCCGTCAGGGTACCCATGCCTACGGCGAGCGCGGTCGACAGGATGGCCACGATGAGGCTGTTCGTGAACCGGTTCGGATATTGCGACAGCTGGACGGTTTCGCCGACCCTGAGGGTTCGCTCGCCGCCGTCGTAGATCGCCTGCTCCCACCACGGGGCCGCGGCGTAGACCACGGGCTCCACCGGCTTGGTCAACTGCACGCGCCGCGTGAAGAGCTTGACGAACGGGGTCACCTCCGGCTGAAACAACACCGTCGGCGGCACCGTGGTGGCGAGGGCCCGCGGTTTGAACGCAGTCGAGGCGATCCAGTAAATCGGCGCGAGAAAGACAAGGGTTACCGCGAAGATCGCAAGGATCGCGATCGGCCGGCCGATCCGTTGCGCGCGTGAGGTGACGGTAGCCATCTCAGCGCTCCTTCACCTTGTTCAGATACTTGACGTAGATGTTGGTGATCGCCAGCACGACGATAAGAACGATATAGGCGAGCGCCGAGGAACGGCCGGTCTCCCACCCCTGAAAGGCCATCTGGTAAAGCCGGACGGCGACCGTTTCGACACTTGCTGTACTCATTATGAACGGCAGGTCGAAGGTCTTGAAAGCCTCCATGGTGCGGAAGATCAGCGCGATCAGGAGAAGCGGCGCGACGAGCGGCAGCGTGATGCGCCGAAACGTGTACCACCAGGTGGCGCGGTCGATTGCCGCTGCCTCGTAGAGGTGCTTGGGGACCGCGGAGAGGCCGGCGAGTGAGAGCAGCATGACGAAGGGCGACCACATCCAGATATCGGTTATGGCAGTCGCAAAGAGCGCGTTGGTGGGGTTGGAAAGCCACTCGAACTTGCCGAGGCCGAGAACATAGTTGATCGGTCCCCAGGAGGGGTCGTAAAGCAGCTTCCAGAAGAGCCCGACCACCGCCGGTGATAACATCATCGGCAGAAGCAGCAGCGTGGTCACCAGACCCTTGAGCGGGAATGGCCGATTGAGCAGCAAAGCGAGGCCGAAGCCGACGATCATCTGACCGCTCACCGAAACGATGACGTACTGAGCGGTGACGGTGAAGTTGTTCCAGATCCCCGGATCGGAGAGGAGGTCGAAGTAGTTCTGCAGGCCAACGAACTCGGGGGGCTTTTGCATCGATGCCCGGTACTCGGTGAACGAGAAGCCCAGCGAGTAAATCAGCGGGAAGATATTGAAGACGATCAGGAAGGCGACCGTCGGGATGATGAACGCGTTCCGGATTGTGAGGTCGCTCCACCCGCGCGTGGCAGCCCGCGAACCGGTATCGAGCTTCGAAAGGACCGCCAACCTTTCCTCCCAGTCAATCGTCAAATGCGGACCGGAGGGCGAACCCTCCGGTCCTGTCGAATTGCGGCGAGTGCCGGTCAGTTACCCAGGGTATCGTTCCAGTCCGCGGTAAGACCGTCGAGCGCTTCCTTGGCCGTGCCCGTTCCGTTGGTGATGTACGGGTGCAGACGGTCGTTCATCTGGAACAGCATGTCGGCGAAAACCGGCACCGCCCAAAAGTCCTTCACGATCACCATCGAGTCGGCGAAGGCCCTGTTGTAGGGCGTGGCGTTGAGGAATTCTTCCGACGCCAGCACCCCTGCATGGCAGGTATAACCGCCCAGATCGGCCCACTTCTTCTGGACGTCCTCGCGGATGAACCACTCGAGGAATTTATAGGCCTCCTCCTGGTTCTGGCTATAGCTGATGATGGAGACGCCCTGGCCGCCGAGCGCCGCATGTTGATCGCCGTTCGGGCCCGGCGGGTTAGCGAAGTAGCCGGTGGTGGCGGCATACGGGTTGGCGGCCGGGTTGGCGAGCACCGGGAAGAAAGCGAAATAGTTCATCACCATCGCCACCAAGCCTTCCGTATACGCCTGGTTGTTCTCGGCGAAGAACGCCTGGGTCCAGTTCGGCGGCGTGAAGGTATAGAGTTCGCGGTAGGCTTCGAGCGCGGCGATGTTGTCAGGCGAGTTGACGATACCCTCGACCTTGCCGGTGGCGTAATCCCCTAGGTCGCCGCCCCAGGTGAAGATTGTCTGCTCGACGCCCATTGCCAGCGCGTCGTAGGAAGTCTGGGTATAGAGCGCGACTCCGTAGCGATTCTCATCGGGCCGAGTGAAGAACTCGGCGATATCGCGCAGCTGTTTGTAATCCTGCGGTACGCCGAGATCGTAGCCGTACTTGGCCTTGAAGTTGGCCATCTCGGTCGGATCCTCGAACCAGTCCTTGCGATAGGCCCAGCCGTTGGCGTCGCCCTCGACCGGGATCGACCAGTTCTTCCCATCGTAATTGGAATAGTACTCGACGGTTGCGGGGACGAAGACGTCGTCGAGATTGTGCTCATCAAAGAACGCCGATAGGTCGACATAGTGACCTCCGGTCGAACCGGCACCGAGCCACTGGCTGTCGCCGACGACCATGTCGTAGGCGTCACCGTGGGCGTTGAGCTCGGCAAAAGTCTTGGTTTGGAAGTCCGCCCAAGGTGTCGTCTCAACGGTGACGACGACGCCGGTCTCCTCGGTGTACTGGTTGACCAGCTCCTGGAGATAGTTCGCCGGGTCCCATTCGGCCCAGAAAATAGTGAGCTCCTGCGCCTGGACCGCCGTGCTGGCGGCAACCGACAGGACGAGCCCCAAGGTCAGGTTTCGTAGGTAATTGCGCATTTTGGTTCCTCCCTTTTGCGCTATGCGCGGTCACAATCGCGCCCGGCAAGGCTGCCGAGCCCGAATGGCCGCATTTCAACTCCGCTTTCCACCTTTCAAGAGTGGCTTATTGCGCGGGCGAAATTCGTTACGGCCAAAGGCGCTCAGCGCCCTCGGCAATTGGTCCTCCTCGACGGCATTGGTTGCGGCGCGAGCCGGAGCAATCCGCAGATGCATTCACCGATCCTTGCCTCCACCTGCCGCAGCGCTCGTGCGTCCGTGTGACTGGTCCAGCGCCGCGGTGACAAGGGCCCGGGCAGCCCACAAAGCCACTGTTTCCAATTCCGCGTCGTCCGCGTTCCACATGTCCTTCAGCACGATTATTAACTCAATTCCGAACACCAACGCCAGAGACTTGACGAGCCGGTCCATTTCCTTCGCGGAGAGCTGGCCGCGCAACGGCGCCATCGCCGACTTCAAAAGTTCGACCCGGTGACCACGGCCGAACTGGGGCTCGTCGCCGAGCGTGCCTGCCTGCCGCTTCGCCCAATGCTCGAGCGAGAGCTTGAGCGAAGCCCTGAAAGTCGCCTCGAATTCGAGAATGTGGGGCATTGCCATCGTGAGAAGATCGCTCACCCGCTCCGCCGCATCGGTCGAATCCGACGTCCAGTCGAGGATCGGCCCAAGCGCCTCATCGACAACTGCCTGAATGAGCGCGGCCTGGCTCGGGAAACTGCGATAAGCCGTGGCCCGGGAGACCTGCGCGGTCTCCGCGACCTCACTCACCGTGGGCGTGACGCCGCTTTGCATCACCCCGATCGCGGTCTTCAGCATCAGCCGCCGGGTGCGGGCGCGGGGGCCCCGTTCGTTCGCGAGATCCTCGGACGAAAGCTTGCTTGAGACCTGCATGTCATTATGATACGCATATCTCATACGAGGATGCAATGACCCACTTGCTTGTGGTGCGTTGACGATCGGCGCGACCGGAACGCCGCCGCGAGCCGCCCTGAAGAGCGGCGCCAGATGGGAGCAGCGAGTGGCAGGGCCACGTATCTACGTCGTCGGCACAGCGGACACCAAGGGTGCGGAACTGGCGTATTTGCGTGATCGGATAACCGGGCGCGGCGCCAGACCGGTGGTCGTTGATGTCGGCACGCGCGCGCCTACCATTGCTGTCGACGTGCCCGCGTCCGTGGTTGTGAAGTACCTGCCCGCCGATGAGAGACGACGTGTGAGCAGCCAAGACCGCGGCGTCGCTGTCGCAGCCATGGCCGACGCCTTTGCCCGCTTCATGCCTGCACAGCGCTCATGCCAGGGGATTGTCGCAATTGGCGGCGGCGGCGGCACTTCTATCGCCACGGCGGGGATGCGCGCCATGCCCATCGGGCTTCCCAAGATCATGGTCTCGACGTTGGCTTCAGGGGACGTTTCGCCCTATGTGGGCATCGCCGATATCACCATGATGCCGGCGGTCACCGACCTTGCCGGGCTCAACCGTATCAGCCGCGCCATCCTTGGCAACGCCGCCGAAGCCATCGTCGGCATGGCGGCGCATCCGACCTCCACCACGATGAACCGACCCTCGGTGGGAATGACGATGTTCGGGGTCACCACCGAGTGCGTGACCATGATCGTGGGGCTTTTGCCACCCGACCTCGAAGCGGTGGTATTTCACGCCACCGGAACCGGAGGTCGTACGATGGAGGCGCTGATAGGAAACGGCATGCTGACGTCGGTGATCGACATCACCACCACTGAAATCGCCGATCTGCTGGTTGGCGGGGTGCTGGCGGCCGGACAGGACCGCCTCGACGTCATCGCCCGCACCGGTGTGCCCTATGTGGGCTCCGTTGGCGCCCTCGACATGGTCAATTTCTGGAGCCCGGAGACGGTGCCATCGCGTTTTCACGATCGTCTGTTCCATCATCACAACGCCAATGTGACGCTGATGCGCACAAGCGCAGAGGAATGCGATCGCATCGGGCAATGGATCGGCGCCAAGCTGAATGCCTGCGCTGGACCAGTTCGGTTCCTGTTGCCCGAAAAGGGGGTGTCGGCGCTGGATATCGTCGGCGGCCCGTTCCGCGCCTCGGACGCTGACGAGGCGTTGTTCGAGGCCATCGAACACACCGTTACGCAGACCAGCGAACGCCGGATCGTTCGACTTCCCCTGCACATCAATGACCGGGAGTTCGCCGAGGCAGCGGTGGCGGCATTCCGCGAAATCAACCCCTGAGATCCGCGCCCGGAAAGGCCCCGACATGACCCGTATTCCTCGCGCGAGACTGCTCGACAGGTTCCGTGAAATGGTTGCGCGGGGCGAGCCCATCATCGGCGGCGGCGCGGGCACCGGCATCTCGGCAAGGTCCGAAGAAGCCGGCGGCATCGACCTGATCATCATTTACAATTCCGGTCGATACCGGATGGCTGGGCGAGGCTCGGCAGCCGGTCTCCTGGCCTATGGAAACGCCAACGAGATCGTCAAGGAAATGGCGCTGGAGATTCTGCCGGTGGTCAAGAAGACCCCGGTGCTGGCGGGGGTCAACGGGACCGACCCGTTCGTGCAGATACCGCAGTTTCTCGCCGAACTGAAAGCGATGGGCTTTTCCGGGGTTCAGAACTTCCCCACCATCGGGCTATTCGACGGCCGAATGCGCCAGAGTTTCGAGGAGACGGGCATGGGCTATAACCTGGAAGTCGCCATGATTGCCGAGGCAAACCGGCTCGATCTGCTGACGACGCCCTATGTGTTCACGCCCGAGGAAGCCCGTGCGATGACCAGCGCAGGAGCCGATATCCTGGTGGCGCACATGGGAGTAACGACGGGCGGCGACATCGGGGCCAAGGCTGCCAAGTCGCTCGACCAGTGCATCGCCGACGTCGATGCCATCGCCGACGCGGCTCGGTCGGCGCGCGACGACGTGATCGTGCTTTGCCATGGCGGCCCGATTTCGATGCCCAGCGACGCAGGGTACATTCTGGCGCGCTCGCCCAATTGCCACGGGTTCTACGGGGCGAGCTCGATAGAGAGATTGCCGGTCGAAGACGCAATCCGCACACAGGTAAGGAAATTCAAGGCGCTGCCGCTTCGCGGCTGAAGAGGAAAACCATGGCCGATCAAGAACGCAATTTTGTTTACCCCAGGGATGTTAGCGCCTTCGGCTTCGACTGGGGCAAGCTGTCGCTGACGGTGGCGCCAGAGGTCAACGGCGCCCGCCGATTGTCGGGAGGAGTAGTCGACCTGCCCAGCGGCAAAGGACATGCCCGCCATAATCATCCTGGCGCCGAAGAAATCATCTTCGTGATTTCAGGCGAGGGCGAACAAATGGTCGAGGAT
This sequence comes from Cucumibacter sp., assembly GCA_040881985.1. Classification (GTDB taxonomy): domain Bacteria; phylum Pseudomonadota; class Alphaproteobacteria; order Rhizobiales; family Devosiaceae; genus JBBECE01. The sequence goes on from JBBECE010000020.1 coordinate 12,371, forward strand.
GAGGCGGGGCATTCGCTGACCCGGAAAGTCTCTTCTGGATGCACGGTATTCGTGCCGGAAAGCCGGTTTCACTCGACCCTGAACACGGGCGACGGGCCGATGCAGTTGTTCGTGGTCTACTCGCCGGCCGGACCGGAGCGGATGCTGCGCGAACTGCCCGATTTCAGGCTGCTGCCGCAGGGTGAATAGCGCGGCGGCCTGCTATACAATTGAAGAACCGACGGCGAACCGAGGTCATGCCGTTCAACGGGGCACGAGATCGATTTCAAGGAATTCGGCAACGTCGCGCACCCAGACGTCCGCTACGAACGCGGCGTGCCTGGGGTGCGAGTTGTAAGCGTCGTAGGCGCCTTGATCGGCGAATTCCATGGTCAGACCATAGTCAAACTGGTTCTTCGTACTGACCTCGCGATGGGTCCGGAAACTGAGCACGCCCGGAATATCACTAAGAACCTGGGCGGCCGCGAAGAACACGGTTTCCTCGATTGGTCCCACCATGCTGTTGAGCCGAAAAACGACCATATGACGTATCATGTTAACGCGTCCTTGTTCTGGCGTTTGTAGGTGAACGATTGTGGAAGATCCCAAGACGTGGCCTGCCGGTCGTGTTCGACGGAGTCAAAGTACTGCAAAGGCGTCGAGCACAGCGCCACTTGGATTTGATTTTCTGGGTTGAGGAGCGCACTCGCTTGATCCCGCGTGGCGATAAACAGAGTTCGAACGACTACGTGTCGGCTCTCGATGAAGAACTCGTCAATGGCGGAGTAATTGCGCCTCGCAAGCCAGGAGCAAAGATAGCTCATTTTATTCGCGATGAGCCCAAACTATGGAACAAGCTGGGCCTGCTTAAGCGCGACGGTGCTTTCGTGCAGGCAGGGTTCGCTCGCAAATGTTGGGCAAATGCTGATCCGATCCGGGCAATCTTCAAGGCGTCCTTCGAGCGTGCGGGACTTTCGAACTTTAATCCCCACTCTTTTCGCAAGACTCTGGTTCGCCACGGATTGGATCTGGGGATAGACGAAGCCGGACTTGTGGCTTGGTCGCAGAATCTCGGTCACGAAAACATCCACGTGACACTCAAGAGCTACGGGCGGCTCTCCGTGAATCGCCAGCGTGATCTGATCCGAGCGGCGGCCCACTCGAAGGACGATGACAGGTTGGCGCTTGAGCTGGGCCGGAAGGCGTTGGCCGCGGCAAGGGCCAATAAGTAGACAAGTGCGGGCTGAGGTGGCCGCTCAAGGTTTTGACCTTGGTGATCTAGTTACACTACGTGTTGTTTGGCTGAACGCTCGAACGCTAGGCAGTCTGTTAGTGGCGGCCCACCGGCGCAAAGGCAAACGCGATGGTCATTCGGTCGCAGTCCGTGGTTTGCATCGCAGCTTCGAACGCGGAGTCAAGAACGAAGAGTCCGGCAGTCATCAGGTCTTTGTCGCGATCGTCGATGTAGGTTTTTTCGCCGTGGAAGAGGTTGTTTCGCACGCGCCGGACGGCCTCGAGCAGCTGCTGGGCATTCACCGCGACTGCCATTTCCTCGAAATCGACTTCGCCACCAACTATGACCGTTAGCCTCTTAGGCGGCCTAGTGAAGAAGATCGCCGCCTGCGGGGCGGCCTCAATCTTCTTGAGGAAGCCGCCCTCATCCAATTTTTCTGCAAACTTGTCCCAGTTAGCAGATGCGGCTTTGCCGATTTCGCCGGCGGCGAAGCCACCGCGCTTTAGCGCAAATTCAAACCGCGAGAACGTTGCGAAGAATGTCCGCGCCAACGCTGGGACGTGGTCACCCACGCCAACACGGTAGTCGTTCATGCGCACCTCAACTGCAATCCAACCTGGCCTCCGCGGGGTTGCGAGGAGCGGCGCGATTAGAGCCCGGCGCGGTGAATACCGCGCGCGCTAGGCATGATATCGGAGCCCTATTGTCCCAACAACTTGTTGAGATGTTTGAAAGCTGCCTCAAAGCGGTCCTTGGTTGCATCCGAAACCTGCGGCCAGAGCGTTGCCACATTCTCCGAGAAATGGCGCGCGGGGCGGTAGTGGCCAAACGCGCCGGATTTGAACGGGTTGCTGTCCAGATATGCTTCAATCGCCCGCAACGTGCGCGGCTCCTTGGCATTGATCTTTCCAACCGGGATGGGCGCTTTCAACTGCTTGGCAAACTCCGCGTTGACAAGGTTCACGTAGAAATCACGCTCGAACATGTCCTCCACGTCGGCTTCGCTCTTTCCCGCGAAGTCTCCGTAGGTGGAAACCTGCTTCTTCTTGAGCAGCTTCTTCTTGTAGAGGTCTTCGATCAGGGCGCGGTCGCTGTTCTGGATATCAAGCAGCGTGGCGACGTTCATTCCTTTCTGTGGGGCAAGCAGCGCGACGAAAGCCGGAACCTTGCCGCTGCCGCCCACGGGCGTAATCACCCAATCTTCTGAAAGTCCGATGCGGCCTTCGCGCTCAAGCTGGCCGGACACGGCCCGCAGGAACAGCATGTCTGCGGGGCCTTCGATGACAAGTGAATTGGGGCCGATGAAAAGCGTCTGGTGAATCTCGTAGCCGAGCGCGCCTTGCAGGGGGAACAGGCTGTCATCGGTGGCGTCGAACACGTTGGTCAGCACCTTCGTGCCGTCCTGGTCCTTTGGAAGCTGTTCCTTCGAGTCGATTCCAAGATCCTGCACGATCCGCACCCGCTCGAATTTCGCGGGTTCGATCATAAACGGCGAATGCGTGGTGTAGAGGAGTTGATGGGCCGACAACTCGGCGTCGAAGTATCCGAGAAGGTCGGCCTGTGCGCGCCCGTGCAGGGACAGCCCCGGCTCGTCGAGCAGCAGGATCACGTTCTGCTTCTGGCGCTTGATGTCCTCGTACCACGCAAGGAAAGAGAAGAACCAGACGAAGCCGCGCGAGCGCGTACCCAGCGGCGTGTGCGCCCAATGCACCGTGTCGTACACTTCCCCCCAGACGTTGATGCCCTGCCGCATGTCCGGCGGGTCTTCGGGCTTGGCGTCGCGAACGTCGAACCGCATCTGGATGTGCCGGTTCTGGGACCAATACTTGACGATCCGCGCTGTCAGGTGATTCCCGGCCCCTTCGAGTTTGTTCTTGAGTTCGGTTGTGTTCTTCGCCGCGACGAGCTTCCGGTGATCGAGACGGGCGAGGTTGATTAGGCCGATGAGTGGATAGTCCGAATCCTCAAGCTGCTTCGCGTCCTCGCGCGCGATCAGCGCATTGAGGTTGGCCTGCCCCTTCATCTGATAGTATTCGTCGAAGTAGAGATATTTGGGCGCGCGCGGCCAGATCAGGGAATTGTAGATGTAGGAGGAAAGGCCCTTTTCGCGGACCTTCGCCACGGTTCCCTTGAGCGCCTTGACCGCTTCGGTGGCCTCCGCGCCATCGAGCGCGACGGCGAACGCATCCCAATCAGCGGCTCCCTTGAGGGCGTCCTTGAGTTCGTCGGGCAGTGCAGGATTGTCGGCCAGGTGCTTGCGGGCAGCATCGTCTTCGGCAGACAGGACAAACTTGCTGTTGCTCTTGCCGTAGGAGGTTTCCCGCTTGAAGGTCTTGCTCTTGAGAGCTTTCGGGCCGACGACGGATGCGACGGCCTCCATATCGTCGTCATCCAGCTCGTACAGCGCTTCCACGATAACGGCCTCGTCGCGGTCCCCTTTCTCGACGGCGAACCGATAATCCTCGACCTCGCGCTTGGGATAGTCGTAGGTTTCATCGAAGGTGGCGTGCTCCGGGATGATCGGGTTGGTGCGATAGAGCGCCGTCAGAAGCGCGGTCTTTCCGGCTTCGTTCTTTCCGACCAGGCATGTCACATGGTCATCAACTCTGATTGGGCCTGAATCCCAAATGCTCTTGAATTCCCGGACCCTGAACTCCGTGAGCTTCATCACCAGTTCCTTCTTCCGCAACTTCAATCTATCCCATCATGTAATCTTGGATGCGCGTGTGTTCGACCGGCAAGTGTATTGTCGCAATGTCTGGAATGCTTTGACTGCTGCAAGCGCAAGTGTGTGACCTTCGTGGCTACCTGGTGGCTACTAGCAGAATTTCTGGCGGCGCTAAACGTCAAAGAGCAGCGAAAATGCTAGCAATATCAAGATGTTATTGGCGCACCCGAGAGGATTCGAACCTCTGACCTCTGCCTTCGGAGGGCAGCGCTCTATCCAGCTGAGCTACGGGTGCCCGCAAGCGCGATGCGGCGTCAAGACCGGCCGCCCCCGCCGGCGGCGCGAACCTAGCCGAACCCGCCCCACCGCGCAACACAGCCTGCCGGGGGCGAATGTCCGTCGACGGCGGCGAGAGAAAGTATCCCTTCGGGCGCGCCGCGCGCGATTTGATGCCGGCCCGTGTGGGGCTTCCGATGGCTCTGCTAGGGGCTGCTCTTCGCCCCTGCCGAGGAGCTTCTGTCCCGCTGGAAAAGCACCATGATCAGCGCCAGCACGAAGGAGCCGGACATCAGCAGCAGCGACACCGCATTGAGGAGCGGCGTCGATCCCTGTTTGAGCCGGTCAAACAAGTGGATGGTCAAGGGCGCGTCGGAGCCCACCAGCATCAAGGTGGTGTTGAAGTTTTCGAAACTCATCAACAGGGAAACGAGACCCGCCCCGATCATCGCCGGCCGCAAGAACGGCAGCGTCACAGTCCAGATCGCCTGCCAGGGCGTTGCGCCGAGATTGAGTGCCGCTTCCTCCAGCGAGGCGTCGAATTTCCTGAGACGGGCTGAAACGACCAGCGTCGCAAACGTTGCAATGAAAGAGAACTGCCCGAGAATGACCAGAACAAGCCCTGGCCTCAGCGCGTCGATCTCCCAACCGATGAATCTCTCCAGGTTGTTGGCGGCGAGATTGGAAAATACCAGAATCGATATTCCAAGGATGATCCCCGGGATGACCAGCGGCAGCAGCATCAGGATGTAGAGCAAGTTCTTGAACGGAAACTTCATCCGCTCGAAGAGGAACGCGTTGATCGTGCCCACCGCCACCGATAACGCCGACACCCAAACGGCTACGAACGCCGAAGTGCCGATCGAACCGAGGATCCGGCGTTCGTGAAAAACGCCCAGCCAGGGTTGTTCGGTTCCGAAGAACCAGGTGAGTGTAAACCCGGCCCACGGCAAAGATGGAAACTGGCTGTCGTTGAAGGCGAACACCGCGACCACGCTCAGCGGCAACGCCAGATAGACGAAGAACATCGCGACATAGGCGTTGTAGAGGAACCTGATAGCCGGGTTCTGCTTGATGGTGGGGAGCATCGAGGATCACCCCATCGCTTTTTTCAGTGACTGACCGGTGAGCTTGAGGCCCGCCCAGACAATTAACGAGGAAAGTCCGAGCAGCAGAAAACCGAAGGCGGCGCCCTGCTCCCAGTTAAGCCGGGTGATGAACTGGCTGTAGATGAGACCGGTAAACCACAGGCTGTCCTTGCCGCCGAGCAGGATTGGCGTGAGGTAGTTGCCGAGCGACAGCATGAAAACGACGATCGAGCCCGAGACTATCCCGGGAACCGCGTGGGGAATGACAATCTCGCGTAGAATCGACCATCCACCGCCGCCGAGGTCGTAGCCCGCCTCGATCAGCGAGTCGTCGAGGCTTTCGAGCGTGGTCACCAGCGGCACCACCATGAAAAGCATCGAGGTGTAGACCAGCCCGACCATGATCGCGGCGTCGTTGTAGAGCATTTCGACGGGCCGATCGGCCAGCCCGAGCCATTGCAGCAGGCTCGAGAAGACGCCGGTTTCCCGCAGCAGGATCATCCAGCCGTAGGTGCGAACCAGCTCGCTGATCCAGAACGGCACGAGGCACAAGAGAAACAGCGCCAGCTTGAGCCGCCCCCTGGCGATCTTGGCGATGTAGTAGGAGACAGGGAAAGCGATCAGCAGCGTCAGCACGACCGCGAGAATCGAAATGAGGGCGGTGCGTACAAAAGTGTTCAGGTAGAGCGGCTCGGCAAAAAAGGTGAGATAGTTGGCGAAGCCAATCTCGTACTGGCGCACCCCGACCCTTTCACGCAGCGACACGTAGAACATGTCGAGGTGCGGAATCACAATCAGCGCCAATAGCCACACCATGAGCGGCGACATCAGCAGCAGCAATCCGAGCTTTGTGCGCGGACCGATCATCGGGGGTCATCCGGCTGGTTCGCAAAGCACCGCACCTGGTCGCTCCGCCAGCCGATGTGAACGGTTTGACCGCGCCGCAGGGCCGCGAACTCGCCGGTTTGCGGAATGGCCACGTCGATCTCGCCGCCGCCCGCCGGGTTTTTGACCAGCACCCGGCTGTTGGCGCCGTTGAACAAAACGCTTTCGACGACGCCCTCGATGCCGTTCTCCATTCCTGCCACCCCGGCCGCCCCGAAAGCCAGCCTGACCGACTCGGGGCGCACAAAGGCGAGGACCGTTTGCCCCTTGGCGGGGGTCGCGGCCGTCTTTCTGGCGATCACCTCGAATCCGTCCCCGGATCGGATTTTGACATCCTCGCCGATTTGATCCTCGACAACGCCGGCCCAGCGATTGCTTTCGCCGACGAAGCCGGCAACGAATGCGGTTCGCGGATCGTAATAGAGCTCGCGTGACGGGCCGACCTGCTCGAACGCGCCATTGCTCATCACCGCGACCTGATCCGACATGACCAGCGCTTCGGACTGGTCGTGGGTGATGTAGACAAACGTGGTGTTGAAATCGCTCTGCAGCTTCTTGAGCTCGACCTTCATATGCTCGCGCAGTTTCAAATCGAGTGCCCCGAGCGGCTCGTCGAGCAGCAGCACGTCCGGCTCGAGCACCATGCACCGGGCAATCGCGACGCGCTGCTTCTGCCCCCCCGATAACTGGTCGATGCGCCGGCTGCCGACCCCGGGAAGCCCTACGCGCTCCAGCACCGTCTCAACCTTGCGCGCCACCGTGGCGCGGTCTTCGCCGCGGCGCCGGAGGCCAAAGCCGACGTTTTCGGCGATGTTCATCATCGGAAACAGCGCCAGATGCTGGAACACCATGTTCGCCGGCCGCCTGTTGGGCGGCACGTTGAGAACCGATTTTCCCTTGATCAGGATGTCGCCGCCGCCGGGCTCCAGAAAGCCGGCGATCATCCGCAAGAGTGTCGTCTTGCCGCACCCGGACGGCCCGAGAATGGAAAAGAAGGTGCCTTGCGGCACGCTGAACGAAACGTTCGATACCGCGCGGAACCCGCCGAAGTCCTTGACGACGTTACGGCATTCGAGATCGGCGGAGCTTGCAGGCGTGTCGACGGCCATTGCCCGGATTGAGTGGACGAAAGGATCGGCGCCCGGCCCGGCTGGACCGGACGCCGCAGGTCAAGACGGCTAGTTGGCCGCGTTCACCCTGTCGAGGACCGCGCCCTCCATGGTCTCGAGCCCGGCGGGAACCGGCGGATACCAATTGATGTTGTCGATCGCCTCTTGCGGGAAGCTCGCCTGATACCGGGCCTTGAGGGCCGGATCGACGTCGGCGTCGCCGCCGAGCGAAGCCGTAAAGTTGCCCGCCGAAGTGGTGATCATCGCCGCGATATCGGGACGCATCACGAAGTTGATCCACTGGTAGGCCGCATCGTCCGCCGTCCCCCGACGGGGAAGCGCAAAAGTGTCGACCCAGCCGAGCGCGCCGGCCGTCGGCGCCAGGAAGGTGATGTCGGGGTTCTCGGAATTCAGCTTCCAGCCCCCGGTATCCCAGGCCATGGCCGCGACCACTTCTCCCGAACGCAAGAGGTTGGTGATTTCATCGCCACCGGTCCAGTAGGTCTTCACGTTGGCCTTGCACTCGATCAGCTTGGCCTCGACCTGGGCGAGTATCTCCGCATAGGCCGCCTGATCGGCATAGGCGGCGAAGGGATCCAGTCCCATCGAAAACGCGAATGCGATCAGCGTCGGGCGCTTCAGGCGATACGAGACCCGGCCCGCGACATCGCTGGAACACAGGTCGACGTAGTCCTTCACCGAGCCGGCAAGGGCCGTGTTCAGCACCAGCCCGTCGGTGCCCCAAACGTGCGGCAGACCGTAAACCTCGCCGTTGAAGGTCGTGTTTTCCATGGTCGCGTCGAGCATCGAGGCAATGAACAGGCCGGTGTCGACCTTGGTCATATCGATCGGCTTGTAGATTTCATATTCTTCCTGGGCGCCGGCGATGCGGTCCTGACTGGGTTGTGCCAGGTCGAAGCCGCCGCCTTCGGTCGCCCGCAGCTTGGCGATCATTTCCTCGTTGTTGGACAGGGTGACTTCGACGTCGATGCCGGTCTCGGCGGTGAACATCGCGATCACGTCGTCCGGTGCATAACCGCCCCAGGTCAATAGTCGCAACGTCTCGGCCGCTGCGGGCGTGGCGCCCAGCAAAAGCGCCGCCAGGCTCGCAGCGACAGATACACCGATAAGTTTTTGTAACGATTTCATTCTTTTCCTCCCCTGACGGAGCCCGGATTGGCCTGCGCACCCGGCGTCGCCGGAAGGCAGCCTCCACAGCTCCACATTGCAACCACTCCGCTCTGGTCAACAAAGCGGCGGATGGTCCCTGCATTAGGCGTGTTTGCCCGAAGGTTTGCAAGAGTGTTGTCGGTGCCTGGCCCGCGTTCAAAACGGCCACGGGTCGCCCGGCAAGGCGGGGCGGCGCCAGGCTTGTGCCAGCAACCTAGAGCGGCGGAAACCGACCGCAACGCGCAATCCCTCAACGGAACAACCGGGGCCTCAATCGAGAGATCAAATCCCCGCAATCGCTTCCTGGAATCGGTAAATCTGTTTGGGGAGGATTCGAAGCGCCAACCTCCCGCACTCGGGCCATCGGCCGATCGCTTGGCCGTAACGTGCGGAGTGGCGCCGGCCCTCCGCCCCGTTTGGTAACCAATCGGTAAACACCGGGGCGCAGAATCGACTGGATGCCGCAAATCACCCTTAGCGGCCATCCGTTAGAATGCCGCCGATAGAGGAGGACCCTCGGCGATGTTCGGGTTCGAGCCCGCGATCCTTGCCGGCTTCGGCGCTCTCGCGCTGGCGGCCTCGGCCGCCGCGCTGACCGCGCTGCGGCATTGGCGTGCCCATCGCGACCGGTCGATCGACTGGGACGACGGCGGCGACATCGTCTGACCCCGCCGGTTGATTCCGCGCCCGGTTCGTCGTAACCGGCTTCACCGCCGGAGTCCGTCCATGACCTCGCGCCGCCAGTTCCTCACCCTTGCCGCCGCCGGCGTCGCGCTTTCGGGCTGCACCCTCTTCGGCGGCCTCTACGACATCATCGCCATCTCCGATCGGCAGGCCGAGGACGCCATCAACGCCATCCGCGCCCGCAACGGGGTCGGCCCCGTCGCCCATTCGAGGCCGCTGCAGATCGTCGCTTCGCAACAAGCGCGTTTGATGGCCGAGGACGACCGGCTGACCCACGAAGTGCGCGCCGGTCTCGGCCTTCAGGGTCGCATTGTCCGCGCCGGCTATCAGGGGATCAGCGGGGAGAACATTTCCGCCGGCTACGCCTCGCTCGCCGCGGTCCTCGACGGCTGGCTCGCCTCCCCCGGCCATCGCCGCAATCTGCTCGATTCCCGCTTTACCGAGTTCGGCATCGCCGCGGCCCGCGTCGCCGGCGGTCGCCAATCCCGCTTCGGCACCTATTGGGCGCTCGTCCTCGGCACCCCGGCCGCCCAGCTCAGTAATGCCGGCCTCGCCTGAGCCCGATTGCCTGCAATTTGAAGGTTCGTCGTTCGGCAATTTTCACCGCCGTTCGCTAGCGTGCCCCGGCGCCTGTTCGCGTACCGGAGGATTGAGTGCTGGTCTCGCGCCGACATGTGCTTGTCGCGGCTCCCGCTTTGCTCATGGCGGGAGCATTGCCTGCCTTCGGCGCGGCCTATGTCGGGATCGAGGTCTCCTCCTCGGCTGCCGCCTCGGCGATCAATGCCCTCCGCGCTTCCAATCGCCGCGCCCCGCTCAACCCCGACGGAGCCTTGCAGCGTGCCGCCGCCCACCAGGCCGAGCTCATGGCCGAACTCGACGAGATTTCGCACCAGCTGCGCGGCCAGGCGCTCCCGTCGCGCGTCCGCCGGGCCGGCTATGACGGCCTGGCCGGGGAGAACCTCTCGGCCGGCCGCACCACGCTTGCCGCCGTGCTCGACGGCTGGATGAATTCGCCCGGCCACCGCCGCAACATGCTCGACCCGCGCTTTTCCGAATTCGGCATCGCCGCCGCCCGGGTCGCCCCCGACCGGCCCTCCCGCTACCGTACCTACTGGGCGCTGATTTTCGGTATCCCTTCTGGCTGATCTCCGCCGCCGCCCGTGCTAATGATCGCCCCGGCGGGAGTACGGGCGATGTCGGCAAGGCAGAAAATCAACCAGGTCCTGTCGGGGCAGAACCCGAACTGGGGCCACGGCGTCGAATATGTCCAGCTGACGCTGATCGTCGTCTCGGTTGTCTCGATCGGCGTCGAGACTCTGCCGGGCCTGCCGGACTGGCTCGTCTCGACGCTCGCCGTTGCCGATCTCGTCATCGTCCTGATCTTCACCGCCGAATATGCGCTGCGGATCTACGCGGCGCCCGGCCGCCGCCGCTATCTTTTCAGTTTCTACGGCATCGTCGATTTTCTCGCCATCGCGCCCTTCTACGCGGGGCTGCTGTTGACCGGCATCGGCCTCGACCTGCGCGCCGTTCGCGCGCTGCGGCTGCTGCGACTGTTCCAGCTTTTCAAGATGACCCGCTACACCCACGCCGTGGAGAGGCTGGGCCAGGCCTTCCGCTCGGTGCGCGAGGAAGTGCTGGTGTTCCTCGGCACCTCGGTTGCCGTCCTCTATGTCTGCGCGCTGATCGTCTATTATTGCGAGCACGACGCCCAGCCCGAGGCGTTCGCCTCGGTCCTCGACGCCATGTGGTGGGCCGCGATTACCCTGACGACGGTCGGCTATGGCGACATCTATCCGATCACCCCGCTCGGCAAGTTCTTCACCGTCCTGATCCTCTTTGTCGCCCTCGGCATCATCGCCGTGCCGACCGGGCTTGTCGCCTCGGCGCTGACCCATATCGAGCGCAAGAAAGACCCGCCCGGGAACTAGGGCCCGCCGCGCCGCGGCTTTCCCCCGCCCGCCCCATTCGATACTCTTCCCGCCAAAGGGGAAACGCCCAGCCATGCATCTCGTTCTCGTCGACGGCTCGACCTTCATCTTCCGCGCCTATCACGCCCTGCCGCCGCTCTCGCGCAAGTCCGACGGCCTGCCGGTCGGCGCCGTCGCCGGCTTCTGCAACATGCTGTTCAAGCTGATGGAGGATTTGAAGGGCGCCGACACCCCGACCCATCTGGCGGTGATTTTCGACTATTCGGGCAAGAGCTTTCGCAACGATTTCTACAAGGAATACAAAGCCCACCGCCCGCCGGCGCCCGACGACCTCATCCCGCAATTTCCCCTGACGCGAAACGCCACCCGCGCCTTCTCGATCCTCTCGATCGAGCAGGAGGGCTTCGAGGCCGACGACATCATCGCGACCTACACGGTGCAAGCGGTCAAAGCCGGCGGCAAGGTGACGATCGTGTCGACCGACAAGGACCTGATGCAGCTGATCGACGCCAACGGCAAGGTGCGCCTGCTCGATACGCTCAAGGGCAAATGGATCGGCCCCGACGAGGTGAAAGAGAAATTCGGCGTCGGCCCGGAAAAAGTCGTCGAGGTCCAGTCGCTCGCCGGCGACTCGGTCGACAACGTCCCGGGCGTCCCCGGCATCGGCTACAAGACCGCTGCCGAGCTGATCCTCGCCTATGGCACCCTCGAAAATCTCCTCAAGCACGCCGCCGAAATCAAGCAGCAGAAGCGCCGCGAAAATCTCATCGAGTTCGCCGACCAGGCGCGGCTGTCCCGCCGTCTTGTCGAGCTGAAAACCGACGTCCCCCTCGAGCACAAGGTCAAGGACCTCGCCCGCCAGCCGATCGAGGGCAAGGTGCTGATCCCGTTCCTCAAGGCAATGGAGTTCAACACTTTTCTCAGGCGAGTCGCCAAGCTGATCGACGCCGACCCCGACGCCTTCGAGGCCGACCCCGAACTCGCCGCCAAAGAGGGCGCCGCCGACGGCGCCGAATCGGTCCGCACCGATCTCAAACCCGCCCCGTCGGGCGCGATGACCCCCGCCGCCCATGCCGGGGCCGAGGCCGCCCGCCTCAAATCGATGCAGGTCGACCGCGACGCCTACGAGACGGTTGCGACCGAAGCCGCCCTCGCCACATGGATCGAGACGATCCGCTATCAGGGCTTTGTCGCGCTCGACACCGAAACCACCGGGCTCGACAACCAGCAGGCGGACCTGGTCGGCATTTGTCTCGCCACCGCCCCCGGCAAAGCCTGCTACATCCCCCTCGGCCATCGCACCGGGGTCGGCGATCTTCTCGGCGGCGCGTTGACCCCTGGCCAGCTCGACCTCAGGACGACCGTCGCGGCGCTGAAGCCCGTCCTCGAGGACCCCGGCATCCTCAAGATCGGCCAGAACCTCAAATTCGACATGGGCATTCTCGCCCGCCATGGCATCGACGTCGCCCCGATCGACGACACCATGCTGATTTCCTACGCGCTCGACGGGGCGCGGGACAACGGCATGGACGCGCTCTCCGAGAAATGGCTCGGCCACAAGCCCATCGCCTTCAAGGACATCGCCGGCTCGGGCAAGGCGATGAAAACGTTCGACCAGATCGCCATTCCCGAGGCGACGAAATATGCCGCCGAGGACGCCGACGTGACGCTGCGCCTCTGGATGGTCCTCAAGCCGCGGCTGGTGCCCGAGCACATGGTCACCGTCTACGAGACGCTGGAGCGGCCCCTGGCGCCGGTGCTGGCGCGGATGGAGCGGCGTGGCGTCAGCGTCGACCGGCAGATTCTCTCGCGGCTCTCGGGCGACTTCACCCAGCGCGCCGCCGCCCTCGAACACGAGATCCATAAGCTCGCCGGAGGCGAATTCAACATCGGCTCGCCGGCGCAGCTTGGGGAAATTCTCTTCGGCAAGATGGGCCTGCCGGGCGGCAGCAAAACAAAAACCGGCCAATGGTCGACGGACGCAAAAACCCTCGACGACCTCGCCGCCGAAGGCCACGAACTGCCGAAAAAGGTGCTCGACTGGCGCGGCCTCGCCAAGCTCAAATCGACCTATACCGACGCTCTGCCGGCCTGGATCAACCCCGGCACAAATCGCGTCCACACCTCCTATTCGCAGGCCTCGGTCGTCACCGGGCGGCTGTCGTCGAACGATCCGAACCTGCAGAACATTCCGGTGCGCACCGACGACGGCCGCAAGATCAGGACGGCGTTCATCGCCGACAGGGGCCGCCGCCTCATCTCGGCCGACTACTCTCAAATTGAACTGCGCCTCCTCGCCCATATCGCCGACATCCCCGACCTGAAAAAAGCCTTCGCCGCCGGGCTCGACATTCACGCCATGACCGCGAGCGAAATGTTCAATGTGCCGATCAAGGGCATGGACCCGAATATCCGCCGCCGCGCCAAGGCGATCAATTTCGGCATCATCTACGGGATTTCGGCCTTCGGGCTTGCCAACCAGCTCGGCATTTCGCGGCAGGAGGCGGGCGATT
>JBBECE010000021.1:0-3921 GCA_040881985.1 Cucumibacter sp.
CCGCTGCCTCGGTGCCGGCCGCCCGGCGGTCCGGCCAACGTCGGTTTTGTTCATTCTACCGCCAAAGCGCCGTTGGCATCGCCGCATTGCCGCTCGTCCACAGCGATTTGGTCGCCGCGAATATGTTCACACTATGTTCTCCTGGAGCCCGCCAAAGTCAAGCGTTGCCAGGCCAAAAGGTTGGGCTTGATAATCCGGCAAAGATGCTGCACCTAGGCTAGAAGTAGAGCCTCTGACATCCGGTTGCATGCCAATGGCGACCCTCTCGCCTCCCCAAGCCCGTCGGCGGCCGCTGCTCGCCAGGCGGGCGGCGAACGCGGTGCGTTTTTCGGTCATGAACTTCTTCATCCTGTCGGGCATGGTCTCGATGGCGGTGGGCGGGGGCTGGCTGTGGTACGGGCTGTTGATGACCTTCTTCCTCGCCGGCTTCGTCGAGGAATGGATCGGGGACGCGACCAGCAAGGAGGACATGCCCCCGGTCTGGTACATGGACCTGATGCTGTGGCTGACCTTGCCGCTGCTGGTTGCCCTGACCCTCTGCATGCTCAACACCATTGTCGACGGCGGCGTTGGGTTCCTCGACCCGGCCCTCCGCTTCGTCGGCTTCGACCCGGTCGGGGCGCGCGCCGGGACAAACTGGGTCGACAAGGTCGGCGGCGTCGTCAGCCTCGGCATGTTCTACGGAGTTTCCGGCTTCGTCGTCGCCCATGAGCTCGTGCATCGCACCGAACGGCATTTGTCGCTGTTCGTCGGGCGGTGTCTGCTGGCGCTCAACTGGGACACAGGGTTCTCCATCGAGCATGTTTACGGCCACCACAAGAACGTCGCGACCGAACTCGATCCGGCGTCCGCCCGTCGCGGCGAATACATTTTCAAATTTGTGATCCGCTCGACCGCCGGCCAGGTCAAGTCGGCCTACGCCTTCGAGGCGGCGCGGCTGAGGCGCAAGGGCATTCCGGCGTGGCAGATCTGGCGCAACCGCTTCTGGCGCGGCCAGTTGCTGACGCTCTCCTTCATCGCCATGTTCGTCTGGTTTGCCGGACCGATCGGACTTTTCTATTCGGGGTTCGCGGCGATGATCGGCAAGTTCTACCTAGAGATGGTCAACTACATCGAACATTACGGGCTGGTGCGGATTCCCGGCTCGCGTGTCGAGCCGCGTCATTCCTGGGATAGCCACAGGCGGGTCTCCAACGGAGTCTTCTATCAACTGCCGCTGCATTCGAACCACCACACCTTCGCCACACGCCCCTTCTGGGACCTACAGCAGCAACCCCACAACGACGCCCCGATGCTGCCGATGGGCTACTTGCCGACAATCTTCATCGCGTTTTTCCCGCAACTTTGGGGAGTGGTTTCGACCCCGCTTCTAGCCGATTGGGACCGCCGCCTCGCCAGCCCCGACGAACGCCAGTTTCTCGAAGAACGCGGACTGTTGCTCGGCTAGCCGGTCCCGGCACGGGGCGCGCGGCCGCTTGACAGAATCTGTGGTGTTCTTTCTATGTTCTCGCTACCGGCAGTGGGGGCCGATCCCTAGATTACACGGCCACCGCCCGCCTCACTTTCAGCATTGAAAGCCACCGGCCCGATGCCGTCTTTGCCCAGCAGCCGCCATGAAATCGTCATTCGGGGCGCCCGCGAGCACAATCTCAAGGGCTTCGACGTCTCCTTGCCGCGCGACAGCCTGATCGTGATGACGGGGCTGTCGGGGTCCGGCAAATCCTCGCTCGCGTTCGACACCATCTATGCCGAGGGGCAGCGCCGCTATGTCGAGAGTCTCTCGGCTTACGCGCGACAATTCCTCGAAATGATGCAGAAACCGGACGTCGAGCATATCGAGGGACTCTCGCCGGCCATTTCCATCGAGCAGAAGACCACGTCGCGCAATCCGCGCTCGACGGTCGGAACGGTGACCGAGATTTACGACTATCTGCGGCTCCTCTTCGCCCGCGTCGGCGTACCTTATTCTCCGGCGACCGGGCTGCCAATCGAAAGCCAGACGGTCAGCCAGATGGTCGACAAGGTGATGGGGCTCGAGCAGGGAACGCGGTTCTTCCTCGTTGCCCCGTTCGTGCGCGGGCGCAAGGGCGAGTACCGGCGTGAGCTTGCCGATCTCCTCAAGAAGGGCTTCCAGAGAGTCAAGATCGACGGCAAGTTCCATCAGATCGAGGACGCGCCCGCCCTCGACAAGAAGCTGAAGCACGATATCGAGGTCGTGGTGGATCGCATCGTCGTCGGCCCCGAGGTGCGCGCCCGCCTCGCGGAGAGTTTCGAGACGGCGCTGAAGCTCGCCGACGGCATCGCCATCGCCGAGATGGCGGAAAAGCCGAAGAGCGGCGAGCCGGTACGCATCACCTTCTCGGAAAAATTCGCCTGCCCGGTCTCCGGGTTCACCATCGCCGAGATCGAGCCGCGGCTCTTCTCCTTCAACAACCCCTTCGGCGCCTGCCCGGTGTGCGATGGGCTGGGCGCCAAATCGGTGATCGACTCCGAGCTCATCGTGCCCGACGAGACCCGATCGCTGCGCGACGGGGCGATCGCTCCGTGGTCACGGACCTCGGCCCCCTATTACATGCAGACTCTGCAAGCAGTGACCAAACACTTCGCCGCCAGCACCGGCACACTTTGGCGCGACTTGCCTGAAGAGGTCCGCCAGGCGGTGCTCTACGGCACCGGCAACAAGGTGATCGAGTTCGTCTATGACGATGGGCTTCGGTCGTATAAGACCAAAAAGCCTTTCGAGGGTGTGATCCCCAATCTCGAGCGGCGCTTCCGGGAGACCGAGTCGGCCGGGATGCGCGAGGAGATCGAGAACTATATGTCCGCGGCGCCCTGCGAGGCCTGCAACGGCTATCGCCTCAAACCCGAGGCGCTGGCGGTGAAAATCGGCGGGCTGCATATCGCCCAGGTCGCCGACATGTCGATCCGCGCCGCCTATGGCTGGTTCGATACGCTGCCCAAGAAGTTGACGAAAACCCAGAATGAAATCGGCGAGCGGGTGCTGAAGGAAATCCGAGAGCGGCTGAACTTTCTCATCGATGTCGGGCTCGACTATCTGACGCTGAGCCGCAATTCGGGCTCGCTCAGCGGCGGAGAAAGCCAGCGCATTCGCCTCGCCTCGCAGATCGGCTCGGGGCTCACCGGCGTGCTCTACGTCCTCGACGAGCCCTCGATCGGGCTGCATCAGCGCGACAATGCGCGCCTCCTCGACACACTTCGGCGGCTTCGCGATCTCGGCAATACGGTGATCGTCGTCGAGCATGACGAGGAAGCAATTCTCGCCGCCGACCATGTCGTCGATATCGGCCCGGGCGCCGGCGTCCATGGCGGCGAGATCGTCGCCGAGGGCACGCCGGCCGACATTCTCGCCAGTCCGGGGAGTCTCACCGGCCAGTATCTTTCCGGGCGCCTCGTCATCCCCTACCCGTCCGAGCGCCGGAAGATTTCAAAAACCCGCCGGCTGAGCCTGACGGGGGCGACCGGCAACAATCTGAAAAATGTCTCGATCGACCTGCCGCTCGGCACCTTCATCGCGGTCACTGGCGTCTCGGGCGGCGGCAAGTCGACGCTTCTCGTCGATACGCTCTACAGCGCGGTCGCCCGCAAGCTCAACGGCGCGCGCCTGCACCCGGCGCCCTATGAGTCGCTGTCCGGCCTCGAATTCCTCGACAAGGTGATCGATATCGACCAGTCCCCGATCGGGCGCACCCCACGCTCCAATCCGGCGACCTATACCGGCGCTTTCACCCCGATCCGCGAATGGTTCGCCGGACTTCCCGAGGCCAAGGCCCGCGGCTACGCGCCGGGGCGCTTCTCGTTCAACGTCAAGGGCGGTCGGTGCGAAGCCTGCCAGGGTGACGGCGTCCTCAAGATCGAGATGCATTTCCTGCCCGACGTCTATGTCACCTGCGACGTCTGCAA
>JBBECE010000022.1:0-22604 GCA_040881985.1 Cucumibacter sp.
GGTTTCCTCATGCAGGTTCGACTCCTGCCGCCCGCACCAGGGCCTAACCCGGATCCGGCCCGGTTTCGCTTTCCTTCACCGTCTCGCCAGTGGCGGCGCGTTGGGCGCGGGCTTCGCGGCGGCGCCTCTGCATGATGGCAACCCAGACCAGCAATCCGATCGCCAGGAGAATAAGCAGGCCCGCGGCGAAAAACGGCACGCCGGGGAAATAGCCGGGCGCCCGGGTCGAGGTGGTGTAGAAGGAAAAGAGCCCCGTCGCTGCCAGCGGGCCGAAAATCGAGGACAGCGAATTGACGGCGTTGACCGCGCCCTGCAATTCGCCCTGCCGGTTGTCGGCCATGCGATTGGCCATCATCCCGTTGATGCCGGGGACGAAGAGGCCCCCGAGCGCGCCGGGGACGAGGAACGCGTAGAGCCCGACCGCGGTATGGATGTAGGCGAGGCCGAAAAAGCCGATAGCCGCGAAGGCGAGGCCAAAGATCGCGATCGCGAGCTCGCCGAAGAGTTTTAGCGCCGGGCCGACCAGCACTCCCTGCACCAGCGCGAACATCAGCCCGAAAATGCCGAGCGACAAGCCGACCTGGCCGGGGGTCCAGGCGAAGCGCTCGATGGTGAAGAAGGTCCAGATCGAGGGATAGACCTGGTTGGCGAGCGAGAAGAGCATCATCGCGACGAGGCAGGTCAGGATAATCGGGAAGGCTCGAAACGTCTGAAAGGTGCCAATCGGGTTGGCTCGCTTCAGGTCGAAGGGGCGGCGGTTCTTTTTCTGCAGGCTCTCGGGGAGGATGAAATAGCCGTAGATGAAGTTGCAGAAGGCCAGCCCGGCGGCGGCGAAGAACGGAATGCGCGGGCCGAACTCGCCGAGCTGGCCGCCGATCACCGGGCCGAGAATGAACCCGACCCCGACGGCGGCGCCGATATAGCCGAAATTGCGGGCGCGGTTCTCCCTTTGCGAAATGTCGGCGATGTAAGCTGTGGCGGTCGAAATCGCCGCGCCCATGATGCCCGAGAGGATGCGGCCGACAAACAGCAGCCAGATCGTTCCGGCGACACCCATCAGAATGTAGTCGACGGTCAGCCCCAAGAGCGAAAGCAGCAGCACCGGGCGCCGGCCGAACCGGTCGGACAAATTGCCAAGCACGGGCGAGAACAGGAATTGCATCGCCGCGTAGACGAAGAGCAGCCAGCCACCCCAGACGGCCGCCTGGGCGATCGTGCCGTCGGTATTGGGGCGGAGCGCGATCAGGTCCTGGATCAGATGTGGCAGCACCGGAATGATGATGCCGATGCCGATGACGTCGATCAGGACGGTGATCAGAATGAAGACCAGCGCCAGGCGCGAATTGGTGGCGGACCGCATGGGCGTCCTCAGTTCAGCCCCGCAAGCTATTGGCACGGGGTCTTGGTAGCAAGCAAGCGGCAAACCCGAAGCGGGGCCGGCGGACGAGGCGGTTCGCCCTGGTGGGTCAGACCTCCTCGGCCATGGCGTCGTAGCCATAGAGCCAGTCGAGGCCGGTCAAGTGGGCGTCCGGCATCTGCGCGGCGACCGCCTGGTTGCGGATGAGGCTCATGGGCCACGGTAGGTGAAAGAGCCAACCGTTGCGCCGCGACAACGCCCGGACCTGCTCGACCCGCGGCCGGCGGCGCGCCTCGAAAGCGGCGAGGGCCTCCTCGGGCGTGTCGCGGCCGATGAATTCCTGGGCAAGCACGGCGGCGTCTTCGATCGCCATCGCCGCGCCCTGGGCGGCGAAAGGCAGAATGGCGTGGGCCGCGTCGCCGACAATCCCGACCGGACCATCGTGCCATTTACGGGTCTCGACCGTCGAAATCGGCCAAAACGTCCATTTGTCGCCGAGAATCCTGACAAGTTCGCCGAAAACATTCGAGCGGCCGAGGTAAAAGCGGTCGATGCGCGGGCGGGTCGGCGGGCGCGGAGCGAAGGCGTGTTTGGCCGACATCGAAGCCACCAGGACGACATTGATCTCGCCGCGGGCGGGCAGCGGGTAGGTCACGGCGTGGAAGCCGCGCCCCCAGAAGATCGAGGTGCGATCGATCGCGATGAGACCGGCGAGTTGGGCCTCGGCGGCGAGCGCCCGCCAGGCGACGAAGCCGGAATATTTGGCTTCCGGGCCTTCGAGGAGTTCGGTGCGGGTTTTCGACCAGACGCCGTCGGCGCCGATGAAAGCGTACGGCCGGGCATTAAGCGCCGAGCGGTCGGGCATTTCGATCCCCATCGAGAGGCCGCGTGCGTGCCGGACAAGGTCGACGCGACGCACCTGCCAGATGATCTCGATATTGGGCGAGCGGCGCACGGCGGCGAGGAGCGTTTCGGCGAAATCGGCGCGATGCATCACGGCGTAGGGCGCGCCATAGCGTCGCTCGGCGACCTTGCCGAATTGCAGGGAGCGCAGCGGGGACTTGCTGGCGAAGGGATAGAGATCGAGAAACGGCGGCTCGAACGACGCTTCGCGCAGCGCTGAGTCGAGGCCGAGCCGGTTAAGGACGAGCCGCGCGTTGGGGCTCAGTTGCAGACCCGCCCCGAGCGGGTTCATCTGCGCCTCGCGCTCCAGCACCACCACAGCGAAGCCGCGCTTGGCCAGCGTCAGCGCAAGGGTCAGCCCGGCGATCCCCGCGCCGGCGATGTAAATGCTGCGCTGGCCCGCGGCCCGGTCCGGCATGGCGCTGGTCAGGTCGAGGGCAGCTCGTAGCGGGCGCCGGCCGGCCGCGAGCCGCGATCGGGCAGGCCAGGGTCGAAGAGATAATGGGTCGAGCAATAGGGGCAGACGATCTCGTTCTCGTCGCCCATGTCGAGGAAGACGTGCGGATGGTCGTGGGGGGGCAGGGCTCCAATGCACTGGAACTCGCGGGTGCCGATCTCGATCCGCGGCAATCCGCCGGTATTGTGAAAATGCGGCGTAGCGCCTTCTGCCATGAACTCTGTCCCGGATGCCGCAAAGGCCGCTGACCGTCGCGGCGGCCGGACCTTAACAAAGGCGAAAGCCCGCTGACCAGCCCCTTTGCCCCGGGAGCGGCAAGCTGTTACCTAGCGGCGCCCGGAGCCTTGAGAAATGATCCAGTTCTTCTCCTCGGAAGGCTATTCGATCGCCTATGAGAGTTTCGGGGAGGGGCCGCTTTTGGTGCTGATACACGGCTTCGCCTCCAACGGGCGGGTCAATTGGGTCGAA
The DNA here is from genome assembly GCA_040881985.1 of Cucumibacter sp. GTDB lineage: Bacteria > Pseudomonadota > Alphaproteobacteria > Rhizobiales > Devosiaceae > JBBECE01. The sequence continues at coordinate 3,186 of JBBECE010000022.1, forward strand.
ACCGGCTGGGTCGAGGCGCTAGTCGCCGCCGGATACGCGGTGGCCACCATCGACAATCGCGGGCACGGGGAATCGGAGAAAATTTACGATCCAAGAGCCTACGCGCCGGGTGAGATGGCGCTGGATACGCTTAACCTTATCGGGCATTTGCGCGCCACTCGCGCCACGCTTGTGGGATATTCGATGGGGGCGCGGATCGCCGCATTTGCGGCGCTCAAGGCGCCCGAAACGATCGCTGCGGCGGTGTTCGGCGGACTGGGCATCAGAATGGTCGATGGCATGGCGGATACCGGGGCGATTGTCGAGGCGCTAAAGGCGCCGAGCCTCGAGGCGGTGAAAGATCCGGCCGGCCGGCCCTATCGCATCTTTGCCGAGCACACCAAATCGGATCTCAAGGCGCTCGCCGCCTGCATGCGTTCGTCGCGGCAGAATCTCACGGCCGAACAGCTCGGCCGGCTGGACATGCCGGTCTTGGTCGCGGTCGGCAGCGACGATATGATCGGGGGCGCGGCAGAGCCCCTGGCGCGGCTCATCCCGCAGGGCGAATTCTTTGTCATCGAAGGCCGCGACCACATGCGGTCGACCGGGGATCCGGCGTTCAAGACAGCGGCGGTCGAGTTCCTGGGCCGCCACTTTCTGGGCACGAACCGGTGAGCGGTTTGTAACCGGCAGCCGGTTGGACTATATGGAGCCGCAACAAGGGCAACGACCATGTCAGACGCCGCCGATCGCAAGCCCAATCTGAGAGCCGTCGATCCGGTTTGGGAAACCATCCGGGCGGAAGCCGAGGCGATTACCGCGGCCGAACCGTCGCTCGCCAGTTTCGTCATCGCCTCGATCCTCAACCATCTCCGGTTCGAGGACGCGCTGGCCCACCGGATCGCCGAACGGCTCGGCCATACCGACCTTTCGGCGGACCTGATCCGGCAGGGTTTCTGCGACGCGCTCGACTACGACCCGGCAATTGGCAACCGGGCGCGGACCGACCTTGCCGCGACGCTGGAACGTGACCCGGCCTGCCACCGGGCGATCGAGCCGCTCCTGTATTTCAAGGGCTACCAGGCGCTGCAGACCTACCGGCTCGCCCACGCATTGTGGGGACGCGGGCGGCGCGATTTTGCGCTCTATCTACAGAGCCGGTCGTCACAGGTTTTCCAGATCGATATTCATCCGGCGGCGCGGATCGGCCAGGGGCTGATGCTTGACCACGGCACCGGCATCGTTGTCGGGGAGACCGCCTCAATCGCCGATCACGTCTCGATGCTGCACGAGGTCACCCTCGGGGGCACCGGCAAGGAACATCAGGACCGCCATCCGAAGATTGGCGAGGGCGTCTTGATCGGGGCCGGCGCCAAGATTCTCGGCAATATCCGGGTGGGCGACAATGCGCGGGTCGCGGCCGGCTCGGTGGTGCTCAAGGACGTCCCTCCCGGCGTCACCGTCGCGGGAGTGCCGGCGAAGGTCGTGGGCGAGGCGGGCTGCGCCCATCCGGCGATCGTCATGGACCAGATGGTCGTCAGCTACGATATCGAGGACTAGGGCCGGGCAGCCATCCACTGCCGGGCATTGTGCGCACGCACTGGCGCGCTATGCTCTGATCCTCAACGACAAATCGCCGCGCCCGAGGGCGCGGCCGGCGCAAGCGGGGTAGGCGGCGTGCAACACGCGGAAATCATCAAACTGCAAAAATACCTGCAGCTGAAATTCGGCAACCGGGCGATCGACGTGCGCCCCCGCGACAAGCAGGACGATTCGGCCGAGGTCTATATCGGCGACGAGTTCATCGGCGTGCTCTACCTCGACAATGACGAGGGCGAAGTCAGCTACAATTTCTCGATGGCGATTCTCGACATCGACCTCGACGAGGTCCGCTAGAAAAGCCCCGCCAGCGTTGCCTCGACCGCTGCATCGAATTCCTGCCAGCGCTCCAGCGCCTGCCCGTCGAAGCGCACGACCGCAGAAACCTTTTGGCCGAGCGGCACTATGCGCATGCATTCGAGTCGCCGGCCAATCCCATCGGCGATCTCGAGGCATTTGGCGACAAAGGGATTGCCGCTGACCGGATCGTACCAGACGGTTTCGTTCTGATAACCGGCTTCGGCGAGGAGCGGCTTGCCGATCAGCCCGCGAGGGCCGGAAATCTGCTCGACGGAGAACCGGTGGATGTACAGCCGGTCAAGCAGGGCGGCGCTGGGGATCGCGCGGTTGCGCGACAAGAGGGTGACCTCAACGGCAAGCCGCTCCGGCACGCCCGGCAGGGCGAGGGGCAGGGTCATCTCGATGGCCTCGACAAAGCCCCCGCGCTGGCCGTCGAGCCAGTTGGCGGGCACCGTAAGTTCGGCCGCGGCGAGGGTGAATTTGACCGGCTCGCCCGGCGCCGCGGGCAATCCGTCCCCGGCGCTCCCTGTCATTGCCTGCAGCGCGTAGGCGGCGGCCAAGCCGAGGACGGCGATGACGATGAAAATACCGGCGACGGTCTGGCCGAACTGCGGCGGCAGGCGCGTTGCGGGGGGATCGGCGGCGTGCTCGAGGGCCATCGGCGTTAACCAGTTTCCGCACCTTCAGGTGACAGAACATCAAGCCGCGTTTATGCTTAACAAACGGTGAAAACCCCGACGCGAGACCGGGGGCAGGGTGTCAAACCGGGGACGGAACGCGTGAGCCAGGACTTCATGCTGGCGATGTTCATCATCGCCGTCGGGCTGAGCGCCGCGGGGGCCGGCACCCACCTCTACCAGATGCTGTTCAAGCAGGAGGCGATGCTGCGCTTCGACGGGCGAAACTATTTCGCGACCCTCGGCCACCTCGCCATGAGTTTTCTTTGCGGGCCCTACATCATGCTGCAACTCGGTTTTCGCCGCGAAGGCGGGGACACGCTTTCGGTCGGCACGGCGCTGCTGAGTTCGTTCATCGCCTTCGGCTGGAGCTTCATCACCGGGATGATGCTGCTCGGGGTTTATCTCGCGGCGTCCGGGGCAACCGCCTGATCGCACCTCCTCCACCTGCAAACCTCCACTCCAAAGCAGTCGTCAAAAAAAAGCGGGCCACTCCATTAGGACTGGCCCTGTCTCTGCCCGGCATCAGGGGTTGCTGTGAAGCGCCGGACAAAGATTCCGTGTCAGCGGCCGACCGAAGACACCTGGGGGACGGCGAGGCGGGTGTCGTCCAGATCGACCCACCGGCTCGCGTGGGTCTGCGACTGGCGTTTGATGTAGAGGTACGGCGTCTCGCTCCACAGCTTGACGAGCGCTTCCTGGTTGTCGAGGACGAGGTCGCCGCGGTCGGTGCGCACGGTGAGCACCGCGTGGCCCTCGCCGTTCGGCTCGCGGACGACGGTCATCAAGAGTGTCGAGGCCGGCCAGCCGAGTTCGATCAGCGCCCGGCGTTTGGCGAGCACGAAATCTTCGCAATCCCCGTAGCCGCGCGGATAGGTCCAGTATTCCTCGGTCTGGTAGAGCGCGATGTCGGTTACGGGCGTGACCGTGGCGTTGATCCTGGCGTTGACCTCGAGCAGTTCCTGCCAGCGGGCGCCGGTCAGCTCCTCGGTCATGACGACGGCAAGATTGGGCAGGCATTCGGCCGGGCGCTCGGTGCAGAATTGGGCATGGCCGATCGGCGTCGAGGTCAGCCCAAGCTCGATGAGGAAGGCTTCCTCCGGCGTGGCGGCGCCGGCGGGCAGCGCCGCGCCGAACGCAATGCCGGCAAAGGCGACCGCGGCGAGCACCATCTTGGCGATGGTTTTGACGGTAGGCATTTTGTGTTCTCCCTGATGGGGAACACGGTACCGACACGGTTTTGCCGCGACGCCAAAACTCGACGCGTGTTTTGATTCAAAATCAAAGGGATAGCGTCAGGCTTCGTTAAGCATGGCGGGCGGGCGGAAGCGGCGGCCGAAGCGCCGCGGCGGGGCGGATAAGGGGGAGAAGGGCTAGTTGACGGTCAGGTTCTGCTGGACGACCGTCAGCATTTCCTGGACCGAGGCGAACTCGACGGCAACACCGTCGTCGAAATGCCGGACGATCCGGGCGCGCATCCGGCCGAGGGTGACGGGCGTGCCCATGGCGGGGCGAACGTCGGTCTCGATGGCGGCGCCGGAGAGCGAAATGTCGATGATCTTGCAGTTATAGCGCCGTCCGTCTTCGAGCATGATGGTCGAGTGACGGATGTCGGGGACGACGCGCTCGTGGCGGCGATCCTCGGGCAGGTTCAGAACGTCCTTGTTGGCGAGCCAGGTGAGCTGGGCGGCCATCTTGTCGCGCTTGCGCATGGAGGCGTGGACCTCGATGGCGAAGCCGCCCTCGATCATCCGGTTGATCGTGCCCTCGACACGGCCGATGTGGTCAAGATAGGCGACCACCCGTTCGCCGATCTCGCCGGGGACCGGGGCGATGACGCGGGCGTCCCCCGGTGACATTTCGATCACCTGGCAGGGGAATTCCCGCCGGTCAGCCAACATGTAGCGGCCGAGCACCGAGACCCTGACGCGCTGGAAACGCCGGTGTTCCAATGGGATGCCGTCGTCGTCCTGGTCCGAGGGGTGATCGTCGAGCATCCGGTTCGCCAGTCGATGAAAAGTTTGCGACCAATGAACCGACACTAGCCCGGCTTGGTTAACCGTTGGTAAGGATGCGACCGAAACCGGCGGGATTTCGGCCTATGGCTTGCCGCCGTCGATGACCGCCAGATGGGCGTAGCGGCGCTTGGCGCGCCCTTCGGCGTCGGCGCGCACGCCCGGCATGTCGTCAGCGTCGGGGACGATCCCGATCCTTGTGCCGATACCGCGCGAAAGATCATGGCCGGCGAGATCCGAGGGGTGGTCGTCCGGCCAGATGAGTCTGAGGCCGGAAATGCGCTGTTCGAGAATGGGGTGCATTCCAAGCCAATAGGGCTCTTCCATCGCGGTCAGCGCGCCGATGATGCGGGCGTTGGTCGCCCCGTTGTGACGCAAGGGCAGGAGGATCGTCTCGAAGGCGAGGTGGGCATTGTGCTGGGCGGTGCCCGAGAAGGTCACCAGCGCCACGGCATGGTCGTCGGTTACCGCCTTGATGAGGGTCTCGATCGCGTCGCGGTCGCGTTCGTGCCAGAGCTTGACAAAGGAGCGGCCCTTGAGTTCGCGGCAGTAGGCCGAGCACAGGTGCGAGCCGGCGAGGCGAAAGCGGAAGTCGGCCTCGGCCGCCTCGAGAATGAAGGTATTTGACAGCGCATGGCGGATGCGGGTCGGGTCGATGTCGCGCCGTTCGGGCGCGCTGCGGGTGCCACGCAGCTCGTTCCAGTAGTTGAACAATTCGCGTGTGGACGGCTTACGCATATGTCACTTTGGTCCCCGCGACGCGGACAGGGCGGGTTGACCCCCGCCATTTTGGGCTTTGCTGGTGGCGCCGGCTCGCTCACCAGACGGCCCCGGCGAGTTTGGCGGATCGGCAGTGCAAAATCCTCCTTAAACAATCGTTAAGGTTAACGGCGGTGGCTCCTGTGGAGAATCGCGGCATGAGCGGGCATAAGGGCAGCGGTATCGCGGGGGAAGGGCCGAAATGAGCCGCTTCGACGACAGGAATGTGACCGGGCGGCCGCTCGACACGCCGCGCGGCGCCTCCGGGGACAATCGGCCGCCGCGGCCGCCGAGGACGCCGGTCTTCAACCTGCCTCCCGTGGTCATGACGCTGGCGCTGGTGCTGGCGGCCGTTCACGCGGTCATCGTCTTTGGGCTCGGCGCGCCGGCGGTCAATTCCCTCTACGAATGGTTCGGGTTCATTCCGCAGCGGCTGTTGCATGCGGACCGCTTCGACGGCGGGCTGTTGCCGCTCCTCTGGACACCTCTCACTCATGGGTTCCTGCATGCCAATTGGGAACATCTTGGCTTCAACCTCGCCTGGCTCGCGGTCTTTGGCAGCCCGGTGGCGCGCCGCTACGGGGCGAGGGGATTCGCCCTGATCGGGGCGGCCGGCGCGGTCGCCGGGGCGGCGGGGTTCATGCTCTTCAACCTTGACGGGATCAGCGTGATGATCGGGGCGTCCGGCGCGATCTCGGGCTTAACGGGCGCCGCGATGCGTTTCGTCTTCCAGCCCGTCGAGGTCTCGATCGACCCGGAAACCGGCGAACGGCGGGTGCTCGGCCGGCGGCTGGCGAGCTGGCGCGAATTCGTCGGCAACCGCAGAGCGATGAGCATCTCGCTGGTGCTGCTGGCGCTCAATGCCGGGGTGGGGCTGCTGGCCTATCTGATGGGCGAACCCGCCGCAGTCGCCTGGCAGTCGCATGTGGCGGGGTTCGCCGTCGGCCTCCTGGCGGTTGGCTCCGTCGAGCGGCTGGCGCTTCAGCCGCGATAGATGTCGTCCGGATCGAATATCGGGGCTCCGCCCAGGTCTTCGAGGGCGACCGTCTCGCCTTCGGCGGTGACCTTCCGATAGAAACAGCTCCGCCGTCCGGTGTGGCAGGCCGCCCCCCGGCCGGTCATTTCGACCTTGAGCCAGAGCACGTCCTGGTCGCAATCGACGCGCATCTCGACGAGCTTCTGCACCTCGCCTGAAGTCTCGCCCTTTTTCCAGAGCCTGTTGCGGGAGCGGGAGAAGTAATGGACCTCGCCGGTGCCGAGGGTGAGGGCAACCGACTCTGCACTCATGTGCGCCGCCATCAGCACCTCGCCGGTTGTGGCGTCGGTCGCGACCGCGAAGATCAGTCCGTCCGCACCGAAACGCGGCGAGAAAACAGGTCCGGTTTCGATCTCGGTAGTGGTCAGTTTTTTCGGGTCGGCGAACTGCATGATGGGCGCGCTTATAGCGCGCGCCCGGGCCGGGTCCAACCGGTCATTCGCCGTGCGTGTGGCGGATCAGCGCGAAGAAGCGCTGCTGCTCTTCGATCTCCTCGGCGAAGACGCCGGTGAACCGCTGGGTGATGGTCTTCACCCCGGGCTTCTGGACGCCGCGCATCGAGACGCACAGGTGCTCGGCCTCGAGCATGACCGCGGCGCCGCGCGGGTTCAAGCCCTCGTTGATCGCGTCGATGATCTGGGCGGTAAGGTTTTCCTGGGTCTGCAGGCGTTTGGCGAAAATGTCGACCACGCGAGCCAGCTTGGAAAGTCCGACGACGCCCTCGGTCGGCAAATAGGCGATGTGCGCCAGCCCGGTGAACGGCACCATGTGATGCTCGCAATGGGAGGCAAACGGAATGTCGCGGACGAGCACGATGTCGTCATAGCCGCCGACCTCGTGAAAGGTCCGCTCCAGCAGCTTGCGGGCGTCCTGGCCATAGCCGGCGAACATTTCACCATAGGCCTCGACGACCCGGCGCGGGGTGTCGAGCAGACCTTCGCGGTTGGGGCAATCGCCGGCCCAGGCGATCAGAGTGCGGACCGCGGCCTCGGCCGCTTCCCGGGAAGGGCGGGGCACGCCGTTTGTCTCGGGCTCGGCCTGCAGGGCCTTGGTGACGGTGGCATCCATGCCATTGGCTCCTGAGTACGACCGGGTTCAAGGCCCGGCGACAAGGGGTTTGGCGGCGCGCCGCTGACACGGCGCCCAGCGGGCACTATATAAACCGCTGGACGGGTGAAACAAGCGGGGTTCGCGCCGATCACATGGAACTGACCGACCTCTATTCGACGAAAATTCTCGAGTTGGCCGGCAACATTCCGACGATGCCGCGGCTCAATGATCCGCAGGCGACGGCGCGGCGGGTCAGCCGAGTGTGCGGGTCGGTCGTCGAGGTGGATCTCAATCTCAAGGACGGCCGGGTATCCGACTATGCCCACGCGGTCAGCGCCTGCGCGCTCGGGCAGACCTCGGCGGCGATCATCGCCAAACACATTATCGGGGCGACGCCGGACGAATTGCGAACCCTCAGGACGCAGATGATCGCCATGCTGAAAGCCGACGGCCCGCCGCCGTCTGGCAAATGGGCGGAACTCGCCTATCTGCAGCCGGTTCGCGACTATAAGCCGCGCCACGCTTCGACGCTGCTGGTGTTCGAAGCCGTCGTCGATTGCCTCGACCAGATCGAGCGCCAGGGCGCGGCGGCGTGACCGGTCTCGCCCGAATCATCGATTTTCCGTTCCGCTGGACCGCGATCGGCCTGATCCAGCTCTACCGGCACACGCTCTCGGCCTTCATGGGCCGCAGCTGCCGCCATCTGCCCACCTGTTCGGAATACACCATGGATGCCATGCGCCGCTTTGGCTTTTGGCCGGGCGGATGGATGGGGGCGGCCCGGCTCTGGCGATGCCGGCCGGGCGGAACGCATGGCTACGATCCGGTGCCGGACGCCTTACCCGAAGGCGCGCATTGGTACACCCCGCTCACTTTCGGGAAGTGGAAATAAATTGACTCCCGACCCGCGCGGGGGTTGCCTTGCAAGCGAGGGACAGGCGCATGCGCCGCTGGGGGACCATTCTTCTTGCCTTGGGCTGTCTCGCGGGCGGGCAGAGCCACGCCAACGCGGGCGATATCGCTTTGGCGAACGCGCAGCTTTTTCTCGACATATTGGGCTTCGATGCCGGTCCCTATGACGGGGTGATTGGCGGCCGGACCACTTCGGCGCTGACGGCATTCATGCGCAGCCGCGGCAAGGAGTTCGACGGCGAATTCGGCGCCGATGAACTTGATGAGATTTATGCGGCGCTGGATGAGGTGCCGTACAACGGCCGGCCGCCAAGACTGAATGCGGCAGACGGACGGACGAGTTACGAGAGGCACGAATTCGACTTCCCGGCGCCTGTCGATCTTGCTGCGTTGTTGCCGGAGCTCACGGAACTCCGGTCGCTCGATTCCGTTTCCGAACGCCTTCGCGCATTGCCGCCAGAAGCGCGCGGCTTCCAGTGCGGTTTGCCGAGTTGGGCCGCATTTCCCGCTGCGGGGCAGACACTCCACACCTATGCGACATTCCGCGAGTTTGAAACGACCGCACAGCGCAATCCGCATCGCGGCAACCGATGGGTCGAAGAACTGCAGGAGAGTATGAGCTATGCGGGAGCACGGCTGGCCGCGCGCGACGATCCAGCGCTTGCCCTCGAGGTGAAACAGGCGCTGCTCGCGCACTCGGCCGCAGGCAGCGCGCTGGACGTCACGACGTTTTTGGATCCCGCAACCAGACGCGTCATCGTCGCGCCGGACTATACGGTGCCGGCCCAGGCCACGCAGGGGATCGTGATCAACTACCTGCTGGCGCGGCCGCAGCTCAAACTGTCGCCCTCCGAACAGGAGCAGATCGAGACTTGGCTGAACCGGCTGCTTGAGACTTATATCGACAGCTTCAACGTCCTGAATGGGGAAGGTTCGATCCGCGAACCGCGCGCTGTGGAACTCATCGGCCGCGCCTACATGATCTGGGGCTTGCTGCGCAACGACGTGGGCCGCTTCAACGAGGGCGCCAGGCAGGCGGCCATCTCGATTTCGCTGACGCGCGAGGACGGCTCGCACCGCTTTGGAGCGTCGCGCGGCAACCGCGTACTCTGGTACCAAGGCGTCATGCTCAGCAATGCGCTGGCAGACTATTTGCTGATGGAAAGCCAGGGTATCGACGTCAAGTCCATCCTGCTGCCGACAATTTCCCGCATGGCGGATTATTGGGGCAGGGGATGGCATGACAACACCACCCTGTTTCCTTACGCACAGGAAAACAACGCGGTCTACGTCGGTTCCGACTACCGTTTGCAGGAAGCGCGCTATCCAAGCCCCGGCATTGAATTCTTCCTCGGGCTGCAGCCCGACGCGCCAGTTGCTGGCCTCCTTCGGGCGGCGAATTTGAACACTCCTGAGCCGATCGCGACCGGTGAAACCTTCAACATGAGCTGCATCGGTCTGGCCTATGCTGACCCATCAACGCTTGGCATTGAACCCGCCGCGCCCCTGACAGTCGCTCGCGTGAATGTGCTTGGCTCGGGCCAGCAAGGACAATGGCAAGGCTATTCGGTGCTGCTCAATGGTGTTTCCGTGGACGGCGCCGCGCCGCAGAATCTGAGTTTCGAAGTCTTTACCGATTTCTCAAGTGACGTAGTCGAGCCCGAAAACCTCATCCTTGTTCGTATGGTCATCGCCAGCCGCAATATCGAGAACTACGCCGCGCAAATGACCGAATTCGCCAATTGCAGCGAAATCGCCTTTCAGCCTGGACAGGTTCGGCTGCACTTCGGCGTGGAGGTTTTGGAAAACGACTGCATTCTCGACAGGCTGACGCCGGAGGACCGTGAACTCTGGCGCGCTGTCTTTGCAGCCCTGCCGCAGATCATGCTCGACCTCGCCCCGACCGATCCGGATGCCTCGCGGCTGTCGATGATGCTCGAACACAAGCTCGACGAGGTTCGTTAGCGCGCGCAGCACGAGGCGCTGGAATCCGGCGCTTTTCATGCTAAACACCCCGCCCGCCGGCAGTTTTCCGGCGCGAGATTCCGAGGCGGTCATGGCCAAAGTGAAATTCCCGGACGGGGCGGTGCGCGACTACGCCGCTGGCACGACCGGCCTCACCATCGCCGAATCGATATCGCCATCGCTTGCCAAGCGGACGGTGGCGATGAAGCTCGACGGCGCGCTGACCGATCTCTCCGATCCGGTCCCCAACGGGGCTGCGATCGAGTTCGTTTCCCGCGACGACAAGGAGGCGCTGCCGCTCATCCGGCACGATGCCGCGCATGTTTTGGCCGAGGCGGTGCAGGAGATTTGGCCGGGCACGCAGGTCACGATCGGCCCCGTGATCGATGACGGGTTCTATTACGATTTCGACCGGGAAAAACCGTTCAGCGAGGAGGACCTGCGGCTGATCGAAAAGAAAATGTCCGAGATCGTGGCGCGCGGGGCTTCTTTCACCAAGGAAATCTGGGACCGCGAGGAAGCCAAGCGCGTCTTCGCTGCCAAGGGCGAAAAATACAAGATCGAGCTGATCGATGCGATTCCCGCCGACCAGCCGATCCGCATCTACAAGCAGGGCCAGTGGTTCGATCTTTGCCGCGGCCCGCATATGCGCTCGGTCAAAGACGTCGGCACGGCGTTCAAGCTGACCAAGGTCGCCGGCGCGTATTGGCGCGGCGATCACCGCAATCCGATGCTGTCGCGGATTTACGGGACCGCCTGGGCGACGCAGGCGCAACTCGACGCCTACCTGACGATGATCGCGGAAGCCGAGAAGCGCGACCATCGCAAACTTGGTCAGGAGATGGACCTGTTCCATTTCCAACCGGAGGCGCAGGGCTCGGTTTTCTGGCATCCGCACGGTTATCTCGTCTGGCGGCAGCTCGAGGCCTATATCCGCCGCCGCCTCGACGACGACGGCTATGTCGAAGTGAAGACCCCGCAACTCATCGACAACAAGCTCTGGGAACAGTCGGGGCACTGGGGGAAATTCCGCGAGAACATGTTCGTCGTCCCCGACGAGGTGCCCTCGACCGAGGAAGGCAAGCCGGTCATTTCGGGCGAGGCCAATCTCCTCGCGATCAAGCCGATGAATTGCCCGGCGCATGTGCAGATCTTCCGCCAGGGCATCAAGAGTTATCGCGACCTGCCGATCCGGATGGCCGAGTTCGGCTGCTGCCATCGCAACGAGCCGCATGGGGCGCTGCATGGTCTGATGCGGGTGCGCCAGATGACCCAGGACGACGCCCATATCTTCTGCGCCGAGGCGCAGATCACCTCTGAGACGCAAAGGTTTCTCAAACTCTTCGCGCGCGTCTACGGCGATGTCGGCATGACAAAAATCGCCTACAGGCTTGCGACGCGGCCGCCGCAGCGGGCGGGAGACGATGCGACCTGGGACCGCGCCGAGAAGTCCCTTGCCGAGGCGCTGAACGCTTCGGGGTTGATATTCGACCATGCGCCGGGTGAGGGTGCGTTCTACGGGCCGAAGCTCGAATTCCACCTGACCGATGCGATCGGCCGGACCTGGCAGTGCGGCACGTTCCAGCTCGACTATGTGCTCCCCGAAAGGCTCGACGCGTCTTACGTCGGGGAAGACGGCTCGCGGCACCGGCCGGTGATGCTGCATCGCGCGGTGTTCGGCTCGTTCGAGCGCTTTATCGGGCTGCTGATCGAGCACTATGCCGGCAAGCTGCCGCTCTGGCTCGCGCCCGTTCAGGCCGTCGTCGCCACCATCGTCTCGGACGCCGATGAAGCGGCGAACAAACTCGCGTCCCAGATGCGCGCGGCGGGGCTGAGGGTCGAGACCGATTTGCGAAACGAGAAGATCAACTACAAGGTCCGCGAGCACTCGCTGAAAAAGGTGCCGGTGATGTTTGTCCTCGGCAAGCGCGAAGCCGAGGAAGGCACCGTGTCGATCCGCCGGCTTGGCGAGGAAGATCAGAAAGTCGTCCCCGCCGCCGAGGCGATCGCCGGGCTCGTTAAGGAAAGCGCAGCGCCGGACCTCAGGCGCGTCTAGTTGAAGCGGGTCACCACTTCGATCTCTCGCGGCTGGCCCGGCACGATTTCGAAGGTGCGGCTGAAAACCCGCTCGCCCTGGCGGGCGACGACGGTGTATCGGCCCTCGGCGAGCACCAGGCTGCCGAAAGCTCCGATGGTCGTGAATATGATTTCGCCACCGGCATCCGAGACGGTCCAGTCGGTGTCGGCGATGGCTTCCCCGCCCGGTTCGGAGACGAGCTTCAGCGTTACCGAGGCGGCGCGAAAATACAGCGTTGCGTCGGTCAACTGGCCCGGCTCGACCCGAATGTCGGCCCGCACCTCCGCGTTCACCTCGCCAAAGGTCGAGACGACCTTATAAACCCCGGCATTGAGCTGGAGGATCTCGCCGGGCGCGACGTTGTCGGCGATCAGCACCTGGCCGCCGGTAAGGTCGGAATTGGCATGGATGGTAAATCTGAGTTGGCTCGCCGGGATCGGCACGTCCCCGGTGACGGCGGCCGAGAGCCGAAGCCCGCCCGCGTCGAGGATCAGCGAGCGCTGGTTCGGCCCGACCTCGACGGTGAAGGTGTCGGAGGCCTGGGCGCGGCCATAGGCGACATGGGCGACATATTGGCCGGGCTGCAACGAGAAGGCGGCCGCGGCGTCGCTCGACTTGGCCAGGAGCGGCAGCTGACCGTTTTCGTCGGGGGTCGTTTTGTAGATTCGCCAGGTGAGCCCGGAAGGAATGATCGGGCCGGTTTCCGAGACCCGCGCCGAAAGCGTCACCGGCTGCGGCTCGCCAAGCGCTAGATTGACGACCGGCTGGTTGGTGACCTGCTCGAACGCCTCGAAGGCGTTCTCGATCTCATTGAGGCTGAGGGGCCGGCCGGCTTCGTCGGTCGCCGCCGAATAGCGCTCGGGGCGCGGCGGCGGAACGGGCGCGGTCTGGGCAAAAGCTGTTGCCGGCAGGCCGACCAAAGTCGCCAAAAATAGGGCCAAACCCAGACGCATGCCGCGGCAACCTGTCACTATTTCCCGGCTACATGGGCTCGGAATGCGGAAAACCTGTGTCATAAGACGCAAGACGGAGGAGTGAACTTATGCCCGCCACGCAGGCCGTTGTGAACCATCTTCTGACGCGGCGATCGGTGACGATGTTGTTTCTTGGCCCGCCGGGACCCAATCCCGCCGAGCTCGAGGTGCTGCTGACGATCGCCACGCGGGTGCCCGACCATGGCAAGCTCGCGCCCTGGCGGCTGATCGTGTTCGAAGGCGCGGCGCGGGTGCGGGCGGGCGATAAGCTCCAAGCCCTCGCACTCGTGCGCGAGCCAGGTCTCTCCCCTGAACGCATCGAAGAAGAGCGGAATCGCTTCCTGCCGGCGCCGCTCACCGTCGGGGTCGTCTCGAAAGCCGCCCCGCACGAAAAAATCCCGGAATTCGAGCAGCTGCTGTCGGCCGCCAATGTTTGCTTTAACCTGGTGCATGGCGCGCACGCGCTCGGCTTCGCCGCCCAATGGGTGACGCGCTGGTTCGCCTATGACGCGGAAGCCTCGCGCCTGCTCGGGGTAAGGGATGGCGAGCGGTTCGCCGGCTTCGTCCATATCGGCACCCCGACCGTCACCCCGCCCGACCGCGAGCGGCCGGCGCTGGCCGATGTCGTTACCCGTTGGGCGGGCTGAGGCGACCGCCCCTTTTTATGGTGAACGCTTCGTTAAAGGTTCGGAATTAGGCTCGATTGCGTTGAGGAGTGGCGATTCCATAAACGCTGGATTTCATGGTCGCATACCGGGAATACGCGGAACTGCAGAATTCGCCGCACAGCGAACGGCGGGGCCAGGCCGCGCGTATCGCCGCGCAGGCCTTTCTCACCCAGGAGGCAGACGAGGCCGAACATGCAGCGCTTTACGCTTCGCTGTTGAGTTTCCTTGACGATCCCTCGGTCCGGGTGAGGGCGGCGCTCGCCTACGAGCTCCTGCATTCAAAGGACGCGCCGCGCCCGATCATGTTCGCGCTGGCGCAGGACGCCGCGATCATCGCCCGCGCGGTGGTGCAATATTCCCCGGTGTTGCTGGAAGCGGATCTCCTGACGCTGGTGCGCACCGCCGGCACCGAATTGCGGCTTACCGCAATCGACCGCGATAACGTCTCGGAGGCGCTGGCGAGGGCGCTGATCGAGTCCGCCGACCGGGCAATCGACCGGGCGATCGTCCTGCGCCCCGACATTGCGGTCTCGGCGGACGATCTGGTCACGCTCGCCGACCGGTGGTGCGAGGACATCGAAATGCGGGCGCTGCTGCTCGATCGCGCCGACCTGCCGCCGGTGGCGCGCTATCTTCTCGTCGAGAAGACCGTCGCGGCGCTGGCCCAGGTCCGAATCGTGCGCGGCAGTATCGAAAGCAAACGCCTCGACCGGCTGATGCGCGACGCCATGGACCAGGCGACGACGCGGCTCGCCGAAGAGGAACTGGCCGAGGGCGGCCAGCAGCTTGTCGAGGCTCTCGTCGACGCCGGGCGGGTGAGCACGCGGCTGGTACTGCATTCGCTGGTAACCGGCCGGGTGGTGTTTTTCGCCGCGACCGTCGCGCTCCTCTCCGAAATGCCGGCGGGCAAGGTACTGTCGATCCTCGGCGACGGGCGGCGGGCGGCGCTGTTCGCGGTGTTCGCGCGCTGCGGTTTCGCCGAGGGACTGCGCAACGTCCTGGCCGGGCTGGTCGCCGAGGCGCGCGAGACCGACCTGTCAGCGGACATCGCGGCGCGCCACGCGATCGTTGCCGGATTGATTGAAGAGATGATTTCCGATCACGAGGGCGACATTCCGGCCGAGCTTCGGGGAGCCTTTGCATATCTGAACGAGCAGAACGTCGCGCTCGCCCGGCACGCCGCGCGCGGGATGATGGCTAACTTCATCGAGCAGGCTCCTCAGGGTCACGCGATGATTCCGGTGACGCTTCGCGACCACGCCCCGGCGCTGCCGGCGCCGTGAGATCAGAAGCGGAATTGTTCGGCGAGCACCCGCTCGTCGAGGCTATGGCCGGGATCGAACAAGAGCGCGACCGCATGCCGCCGGTCCTCGCGGACCGTGACCTCGACGACATTGGTGAACTCGACATTGTCGGCGACGGCGTTCACCGGGCGCTTGGCATGTTCGAGAACGTCGAGCGCAATCAAGGCGGTATTGGCGACAACGGCGCCGCGCCAGCGACGCGGCCGGAAGGCTGAGATCGGCGTCAGCGCCAGGAGATTCGCCCCGATCGGCAGGATCGGGCCGTGCGCCGAGAGGTTATAGGCGGTCGAGCCGGCGGGGGTCGCGAGCAGAATGCCGTCGCATACCAGTTCTTCCATGCGCACCTTGCCGTCGATCAGAATGCGGATTTTCGCCGCCTGATAGGTCGAGCGCAGCAGCGACACCTCGTTGAGCGCCAGCGCCTCTTGGCGGGTGCCCGCGTCGTCGGCGACGCTCATGATGAGCGGGTGAATGACGGTCTTCTCGGCGGCGGAGAGGCGTTCGGTGAGACCGTCGGCGGCGAAATCGTTCATCAGAAAGCCGATCGAGCCGAAATTCATCCCGTAGACCGGGATATCGCGGTCCATCACAAGGTGCAGTGTCTGCAGCATCAGCCCGTCGCCGCCGAGCGCGACGATTACTTCGGCCTTCTCTAATCCGACCTCGCCATAGCGCTTTGTGAGGTCGAGCCGCGCGACTTCCGCCTCGGGGGTGTCCGAGGCGACGAAGCTCACCTTGTCAACTGAAACGCGGGACAAATCCGCCTCCGTCCGCCGCAGAAATGCGCCGGGGTGTGCCTAGCATGGGGGAGGGGCCCGGCGCCAGCGCAGGGGTGGCCCCGGGCGGTCAAGGCGGAGCCATTGTTGCGATCTTAAGGAGCGGATGCTAGCTAGCCCGCAGGCCGGTTTAGCTCAGTTGGTAGAGCAGCGGTTTTGTAAACCGCAGGTCGGGAGTTCGAGTCTCTCAACCGGCACCAACGGCGGGCTCCTTTCGCCCTTGCCGCCCATCAGGGCAATTGGCTAGGTTGCGCGCGCATCGTGGGCGGGATGTCTTCCTCCCGGCAATCAGGCCTGGGTTTTGGGGCGGCGGATGGCGCAAGCGGAAGTCGGACTGATCGGGCTTGGGGTAATGGGCGCGAACCTGTCGCTCAATATCGCCGAAAAAAGCTTTCCGATCGCGGTCTTCAACCGCACCATCTCGAAAACCGACGCCTTCCACGCCGAGGCGGGCAAACTCAAGGGCAACATCTTCCCCTGCCACACGCTCGACGAACTGGTCGAGTCGATCCGGCCGCCCCGGCCGATCATCATCATGGTGCAGGCGGGCGATCCGGTCGATGAGCAGATCGACGTGCTGAAAGAGCTTCTCAGCGGCAACGATATCGTCATCGACGCGGGCAACGCCAATTTCCGCGACACTCAGCGACGCTTCGCGGCGCTCAAGGGCTCTGGGCTCACGTTTATCGGCATGGGGGTCTCGGGTGGCGAGGAGGGCGCGCGGCACGGGCCTTCGATCATGGTCGGCGGCACGCCAGAATCCTACGCGCGGGTCGAGAAAATGCTGACGGCGATTTCCGCCAAGTATGAGGGGGAATCCTGCTCGGCGTATCTGGGTACCGACGGGGCTGGCCATTTCGTCAAGACCATCCATAACGGCATCGAATACGCCGACATGCAGATGATCGCCGAAATCTACGGTGTGCTGCGCGACGGCGCCGGCATGGGCGCCAAGGACATGGCAAAAGTCTTCGCCGCCTGGGACAAGGGCCGGCTCAATTCGTTCCTGATCGAGATCACCGCCAAGGTGCTGCGGGCGGACGACCCGAAGACCGGCAAGCCGGTCGTCGATGTCATTCTCGATCGCGCCGGGCAGAAGGGCACGGGACGCTGGTCGGCGATCGAGGCGCAAATGTTAGGGGTGCCGGCGACCGGCATCGAGGCGGCGGTGGCGGCGCGCTCGCTCTCGGCGATGAAGGCGTTGCGGCTCGAGGGCGAGGCGCTTTACGGGGCGGGCAGGGGCTCGTTCAAGCCGGGCAAGACGCTCTTCGACCGGCTGGAGCTGGCGCTTTTCGCCGGCAAGATCGCCGCCTATGCCCAAGGCTTCGCGGTGATGCGGGCGGCCTCGGAGGAGTATGGCTGGAACCTGCCGTTGGGGGTGATCGCCAAGATCTGGCGGGCTGGCTGCATCATCCGCTCGCAATTCCTCGGCGACATTACCAAGGCTTTCGACAATGATTCCGGACTTGCCAATCTGCTGGTCGCGCCAGACTTCGTCACGATGATGAAACGGGCTCATCCGGCCTTGAGGAAGATCGTCGCGATGGCGTCGGAGGCCGGTCTGCCGGTGCCGGCGCTGGCGTCGGCGCTCGCCTATTTCGACAGCTACCGGCAGGGGCGCGGAACCGCAAATCTGGTGCAGGCGCAACGCGATTTCTTCGGCGCCCATTCGTTCGAGCGCGTTGACGAACTCGGGGCCCATCACGGGCCCTGGGGCGGCGGCGCCTGACTAGCGCAGATCGTCGAGGGTTTTCTCGACGAGGTTGTGGCGCCCGAGCGCACCGACAGAGCTCTCGCCGCAAAGCGCCATGGTAATGTCGAGCTCGTTGCGGATGATGTCGAGCGCCAGCCGCACGCCCTTCTTCCCCATCGCCCCCAGGCCGTAGAGGTAGGCGCGGCCGATATAGACGCCCTTCGCTCCGACGCAGAGCGCCTTCAACACGTCCTGGCCGGACCGGATGCCGCCGTCCATGTGCACCTCGATCCGGTCGCCGACCCGATCGACGACGGGGGCGAGCGAGGCGATCGAGGAGAGCGCCCCGTCGAGCTGGCGGCCTCCATGATTGGAGACGATCAGCGCGTCGGCGCCCGCCTCGACCGCCCGCTCGGCGTCCTCGGGGTCCTGGATGCCTTTGAGGATCAGCTTGCCGCCCCAACGCTGCTTGATCCAGTCGATGTCTTTCCAGGTGAGCGACGGGTCGAACTGATGATTGGTCCAGGCGGCGAGCGAGCCGAGATCGTCAACGCCCCTGGCGTGGCCGACGATATTGCGGAAGGTATGGCGGCGCGTGCCGAGCATCTGCGCGCACCAGCGGGGTCGGGCGGCAAGCTGCATCAAGGTCGACAGATTGAAAAGTTTCGGCGGCGCCGCGAGGCCGTTGCGCAGATCCTTGTGGCGCTGCCCGAGGATTTGCAAGTCGAGGGTCAGGACCAGCGCCCCACAGCCGGCTGCTCTGGCGCGGTCGATCAGCGATCCGGCGAAGCCGCGATCGCGCATTACGTAAAGCTGGAACCAGAACGGCGCTTTGGTCGCCGACCGGACATCCTCGATCGAGCAGATGCTCATGGTCGACAGCGTGAAGGGGATGCCGACCTCTTCGCAGACTTTTGCGGCGATCATCTCGCCGTTCGGGTATTGCATGCCGGCGAGGCCCGTCGGGGCGAGCGCCACCGGCATCGCGACTTTCTGACCGATCATGGTCGAGGTGAGGGACCGGTCCTCGATATTGACCGCGACCCGCTGGCGCAGCTTGAGCTTCCTGAACTCGACCTCGTTGGCAAAGTAGGTTGCTTCGGTGAAGGAGCCGCTGTCGGCATAGTCGAAGAACATCCGCGGCACCCGCCGCCGCGCCAATCGCTTCAAGTCGCCGATTTCAAGGACCTTCACACGCCCCTCCCGCAACCCCTTTTCCCCAAATGGGGGCGGCAATGCAAGGGATGGCGCGGGTCGTTGACGCCGATTTGCAGAAAACTGGAAACAAAACGCTCATCGGTCCTTGAGGCCGGATGCCCAGTCTGCGCAATCCAGGTCAAGCGGCGGAGACGAAGATGAAATGGACCCTTTATGCGAGCGTTTCGGTGCTCGCGCTGATGGCGGCTGAGGCCGCACAGGCGGTATCGCTTAACGAAATCCTCTCGCGCGACGTGGTTGAACTGATCTGCGGCGAGCATGACGACGGCACCTTTTCGGCGCGGGTCGTCCTTGCGGACGGAACCGTGCTCGAAGGCGAGGTTTTCTGCGGCGGCGTCGATTTCCCGAACGGGGAAGAAGGCGACGGCGAAGACGGCGACGACGGTGAAGACGGCGACAACGGTGAAGACGGCGACG
>JBBECE010000022.1:22704-23852 GCA_040881985.1 Cucumibacter sp.
GAAGACGGCGACGACGGCGAAGACGGCGACGACGGCGAAGACGGCGACGACGGCGAAGAGGGCGACGGCGAAGAGGGCGACGGCGAAGAGGGCGGCGGCGAGCTCGACTAATCGCCTTCGGCGTACCCGGGAATACCCGCCAATCTGGCTTGGGACGGGCTAGTTGTCCGTCCCGGCGGTCACGGCGAAGAGCGCGATCGCGGCGGCGTTGGAAACGTTGAGCGACTTGATCGGACCGGGGGTCTCGAGCCGCAGCAACCGGTCGCACATTGAGCGGGTCTTTTGCCGAAGCCCCTTGCCTTCGGCGCCGAGGAGAAGCGCGACCTTGGGAGCGGCGATACCCGGCCGCAGCGGTTCCCCGGCCTCGGAATCGAACCCAAGGCAGGTGAAGCCAAGCCCTTTCAGCTCGTCGATCGCCTCGGCGAGATTCCTGACTTCGATGAAATCCATCATGTCGAGTGCGCCGGAGGCGGATTTGGCGAGCACCGAAGTCTCGCGCGGGGCGTGGCGCGCGGTTGTCAGGAGGGCATTGGCGCCGAAGGCGCAGGCGGTCCTCAGGATTGCCCCGACATTATGCGGGTCTGTGATCTGGTCGAGGACAACGACGAGCGATGCCCCGGCCAATTCGCCGATCGGCTTGCGGGGCAGCGGATCGACTTTGAGCGCCACGCCCTGATGCACGGCGTCGGCCCCGAGCAGCCGGTCGAGCTCGCGCGGGCTCGTCTCCTTGACCTCGATCGAGGGGAGGGGACCGGACTCGGCGAGCCGGCGCAGCGCGTTGGGGGTCGACAATAGTCCCCGTTTGCGGCGGGCCGGATTGTCGAGCGCGGCGCGCACGGGATGCAAGCCGTAGATGTAGAGCGGGCCATCGGGGGTGGCGCCGGGGCGGCGGTTGGCGGGCCTGAGGGGACGGTTACTCATCGGCTTTGGGTATCGGCAAAGCGTATTGGCGGCAAGCAGGCCGCCGGCGCGCCGAGAACCGCCCGCCAAAGGCCACATTAGCGGTTGACAGCGCCTGCGCACTTGGGGAGAACCGCCACGGCCGGTCGACGCCCGATGGGCGGAGGGGTGGGAGAGTGGTTAAATCCACCAGACTGTAAATCTGGCCGCTGATGCGTACGCTGGTTCGAATCCAGCCCCCTCCACCA
>JBBECE010000023.1:0-43583 GCA_040881985.1 Cucumibacter sp.
CGAGATCGGCATGAAGCTCGACACGCTCTCGGTCGATGAGCTCAACGAGCGCATCGGGCAGCTCGAAGTAGAGATCGCGCGGCTGAAAGCGGCGATCCGACACAAATCCGCCAGCCGCGATGCGGCGGAGGGGATTTTCAAGAGTTGATTCCCCGGATTCGTCATTCTCGCGCTTGACGCGTGAACCCATCTGACCGCGTCCCAAGTGACCGCTTTCGTTAGGTTGGTGGGTGCTGGACCTCCTCATGGGTCCTCGGGTCAAGCCCGAGGATGACGAGTAATGGGCACCCTCACGGTTAAGCAAACCTCTCCCGTTAACCAAAAATTAACACCTTGCAATTAACCTCCAATTATCCAGAGCGATCTGGATCTCTCAGAGCGGTTTCCTCCCTCTGTTTGACGCCTCCCTGTTAACTCTGAGAGCCGTGGTTTCACGGCTCTTTTCTTTTGCGCGCCGGCAACCGCTCTTCGAGGTTTCCTAGCCTCCCGCCGGCAGGGGTGGAGTTGTTTGTCCTCGCGCCGGACGGGGTGGAGTTGTTTGTCCTCGCGCCGGACGGGGTGGAGTTGTTTGTCCTCGCGCCGGACGGGCTGGCGTTAAGCCTAGCGCAACACGCGGCGCCTATACCGGTGACGCGATGGCGCGGGCGCGGTATCATCGCGCCTCGGTTGTGCGCTGGCGGGATGCGGTTGAGCGAAAAGGACAAATCCTCGGACGCTGTGCAGCTGGGGCCGCGAATTGTGGCCTCGGCCGCGTTCGACGTGCTGTACCGGGAAGGCATGGCGCTGGTCGAGGAGGTCGCGGCCTATCTCGACGGGGCGGGCCGCGCCCAGAGCCGGGCGCTGCCGCGCGACGTCTCGCTCGTCTATGCAACCGAATCGATGCGGCTGACGACGCGGCTGATGCAGCTCGCGAGCTGGCTCTTGCTGCAGCGGGCGGTTCGCGAAGGCGAGATTTCCGCCGAACAGGCGCGCTCCGAACGCCACAAGGTCAATTTCCGGCCGGCCCCGCCGTCCCAGCGCGGCGACGAATTCGAGCAATTGCCCGAGCCGATGAAGGGATTGATCCGGCGCGGCGACGGGGTCTATTCGCGCATCGTCAAGCTCGAGGCGATGGATCGCGGCACTCCGGACGAGGATGCCCGCGCCCCCAACGCGGTTGCCGACCAGCTGGCGAAGCTGCAAGTGGAGTTCGGGGCGAAGAAGGCGAAGTAGGGGGCCGCTTCTACTTCCTCCCCCAGCAAGGGGGAGGGTGGAGAGGGGGTTGGCCTCTAGTTCTTGGCCCGGAATTCGTTGAGGCTACCCATCAACCCCCACCCGGCGCTTCGCGCCGTCCTCCCCCTTTCTGGGGGAGGTGAGGTGAGGCGCGACCTACTGGCCCAATATGCCCTTGAACTTTTCCTTGAAGCGGGAGACGCGGCCGCCGCGATCGACAAGATGGCCGGCCCCGCCGGTCCAGGCCGGATGGGTCTTCGGGTCGATGTCAAGGTGCAGCGTGTCGCCTTCCTTGCCCCAGGTGGACCGGGTCTCGTATTCGGTGCCGTCGGTCATCGCGACCTTGATCTTGTGGTAGTCGGGATGGATGTTCTTCTTCATGGCGCCCTCAAAAACCCGCGGGCGCCGCGGCGCCCGTTCCGGTCGGTCGGATATCGGCGCGGGTTCTAGACCAGCCCTTGGCCCGGCGCAAGGGCGGGCGGATTGCCGGGGCAGGGCGGAACGACTATCTAGAAGCCCTGATGGCCGACATCCCCGCCAAACCCAACGACGCCGCCAGCCGGTATCCGCACAAACGTTCGCGGCACTGGTGGGCCAATTCCGAGGAGCGCAGCTCGCGCTCGCTCAAGCCGCTGCGGCGGCTGGTGCCTTTTGTCGTCCGCTATCCGTGGCGGCTCGGGCTGATGTTCCTGTTTTTGATTGTCGCCTCGTTTTCCTCGCTGGCGGTGCCGACGGTGGCGGGCCGGGCGATCGACGAGGGGTTCGTCGCCGAAAATATCGCGGTCTTGTCGCAATACGCCTGGGTGCTGGTCGTCATCGTCGCGGTAACGGCTCTGGCCTCGGCGGCGCGGTTCTATTTCATTTCGGCGCTGGGCGAACGGGTGGTCACCGATCTGCGGACCGCGGTGTTCGAGCATTTGCTCACCCTCGATGCGAGCTTTTACGACACCAACCGGGTGGGCGAATTGACCTCGCGGCTCAGCGGGGATGTCGGCGCGATCCGCTCGGCGGTTGGCTCGACGGCCTCGCTGGCGCTGCGCTCGACGGTGATGCTGGTCGGGGCGTTCACGCTGATGTTCGTCACCAACCCGGCGCTCGCCTCGGTGATCCTCGTGGTGATACCGGCGATCGTCGTGCCGATGATGTGGTTCGGGCGGAAGGTCAGGGTGATCTCGCGGCGCACCCGCGACCGGGTCGCCGACCTGACCGCGATGGCGACGGAAATTCTCGGCGGCATCAAGACGGTGAAAAGTTTCACCCGCGAGGACGACCAGAACGAGGAATTCGTCGAGCAGTCCGAGCTCAGCTACCAGGCAGAAATCGACCGGCTGGCGCTGCGCTCGGTGATGGTCTCGGTGATGATGTTCGTGTCGATGTCGGGGATCGTCTTGCTGCTCTGGGTCGGGGCGGTGTCGGTGATCAACGGGGCGATCACCACCGGCGAACTGGTGCAGTTCATGCTCTATTCGCTCATGGCGGCGGGGGCCTTGACTTCGCTGTCGGAAATCTGGGGGACCCTGCAATCGATCGCCGGGTCGACCGAGCGGATCATCGAGCTGCTGGAAACCGAGGCGACGCTGGAATTGCCGGCCAATCCGGTGCCGATGCCGTCCCCGGCCATCGGCTCGGTGGCCTTCGAGAATGTCGATTTCGCCTATATGACGCGCGACAGCGCGACGGTGCTCCACGATGTGAGTTTTTCGGTCGCCCCCGGAGAGTCGGTGGCGCTCGTCGGGGCGTCAGGCGCCGGCAAGTCCACGGTGTTCGCGCTGATCCAGCGCTTTTACGATCCGACTGGGGGAGTAATCCGGGTCGACGGCGTCGATGCCAGGCACGCCGACCCGGTCGAGCTGAGGCGGCGCGTCGCCTATGTTGAGCAGGATTCGATGATGTTCGCCGGCTCGATCGAATTCAATATACGCTGGGGCAAGCCGACGGCCTCCCGCGAGGAGGTGATCGCGGCAGCGAAGGCGGCGCTGGTCGACGATTTCGTCCGGAAGCTTGAATTCGGCTATGAATCGGTCGTCGGCGAACGCGGGGTGATGCTCTCGGGCGGCCAGAAGCAGCGGGTGGCGATCGCCAGGGCGCTGCTCAAGGACGCGCCGATCCTCCTGCTCGACGAGGCGACCTCGGCGCTCGACGCGGAAAGCGAACGGCTGGTGCAAAAGGCGCTGGAGCGGCTGATGCAGGGGCGAACGACCCTGGTCATCGCGCACCGGCTTGCCACCATCCGCAACGCCGACCGGATCCTGGTGCTCGAAGACGGAAGAATCATCGACGAGGGCACCCATGTAGAGCTGTCGCGCCGCGGCGGGCGCTATGCCGAGCTCGCCAGGCTGCAATTCATCGATTTTCAGCCAACCGCGGCGGTGGAGTGAGGCGCCGGTCGCGACGAAGCCGCGAGCCGACAATCCAGTGAATCGTCGGCAGGCGGCGAACGCCGGGGCGCTGCCGAAGGCAGGGGGTCCCCGGCTGGCGGCAATCAACCCCACCCGGCGCTCCGCGCCGACCTCCCCCTTTCTGGGGGAGGCTGGAGCGGCCCGTCCTGCCCCTCGGCACAGCCTCGAGGCGTTCGGACCTGAAATCGATCCATTGGATCGATTTCGCGGCTGCGCCGCCGGTCCTCACTCAGTCAGCTTGAACTCTATCCGCCGGTTGCGGCGGTAGGCGTCATCGTTGTCGGCGGGGTCGATCGGCTGGAACTCGCCGAAGCCGGCGGCGACGAGACGGTTGGGGGAGACGCCGCGGTCGACCATGAATTTGGCGACCGAGATGGCGCGGGCCGCGCTGAGCTCCCAGTTGGACGGAAAGCGCGCGGTCGAGATCGGCCGGCGGTCGGTGTGGCCGTCGATCCGCAAGACCCAGTGAATGTCGGGCGGGATCAGCTGCTCGAGCTCGAGGATGGCGTCGGCGACCGAGGTAAGCGCCGGCCCGCCCGCCGCCGAAATGTTGGCCTCCCCGGAGGCGAACAACAATTCCGACTGGAAAACGAAGCGGTCCCCGACGATGCGGATGTCCGGCCGGTCGCCGAGGATTTCGCGCAGCCGTCCGAAAAAGTCGGAGCGGTAGCGGGAGAGATCCTGCACCCTCTGGGCGAGCGCCAGGTTGAGGCGGCGGCCGAGATCGGCGATCTGGGACCGCGAGTCGGTGTCGCGGCTCTCCGAGGCCCCCAGCGCCGCCTCGAGCGCGCCGATCTGGGTCCGCAACGCCGAAAGCTGCTGATTGAGGAGCGCGACCTGGGCCTCCTGCTCGTCGGTCAGTTCGATCTGGCCCTCAAGGTCGGCCGCGAGCGCCGCGATCGTTGCGTCCTTGCCGGCGGTGCCGGCGCCGAAGCCGGAAATCTGCGACGAAAGAACGTCGCGCTCGGCCTCGGTGCCGGCGAGCGTCGCGCTGAGCGTCGCAATCGTCGATTCGAGGTCGTCGGAACTGACGCGCTCGAGCTGGAGCATTTCGGTCAGCTCGGCGATCTGGGAGTTGAGGCGGGAAAGCACGGTGTCGCGGCCGAGGAGTTCCTGCGAGAGGTAGAACTGCGCAATCATGTAAACCGAGAGCAGAAAAAAGATCGCGAGGAGCAGCGACGCCAAAACGTCGACATAGCCGGGCCACCAATTGGTCGATCTGTCCCGGCCCCTGCCGCGCACCATCGCCATGCGCGGTCAGCCCCGCGTCCGGCCGCCCGGGAGGCGAAGGACGGCGGCCCCGGCGCTATTCATGCTCGCGCCGCTGCTCGCGGCCGTTCTCGTCGACGGAGCGCAAAAGCGCATCGACGAGATCGCGCATTTTGGCGTTGTTCTCGGCCTGCTCGGCGATGTGGGTGCGCAAATCCTCCTGCTGGGAACGGATATGCTTGACCAGCCCGTCGATGCCCTTGGCGAGTTCGGCCATGGCACGGATTGCGTTTTGCGAGGAAGAGGAAGATTGCACCGACGCCCCCAGCCGGTCGAACAGGGCCTGCATTTCGCCCGAGGAAATGCCGAGCTGGTTGGCCTGAATTTGCGCCATCGGATGGTCGAGTTCGGTCATCGAGGACATCCAGTCCTCAAGGTCGGTGTAGAAGGCGTTTTGCGACTGGCCGGCCTGCAGGTCGAGAAAGCCGAGAACCAGCGAGCCGGAGAGTCCGAACAGCGAGGCCGAAAAGGCGGTGCCCATGCCGCCGAGCGGGGCGGCGAGGCCGTCTTTCAAGGTGCCGAAGACGCTGCCGACGTCTTCCGAGGTGACGTCGAGCCCCTGAATGACGGCGCCGACCGAGCTGACGGTCTGCAGGAGCCCGTAAAACGTGCCGAGCAGGCCGAGAAAGACCAAGAGCCCGGTCATGTAGCGGGAGGTGTCCTTGCCCTCATCGAGCCGGATGCCGACCGAGTCGAGGATCGAGCGCATCGAGGACGGGGTGATGACGGTCTCGCCCATCCGGTCGCGCATCATCACCGCGACGGGCATCAGCAGCGAGGGCATGCGGGTCGAACCCGGATTGCCGTCCTGCAGCGAATTCACCCAGGCGACTTCCGGGAAGAGGCTGATGACCTGCCGGAAACTCAGGACGATGCCGACGACCAGGACGAAGATGATCATCGAATTGATGAAGTAGTTGGCCTCGAAGAAGGTCCGCAACTGCTGCGACAGGACGATCGCCACGAGCCCCACCAGGATGAGAAAAATAATCATCTTGATGAGGTAAACGGTTGGGCTGGCGAGGCGATATGGATCGTATTGCTGGGACATGTCCTGCTCGGCAACTCCCCCCGGCCCGGTCACGCGCGCAAGACTAGCAGAGTAGCAAGGCCTGACAATGGCGGAGCCGCCACCATCATGGCACGAGGGCGAGTTCCCTGAGGAGCGCCCGCTGCACGAACTCATTGCCGGCGACGAGGGAGCCGTTGGCGAGCATGTTGAGGCCCCCTTCCATGTCGGTGACGATGCCGCCCGCCTCGCGGACGATGACGAGACCGGGGGCGATGTCCCAGGGCGAGAGTCCGGTTTCCCACATTACGTCGAAGCGCCCGGCGGCGAGCCAGGCGAGGTCGATCGAGGCCGAGCCGGTGCGGCGGATGCCGGCGAGGATGGTGTTGAGGCGGGCGACGGCGCGGACATCGCGGGCGTCGCGCTCCGCAACGGTGCGCTTGATCCCGGTCACCCCGACGCAATCCTCGAGGCGGGTGCGGGCGGCGACCCGCAGGCGCCTGCCGTTGAGGAAGCCTCCGGAGCCGCGCTCGGCGGTGAAAAGTTCCTCGGTGACGGGATTGTAGATGACGCCCGCGGCGATGTCGGGGCCGCGTTGCAGCGCAATGGCGACGGCGAAAAGCGGGATGGCGTGGAGGAAATTGGTGGTGCCGTCGAGCGGATCGACGATCCAGCGGTGCTGGCCGTCGGTGCCCTTCACCTCGCCGGATTCCTCAAGCAGAAATCCATAAGTCGGGCGGGCCTTGCGCAACTCGCCGAAGACGATCTCCTCGGCGCGGCGGTCGGCGGTGGAGACGAAATCGGCGGGGCCCTTTTTCGAGACCTGCAGATTTTCGATCTCGCCGAAATCATGGGTGAGCGAACGGCCGGCCTTGCGGGCGGCGTTGACCATGATGGTGAGCAGCGCCGAAGCGGCCACGCGATCAGCCGCTAGATTCGGCCGCGGCGCTCACTCGGCGCGGCGGACATAGGCGATCTCGGTGGTGTCGACGATGATCCGCTCGCGCTCCGAGACGAACGGCGGCACCATGACGCGAACGCCGTTCTCGAGCAGCGCCGGCTTGAAGGAATTGGCGGCGGTCTGGCCGCGCACCACCGGCTCGGTCTCGGTGACTTCGAGGGTGACCTGCTGGGGGAGCGTGACGCCGAGGGGACGGCCCTCATACATTTCGACGGTCACCATCATGCCGTCCTGCAGGAAGGCGGCCCGCTCGCCGACGAAATCGGCCTGCAATTCGATCTGGTCGTAGGTCTCGGTGTCCATGAACACCAGCGCATCGCCCTGCCGATAGAGGAACTGGAAATCCTTCTGGTCCAGATGCACCCGCTCGACGGTCTCGGCCGAGCGGAAACGTTCGTTGAGTTTGGTGCCGGTCTCGATGCCCTTGAGTTCCACCTGGGCAAAGGCGCCGCCCTTGCCGGGCTTGACGTGCTCGGTCTTCACCGCGACCCAGAGTTGGCCGTTGTGCTCGATGATGTAGCCGGGACGGATTTCGTTGCCGTTGATCTTCATTGTCTCGTTCGGGGATTGGCTCGTGGCGGACGCCGCGGCGGCGCGAGGGGTTTTGCCCGAGAAGGGCGGCCGGCGCAAGGGGGCGCGGGCGCGGGGGTCAACTCGAGGTGGTGTTGAGCGGCGGGCGGGCGGGCCAGAAGCGGGCACGCTCCTCGGCGAGGGCTTCCTCTTCGGCGGTCAGCATGCCGAGCAGGGAATTGAGGTCGGGGTCGACGAGCCCGGCGCGGCGGGCGAGCGCCCGCCACATGCCGGCCTCGACCAGGTCGCGGGGGACACCCTCGCCGGCGACGAGAAGCTTGGCGAGGCGGACCTGGGCGACGGGATTGCCGGCCTCGGCGGCGGCGCGGTACCAGACCACGGCGAGGGAGACGTTCTTCGGCGCGCCGCGTCCAAGATACAAGAGCGTCGCATACTCGACCTGGGCGGCGAGATCGCCGGCGCTTGCGGCGCGGCCAATGTAGAGGGCGCCGAGCGCGGGGTCGGGGGCGATGCCCGCCCCCTCCATCAGCATGGTGCCGTAGTCGTACTGGGCTTCGGGAAGGCCCGCTTCGGCGGTCGCCTTGAGGAGCCCGGCGGCGCGCTCGAGATCGGGGGTCGCGTAACGGCCCTCGATATGCAGGAGCGCCAGATTGTACATGGCTTCGAGGTGGCCGCTCGCGGCGGCCTTGCCGATGAGCTCGGCGGCGCGCTCGCGGTTCTGCGGCACCCCGATGCCTTCCTCGTAGAGCATGGCGAGGCGGAAAGTGCCGCTGATGTCGCCGTTCTTGTCGGCGAGCGCATACCAAGAAGAAGCGCGGGCCGGGTTCTCGGGAACCCCCAGCCCGTTGGCGTAGAGCTCGCCGATCAGGGTCTGGGCGGCGCCGTCGTCGGCCTCGGCGCGCGGCAGGGCCAGCGCCAGGGCGGTCAGGTACAAGCCGCGCTGATAGGCGCCAAAGGCCTCGTCGACCGGTTGACGGGGGCCGAAGAAATCGCGCGCCATGTCGAGCGCGTCCTGGTCTTCCCCGGCGGGCGCCGGGGGCGCCCCGGCCGTGGCGGCGGGGTCGAGCTGGGCCAGCGCCGGGCCGGCGGCGAGCCCCAGCAGCAGCGACAGAAGCAGAAGATCGATGCGGGGGCTCATGCGGCGCCCTGGGTTTGGGTCTTGCGGGCGAAAGCGCCGAGCGCGCCGCCGGGGCCCCTTGGCGCGTTCCAGACGGAGTTCCGGAGCGCCAGGAATTCGGCGTTCGGCGCGCCCGGGCCGGGGCCGTCATCGCCCGGGAACCAGACGGCGGGCACCGCAAACGTCTCGACCCACCAGCGCGCCATCGCCGCGAGGTCGGGGCCGGAGGGGGTCGGGCCGAGCGAACCGAAGAAGAGATAATCGGCACCCGATTCCCCCGCCAACATGGCGTCGTGGCGGGTATGGACGGCGCCCGCCCCGACGATGCGGCCGGGCTTGAGCAGGGCGATGGCGGATTTGAGCTCGCCAAGGCCGCCCGCGACCTGCACGCCGTCGGCGGCGAGTTCCTCGGCGAGGCCTGGATCGCCGTCGACGAGCGCGGCGGCGCCCGCCGCTTGGGCGACCGGGATGAGGGCCCGCGCCGCCTCGCGGTAGGGCGCCAGCTCGCGCGGGCCGCGCTGGATCAGGACCGCGGCGACGGGGGCCGCGGCAAGGGCCAGGGCGAGCGTCGCGGCGAAACGGGCGCCGGCGTCGGGCGGGGTGATCAGGTAAAGCTCAGGCTGCATGCGGGGCCCCCGGGGCGGGGTTTCGCGGGTCATTTTGGGCGACAAAGCGGAGGGGTGCAAGCGGCCAAAAGGCGTATGGCTGGGGCGAATGGCATCTCAGCAGTTCAGGCTGCAAATGACAGTCGCCCCATTGGAATTTGAGTTACCGGGACACTCTAGCCCAAGAGGGTTCCGCTAGTCAGGCAGGGGCAATTGGCATGGGGGCATGTCGCAGCAACAACCTGGCAAATCATAGCACCCCCAGTCGCCGCAAATGCGGCAGATTCCGCCCCGCCGCGTCAGCACGCCATCGTTAACTCCGCGCTTGGCAAGCGAGAACAGAACTTCGCCCTGCTTGCCGACAACGCGCCAGTCAACAATCCGACCATTATCGACGAGCGCCAGAAGACTGGTCCCGATCTTCTTCCGAACCAGATTCGATCCGCTCTTAAGCGTCTTCTTCCCGAGATAGGTGCGCAGTGAACGATCGGGCGCCTTGCGCAAGTTGGTATTGGACATCTTATTTCCTTTCCAATGCCACGTGCCGCTCTAATTGACCGGCGTTCAATATTACACAAAATGAACTATGTTCAATAGCTCGTTGGGATTTTTTTGTTGGTGGAGCGAACGGCCGCCGACCGGCGCCGGACGAGTGTCGAAAACGAACGCGGTCCTTGCAGCTACCGACGCGTGCGAACGCGCCAGGTTGGCGTTCGGGCGCGGTCAGCGCCGCAGCGCCTCGACGCCGGGCAGGGCCTTGCCCTCCATCCATTCGAGGAAGGCCCCGCCGGCGGTCGAGACATAGGTGAAATCCCCGGCGACCCCGGCACGGGAAAGCGCGGCGACGGTATCCCCGCCGCCGGCGACCGAGACGAGGCGGCCGGCGCGGGTGCGCCCGGCGATATGACGGGCGATGGCGACGGTGGCGGCGTCGAAGGGCGGCAGTTCGAAAGCACCGAGCGGGCCGTTCCAGACGAGCGTCGCGGCCTCGTCGATCGCGCCCTTGATGCGCTCGACCGAGCGCGGTCCGACGTCGAGCACCATGCCTTCGGGATCCATCGCCTCGATGCCATAGACGCGATGCGGGGCGTTGGCCTCGAAGTGCCAGGCGACGACGCCGTCGATCGGCAGGATGACGGCGCAGCCGTGCGCGGCGGCGCTGTCGTAAACCCGGCGGGCGCTTTCGGCCTGGTCTTTTTCGCAAAGCGAGCGGCCGATATCGATGCCTTGCGCGTAAAGGAAAGTATTGGCCATGCCGCCGCCAATGACCAGCGCCTCGACCCTTTCGACGAGATGTTCAAGGACCGCGATCTTGGTTGAGACTTTCGCGCCCCCGACAATGGCGATGACGGGCTTTTTCGGATTGCCGAGCCCGGCCTCGAGCGCCTCGAGTTCGGCCTGCATGGCGCGGCCGGCGGCGGCGGGCAGGAGGTGGGCGATCGCCTCGGTCGAGGCGTGCGCCCGATGGGCGGCGGAGAAGGCGTCGTTGACATAGAGGTCGCCGAGCGAAGCCATGCGGGCGGCGAGTTCCGGATCGTTCTTTTCCTCGCCGGGGTGGAAGCGGGTGTTTTCGAGCAGGATCACGGCGCCGGGCACGGCGGCGTCGATCGCGGCCCTGGCGGCGCGCATATCGACCCAATCGGTGTCGACGAATTTTGGCTTGCGGCCGAGCGCTTTCTGCAGCGCGGGAAGCACCACGCGCAGCGAGAATTCGGGGTCGGGGGCGCCCTTGGGGCGGCCGAAATGCGAGAGGATAATGCTCCTGCCGCCGGCGCCCGATATCGCTTGCAGCGTCGGCAGCGTCCGCTCGATCCGGGTCGCGTCGGTGACCCTGCCGGCCTCGACGGGGACGTTGAAATCGGCGCGGACAAGCACCCGCTTGCCGGCGAGGCCGAGCTGGTCGAGAGTTTTGTATCCGGTCATCGGCGACATTCTAACACGGGAGCGAGGCGGGGGTCCGGGCGCGGGGCGAAAGTCTCACGGGGTGGGTTCCTGACGATCGTCCGGGACTTGGGGTTCCTTGCGGCGGCCGATGGAAGCCAGCCGCGTCGCGGCGCGGGCGAGAATCTCGCCGAGCCGAAGATAGGCCGGCACGCTGGCAATGGCCGAGGTCGGCTCGAGCGCGAGACCGACCTCGATAATCTTGCCGGTGGCGTCGGTGTCGCGGACGATGAGCTCGATCTCGCCCATCGGCACCCGGTCGGCATATTCGGCACGACCGCCCAGGCGCTCGATGAGCAAGTCGCCGACGGACTTGTCAATCTCCGCTTCGGAGAGGCCGAGCGCGTAAGACGCGGCGAGCTCGCGGGCCGGGCGGGCGGGGTCGATGGCAAAGGTGCCGAAGAATTCGGCGTCGTCGGGACTGACCGATGCGCGGCTGGTAAAGAGCCGGTCGAGCAAGCCCGGATGGCGCTTCGGCATGAAGATATAGACATAGTCCTCGGCGACGAGGCGGCCGGCATAGTGAACGTTCATCGAGCGGCCGTCGCGCACCACGAGCGCCGGCCGGGCCCATCGCGGAACGCGCTCGCCCCGGGCGACCGGGCTGCCGGCGGCGACGCGATAGGCGATCAGTTCGTGGTTGGCGGTGCCGGGAAGGGTCAGCTCGACCTTGTCGAGCGGGCCGAGGCGCGGGGGGATGACAATGCCGAGCCGTTTGGCCAGCGGGCGCACGGTCCAGCCCTGCACCACCAGCGAGACAAGGACGATGATGAAGGCCATGTTGAAGATGGCGCGGCCCTGTTCGATGCCGGCGATCAGCGGGGTAAGCGCCAATAGGATCGAGACGGCGCCACGCAGTCCGACCCATGAAATGAAAGCGGTCTCGGGCGGCGAAAACCGGAACGGCAGGAGCGAGATCGAGATCGCCAGCGGGCGGGCGACAAAGATGAGGATCAGACCGAGCGCGATGGCGGCGGGCAGGATGGCGGGGAACTGCGATGGGGTGGCGAACAGGCCGAGCACGAGGAACATGATGATCTGGGCAAGCCAGGAAAATCCGTCCTGAAAGCGCCGCAGATTAGTAATCGATCGGGTCACAGTGTTGCCGGCGACGAGACCGGCGAGATAAACGGCGAGGAAGCCCGAGCCGCCGAGCGCGCCGGCGATGCCGAAGACGAGGAGCGACAAAGCCAGAACGAAGATCGGCACGAGCCCCTGATCGAGCTTCAACCGATCGACCAGGCGGGCGATGAGGCCACCGCCAAGCACGCCAACTGCCGCGCCGATGCCCATCTGGGCGAAGAAGTCCAGGACGATATCGAGGGCGACCGTGCCGGGGCTGGCTGCGTCGCCCGCCGCGATGAGCGACACCAGCGACAAAGTGAGGAAGATGGCGACCGGATCGTTGGAGCCGGATTCGATCTCAAGGGTGGTGCGGATCCGCTCGCGCAGCGTCACGCCGGCGCCGCGCAGGAGGAAGAACACCGCCGCGGCGTCGGTCGAGGAGACGATGGCGCCGATCAGGACCGATTCCAGCGGTCCGAGGCCGGTGATGAGATAGGCGAAAATGGCGAAGATAACGGTGGTTAGCAGCACTCCGACGGTCGCCAGCAGCAAAGCGGGCGCCGCCGCCTGACGGAAGGCTGCGAGCGGGGTGCCGAAGCCGGCGTCGAAGAGAATGACCGCGAGGGCCAGCGAGCCGACCGCGAAGGCGAGGCGCGCATCGTCGAAGTCGATGCCGACGCCGTCAACCCCGGTCGCAAGGCCGATCAGCAGGAAGACGAGCAACAAAGGCGCGCCGAAGCGCCGAGCCAACAGACTCGAAAACGCCGCCACCAGCACCAGCAGCGTGCCGATCAGCGTGTAGAGGTAAAGTCCGCTCTCCATCCAGGTCTACTGCTGCAGCTTTTGCCCGTCCTTCCTCTGGCGCTGGATTCACCATGCCACGCAACCGGCGTGCGGCAAAGGCGGAAGGACAGAGTTTGGGCCGAGAATTCAGCCGGTCGATGGACCGGCGGGGAGACAAGCGATCAGAGCGTCTTGCCGACCGCGACGGCGACGTCGGCCATGCGGTTCGAGAAGCCCCATTCATTGTCGTACCAAGCCATCACATGGACGAAGCGCTGCCGGACGACCTTGGTTTGCCTCGCCGCGAAGGTCGAGGAATGCGAGTCGTGGTTGAAGTCCGAAGAAACCTTCGGCTCCTCGTCATAGGCAAAGATGCCCTCGAGCGCGGTTGAGGAAGCGGCGGCCCTGGCGATCGAATTGATTTCCTCGACCGTGGTCGGGCGGGAGGCGAGAAAGTTGAAGTCGACGAGCGAGACGTTGGGGGTGGGCACCCGGACCGAGGCGCCGTCGAGTTTTCCCTCGAGCTCGGGCAAGACCATGCCGATCGCCTTGGCGGCGCCGGTCGAGGTCGGGATCATCGACAGCGCCGCGGCGCGGGCCCGGTAGAGATCCTTGTGCATGGTGTCGAGCGTCGGCTGGTCGCCGGTGTAAGAGTGGATCGTGGTCATGAAGCCGTAATCGATGCCGAGCGCCTCGTTGAGGATCATGGCGAGCGGGGCGAGGCAATTGGTGGTGCAGGAGCCGTTGGAGATCACCTTGTGGGCTTCGGTGATCCTCTCATGGTTGACCCCGTAAACGACGGTCAGGTCGGCGCCTTTGGAGGGAGCCGAGACGATGACCCGCTTCGCACCGGCCTCGAGATGCAGGGCGGCCTTGTCGCGATCGGTGAAAATCCCGGTACATTCGAGCGCGATGTCGGCGCCGAGCTTGCCCCAGGGAAGTTCCCTCGGGTCGCGGACGGCGAGGACCTTGATCGGGCCGAGGCCGACATCGATGGTGTCGGCCTTGACCTTGACGGTGCCCGGGAACTTGCCGTGGACGGAATCGTAGCGGATGAGGTGGGCGTTGGTCTCGACCGGACCGAGGTCGTTGAGCGCCACGACCTCGATGTCGGTGCGGCCGGACTCGACGATGGCGCGCAAAATGTTGCGACCGATCCGGCCGAAGCCGTTGATTGCGACGCGCACTGCCATGGGTTGCTCCGTGGACCGCGGCCGGGCGGCCGCGAGAGGGATTTCGCCGCCTTCTTACAGTTGGGCGAGCGCCGCTTCAACGGCGGCGTCGGCGGTGATGCCGAAATGCTGGTAAAGCGCCTCGGCGGGGGCGCTCTCGCCGAACCGGGTCATGCCGACGAAACGGCCGGCCTCCCCGATGAACCGGCGCCAGCCCATTTCGGTCGCGGCCTCGATGGCAACCCGGGCCCGAGGTGAGCCGATGATTTCGTCTTGATAGTCGCCCGACTGGGCGGCGAAAAGTTCGAAACTCGGCACCGAGACGACGCGCGCGGAAAGTTTGCGGGAGGCGAGTTGGGCCGCGGCGGCCAGCGCGATGTGCACCTCGGAGCCGGTGGCGAAAAGGACCACCTCGGCGTCGGGGGCGCCCTGCAGCGTATAGGCGCCGCGGGCGGAGAGGTTTTCGGCGACATAGTCTTTGCGAACCGCCGGCAGCAACTGACGGGTCAGCGCGATGACCGAGGGACCGGCGCGGTCCTCGATGGCGAGCTGCCAGCATTCGGCGGTCTCCATCGCGTCGGCCGGCCGGTACACCGTCAGCTTCGGAATAGCGCGCAGCGCCGCGAGGTGCTCGACCGGCTGGTGGGTCGGCCCGTCTTCGCCGAGCCCGATCGAATCGTGGGTCATGACGAAAATGGTCGGAAAGCCCGAAAGCGCGGCGAGGCGAATCGAGGGCCGGCAATAATCGGTGAAGGTGAGGAAGGTGCCGCCATAGGGGATCAGCCCGCCATGCAGCGCGATGCCGTTCATCGCGGCGGCCATGGCGTGCTCGCGGATGCCGTAATACATGTAGCGGCCCCTGCGGTCCTCGCGGGTGAAGGGTTTGAGCTGCGAGGTCCTGGTGTTGTTGGAACCGGTCAGGTCCGCCGAGCCGCCAAAAGTCTCGGGCAGAACGCCGTTGATGATCTCGAGAGCGTTCTGGGACGAGACGCGGGTGGCGAGTTTTGGTTCCTCGACGGCGAGCTTTCGTTTGAGATCGTCGATCGACTTGGCGAAGGCGGTGGGAAGCTGGCCGCCGATGCGGCGCTCGAATTCGGCGCGCAGATCCGGGTCGGCGCCCTCGAGACGCTCTTCCCAAGCGACGCGGTCCCTGGTCGAGCGCAGCCCGGCGAGGCGCCAGTCGTCGAGGATCGCGGTCGGCACCTCAAAAGGCGGCCAGGGCCAGCCGAGCTTGACGCGGGCACCGGCGATCTCTTCGGCCCCGAGCGCGGAGCCGTGAACCTTCGCGGTGCCGGCCTTGGTCGGGGCGCCGAAGCCGATCAGAGTCTTGGCGGCGATCAGCGTCGGCCGGTCCGACTTTTTGGCGTCCTTGAGGGCCACCTCGATCGCCGCCGGGTCGTGGCCGTCGATCTCGATGGTGTTCCAGCCGGCGGCGGCGAAGCGGGCGGGCTGGTTGGTTGAATCCGAAAGCGAGATCGCCCCGTCGATGGTGACCGAATTATTGTCCCAGATGACGATGAGTTTTTTTAGCCGCTGATGGCCGGCGAGTGCGATCGCCTCGTGGGAGATGCCTTCCATCAGGCAGCCGTCGCCGGCGAGCACGAAGGTGTAATGATTGACGAGATCGGGGCCGAATTCGGTGGCAAGTTTTTCCTCGGCGATGGCCATGCCGACGGCGTTGCCGAGGCCCTGGCCGAGCGGGCCGGTTGTGGTTTCGATGCCGCCGGCGAGGCCATATTCCGGATGGCCCGGGGTCTTCGAGCCAAGCTGGCGAAAGTTCTTGATCTCCTCGATGGTCATGTCCTCATAGCCGAGGAGGTAAAGGCTTGAATAAAGCAGCATCGAGCCGTGGCCGGCGCTGAGTACGAAGCGATCGCGGTCGGGCCATTTCGGCGCCTTTGGATCGAACTTCATGACGCGGGTAAAGAGGACCGTGGCGATATCGGCGCAGCCCATCGGCAGGCCCGGATGGCCGCACGTCGCCTTTTCCACGGCGTCCATGGAAAGCGCGCGGATAGCGTTGGCCATGGCATCGTGTCTCGGTCGATCGATCATCGCCTGCCTGTCAGCTCAAGATGAGGGGATTGGCCGGTTGCCGTTTGTTGAAACGCCGCTTCGGTTGGCGCCGAGACATATCAGGTCTTTTTGCTTAGTCAAATCCACGGGGGACGGGGACTCGGCGGGGACTAAACCTACATTGGCGGTTGCTTTTGGGGGCGGCGATACGCTTATCTAGCCGAGGGGTAGAATCAGCGTGGGCGAGAACGGTTCGCATGGCGATGCGGCAGGAGCTGGAACGCATGACGCTTGAATCGGCGGCGGCGGGAATCGACGCCGCCTTGGCGCGGCTGGAGCGCGGCGTGAAGAGCGCCGCCGAACGGCTCGGCGGAATGACGGGACTTGAAAACGAGGCCAAGCGCCTCGCCAACGACCGGGCGCAGCTCGCCTATGCGCTCGACCGGATGACGGCGCGCGCCAACCGGCTCGACAAGTCGGCGGCGGATGTTTCCAAACGCCTGATCGCGGCGATGGAAAAGGTCCGCTCGGCGCTGAGCAAGGAAGAGAACTGATGGCGATGTCGGAAGTCAATGTCGAGGTCAACGGCCGCAGCTATCTGATGGCCTGCGAGGTCGGCGAGGAAGACCACGTCAGGGAGCTCGCCAGGGTGTTCTCGGGCTATGTCGAAGGGATCAAGAGCGAATTCCGCGAAGCCGGCGACAGCCGCCTGGCGGTGATGGCCGGGATCATGCTTGTCGACCAGATGCGCGACATCGAGCGCCGCGTCGCCGAACTCGAGGGCGAACTCAATGACCTGAGCGAGGCGGGCCGGGCCTTGAGCCGCGAGCACAAGGCGCTGGAAGGCGAGTATGCGGAGCGGTTCGCGGCGCTCGCCGAGCGCATTCAGGGGCTCGCCGGCGAGCTCGAGCGGGCCGGGGTCGCCGCCCGGGGCTGAGGTTCACGCGTCCGGTTGGCCACTCTCGTCCGCCGGCAAATGGGCTTCCAGTTCGATCTGGATTCGGCGCAACTCCTCGATCGCTTCGCGGATACGGCGGCTGTCGGGAATCGAAACCGCGACATGCCGGCCGACGCGGGAGACCTCGCGGCTGGCCTCACCGTCGCCTTTGATGCCGTCGAGCCGGTAGTTAACGACCGGGCGCGCGAAGCCCTTGACATTGAGGTCGGGCATGGTGGCGCAGTCGGCCGCATCCCGGATCAGCAGATAGGTCGAATCGCCCAGAAGGATGGTGTCGGGGGCGGCATTGGCCTGCAGGCGGGAGGCGAGATTCACCGGCGAGCCAAGGACGGTATACTCGATCCGGTGCTGGGAGCCGAAATTGCCGACGGTACAGAAGCCGGTGGTGATCGCCATACGGACACGCAGCGGCTTGGCGATGCCGTGGGCGTGCCAGACCTTTTCGAGCTGGCGGACCCGCTCGCGCATCCTAATGGCCATGCGGGCGCATTTCAGCGCGTCCTGGCGGTCGCCTTCGGTTTCGGGATCGCCGAAGAAAATCAGGATCGCATCGCCGATGAACTTGTCGATGGTGCCGCCGTACTCGATGGCGATGTCCGACATTTCGGAGAGGTAAGTGTTGATGAAGAACGCCAGGCGCTCGGGTTCCATGCCGTCGGAAATGTCGGTGAAGTGCTCGATGTCGGAGAAGAAAATCGTCAGATTCTTGCGGGCCAGCGGATCGCTGGCCTCGCTCGCCCCGGTGAAGATCGAATTATAGATCTGAGGGGAAAGGTACTTGGCGAGCCGGTTGGCGATGCGCTCGAGCTCGCGGGTCTTCTGCTCGATCAGTTCGCGGTCGCGCAATTTCTGCTCGACCAGCGCCTCGCGCTCGCGGCGCAACTCCCATTCGGCCGTGCGGTCGACGAATTGGCCCTGCACGCCCTTGAGATAGGAGAAGTTCGAATCGTCGGTGCGGGTCGACATCAGCGAAAAGGCGCGCTGCCGACCCTCGATCGCGATCGAAACATGCGGGATATAGGCCCGGCCCGTTTCCTGCATCTGGGCGGCGAAGGTAGCGATGCTTTCGGCGTCGACGCCCAGCCGTTCCAGGACGTCGGGAAAGTAGGCATCGGTGACGTCGGCCAGCACCGGGAAGAAGGCGCGGAAATTGTCATTGACCCTGAGGATTCGCAGGTCGGGATCGGCGAAATAGCAGGCGGTGATGGCGTTGCGGAAGTTGAAGAAACTGAGGTCGACGATTTTGGCGCGGTTGAAAAGTTCCTCGATGCTCATGGCGGTCCCCCCGAACCCGTCCAAGCCTAAGGGCTATCGCGGAAAGTTGGAACGCACTATATCGGTTCGGCTGCCCGGTGCGTGTCGGACATCGCATCCCCGGGGCCTTAACGATCTCTAAGGGAGCTGTCCCTGGCGCGGCCCGTGGGCCGCATCATACGGCGCCCACCTACTGGTGTAGGTTCCCGGGATCAAATATCCCACGGCCGGGCGGCACTGAATCAAGCTTGGGGACGGTCGTGGAGAGTGCGGCGGTGACCGAAGCCGGCGGCATCGAGACGGCGAAAGCCGAGCTTCGGGCGCGGGCCCTGAAACGCCGGGCGGCGATCGGCAGCCAGCAGCGCGCCGAGGCGGGCAAGCAGGCGGCGGGGCATTTTTTCGACAATGTGCCCCTCGTTGCCGGCCAGGCAATTGCCGTCTATTGGCCGATCCGCGACGAGCTCGATTCGAGGCCGCTCTTGATGCGGCTGATGGACGAGGAATGGGCGGTCGTCTTGCCGGTCGTTGTGGGGCCGGAGTCGCCGCTTTTGTTCCGGCGCTGGGAATTGGGCGCGCCGCTCTATCCGGCCGGGCTCGGCACGCTCGAGCCTGCAGAGGACGCCCCGGCCGCGATTCCCGAGGTGATGGTGATGCCGCTCCTCGGCTTCGACAAAGCCGGCACGCGGCTCGGCTATGGCGGGGCGTATTACGACCGGACGCTGGCGGGGATGGCGAAGCAGCCGCTGCTTGTCGGCTACGCTTTTGCGCTGCAGGAGTTCGAGACAATCCCGCGCGAGGCGCACGATATCGGGCTCGACATGCTGATCCATGAGGGTGGAGCGTTGCGCTTCACCGCGGCCGCGGGCTGATGCGGCTGCTGTTTTTGGGCGATGTGATGGGCAAGGCCGGCCGCGAGGCGGTGGCGCGGCGCCTGCCGGAAATCGTCGCGGCGGAAGGCGTCGATTTCACCATCGTCAATGGCGAGAACGCGAGCCACGGGCGCGGTTTGACCGAGGCGCATTTCCAGGAGCTCAAAGAGGCCGGCGCCGATGCGATCACACTCGGGGACCATGCCTTCGACCAGCGCGAGGCGCTGAGCTATATCGAGCGCGAACCGACTTTGTTGCGGCCGCTCAACATGCCGGCGGGGACGCCCGGGCGCGGGGCGATGCTTTACGGGGCGGGGGACAAGCATGTGCTCGTCATCAACGCGCTGGGGCGGGTGTTCATGGGGCCGATCGACGATCCGTTCCGGGCGGTCGAGGCAGCGGTCGCCGAGTGTCCGCTGGGTGAGCGGGCCGACGCGATTATCGTCGATTTCCATTGCGAGGCGACCTCGGAGATCGGCGGTATGGGAGTGTTCCTCGACGGGCGGGTGTCGCTGGTCGTGGGCACCCATACGCACATTCCGACGGCGGACGCGCGTATCCTCAAAGGCGGCACCGGCTTCATGTCGGACGCCGGCATGTGCGGGGATTACGACTCGATCATCGGGGTCGAGCCGGACGAGCCCTTGACCCGGTTCCTGACCGGCATTGCTTCGGAACGGTTCACCCCGGCGTCGGGGGAAGCAACGGTCTGCGGGGTCATCATCGAGACCGGGACAGACGGACTTTGCCGTTCTATAAAAGCGGTGCGTGCTGGCGGGGTGCTCGGCGAGGCGCGGGAAGATTGAGGAAAAGGCGATGGCCACCTACAAAGAAATTCAGGATTTCGTGCTGACGACCCGCGGCTACACGCCGAAAAGTTGCTGGATCGCCGACGTCAAGGAAGAACACCACCTAACAACCCGCCGTGCACCCAATCGCAAGGACGAGGATCAGCGCAGCTATCCGTGCCCGGAGACCAAACGACCCGATATCGTCACGGCGTTCAAGCATTTCGGCATGCTGTAGGGGGAACCCGGCGTCCCCTTTATTTGCGGGCGGGGCTTCTCTATAACGCCGCGAAATATCTCGATGACTGACGATCGAAGGATTGCCGGGCGATGGCCGGTCATTCGCAATTCAAGAACATCATGTTCCGCAAGGGGCGGCAGGACGCGGCGCGCTCCAAGATGTTCTCGAAGCTCTCCAAGGAAATCACCGTCGCGGCGAAAGCCGGCACGCCCGACCCGGTGATGAATCCGCGGCTGCGTCTCGCCATCCAGAACGCCAGGGCGCAGTCGATGCCGAAGGCCAATATCGAGCGGGCGATCAAGAAGGCGATCGGCGGGGGGGCCGAGAGCTATGACGAGGTGCGCTATGAGGGCTATGGGCCGGGCGGTGTGGCGCTGATCGTCGAGGCGCTGACCGACAACCGCAATCGCACCGCCTCGAACGTGCGCGCCACCTTCTCGAAGAATGGCGGGGCGCTGGGGGAACTCGGCGCGGTTTCGTTCCTGTTCGAGCGGGTAGGCGAGATTGCCTATCCGGCGGCGGCGGGGAGCGAGGAAAAGGTGCTGGAAGCGGCGATCGAGGCGGGGGCGACCGACGTCGAATCCGGTCCCGGCGGACACACGATCTATTGCGGCTTCGGGGATTTGGGAGAAGTCGCGGCGGGGCTCGAGCGATCGCTCGGGCAAGCCGAGGCGGTCAAGCCGGCCTGGCGTCCGCAATCGGGCATTCCCGTCGACCGCGAAGCGGGGGCGACGTTGTTCAGGCTGATCGGGTCGCTGGAGGAGGACGACGACGTGCAGAACGTCTACGCCAATTTCGAGATGTCCGACACCGACATGGCGGCGCTGTCGGGGTGAGAGCGCCGGCCGTGATGCCTAGACCGCCTCGGCGAAACCCGGTTCCGTTTCGGGGGCGTTGACGGGGCGTACCGCGATCCGGTTGCGGCCGGCGCCCTTGGCTTCGTAGAGGCGCCGGTCGGCGATGTGGAAGAGATGCGAGAATTCGACCGCATCCTCGAACATGGCGCCGCCGACGCTGACGGTGAGCGCCCGCAATTTGCCCCCGGCGGTGAACGCCGCGCGGGCGATGGCGTCACGAATGCGCTCGGCGATGCCTTCGGCGCGGGCAAAATCGGCGCGCGGCAGCAAGACCCCGAACTCTTCGCCGCCAAGGCGGCCGACGAGGTCGGTGTCGCGCAGGTCAGTGCGGATGGCGGCAGCGATGATAACGAGGGCCTCGTCGCCGGCATGATGGCCGAAGCGATCGTTGATGATTTTGAAATTGTCGGCGTCGATGACGAGCAGGGCGCCGCGCGGCTCGCCGCCCGCGCCCAGCATGGTTTCGGCGCCGGCGATGAACGCGCCGCGGTTGAGGCAGCCGGTAAGGCCGTCGGTCGAGGCGGTGATGCTGAGCGTTTGCTTGGCGATGGCGAGCTCGCGGACCTGGCGGGTGAAAAACAGGAAAAGCGGCGGGGCGATAATCAGCGGAATGCCGATCGAGCCGACAATCGAGAGGACCCGCGCTTCGCTGACGATAGGCCCGAGCATGGCGAGGTCGTAGGCGACGGCGATGGCCGTGACGGCGAGCGGGCCGCAGACGGTCCACAGGACGACCCGCGCCAGACCGCGCGTGCTCCAGTCCAAATTCCGAAGCAATCTGAACACCGCCAACCCCAGTCGTGACGGGTTCAGTCTAGAGCCCGGGAATGAACATCGACTTGGACCGGTATCGGCAATTTTATCGACTGGAGAGATACGTTGGTAGCGGTGAAGATGGCGGGCGCCGGGCAGGGATACCGCTACTCCGGCATCGTCTCGCCCGTGCCGCCCAATGCCGTCGGGAAGTCCCGGTATTTCGGCAGCCCGTCGCGCATCGGCAAGACGGTCTGGGTGTAGTTGACATGCAGCCCCGGCACGAATT
The DNA here is from genome assembly GCA_040881985.1 of Cucumibacter sp. Classification (GTDB taxonomy): domain Bacteria; phylum Pseudomonadota; class Alphaproteobacteria; order Rhizobiales; family Devosiaceae; genus JBBECE01. Next base: position 22,090 of record JBBECE010000023.1, read on the forward strand.
TGAGACCCGGCAAAAGCGCCGCATAGACGTCGACGAGCCCCCATACCGGGTGGCCGGTCATCATGTGTCCGGCGCAGACCGAGCAGTATTGCCGCACGCTGTTGGCCGATTTGGTGAAACTGGCGAGGCGGTCGGCGCCGCGCGTGACCTTGACCGCATCCGGCTTCCACAGGCTGAAGGCGTTGACCGGGGACGCCGACCAGGCGCGGCAGGAATCGCAGTGACAATAGCCCATGCCCTCGGGCGAGCCGACAACTTCGATCGCGACCGCGCCGCAGAAACAGGTTCCGGTGTATGTGTCCATCTGTTCGCCCCTCGCCCCCCGGGCCTAGCAAGCATACGACGCGGCGCGGCGATTGTGGAGCGCTAGAGCGCGGCCGGCGGGGCGCCTTTGGCCGCATTGCGCGGAATTCCGCGCGGGCGCAATCTTGGCGCGCCAGGGAGAGAGTGAAATGCGCATGGGATGGGTCGGCTGGACCGCAGCCTCGATGTTGTTGCTCGCGCCTTTCGCATTGGCGCAAGGCGAAGTGCCAATGGCGGCGGAGGACGGCGGGTTGATGCCGGTGATGATCATGGCCGGCGAACTCCTGATCGAAAATCCCTGGACGCGGGCGACGCCTTCGGGCGCGCCGGCGGCGGGGGCCTACCTCAGAATCACCAATCACGGCGGCCTTCCCGAGCGGCTGATCGGGGGCGTGACGGACGCAGCGGGTGCACTGGCAGTCCACCAGATGCGGATGGCGGACGGGATCATGCTGATGGAGCCGGTCGCGGGCGGGATCGAGATTCTGCCGGGCGAGACGCTGGTCCTCGCGCCCGGCAGGTTGCATCTGATGCTGACCGGTTTGACGGGGGCGATCGCAGAAGGCGACGAGATCACGATCTGGCTTGAGTTCGAGCGAGCGGGCGAGGTCGAGATCGAATTTCCCGCGAGCGCGATCGGCGGCGGCTCGCCCTATTCGGACGGGATGGGCGGCTCGCACGCGGGCGACGTGATGGAGGGCGAGACGGCGCAGTGACGCGCGCGTTTCCCGTTTGTTCACAGGTCTGGTTTGTAGTCGGCCAACCAACCCTTAATGTCGCGGCATGGGCGGCAGTGTGCGAATCATCGGCATCGATCCAGGGCTCCGGCGGACCGGTTGGGGCATTATCGAGGCGGCGGGCAACCGGCTGAGCTTCGTCGCTTGCGGCACCATCCGGCCGCCGATCGAGGGCGAGCTGGCGGGGCGGCTTTTGGCGCTGCACCGGGCGCTGGCGGGACTGATCGAGGAGTTCCGGCCCGACGAGGCGGCGGTCGAGGAGACGTTCGTCAATGCGGGTGCGCGCTCGGCGCTTGTCCTCGGGCAAGCCCGCGGAGTGGCGCTGATGACCCCGGCCGCGGCGGGGCTGCGTGTCGCGGAATATGCGGCCAATCTCGTCAAGAAATCGGTTGTCGGTAACGGTCATGCCGACAAGGTCCAGGTCGAGGCGATGGTGAAAGTGCTGCTGCCGGGGGCGCGCACCAGTGGCGCCGACGAAGCCGACGCGCTCGCCATCGCCATCTGCCACGCCCATCACCGGACAGCGGCCCTGCGCATTCGGCAAGCCTCATGATCGGCAAACTCAGGGGTCTCCTGGACGGGATCGAGGGCGACGCCGTGCTCATCGACGTGGGCGGGGTCTTCTATCTCTGCCATTGCCCGACGCGGACGATCGCCGGGCTGCCGGGGCGCGGCCAGGGGGTCGAGCTCTATGTCGAGACGGTGGTGCGCGAGGACATGATCCGGCTCTTCGGCTTTTTGACGCTGGTCGAAAAGCAGTGGTTCAATCTGTTGATGACGGTACAGGGGGTGGGGACGCGGGTGGCGCTCGGGGTCCTGTCGGTCCTCAGCCCCGGCGAGCTCGCAAGCGCGATTGCACTCGAGGACCGCGCGGCGGTGGCGCGGGCCCCCGGGGTCGGCCCGAAGGTGGCGCTGCGGATCGTCACCGAACTGAAGGGCAAGACGCCGCTCGGTGCGATCCCCGTGGCCGGGATTGCCGGGCTCGCCGCGGCGATGGGGAACGGCGCGGCGGCGGGGCCGGCGGCGGACGCGGTCTCGGCACTCGTACACCTCGGCTATCCGCATCTGCAGGCGGCGATGGCGGTCGCCAAGGCCTTGGCCGTCGAGGGCGAGGGGGCCGCGACCGAGGCGCTGATCAAGGCGGGGCTGAAGGAGCTGAGCGGGTGAAAATTCCTTGCGGCGGGAGAGATTCCTTACTATTGTGAGAGGGTAAGGAACACTGAAAAAGTAAGGAAAACGACTGTGAGTAAGGGAATGGGTGAGATCGGCAAATTCACGGCGCGGGGCAAGGTGACTTCGAAGGGCCAGACGACCATACCGAAAAAGATCCGGGAGGCTCTGGGCTTGAAGGCGGGCACGAGCCTCGAATGGACGGCGGACAAGGGCAGCGTGACTCTCAGGCCGAGGAATGTGCGGCTCAAGGACCTTTACGGCATGCTGCATCGACCGGGTATGAAAGCGATGACGGTCGAGGAAATGGACGACGCGATCGCAGAGGCGGTGCGGGAACGCTACGAGAGGTCGCGTGATCGGAGTTGATTCAAATGTTCTCTTGCGATTCTTGACGCGGGACGAGCCACGACAATCCGAACAGGTCAACAGATTCCTTGAGCGGCAGGGACAGGCTCGACCCGCCTTCGTCAATCTTGTCGTGCTCATGGAAACTGTCTGGGTGTTGTCGCGTGCCAAACAACTCGCTTCGCATGAAGTGCGAAAGATGCTCGCGGTGCTGCTGAACTCACCGCATTTCGCGCTGCAAGAAAGTGCTCTGGTTGCAGAAGCGGTTGAGATCAGCGAAACGGCCAATTGCGATTTCGCCGACGCGCTGATCGCCGTCCTGAACGCGCACGCGGGCTGTTCAACGAGCGTGACTTTCGATCGCAACGCTCAGCGGTTGTCCGGCATGTCGGCGGTGCCCGCAAAATGACCTCGATCGCTTCGGCCGCCGCCGGCCGCGACGCCACGCTCGATGTCAGCCTGCGCCCGTCCACCTTCGGCGAATTCATCGGCCAGACCAAGGCGCGAGAGAATCTGCGGGTCTTCATCGCGGCGGCGAAGCAGCGCGGCTCGGCGCTCGATCATGTGCTGTTCGTCGGCCCGCCGGGTCTCGGCAAGACGACGCTCGCGCAAATCCTGGCGCGCGAAATGGGGGTCGGGTTTCGCGCGACCTCGGGGCCGGTGATCGCAAGGGCGGGGGATCTGGCGGCGCTGCTGACCAATCTCGAAGACAGGGACATTTTGTTCATCGACGAAATCCACCGGCTGAGTCCGGCGGTCGAGGAAATCCTTTATCCGGCGATGGAGGATTATCAGCTCGACCTGATCATCGGGGAAGGGCCGGCGGCGCGCTCGGTGAGAATCGATTTGACCCGGTTTACCCTCGTCGGGGCGACGACGCGGGCGGGGCTGATGACGACCCCGCTGCGGGACCGGTTCGGAATCCCGATCCGGCTCAATTTCTATTCGCCGGAAGAACTGGTCGAGATTGTCAAGCGCGGGGCGCGGGTGCTGAAGATCGCGGTCACCCCCGACGGGGCGATCGAGATCGCCCGGCGCTCGCGAGGGACGCCGCGGATTGCGGGACGGCTGCTCAAGCGCGTCACAGACTTTGCCGAGGTTGAAGGGGCGGCGAAGATCACCCGCGAAGTCGCCGACCGGGCGCTCGGGCGGCTCGAGGTCGACACCGCCGGGCTCGACCAGCTCGACCGGCGCTATCTCGGGACGATCGCCACCAACTACGCCGGCGGACCGGTTGGGGTCGAGACGATGGCGGCGGCGCTTTCCGAGCCGCGCGACGCGCTCGAGGAAATCGTCGAGCCGTTCCTGATCCAGCAAGGCTTTGTCATGCGTACGCCGCGCGGGCGGCTCCTGACCCGGCTCGCCTTCGAGCATCTGGGGATGGCGGTGCCGCCGGGCTTCACCGGGCTGCAGGCGAGCCTCTTCGAGGAAGACCCGAGCGGGGACTAGGGCCGGGTGGGCATGACCAGGATCGCCCGCTACCGTCTCAACCCGCGCGCCTGGCGGCGCGATCTCAAGCTCAGGATCGCGGTTCTGGCCGATTTCCATGCCTGCTGGCCGTGGATGACGCCGGCGCGGATTGCGCGCATTTGCGGGGAAGCGAATGCGCTGGCGCCCGACCTGACGCTGCTGCTCGGGGATTATGTGGAGGGGATGAAGCGGCTGGCGCGGCCGGTCAAGCCGGCGGATTGGGCGGCGGCGATCGCAGCGCTCGAGGCGTCGCTCGGGGTGCATGCGATCCTCGGCAATCACGACTGGTGGGAGGACGAGACGGGGCAGGCGACGCTCGAGGGGCCGATCCTGGCGCGGCGGGCGCTCGAGGCGGTCGGGATTCCGGTTTACGAGAATGACGCGGTCAGGCTCGATTGGCGGGGAGAAAAGTTCTGGCTCGCCGGGGTCGCCGATCAGCGGCCGCTGCGATCGGGGGACCGGGGAAATCTCTACGAGGGGCCAAAACTCGACGATCTCTCCGGCACGCTCGCAAAAGTCAGCGACGCGGCGCCGGTGATCCTGATGGCGCATGAGCCGGATATTTTTCCCGAGGTGCCGGACCGGGTGGCGCTGACGCTGGCCGGGCATACCCATGCCGGCCAATTCCGGTTTTTTGGCTTCACGCGCTGGACGTCGTCGCGCTACGGCGACCGGTTCGGGTATGGACATGTCAATGAAGGCGGGCGCGACCTGATCGTCTCGGCGGGGCTCGGCAATTCGGTCCTGCCGTTTCGAATCGGGGCGCCACCGGAGATCGTGCTGGTCGAACTCGGGGGAGGGAATGGCTAAGACGACGAACACCGACCTTCTAATGATCCGGGTCTATTACGAGGACACCGATTTCTCCGGCAATGTCTATCACGCGCAATATCTGAAATTCTTCGAGCGCGGGCGGACGGAGTATTTGCGGGCGCGAGGGGTGCATCACGCGGAACTTGCCAAGGATAGCCTCGTCTTCGCGGTCACGCACATGGAGTTATTTTTCGACGCCGCGGCGCATATCGACGATGTGCTGACGGTCGAAACGCGCGTCGGCGTTCTGAGCGGCGCGCGGGTGGTGCTGGACCAGGCGATGCGGCGAGACGGAACGATCGCGGCGCGGGCCGAGGTGACGGTGGCGATGCTGAATGCGCGGGGCCGGCCGGTGCGTATCCCCACCGCGATCCGGGCGGCGCTGACCGACTGAAAACGCTTTGTTAACCATAAATTGTGGTTGGTCCGTTACAAACTGCTTCAAATAGGAAATAGCCGGGCAAGCGGCGGCGTATTCTCACTTTTGACACGATTCGCCCGCACTGACCGGTGGCGCTATGGGCCGGCGGGGGGCGCAGGACCATACGGGGCTGACGAATGGAAGTTATCGAACCTGTCGGCACGCTGGCCGCGCAGACCGACTTTTCGCTCCTTGCGCTGTTTCTGAGAGCCGATTGGGTCGTCAAGTCGGTGATGCTCGGGCTCCTGTTCGCCTCGGTCTGGTCGTGGGCGATCATTTTCGACAAATGGTTCCTCTATGGCCGGGTCGGCCGCGAGATGAACCGGTTCGAGAAGAATTTCTGGTCGGGACAATCGCTCGAGGATCTCTTCCAGAAGCTCTCCGAGCGGCCGACCGCCGGCATGGGCTCGGTGTTCATCGCGGCGATGAAGGAATGGAAGCGCAGCCACGAGCAGGGCGCCTCGTCTTATATCGGAGTGCAGCAGCGGCTCGACAAAGTCCTCGACGTCACCATCGCGCGCGAGAGCGAGAAGCTCGAAAAGCAGCTCGGGTTCCTGGCAACGGTCGCGTCGGCGTCGCCATTCGTCGGCCTTTTTGGGACGGTATGGGGGATCATGAATTCCTTCCAGGCGATCGCCAATTCGGCAAGCACTAATCTGGCCGTCGTCGCCCCCGGCATCGCCGAGGCGCTGTTCGCGACGGCGCTTGGGCTGCTCGCGGCGATTCCGGCAACGATCGCCTACAACAAGCTGAGCGATGATTCCGGAAAACTCGTCTCGCGGCTCGACGGGTTCGCCGACGAGTTCTCGGCGATCCTGACGCGGCAGCTCGAAAGCCGGAACAAGCCGTGATGGCGATCGCGGTCGACGGCAAACGGGCGGGAGCGAGGCGGCGCGGACGCAGGTTCGAGCCGATGAGCCAGATCAACGTCACCCCGATGGTCGACGTGATGCTGGTCTTGTTGATCGTCTTCATGGTGGCGGCGCCGCTGCTGACGGTCGGGGTGCCGATCGATTTGCCGGAGACGCAAGCGCGCCCGCTCAATGCCGAATCCAAACCGGTCACGATCTCGGTGACGTCCGACGGCCGGGTGTACCTTATGGAAGAAGTGGTGCCGACCGGGGAGCTGGTGGCGCGGCTCGGCGAGATCGCAATCGAAGGGATCGACGAGCGCATCTATGTGCGCGGCGACACCAGCGCCCAGTATGGCATCGTCATGCAGGTGATGGGGCTCCTCGCGGCGGCGGGCTACACCCATATCGGGTTGATCACCGAGCAAGCGCCTCCAGAATAGTCCGATGCGCGCCGGCGTCACAGCCTCGGTCGTCTTCCACGCTTCGGTGCTGGCGCTGGGGCTGCTCTCGCTGCAAGGAGCCGAGGCGCTGACCCCGCCCGAGATCGAGGCGATTCCGATCGAGCTCATTCCGATCGAGGAATTCTCCAACATCCGGTTCGGCTCGCTCGAAAGCGAAGTGATCGAGACCGAGACGCCTTCGGCGGTCGAAACCGAGGCGCCGGCCGAACTCGCCGAGCCGACCGGCAATACCGAGGAGGACCAACCGCTGCCCGAGAAGACCGAAACGGCGACCCCGGCGCCAACGCTCGAATCGGCGCCAGAGCCCGAGCCGCGGCCCGAGCCTCAACCCGAGCCGCAACCGGTCGCCGAGCCCGAGCAAGCCACCCCGCCGCCGCCGCCCGAGCCCGAACCCGTGCCCGTCGAGGCGCCGCAGGCGGTCGAGGAAGCCCCGGTGCTTGCCGCGCCCGCCGACGAGGCGCCGCAGGAGATCGCGCCGGTGCCCCCGCCCGCCAACCTGAATGTCGCGGCAGCGCGCCAGCGCTTCGCCGAGGCCCAGGCCGCCGAAGAAGCGCGGGAAGCCGCCGAGCGGCAAGCGCGCGAGGACGCGGAGCGGCAGCGGCAGGCAGAATTGCAGGCCAATCCCGAGCCCGACCAGATTTCCGACATCATCAACAACGAGGAAAGCCGCGGGGCGACGACCGGGGCGGGCGGCACACCGACGGCGGGCCGGACGACCGGAACGGCGGCGCTGCTGACCCAATCGGAGCGCGATGCGCTCGCCGCGCAGATGCGCCGCTGCTGGAATCCGCCGATCTCGGCGTTCGAGGTCGAGGGGCTGCAGGTCAGGCTCCTGGTCAATCTCAATATCGACGGCACGGTCAATGGCACGCCGCAAATCACCGAGGAACCGGGCGACGAAATCGGCCACGCCACGGCGCTGGCCGCGCAGCGGGCGGTGCAGCGCTGCGGGCCCTATCAGCTGGCGCGCGAGAAGTTCGAGGAATGGCGGCAGGTCGACGTCACGTTCGATCCAAAGGACTTGAGTTAACTGGCCGCACCCGTCATCAGGGGCGCCGAAAGATGAGGCTATGACAGTCATCAACCGTCGTCAGGCATTGCAGCTGGGGCTCGCGGGGGCGGGCGTGCTGGCGGGTCTCTCCCCGGCGCAGGCGCTGGTCAGGATCATCGTCACCGGCGGGGATTTCGTGCCGCTGCCGATCGCGATTCCGGCCTTTGCGGGTTCAGACATCCAGCTCGGGATCGACGCGGCAAATCTCGTGACCGCGAACTTGCGCCGCTCGGGCCTGTTTGCGCCGCTCGATCCGGCGGGCTTCCCGGTTGCCGCCGGCGACATCAACGCCACCCCGCAGTTCGCCGCTTGGGACGAGCTCGGCGCCGACGCTCTGGTGATGGGGCAGGTGACGCGCAACGGCAACCAGATCCAGGCCAATGTGCGGCTCTGGGATACGGTCGCCGGCGAGCAGATTTTCGGGTCGACCTATGCGACCGACCAGTCGAACTGGCGGCGCATCGCCCACATCGTCTCCGATGCGATCTATTCAGCGCTGACCGGGGAGAGCGGCTATTTCGACAGCCGCCTCGTCTATGTCGCCGAAAGCGGGCCGAAGGCGAACCGCCAAAAGCGTCTGGTGATGATCGATTCGGACGGGGCCAATCCGGTGTATCTGACCGACGGGCGGTCGCTGGTGCTTACCCCGCGCTTTTCTCCCGACAACCGGATGCTGAGCTATGTCAGCTATGTCGAGGGCAATCCGCACGTATTCCTTCTCGAGATCGCGACGGGGCGGCAACAGGGGATCGGCAATTTCGGGCAGATGAGTTTTTCGCCGCGGTTTTCGCCGGACGGCGGGCGTCTGGTGTTTTCCTCGACCAATGCCGGGAACACCAATCTCGTGATGCTGGAATTGGCGAGCGGGCGGGCGGGGCAGCTCTCTTCGGCGGCGGCGATCGACACCTCGCCGTCGTTCTCGCCCGACGGGGCGCGGATCGCCTTCGAATCCGACCGCGGCGGGGCGCAGCAGCTTTATGTGATGGCGGCGAGCGGGGGCGGGGCGCAGCGAATCAGTTTCGGGGAAGGCATCTATTCGACCCCGTCGTGGTCGCCGAAGGGCGACCTCATCGCCTTTACCCGAAAGAGCGGCGATGAATTCTCGATCGGCACGATGCGGCCGGACGGCACCGGCGAGCGAATCCTCGTCACCAGCTTCCACAATGAGGGGCCGACCTGGGCGCCGAACGGACGGGTGCTGATGTTCTGGCGCGATCTGGGCGGCAATGACGGGCCGCGGCTCTTCTCGGTCGATGTGTGGGGCCGCAACGAACAAGTGCTGCCGACCGCGACCTTTGCCTCCGATCCGACCTGGTCGCCGCTGCTCGGTTGATCGGGAATCCGAAATCTCTGGAGAACTTTTCCGTCAGGAATCGCTTTCCTTTGCCGGCCCTAATTCGGCCCGATTAGGCATTGATTAACCGGCTTTCGGAACGCGGAATTAAGGTAACGACCGGTAAAGATCGCAGCCTGATTCCCGTGTATTTCGGAGAGGCGTCCCTGATGCCATCGGCAGCCCTGACAATCCGCGTTCTCAAAGCCATGGCGCTGGTGGCGCTCCTGGCTTTCGCCAGCGCCTGCTCGCGCACCCGCGACGCCGGGGTCGGCAATCTCGGGCCGGGTGCGACCGGGCCGGGCACGCAGCAGGAATTCCTGGTCAATATCGGCGACCGGGTGTTCTTCGAAACCGACAGCTCGGTCCTCAGCGCCACCGGGCAGGACACCTTGAACAAGCAGGCGGTCTGGCTTGGCCGCTACGCCCAGTACAACATTCTCATCGAGGGCCACGCCGACGAGCGGGGGACGCGCGAATACAATATCGCGCTCGGCGCCCGCCGGGCGACGGCGGTGGTCAACTATCTCGTCAGCCGCGGGGTCGATGCCGCGCGTCTCGACTCGAAGTCTTACGGCAAGGAACGGCCGGTGGCGGTGTGCAACGACATCTCCTGCTGGTCGCAGAATCGCCGCGCAGTGACAGTCCTGGTCGCCCGATAGGGCGAGGGGCCCAGAGACTGGAGGCATAGCGCCGGGCCTCGCGCAAGCGGACCCGGCGCTTTTTTGTCCAATTTCTCCCTTATCGCTGGCGGGCGGCCCGCCTAGAATAAGCCGTCCCATCACCGCGGGAGGACACAGATCTTGACACAAAGACCCAAGCGATTCCGGCGTCTGCTCCTCGCTGGAGCGGCGCTCGCGACGGCGCTGTCGGCGGGCGCGCTGGTGGCGGCCGCCGCTCCCGGCGCTGGCCCGATCCCGCGCATCGAGGCGCTCGAAAGCGATGCCGCCGCGCTCGGGTCGATGCTCGAGGCGATCGGCGAGGCGATCGGCGCGCCGCCGGACGAACGCATTCGCCTCGCGCAAAACCGCGAGGAAGCCCAGATCAATGTCCGGCTCGACCAGCTCGAAGAGCGGATGCGGACCCTTACCGGCCAGGTCGAAGCGCTGCAATTCCAGTTGAGTCAGCTGCAGGGACTGATCGAGCGGATGCAGCAGGACTACGAGTTCCGCTTCCAGGGGCTGGAAGGCGGTGAGGCGGGAAAATCTGAGGCGGTACCGGAATCCGGCGGCGCGACGCCGACCGAGGCGGTGCCGCCCGCAACCGCAATCGAAGAACGCCTGCCGCAGGCGCCGCTGCTGCCGGCGGACGTCATCGGGGAATCGCTCGACCCGCTGATCGCCCAGCCGGATAATCCAGAGGCGGGCATTCTCGGCACGCTGCCGGCGGACCTCTTCGACCGGCCGCTCGGGGCGACCGACCTGACGGGTGACGAGCTGGCGCTTCCCTCCGACCGGGTGAGCAATGCCGACGCCGAGGCGCAATACAATGCCGGGGTCGATGCGTTGCAGCGCAGCGATCTGGTTTTCGCCGCTGATCAGTTCCGGCAATTCATCGCGCTTTATCCGCGGCATCGGCTGGCGCCTGACGCGACGACGCTGCTCGGCGAGGCGCTGCTGCGGCAGCAGGACTATGACGAGGCGGCGCAGGTGCTGGTTGTCGGCTACGAGACCTACCCCGATTCGCCGCGCGCCCCCGAAATGCTGCTCGGGCTCGGGTCGGCGCTGGCCGGGGCGGGCGAACGCGAGACCGCCTGCCGGACCTATGTCGAAATCCTGCGGCGCTATCCGGGGCAGCCGGCGAGCTTTCTCGAACGGCTGCGGCAGCAGCAGCGGACGGCGCAGTGCTGAAGCGGGCCGACGAGCAAATCTCGCTGTTGCAGCCGGCTCGGCTCGCGCAACTCCTGGCTCCTCTCGAAGGCATCGCGTCGATCGGTCTGGCGGTTTCGGGGGGACCCGACAGTCTCGCTCTGATGGCGATGGCGGCGCGCTGGCGCGATGCCCGGGCAAGGCGGCCGAATGTAACGGTGTTTACGGTCGACCATGGTTTGCGCCCCGAGGCAGTCGAGGAGGCGCGGCTCGTGGCGCGCTACGCGAGCGAGGTCGGGCTCGAAGCGATCACACTCAGATGGGAAGGCGAAAAGCCGGGCACGGGATTGCAGGCGGCGGCGCGGACGGCACGCTATCGCCTCATCGGCGAGGTGATGGACTGGCGCGACATTGCGGTGCTGGTCACCGCCCATCACATGGACGACCAGGCCGAGACGATCCTGATGCGGATCGCCCATGGCAGCGGGGTGACGGGGCTCGCCGGCATGGCGAGCTTCTCCGAGGTCGAGGGCGTGAAAGTTTTCCGCCCCCTCCTGCAGGTGCGGCACAGCGAACTCGAAGCGGTGGTCGAAGCGATCGGCTGGACGGCGGTCAACGATCCGTCGAACGCCGATCCGCGCTTCGAGAGGGCGCGCTGGCGGGCGGCGATGCCATCGCTCGAGGCCTTGGGGCTGACGGTCGAGCGGCTGGCGCAGTTCGGGGCCCGGCTCGGTCGCGCCGACGCGGCGCTAAGCGAGGCCGCCGAACGGGCCTTCGAGAGGGTGGTGAAATTCGATGGGTTTGGCGCGGGGAGGCTCAACCTTGCTTTGCTGGCGGCGCTGCAGCCGGCGATCAGGTTGCGGGTGCTGGCGCGGGCGATCGACGAGGCGGGCGGGGCGGCCCGCGCACCCGATCTGTCGCAGGTCGAGGCGCTTGAGGCGGCGCTCGGATCGGGCGCGACGCTCGCGGCGACGACCGTGGGGGGCTGCCGGATCGCGGTCGAGGCCGGACGGCTCCTGATCCAGCGGGAGCCCGGGCGCCTGCGGACCGAGGAGGCGGTTTTGCGGCCCGGCGGGCGACTCGTCTGGGATCAAAGATTCGAGATTTCCACTTCCCCCGACGCCCCCACGATGCGGGTCGCCGCCGCGGGCCCGATGCCGGCCGGGGAACTCGCCGCGCTGGCGGGAGGAACGGGCGGTGCCGCGGCAGGAGGAGCGGCGGCTGCGGCGGCGGCGCCGAAAGTCAGCGACGGCGAGACGATCCTGGCGTTGGGGACTTTCACGTTCGATTCACGAGTGAAGGTCAGACTGCTGATCGGACCGCGAGGCGGAGCAAAGCGTTAACCGCGACTTGGGGCCTGGCTTGCCTCTCCCGACGCCTCAGGCATCCTGTTGTGCCCTTGTAAGGCCGGATTCGCGGACTTACATTGGCTCGTGACCTTGACCGGCGCGCCGGCGTTCTCACCCCGCCAGCCCCAACGGAAAGATCTCCATGAACGGCAATTTCCGCAACTTCGCCATCTGGCTGGTGATCCTGTTTCTCTTGATGGGGCTCTTCCAGGTGTTCCAGTCCTCGACCCGCAATATCGCGGTCACCGACAAGACCTATTCGCAGTTCATTTCGGAAGTCGACGCGGGCAACGTCACTTCGGTGACGATGGTCGACAAAGACGTACGCGGGGTCATGCGCGATGGCTCGCGATTCGAGACAACGCTGCCGGATAATGTCGACGTGGTCACCAGGCTGGAAGCGCGCGGCGTGCAGATTTCGGTGCAGGAGCCGGAGGGCTCGCCCTTCTGGTCGATCCTCTTGTCGTCCTGGCTGCCGTTCATCGTCATCATTGCGGTCTGGTTCTTCTTCATCCGCCAGATGCAGGGTGGGGGCAGGGGCGGCGCCATGGGTTTCGGCAAGTCGCGCGCCAAGCTCCTGACCGAAGCGCAAGGCAAGGTGACCTTCGAGGACGTGGCCGGGGTCGACGAGGCCAAACAGGACCTCGAGGAAATTGTCGAGTTTCTGCGCGATCCGGGCAAGTTCCAGCGGCTCGGCGGCCGCATTCCTCGCGGGGTTTTGCTGGTCGGCCCTCCGGGCACCGGCAAGACGCTTCTGGCGCGGGCGGTGGCCGGGGAGGCCAACGTGCCGTTCTTCACCATTTCCGGCTCCGACTTCGTCGAAATGTTCGTCGGCGTCGGCGCCTCGCGCGTGCGCGACATGTTCGACCAGGCCAAGAAGAACGCGCCCTGCATCGTCTTTATCGACGAAATCGACGCGGTCGGCCGGCATCGCGGCGCGGGCCTCGGCGGCGGCAACGACGAGCGCGAACAAACGCTCAACCAGCTGCTCGTCGAGATGGACGGGTTCGAGGCCAATGAAGGGATCATTCTCATCGCGGCAACCAACCGGCCCGACGTGCTCGACCCGGCGCTGTTGCGGCCGGGCCGGTTCGACCGGCAGGTGGTCGTGCCGCTTCCGGACGTCACCGGCCGCGAGCGCATCCTGAAGGTGCATATCCGCAAGGTACCGCTGGCCCCGAATGTTGACCTGAAGGTTCTGGCGCGCGGTACACCGGGCTTCTCGGGCGCCGACCTGATGAACCTCGTCAATGAGGCGGCATTGCTGGCGGCGCGGCGCAACAAGCGCTTCGTAACCATGGCCGAATTCGAGGACGCCAAGGACAAGCTGATGATGGGCGCCGAGCGGCGGACGCTGGTCTTGACCGAGGAAGACAAGAAACTCACCGCCTATCACGAGGCGGGGCACGCTCTGGTGTCGATGAAAATGCCGGCCTCCGATCCGATCCACAAGGCGACGATCATTCCGCGCGGACGGGCGCTTGGCATGGTGATGCGGCTGCCCGAGCGCGACCAGATCTCGCTGACCCGCGAGAAGTGCTACGCCGACCTCGCGGTGGCGATGGGCGGGCGCGTTGCCGAGGAGGAAATTTTCGGCGGCGACAAGATCACTTCGGGCGCCTCCGCCGACATCAAGATGGCGACCGGGCTGGCCCGCGCCATGGCGTCGGAATTCGGCATGTCCGACAAGCTCGGGCCGCTGCTCTATGGCGACAATCAGGACGAGGTGTTTGTCGGCCGCTCGATGCTGTCGCGGCAAGTGCATATGTCGGACGAGACGCAGAAGATTATCGACGACGAGGTCAAGCGCTTCGTCAAGGAGGGCTACGCCACGGCGCAGAGTTTGATCCGCGAGAACATCGACGAGCTGCACAAGATCGCCCAGGGGCTGCTGGAATACGAGACCCTTACTGGCGCGGAAATCCACGACATTCTCGAGGGCAAATCGCCGGTCCGCGACACCGAGGTCGAAGTCAAGGCGCCGAAGGGCACCGGGGTGCCGAAGGCCGGCAAGTCGGGGCGCAAACCGGCCGGCGATCCGTCCGATGGGCTTGAGCCGCAGCCGGAAGGCTAGGCGGGCTTCGCCCCTGAACCTATTCGTCGGGCCGCCCCATCGGGCGGCCCTTGCTTTTGGGGGAAAGGGCCCGTAGGCGGAACGCGACGGGAGGAAAATGAGCAGGCGGCTTGATACGAAGATCGAGGGGCTCGATCTGGCGGTGCATGCGGCACGCACCTTCGCCGATACGCCCTGGCTCCACTATGGGCTCTGGCCGCCCGGCGAGCGGGTGAGTTTCCCCAATCTGCGGGCGGCGCAGGAGCGGTATGTCGACAAGCTCCTGTCGCTGCTGCCGCCGCCGCCGGCGAGGGTGCTCGATGTCGGCGGGGGGACCGGCGAGATGGCGGCGCGGCTCGCCGGTCTTGGCTACACGGTCGAGATGATTACTCCGAGCGCGACCCAGGCGGGGTTGGCGCGCCAGCGGCTCGGGGGCAAGGCGAAGGTGATCGAGGCCCGGTTCGAGGCTTTCGAGGGCGAGGGACCGTACGAGGTCTGCCTCTGGTCGGAGAGCTTTCAATACGTGCCGATGCGCGACAGCCTGCCGCGGACCAGGCGTCTCATCGTGCCGGGCGGGACCGTCGTGATCGCCGACTGTTTCCGGCGCGAGAGTTTTGCCGGCGGCCGGGCGCCGGGCGGCGGGCATCGCTGGCCGGCTTTCCTCGAAGCGGCGGGGGCGGAGGGCTTTGAGATCGTTTCGGATGAGGACGTGACCGAGGCCGTCGCACCCTCGATGCTGCTCGACCAGAAATTCTATCGCGAATTCGCGGCTCCGGTGGTGGCCCAGCTCAGCGGATCGCTCAAGGCAAGGCGGCCGATCGTGCATGGGTTGCTGAGCGCGATCTACCGGCTCGCCGTCGGCAAGGCAAAGCGCGAGGCGCTCGACGCGAGGCTCAGGGCCGACTATCGCTCGCCGGAGGCCTTCATTTCGGCCAACTGTTACCGATTCATGAAGCTGCGTCCGGTCGCGGCCGAGGCGGCGGGGTCGGAGACCGTTTAGGATAGCAAGCTTACCCGCTTCGCCGGGGCGGCCGGATGAGGTATCATTTGCATCGAGTTCGGGCGGGGAGTTCAGGGCGATCATGGGGAAATATTTCGGCACCGACGGGGTGCGCGGGCTCGCCAACGGCGACAGACTGACGCCGGACCTCGCGATGAAGGTCGGGATGGCCGCCGGCATCGTCTTCCGCAACGGCAAGCATCGGCATCGCGTCGTCATCGGCAAGGACACGCGGCGGTCGGGCTATATGATCGAATATGCGATGACGGCCGGATTCACCGCCGTCGGGCTCGATGTGTATCTGCTCGGGCCGATGCCGACCCCGGCGGTCGCCATGCTGACGCGCTCGCTCAGGGCCGATCTCGGGGTGATGATTTCGGCGTCGCACAATCCGTTCGAGGACAACGGGATCAAACTGTTCCGGCCTGACGGGTTCAAGCTCAACGATTCGACCGAGCGCGAGATCGAGGAACTGATCGACGAGGACCTGACCCCGCGCCTCGCGCAGGGCCGCGATATCGGGCGCGCCAAGCGCATCGAGGAGGCGCGCACCCGCTACACCGAATATGCCAAGCGGACGCTGCCGCGAAACATCGACTTCACCGGCATCCGGGTCGTCGTCGATTGCGCCAACGGGGCCGCCTACAAGACGGCGCCCGAGGCGCTGTGGGAACTCGGCGCCGAAGTGTTCGCGATCGGGGACCAGCCGGACGGTTTCAACATCAACGACAAGGTCGGCTCGACCGCGCCGGATCTGTTGTGCGCGAAGGTGCTCGAGCTGCGGGCCGATATCGGGATCGCGCTCGACGGCGACGCCGACCGGGTGATCGTCGTCAATGAAAAGGGCCAGGTCGTCGACGGCGACCAGCTGATGGCGGCGGTCGCGGCCTACTGGCATGAGCGGCAATTGCTGCAGGGCGGCGGGATCGTCGCCACCGTCATGTCCAATCTGGGGCTCGAACGGTATATCTCGACGCTGGGGCTGAGACTCGAGCGCACCAAGGTCGGCGACCGGTACGTTCTCGAGGCGATGCGCGCCGGCGGCTACAATGTGGGGGGCGAACAGTCCGGCCACATCATTCTCACCGATTTCACCACCACCGGTGACGGGCTCGTCGCGGCGCTGCAGCTGATGGCGCTGGTGCAGGAGCAGGGCAAACCGGTCTCCGAAGCCTGCCACCTCTTCGAGCCGGTGCCCCAGTTAACCCAGAATATCCGTTACGCTCATGGGGCACCGCTCGAGGACAAGCTCGTCCGCCAGGTGATCGCCGAGGCCGAAAGCCGGCTCGGCAAGAACGGGCGGCTGGTGGTGCGTCCCTCCGGCACCGAGCCGCTGATAAGGGTGATGGGCGAGGGCGACGACGAGGCGCTGATCGCTTCGGTTGTCCGCGACGTCGCCGGGGCGATCAAAAAAGCCGCGGCGTAGCGGTTCGCCGGCGTCGGCCCGCTCTTCGCGAGCTTCCAGCACAGACGCGGTTTACGGCTCGCAAGGCGTTGCGCTCGCGCGCCTTCCGCCTTGCGTGGCCGAAATATACAGATATTTCAATGGATTGAAGGGACATTAGGGTTAAGTCGTTAGGTTAAGCCGCTTTTAAGAAACTCCGGCGATAATCGCAGGCACTCCGGTCCACGCGTCGAGTAACGAGGTCAAGCCATGCGTAACCTGGTCGCCGTTCTGCTTCTAATTTTCGCCTCCGGGCTTCCGGGCGCCGCCCAGGCCGCGGATTTTCCCGAGACGCCCTACAGTCCGCCGGAAGTCGATTACGGTCTCGACGGCGGCTGGTACATCCGCGCTTCGAAGGACATCAACTACCTGTGGGCCGGGGACATCGTTGACTGCGCCTGCGGCGACACGACCGCCGAGGGCTGGGGCTATTCGCTCGGCGCCGGCATCGGTTACGAATTCGGCAACGGGTTCCGTGTTGACAAGACGGTCGACTACTTCGCCAATTTCGGCGCCACGGTGCCCGGTGGGACCGCCTATGAGCTGCGCACGACGCTGATTCTCGCCAACGCCTATATCGATTTCGGCCTTGGCGACGATTATGACGCCAGCGGCGGCTGGATGGCCTATGTCGGCGCCGGCGCCGGGGCGGCCTATTACACCCTGCAAGTCGTTGGCTCGGTCGACAATTCCGCCTGGACGCTCGCCGCGGCGGCGATGGCGGGCGTGGGTTACGACATGGGCTCGGATGTGATCGATCTCGGCTATCGCCTCGTCTATCTCAACCAGCTGATGACGGGCGACGTCATCCCGGGGGTCGCCAGTGGCGTCCTCAACCACGAAATCCGGGTCACCTGGCGGCACCGGCTCTACTAGTTCGAACGGCAGCAATTTCGCTGGAACGGCGCCCCTTCGGGCGCCGTTTCGTTTTGTCGCAACCATTCCTCCAAGATTCGTTTGACGGCGGGGCCGGGCTGGCCTAATCCCCCGCCCGGGACACCCCTCCCCAACGAGGGGCGCCTATCTGGAAGGATAGTCACATGGCCGATCTCACGCCTCCGCCGGTGCGTCCGGCAAATCCCAATTTCTCATCGGGTCCCTGCGCCAAGCGTCCCGGCTGGTCGCCGAAGGTTCTGGACAAGGCCATGCTCGGCCGCTCGCACCGGGCCAAGCCCGCCAAGGCGCGGATCGAACACGCGCTCGTCCTGACCCGCGAGCTTCTGCAGCTGCCGGAAAGCTATCTCGTCGGCATCGTGCCGGCCTCGGATACGGGGGCGGTCGAGATGGCGCTCTGGTCGCTCTTGGGCCAGCGCGGGGTCGACCTCTTCGCTTGGGAGAGTTTCGGGTCGGGCTGGGTGAGCGACGTCACCAAAGAACTGCGGCTTAAGGACGTGCGCGTCTTCACCGCCGAATACGGCGAACTTCCTGACCTCTCGAAAGCCGACTGGAAGCGCGACGTGGTTTTTACCTGGAACGGGACGACATCGGGCGTTCGGGTGCCGGACGCCGACTGGATCGATGCCGGGCGCGTCGGGCTCTCGATTTGCGACGCGACCTCGGCGGTTTTCGCGCAGGATCTGGATTTCACCAAGCTCGATGTGGCGACCTTTTCCTGGCAGAAGGCGCTGGGCGGGGAGGCGGCGCATGGCGTCTCGATCCTGTCGCCGCGCGCCGTCGAGCGGCTCGAAAGCTATTCGCCGCCCTGGCCGCTGCCGAAAATCTTCCGGCTGACCAAGGGCGGCAGACTGATGGCCGACATTTTCGAGGGCGCGACGATCAACACGCCGTCGATGCTGGTCATCGAGGACGCAATCGATGCGATGCAATGGGCGCGCGGAATCGGCGGGCTCAAGGCGATGCGGGCACGGGCCGATGCGAATTTCAAGGCGATCGCCGATTGGGTGGCGAAAAGCGACTGGGTCGATTTCCTCGCCCGCGATCCGGCGACCCGCTCGAACACCTCGGTCTGTCTCAAAATCGTCGACCCAAGAGTTCGTGCTTTGGATGAAGAAGGCCAGGGCAAGGTCGCCAAGGGCATCGTCAACCGGCTCGATAAGGAAGGCGTTGCCTATGACATCGGCGCCTATCGCGACGCGCCGGCCGGACTGCGCATCTGGTGCGGCTCGACGGTCGAGACGAGCGATGTCGTGGCGCTAACGGCTTGGCTCGACTGGGCGTTCTTGTTGCAAAAAGCGGCGCTCTAGGGGCGGCCTTCACTGAATTCGACGGGAGGGCGGCATGCCCAGGGTTCTGGTTTCGGACAAATTGAGCGACATGGCGGTGCAGATCTTCCGCGACAATGGCGTCGAGGTGGATTTCGCCCCCGAGCTCGGCAAGGACAAGGACAGGCTCCATGCGGCGATTGCCGATTATGACGGGCTCGCCATCCGCTCGGCGACCAAGGTCACCGAAAAACTGATCGCGGCGGCAAAGCGGCTGAAGGTGATCGGCCGGGCCGGGATCGGCGTCGACAATGTCGATATCCCGGCGGCGACCGCCAAGGGCATCATCGTGATGAATACGCCCTTCGGCAATTCGATCACCACCGCCGAGCACACGATCGCTCTGTTGATGGCGCTGGCCCGGCAGATCCCCGAGGCGGATACCTCGACGCGGGCCTCGAAATGGGAAAAGAACCGGTTCCTCGGGGTCGAGGTGACCAACAAGACCCTCGGCATCATCGGCTGCGGCAATATCGGCTCGATCGTCGCCGACCGGGCGCAGGGCCTGAAAATGCGGGTGATCGCCTTCGATCCGTACCTGACGCCCGAGCGGGCGCGCGATCTCGGAGTCGAAAAAGTCGAGCTCGACGAGCTTCTGGCGCGGGCCGATTTCATCACGCTGCACACACCCCTGACCGAGGCGACGCGGCATATCATTTCGGCCGAGGCGATTGCGAAGATGAGGAAAAGCGCGCGGCTGATCAATTGCGCGCGGGGCGGGCTGGTCGATGAGGCTGCGCTGAAGGAGGCGCTGGTGTCGGGCCGGCTTGCGGGAGCGGCTATCGATGTGTTTGTCGAGGAGCCGGCGGTCGACAACCCGCTGTTTTCGGCGCCGAACATCATCTGCACCCCGCATCTGGGGGCATCGACCAGCGAGGCTCAAGAGAATGTCGCCCTGCAGGTTGCCGAGCAGATGTCGGCGTATTTGATGCACGGGGCGATCTCGAACGCGCTCAACTTTCCCTCGATCACCGCCGAGGAGGCCCCGAAGCTCACGCCTTTCGTCAAGCTCGCCGAGCAACTCGGGAGTTTTGCGGGACAATTGACCGAGACGGCGATCTCGGACGTAAGGATCGAATACGAAGGCGCTGTCGCCGAACTCAATACGCGGCCCCTGACCGCGGCGGCAATCGCCGGGCTGCTCAAGCCGCTGCTCGCCGACGTCAATATGGTGTCGGCGCCGGTCATCGCGCGCGAGCGCGGCATGCAGATCGAGACGGTCAACCGCGAGCAGCAGGGGGCCTATGAGAGCTATATCCGTCTGACGGTGACGACCGAAAACGGCCCGCGCGGGGTCGCCGGCACGGTTTTCTCCGACGGCAAGCCGCGGCTCATTCAGGTCAAGGGGATCAATATGGAGGCGGGGCTTGGCGCCTCGATGCTCTATGTCACCAATGCCGACAAGCCGGGCTTTATCGGCCGGCTCGGCACGGCGCTCGGCGACTGGAAAATCAATATCGCCAATTTCAACCTCGGCCGGCAGAAGGAAGGCGGCGATGCCATCGCGCTCCTCGAGATCGACGGCGACATCAGCGACGCGCAGATCGCGGCCCTCGCCACCATGGATGGCGTGCGGCAGGCCAAGCGGCTGAAGTTCTAGGCGGCGGTGATTTCCGGACGACCGGCCGAGGTCCATTCGGCAAGCGCGATGCCGACAATGACAAATCCCGATGCGATAAGGTGATAGGGCTCGAACCTCTCGCCGAGAAGGGCGATGGACATCAGCGTGCCGAAGACCGGGATGAGATTGATGAAAAGGCTCGCGCGGTTGGGGCCGACCCGGCTGACCGAGACGGCGTAACAAAGCTGGGCGACGATCGAGGCGAAGATCGCGGTATAGGCGACGATCAGCCAACCTTGCATATCGATGGTTTGCGGGGCGTCGAGGATCGACGCCGGGCCGGAAAGCGCCAGTTGGAACAGGATCGAGGCCAGCGCGGCGCCGGCGAAAATCGCGACGAGGAAGCTGAGCCAGTGAATGTCCGGGCGATAGCGGAGCGTCAGCGAATAGACGGCGTAGGCGAGGCACGCCCCAAGCATCAGGGCGTCGCCCTGATTGATCGATAGCGAGAGCGCGAGTTCGGGGGCGCCGTGGGTCGCGACCAGCAGCACCCCCCAAAGGGTCAGCGCCACCCCGACAATCTGCAGCAGCCGCGCGCGAACGCGGAAGATGGCGAAGTTGCCGACCATAACCAGGACCGGGATAGCGGCCTGTTCGATCGACATGTTGACGGCGCTGGTGAAATGCGGGGCGCTGTACAAGAGGACATTGAAAAGGCTCATGCCGAAGGCGCCATAGCCCAAAAGCAGCCAGAGTTTTGGCCGGATCATTTTCCAGTCGCGGCGCAGGTGCGGCCAGGCGAAGGGCAGGACGAGGAGGAAGGCGGTAATCCAGCGGGTCGCCGTCAGGGTCAGCGGCTCGATATGGCCGACCGCCAGTTTGCTGGCGATCGTATTGCCGCTCCAGAAAAGCGGGGCCAGGAGCAGAACCAGATAGGGCCGGGCGAGGGCGCCGGGCCCGGGTGCGGGGCTTCCCGGCGCGTCGGAATGGGCTTTTGTCATCAAGGATCGTTTGGTGTATCAGCCTTTGGGCCTTTGTCGGGGCCTAGCAGGATCGGGCGCGCGGCGGAACCGCAAAATGCGGCGGAGCCCCGCCC
>JBBECE010000023.1:43593-104876 GCA_040881985.1 Cucumibacter sp.
GGGGCGGGGGGGGTAACCCAAAATGGGGGGGGCGCGGGGCCCGGCGCGGCGTTTGGGGGAGCGTTGATGGCCAATGTCGTTGTCGTCGGCTCGCAATGGGGCGACGAGGGCAAAGGCAAGATCGTCGACTGGCTCTCCGAGCGCGCCGACGTGGTGGTGCGCTATCAGGGCGGGCACAATGCCGGCCACACCCTCGTCATCGGGGGGAACAGCTTCAAGCTCAGCCTCTTGCCGTCGGGGGTAGTGCGCAAAGGCAAATTATCGCTCATCGGCAATGGCGTCGTCGTCGATCCGCATCATTTCGTAGAGGAGCTCGAACGGCTCAAAGGCCAGGGCATCGAGATCACGCCGGACAATCTCAGGATTGCCGAGAACGCGCCGCTGATCCTTTCGATCCATCGCGAACTCGATGCCTTCCGCGAGAATTCCAGTTCCGGGCTAAAGATCGGCACGACCAAACGCGGCATCGGGCCGGCCTATGAGGACAAGGTCGGGCGGCGGGCGATCCGGCTGATGGACCTCGCGGAGCCTGAAACACTCAGCCTCAAGATTGAGCGGCTGCTCGGGCATCACAATGCGCTGCGGCGCGGCATGGGCCTGAAAGAAGCCGAGGCGGGGGCAATCGAGGCCGAACTTCTGAGCGTCGCCGATCGGATTCTCCCGTTCATGGACCGCGTCTGGCATCTCCTCGACGAACGGCGGCGGCGGGGCGACCGGATCCTCTTCGAGGGCGCGCAGGGGGCGCTGCTCGACAATGATCACGGCACCTATCCGTTCGTGACGTCGTCGAATACGGTAGCCGGCCAGGCGGCGACGGGGGCGGGACTCGGGCCGGGGGCGATCGACTATGTGCTTGGGATCACCAAGGCCTATACAACCCGGGTCGGGGAAGGGCCGTTTCCGACCGAACAGGACAATGAGACGGGCCGGTTCCTCGGCCAGCGCGGCAAGGAATATGGCACGGTGACCGGGCGAAAGCGCCGCTGCGGCTGGTTCGACGCCGTGTTGGTGCGGCAGAGCGTGAAAGTTTCCGGGATCGACGGCATTGCCTTGACCAAGCTCGACGTGCTTGACGGGCTTGAGGAAATCCAGGTTTGCACCGGGTACGAGCTCGACGGCAGGCGGATCGATTATCTGCCTGCCTCAATGGGGTCACAGGGACGCGTCAAACCGGTTTACGAAAAGTTGGAAGGTTGGTCGGAAAACAGCGCCGGCGCACGCAGCTGGGCCGATCTTCCCGCATCGGCGATCAAATATGTCCGTTACGTCGAAGAACTCATCGGATGTCCGGTAGCAATGCTGTCGACAAGCCCGGAGCGGGACGACACCATTTTGGTCCAAGACCCGTTTCAAGACTGACGGAAATTCGATAGGCTTGCCAAGGAACGGGTACCGGGTAGCCAATGGCGGATTACAAAGAGTTGTTGCGCAGGGCCATCGAAGCCCTGGCCGAAAGCAACGGGGCTGCGCGCCGTCAGGTTTACGAGAAGGCGAGGTCGGCGCTTGTCGCGCAGTTGCGGGCGATTCAACCGCCGTTGCCGGCCCGCGAAATTACCCAACACCGGCTGAAGCTCGAGGACTGCATTCGCCAGGTCGAGCAGGAAGCAACCGAAGCCCTGCTGAATTCGAGCCCGCCGCCGCCATCGGAGCCACCCCCGGTCGCGCGCCCACCCGTCAATGCCGATGCGCGGGCCGAAGAGGCGATCGCCCAGGCGCTGGTTGCCGACCGGATGCCGCCGCCCGACCCGAAGCCGCAAATGCGGTCTGCCGCAATGGCCCCCCAGAAAAAGCCGGCGGCGCGCGATGCGGCCCCGGTACCGAAGCAAACGGCAGGCGGCGACCCGCCCGCCGCGACCGTCAGGCCGCCGGCGGCCGAGACATTTCA
Organism: Cucumibacter sp.; assembly: GCA_040881985.1. Lineage (GTDB taxonomy): Bacteria > Pseudomonadota > Alphaproteobacteria > Rhizobiales > Devosiaceae > JBBECE01. The sequence continues at coordinate 45,479 of JBBECE010000023.1, forward strand.
TCCAGCCCCGGCGCCGACCTTGACGCCGCGAAAAGCCCGGCCCGCCCCGCAGCCGCCGATCATGGTTGTGCGCCAGCCGGAGCCGGAAGCAGAACCGATGGACGAGCCCGCGGGCGAGGCGGATGACGAAGCGCCACGCCAGCCGGGGCCGATGTCGATCGAGCAAGTGATCGCGGCGGCGCAGCGCGATTCGGCGATGCCGCGCGCCGAAATGCCGCCGCCGCAAGCCGACAGACCGACCGGCAAGCCGGTCGTCAGGCCGGCAGTCAGGATCGAACAGGAGCCGCGCCGGCGGGCCGCCGCCGCCGAAGGGGTGGCGCGGCGGGAGAACGCTATCGCGCGCGCCGAGCCCGGCCGGCAAATGGGACTGGAGGCGGCGATCAGCGCGGCAATGTCGAGCGTGCGCGAGGTCGAGGTCGATCCCGGGCCGGGGCGCAAGCAGGCGCGCGACGCCACCGAGGTTGACGACAATCCCCAGGCTTCGATCGACCGCGCCATCGCGGCGCTCGACCGCGAGGTGAAGGGCGCCGTCGCCGAGGAATCGCCGGCCATCTCCGCCGCCGTCAAGCAGCGCGAAGTCAAGGAACAGCGAGTGGTTGCCGATCGCAGCCGGCTCACCGCCGCCGCCGAGCATCCCCCGACGGGAGGCGACGACTATTGGAGCGAAGCGGACGCCGCCCAGTTCGAGGCGGGTCATGAGGAATTCGAGAATACCCCGATGGAGGATGGCGAGCCGGCCGGGCGCGGCGGGTTCACGATCTTTCTGGTGATGGTGGTGGCGTTGCTCGTGGCGGCGGGCGGTGGCGGCTTCTGGGCGTGGCGCGAGGGCTATCTCGATCTCGGCGGGTTGATGGCGCGGATCGGGATCGGCGGGCAGACGCAGACGGCCGCCGAGCCTGCCGATACGGCCACTCTGGCGCCGGCCGTGGACGAGCCGGTCGCCGAGGCCAATACCGAACCGGCGGGGAATACGACGCAATTGCCGTCCGATTCAGCACTGCCGGCGAACGGGGCGGGAATCGAGGGCTCCCCGAAGATCGACGAGCGGCTGCCGGACGAAGGAACGGTGCGTGTGGTCGAGCCGGAAGGCGCCGGCAATACCGAGACGGCGCCAGGCGCCGAAATCGAAGCAACGGCGACAGGGCAACCCCAGAGCGCGACCGACGTGGCGCCGGCGGAAGGGGAAGGCGCGACTGCCACCCCGACCGGGGAAGCGTTGATCGATCCGGCGCTGATTGAGGGCAACCAGTCGATCCTGCTTGAAGAGCAGGGAGCGGGGGCCAACGGGCCGGCGCCCTTCTCGGGGACGGTCGAGTGGACGCGCGATGTCGACGAGCTCGGCCTTCCGGTGATCCGCGCCACCGCGAGAATCCCGGCGCGCAACCTCTCGGTCGACCTGCTGTTCCGCAAGAATTCCGATGCGGCGCTGCCGGCGAGCCATCTGGTTGAGATCAATTTCACGGTGCTCGACAGTTTTGTCGGCGGCGGCATCGCCACCCTGCCGGGGGTGATGTTCAAGAACGAAGAGCTGTCGCAGGGCACCCCGCTCGCCGGCGCCTCGGCGAGGGTGTTCGATAATCAGTTCCTGTTCGCGCTCAGCGCCGAGACCGTCGATCTGGCGTCGAACGCGACGCTGATGCGCAGCCAAGCCTGGATCGATCTGCTGATGGTCTATTCGACCGGTCGGCGGGCGATCATGACACTGGAGAAGGGCGAGGACGGGCAGGCGATTTTCGATGCCGTGCTCGACGCCTGGGCCGCCGAAAACTAGGTCCGCGCTTCGGGCGTCAGTTTCCCATCCGCCAAAATGAAGACGCGGTGCGCGAGCGCCGCGAGGTCGTCGCGGTCATGGCTGACGAGGATGGTATGCCAACCGCGTTCGGCGACGAGACGCGCGAGATGGGCGCGGACGGCGGCGGCGGTCTCAGCGTCGAGCGCGGTGAATGGCTCGTCGAGCAACAGCACCGGCCTGTCGCGCAAAAGGGTTCGGGCTAGCGCCACGCGCTGCCGCTGGCCGCCCGACAGACGCGCAGCCGGACGGTTGCCTAAATCGTCTAGACCAACGGCCTTGAGCGCCGTGGCGATCTGGCGTTGGCGTGCATCGGCGAGGAGTTTTCCGGGGAGCCCGAGGGCGAGATTGCGGGACGCGGTCAGGTGCTCGAAGAGGTTGTCGGTTTGGAAGAGGATCGAGACCGGGCGGTCTTCCGGCGGCAACCGCAGCAGGCTTTTTCCGTCGAGCATGATGTCGCCGGATTCGGGCGTGAGAAAGCCGGCGATGAGATCGAGTAGCGTCGATTTGCCCGACCCGCTTGTCCCGGAAATGCCGACGATCTCGCCGGGGGCGACGTCAAGATCGAAGCGCCAGCGGGGGCTCGCCGGGGCGTAGCGGAAAGTCACGCCGTCAAGCGTCAACATGGCGGGGCCCGGCGATGAGGCGGGGGATCAGCAACAAGGCGAAGACGGTGAGGACGAGGAGCGCGGCGGCGACGGTTGCAGCGTCGGCGTTGCGATAGGAGCCCATGGCGCGATACATGAGCCACGGCAGGGTCGAAAAGTCGGCGTTGCCGAAGAGCGCGATGACCCCAAGGTCGCCGAGCGATAGGCAGAAGGCGACGGCGGCGGCATAACCGAGGTCGGGGCGGATCAGCGGCAACTCGATGTCGAGCAAGCGCCGCCAACCGGAGAGGGCGAGGGACCGTTGCAGCCGGGCGGTGCTCGCCGAAAGCCGTTCGAGCGGGGGGCCGAGGATCGCGGCGGCGAGCGGCAGGGCAAGCAGCGCATTGGCGAGGACTAGAATCGCCGGGGCTACAGCATCGGGGGCGGCGCCGGTCAGCCGGGCGAGGAGGAAGAACCCCAAGGCCAGAACCAAAGCGGGCATTGCCAGATAGGCGAAGGCGGGCGCGCCGATCAAAAGCCGCGCCCAGCCGGCGGGCACGCCGGTCGCGGCGATCAGCGCGACGTTGGCGCGGGCCAGCGCGAGGACGAGCGCGAGGGCGATGGCGAGCGCGGCGCTGCATGTCGCGACGATCAGGCTGGTTGCAAGCGCCGTGGCGAATGCTGGTGAGGCGAGCGTCGCGAGCGCTCCGGGGGCGATGGCGCCGGCAAGGACCGCCAGCATCGGCAGGCCGAAGATCAGCGCCGCAAGCATGATCGTGGCGATTTGAAGGGCGCGGGCGGGGCCGTGATCCGGCCAGTGGGGGAGCGTCGGGGGGCGGCCGATCAGCGCCGCCCCAAGCGGCCAGCCGGCAGCGGGGACAATCACCACGAAGCAGATCGCGAGCTGGATCAGCGCCAGACGGGCGGCGAGGCCGGGGTCGAAATCGAGCCGTACCGATTCGTAGATGGCGACCTCGAAGGTGGCGTTGGAGGGGCCGCCGCCGAGCGTCAAAACGACCGCGAAGGAGGTGAAGCAGAAGAGGAAGATCACTGCGGCAAGGCTTGGAATGGCGGCGCGAATGGCCGGCCAGTCGAGGGCGAGGAATCGATCGAGGGGGCCTAGCGCCAGCGAGCGGCCGAGCTTGAGTTTGCGCGCCGGCATCGCGGCGAGGCGATTGTAGCACACCCGGGCGGCGAGCGCGCCGTTGAGGATCAAATGGCAGAAGACGATGCCGTGGAGGCCGAAGATCGTGCCCGGCAGGCGGGCGCCGGTCAGCGCCAAGAGCCCGTCATTGATCCAACCGGCGCGGCCCCAGACGGCGACGACCCCGAATGCAACCACCAAGGCAGGAAGCACCAGCCCGGTCGAGAGCACCGCGACGAAGGCGTTGCGTCCCGGAAACGCGACCCGGTCGAGCGCCCAGGCGATGGCGATGCCGGAGACGATCGAGACGAGGGTCGAGAGCGACGCCTGCAGGAGGGTGGTGCGGAACAGGTGGCCAACGTCGCGGGCGGGGGCGCCGGTACCGGGAAAGCGGGCCGAGGCGACGCCGAGGCTCAGGAGCAGGGCGGCTATCAGCGAAGCGATCAGGGCAGCAAGGACAAGCCCCGCGGCAATGCGGCCCCAATAGCGGCTCACCGGGTGCCCCTACTGGATGGCATCGAGCATTTCCCCGATCCAGGCGCGCTGGTTCGCCTCGACCGTGGTTGGATCGATGAGAAGGGTCGCCTCAGGCGTGAGCGGGGTGGCGAAGCCTTGGGGCAGGGTGACTTTGGGGTTGACCGGGAACATCCAGTTGGTCGTCGGGATTGTCGCCTGGCCTTCCGGAGAGACCAGATAGGCGAGGAATTTCCGGGCGAGATCGGGGTGGGGCGAAGAGGCGAGAACTGCGGCGATCTCGACCTGCAGATAGTGGCCTTCGCGGAAGCGTGCGGCGGCGAAGCGCCGATCACCCTCGGCGATCAGGTGATAGGAGGGCGAAGTCGTGTAGCTCAACACCATGTCGGCTTCCCCGGCAAGGAAGAGCGAGTAAGCCGCCGACCAGGATTGGGTGACGGTGACGATGTGGGGGGCGAGCGCGGTCCAGATTTCGGCAGCATGTTCGCCGTAGGCGGCTTTCACCCAAAGCACCAGCCCGAGGCCGGGCGTATCGGCGCGCGGGTCTTCGATGATGATTTTGAGACCGTCGACGCCGGCCAGCGCCTCGAAAGAAGCAGGCGGGGAGGGCAGGGTCTCGCGGTTGTAGACGAAGGCAAACCAGCCATAGTCGAAGGGGACGAAATCGGGGTCGGCCCAGTCGACCGGCAGAGCAAGCCCGGAAAGATCGAGACCGTGTACGGCGAAAAGGCCGGTGGCGCGCGCCCCGGCGGCAAACGAGGTGTCGAGGCCGAGGACGATGTCGGCTTTGGTCGCTTCGCCTTCGAGTTGGACGCGGCGCAGGGCGGCGATCGAGGAATTAACGGCGACGAAGGTGACGGTACAGCCGCAGCTCGCCTCGAAGCCGGACTTGAGGAGCGGGCCGGGGCCCCAATCGGCGGCGAAGGCATCATAGGTGTAGATGGTGAGGTTTGGCTGGTCCTGGGCGGTCGCCGGCGTCGCCAACAGCAGGGCGGCGAGGAGAAAAGGCCGCAGCGGTGACACACTTAACTTTGAACCAGTTAAGCAATAGAATTTTACCGATTTCCAGTTAATAAGCCCGGGAGGCTTCTCCCTTGCCATCTCTACCTCCCTCCGCCAGCATGACCTGGTTCAGGTTCAATGGGTAAAGTCTCAGCCCCCGCCGCGCGGAGGCACCCCAGTGAGATGCCCCAAACCTAATGGCTCGACCTCGCAATGCAAGAGCATTCCCCGAAACTGCCGACGGGATTGCCGATCCAATTCGACCGGCCGGTGCTGGTGGTGGGAGGCGGACCTTTCGATGCGCGGCTCGTCGAAAAGCTGGTCGGACGCGGCTTCGCGCTGGTGGCGGCGGACGGGGCGGCGGACGATCTCATGCTCGGCGGCCTGACCCCTGAGCTGATCATCGGGGACTTCGATTCAATTTCGGATGCCAACGCGTTCAAGGGGATATCGCGGCTCGTTCATCTGACCGAACAGGACACGACCGACTTTGAAAAATGCCTCCATGCGACCGAGGCGCCGCTTTATGTGGGGCTTGGCCTGACCGGGCGGCGATTCGACCATACGCTCGCGGCGGTGCATGTGGCGGCGCGCTACGGGGCGAGCAAGCGGCTCGTGCTTGTCGGCGAGGACGAGGCGATGGCGGTGGCGCGGGGCAAGTTCGCAATCGAGGTTTCGGCTGGAACGCGAGTGTCGATCTACCCGCTCTCGCCCATCCGGTTTGCCGGCTCGAAGGGGCTCGTCTTTCGGCTCGACGGGCTGACGCTTGCGCAAGGCGAGCGGATCGGGACTTCGAACCAAGCGAGCGGCGGGCGCGTCGAAATCGTGCCGGCGGCGGGGGATGCGATGCCCTATCTCGTCATCCTGCCGCTCGAGATATTCGAGTCGGTGCTCGAGGCGATGAGCCGCTAGGCCGGCTCGGGCTCGTGCTGTTTTTCGGCGGCGGCCTTCACCACCGCCTGCTGCACTTTCTCGAAAGCGCGAACCTCAATCTGGCGAATGCGCTCGCGGGAGACTTTGAACTCCTGGGCGAGCTCCTCAAGGGTCGCGGGACTGTCCTGCAATCGGCGGGCGGTGAGGATGCGCTTTTCGCGCTCGTTGAGCACATGCATGGCGCTTTCCAGAAGCGCGTGGCGCTCGCCATATTCCTGGGATTCGCCGAGCAAGGTCTCCTGATCGGGCGTGTCGTCGACCAGCCAATCCTGCCATTGGCTCGCCCCCTCGTCGGCGCGCATCGGCGCGTTGAGGGAAGCATCGCCGGTCAGGCGCTGGTTCATTGAGACGACGTCTGCCTCGGAAACCGAAAGGGTCGTAGCGATCTGCTTGACCTGGTCGGGATGCAGCGCCCCGTCGTCAAGCGCGGCGATCTGGCCCTTGAGGCGGCGGAGATTGAAGAAGAGGCGCTTTTGCGCGGCGGTCGTGCCGATCTTCACCAGCGACCAGGACCGCAGGACATATTCCTGGATCGAGGCCCTGATCCACCACATGGCATAGGTGGCAAGCCGGAAGCCGCGTTCGGGCTCGAAGCGCTTGACCGCCTGCATCAGCCCGACATTGCCTTCCGAGATGACCTCGGAGATGGGCAGGCCATAGCCGCGATAGCCCATGGCGATCTTGGCGACGAGCCGAAGGTGCGAGGTTATGAGGCGATGGGCGGCCTCGGAATCCTGATGTTCCCTGTAGCGCTTGGCGAGCATGAATTCCTCGCCCGGCTCGAGCATCGGAAACTTGCGGATTTCCTGGAGATAGCGGGTGAGCCCGCTCTCGGCGCTGAGAACCGGAAGGTTTGTCTGGGCCATCTGGTGCACCCCCTGAACGGCGGCTCCGGCCGTGCGGCAGCCAAAAAGGCCGGAGCCCGTGACGGCGCTCCGGCGTCCCGGCAATTATATAGTCTAGATTGCGGCAGTTTCATCCCCCAGCGTGGCAGGCCCGCAATCGGGCGATGTGGTGAATGGTCGCTTAAGTCGCGGCCGGCTCCCGCAGCGCCGCGATCAGCGCCGCCATGTCGGCGGGGGGCGGGGTCTCAAAAGCCAGCGTTTGCGCAGTCACCGGGTGGGCAAACGCGAGGCGGGTGGCGTGGAGTGCTTGCCGGCCGAGGGCGTCGAGGGCCTGCCGCGCAGCCTCGGGCAGGGTGTTGGCCTTGCTGGCAAAACCCGCCCCGTAAAGCGGATCGCCGAGCAATGGATGGCCGATATGGGCCAGGTGCACCCTGATCTGGTGGGTGCGGCCGGTCTCGAGGCGGCAGCGCACCAGCGAGACGGCCGATTTGTCGCCGCCGAAGCGCTCGGCGGTCGAATAGTGGGTGAGGGCGCGGCGGCCGCCCGACTTCCGGACTGTCTGTTTCAACCGGTTGTGGGGGGCGCGGCCGAGCGGGGCGTCGATCGTGCCGGCGGGCGGAGAAGGCGCGCCCCAGACCAACGCAAGATAATCGCGCTGCAGCGGGCCGGCTCGGCCGTGATCGGCGAACTGGGCGGCAAGCTCCCGCATCGCCGCGCCGGTCTTGGCGACGACCATGACGCCCGACGTGGCCTTGTCGAGGCGGTGGACGATGCCCGGCCGGCGAACCCCGCCGATCCCCGAGAGACTTGTCCCGCAATGGTGGATCAGCGCGTTGACGAGCGTGCCGGTCCAACTGCCGGGGGCGGGATGGACGACCAAGCCGGCCGGCTTGTCGATGACGATCAGCGCGGCGTCTTCGTAGAGGATCGTCAGCGGGATGGCCTCGCCGAGCGGGGTCGGATCGTCGGGTGGCGGAATGGCGACCGTGATCGCATCACCCGGTTTGACGCGGTAATTGGGCTCGCCTATCGTCGCGCCGCCGACCGTGACGGCGCCTTCGCGGATCAGCCCCTGGCAACGGCTGCGGCTCAAATCCTCGAGCGTCGCGGCAAGCAAAAGGTCGAGCCGCATGCCGGCCTCCTCGGTGCTGGCGACGAATTCGATTTCTTCTGAAGCGCCGGAGTGATCCGACATGACGACTGGACATCCTTCCGGGGACGCCGGGCCCGACACCGGGGCCACCGGCGTCATCAGGCGCGCCAGGCGGTCATTCGCGGTCTCGATGCTGATCCTCTTCGCCGGACTTATGGCGGTTGCCTTCGCGGTTGTCTATCGGCTGAACCAGGACGGGGACGGGGGCGCGACGATCTCCGAAATCGCCCTGCCGGCGGGGGCGGTGGCACTCTCCGCCGTCGTGGCGGACGGCAAGTTGACGCTCGCCTACCGGCTCGACGGGCGGACGACGATCAGGATCGTCGATGCGCGGACTGGCGAGACGCTCAGCGAAATCGCCGTCGGCACCGGGGACTAGGCTCAGCTCGGGCGCAAGTCCCGGATCGCGGCCATGCGTTCGGATACTCCGCCCTTGCGCGGGGCGACTGGGCCCTTGCCGCCAAAGGTGAATTCGCTGGCTTCGAGCGAATCGCCGGCGAATTTCCTGACCTTGTCGAAAAGGCTTTCGTCGGCCGAGGCGGGGGCGTCGGCGTCGACCTGATAGATCAGGCGCGAGACCTCCCCGGCGATGTCGTTGAGCCGCTCGCGCAGGTGCGCCTGCTGGATGCGGTCAGTGTTCCACTCGTTGAGGATCGTCTGCTCGACCGAGCCGACCCTGTCGCGCAGGCGCTCGAGTTCCTCCTCGAGGGTGAGTTTTTCGGCGAGAAGCTGCTGTTTTTCGGCGTCGGGACCGGCGCCGCTTCCGGTTTCCTCGAGAATGGCATTGAGCTGGCTCTCGGCTTGGGCGATCCGTGCCTCGGCGTCGATGAGCTTGTCGCCGGTCTCGGCGCTGCGGTCGTCGCGTTCGGCGATTGCGGCGCGCAGCGTGGTGATCGCTTCGGTCGTGTCGGCATTTTGCCGCTCGGTCGATTCGATGCGCTCGATCAGGGCGCGCGCCTGGTCCTCGAGGAAGTCGGCGCGACGGCGCTCGGCCTCGAGCGCGCTCATCAGGTCCTCGACGTCGCGCGAATAGTCCCCCGACAGCTCGGCGCCCGCCATGTTGTCGCCGGCAACCCGCTTCTTCGACCGCTTGCCGGTGGCGCGCAGCGCATTGACCTCGTTGACCTTGTCGGAGAATTCGCGTTCGCGCTGGCGCAACCGGTGCGAAACATTGGCGCCCTCGCGCTCAAGCTCGTTGATGCGCTTGCGGAGCGTGGTCTCGCGATCCTCGAGTTCGCGAATGATTTGCAGCTGTTCGTCGCGGTCGGCCTTCAGCATGACCAGATCGGACTTCTTGCGGTTGATCTCCTCGAGCTGGTCGCCTAGGCGCCGGCGCAGAGTCTCGACATTCATTTCGAGCCGGCGGGTCGACATGGCGAATTCGGCGCGCAACTGGTCCTTGTCGGCGCGAAACTCGGCGAGCGTCATCGGGGTCGCCGCCTCGATTCGCTTGCGGGTCAGGCGCACCGCGCGCTTCCAGACCGAGGGGACGAGCATCACGCCGAGGAGCCCCGCTCCCAGAAAGCCCAGGGCGAAATACATGATGTTTTCGATGATCATGGTGCACTCCCGGAGCGCGCGGGCCCGCATTCGGCGCTCGGCGGACCGTGCCACGCCTGCCGCATGGGTTCCATGCTGCTTCGCACTCAATATTAACGGAATTCGACTCGCCGGTCATCCGGAAACCTGCCCGGCGCGATCAAATGCGCGAATTGGCGGGCTGCAAATCGTTCTGATATGATTCGCGCCTCGCGTCGAAACCCCTCCGCCATGATCAGGTCGATCCTCTACACCGCTGTCAACGTCTCGGCTTCGTTCTGCCTGGTGCTGGCGGTTTCGATGCTGATTCCGATGGCGGTCGACCTGCATGACGGCCACCCGGACTGGCAGGCATTCCTGGCCTCGGCGCTGATCGTCGGAACACTGTCGCTGCTGGCGTTCGTCGCGACGCGCGGACGGGTCGAGCCGTTTTCGCTCAGGCTCGGCTTCCTGGTCGTCAACCTCCTGTGGGCCTCGACCAGCCTCGCGGCGGCGCTGCCGTTCATTCTGTGCGAACTCCACCTGCCGCTCGCCGACGCGGTGTTCGAAGCGGTCTCGGGGCTGACGACCACCGGCTCGACGGTGATTACCGGGCTCGACGGCATGCCGCGGGGCATCCTGCTGTGGCGGTCGCTCACCCAATTGATCGGCGGCATCGGCATCATCGCGGTCGGGCTGTTGCTGATGCCGTTCCTCAGAATCGGCGGCATGCAGATTTTCCGGATGGAATCCTCCACCAAAGGGGACAGTCCGACGCCGCGCTTTGCCGAATTCACCTTCGTCCTGACGATGATCTATGTGGGGCTCACGGTCGCCTGCGCGGTCTGCTACATGCTCGCGGGAATGGACGTCTTCGATTCGATCAACCATGCGATGACGACGGTTTCGACCGCCGGCTTTGGGACCCACGACAACTCGTTCGGCAGCTATGGGGCGCCGGTGCTGATCGTCAGCATCGTCTTCATGATCGCGGGGGCGCTGCCGTTTATCGCGCTGGTGCGAGCGGTGGTGATGAAAGACATAAGGCGCGCGCTTGACCCGCAAATCCCCGTACTGCTCGGCTTGCTGGCGGTGCTGTCGGGTCTGATGGCGACGGGACTGATAGTGGCAGGCTTTGGCGATCCGGGCCAGGCGCTGCTGCATTCCGCCTTTAACATCGTTTCGATTGTCACCACCTCCGGCTTTTCTTCGACCGACTATTTGACGTGGGGAACTCACGCGACCGGGGTGTTCTTCCTGGCGATGTTTTTTGGCGGGTGCGCCGGCTCGACCACCGGCGGGCTGAAGACCTATCGGCTGATCGTCATGTATGAAACGGCGCGGACCTCGCTTAAGGAACTGATCTATCCGAACGGGGTGTTCGTGGTGCGCTATGACGGGGCGGTGGTCTCCGACGAAACCATCCGGTCGATGGCGGTGTTCCTCGCGGCGTTCTTCACCGTTTTCCTCATCGGCAGCGCGGGACTGTCTCTGCTGGGGCTCGATTTCGTGTCGGCTTTGTCGGGCACCCTGACAGCACTGACCAATACCGGGCCGGGGCTTGGCTCGATCATCGGGCCGGCGGGCAATTTCTCGTCCCTGCCGGAGGCGGCCAAGTGGCTGTTGAGCCTGGTGATGCTGCTCGGCCGACTCGAAATCCTGACCGTGCTGGTGTTGCTCAATCCGGCCTTCTGGCGCTCCTAGAAGGGGTTCCAGGTCGGCTCTTCGGTGAACTTCAGATAGCCAACATTGACCCCGAGCCGGGCGCCCACGCCCGAGCGGATCGGGACGATGAAGGTGTCGTCGTGCTTCATCACCGTCATGCCGAGGCCGGCGATCGCATAGGCCGAGCCGTCGATGCCGGGATAGCGGGCATAGACCGCCTCGACCGAGGGCAGGTTGTAGACCAGCATCATCACGCGGCTGCCGTCGGCCCCGACATCCCAGCCGATCGAGGGTCCCTGCCAGTACAAGAGGTGCTGGCCGGCGTTCTTGGTGTACATGGTGCCATCGCCGTAGCGCACCCCACCGAAGAAGGCGCCCGAGCCCTCCTGGCCGAGCACGTAGCCGTTGGGCAGGCCGTATTGGGCGACCACCCGCTCGACCAGCGAGGCGAGGCCCTGGGCGACCTGGCCGAAGAATTCGCTGCCGGCATCGACCAGTTCGTTGGCGCTGTAGGTTTCGGAGACCGGGCCGGACTGGGCCTCGGCCGCGGCAGGCCAGAGGACGAGCCCGGCGGCGAGCCCGATCGTGGCGGCAATGCGGGGCATCATCTTACTGATCCTTCACGTTGATTCGGCGGCTTTGCGCGGAGTTGATTAACCAACGCGTCACGCCTGACGTGCTAATTTTGGCGGATAAGTCCCGTTTGGGTAGCGCGTATCTCCGGCGATGATGCGGCAAAGCGGTAAAGAAACCTTAAGCCCGAAGCGGGCCCATTTGGGCCTGCCGGCTTTGCACCCGCCGCACTGACCCAACCCGGGACAGCGCCGGCGGAGGCCGGTCAGTAAGGGTTTGCACGGGGCCTGCGATGGTAATACTAGGCCGGCGCGGGGCCGTTGATTGTCCGAATGAAGCGAGGTGGCCTTATGGCCGAGGTTGTTGAACTGAAGGCGTCTGACCTTGCGGCCATGCTGTGTTCGAGAGTGTGCCACGACCTGATTTCGCCGGTGGGCGCGATCGGCAACGGGCTCGAGGTGCTGGCCGATCCGGACCAGAAGGGGATGGCCGAATTCGCTCAGGAGCTGATCGAAAATTCGGCGCGCCAGGCGCGCGCCAAGCTCGAATTCGCCCGGCTGGCGTTCGGGGCGTCCTCGACCGCCGGCACCGAGATCGACACCCGCGATGCCGAGAAGGTCTCGCACTCGTATGTGGGGACCGAGAAGGCCGCCATCGACTGGAAGATTCCGCCGACTCTGCTGCCGAAAAACAAGGTCAAGATGCTGCTCAACATGGTGCTGATTTCGGTTGGCTGCGTGCCGCGGGGGGGTGTGGTGACGGTGGTGTCGGAAGGCGCGCCGGGTGCCGAACGCTTCACCATCACCGCGACCGGCCCGAAAACGCTGGTTCCGAACGGGATGCCGGAGCTTTTAGCGGGGACCCCGCAGGACGGGCGGGTCGATGCGCAGGTGGTGCAGCCCTTTTATACGGGGCTGCTGGCGCGGGAGACCGGCATGGATTTATCACTGGCTCTGACCGGCGGCATTGTGACGTTCACCGCATTCCCGAAAGTTACCGTCGCCCAGAGCATCCATACTTAACCAAACCTTATCGGTTTTTGCCGACAATCCGGGAGCGCGCCGCGGCGTCTTTGTCCGGCGGCCCGGTATATCCGCAGGCGGAACGCGAACATGAAGACCTGTCTCATCGTCGACGACAGTTCGGTGATCCGCAAAGTGGCGCGGCGCATCCTCGAAGAGATGGACTTCGTCGTCGACGAGGCCGAGGACGGCCAGGAAGCCTTCGAGAAGTGCCGGCACGAAATGCCGGATGCGATCCTCCTGGACTGGAACATGCCGATAATGACCGGGCTCGAGTTCCTGAAGAGCCTGCGCGGTTATGTGGGCGGGGACAAGCCGAAGGTCGTCTTCTGCACCACCGAGAACGATGTCGGGCATATCGCCATGGCGCTGAAGGCCGGGGCGAACGAATATATGATGAAGCCGTTCGACCGGGAAATCCTTGAGTCCAAGTTCATGGAGCTTGAAGTCGAGGAATAGGCCGCCCTCCGCCCGGCATGCCGATCCAAGCAAAAGGCCCCGCATTTGCGAGGCCTTTGCATTCGGGAGCAGGAGCGGGCGCCGCTGTCAGGCGCTTTCTGAATATTCGGCCTCATCGGGTTCGCGCAGCACATAGCCGCGGCCCCAGACGGTCTCGATGTAATTCTTGCCGCCGGTGGCGACGGAGAGCTTCTTGCGCAGCTTACAAATGAACACGTCGATAATCTTCAGTTCGGGCTCGTCCATGCCGCCATAGAGATGATTGAGGAACATTTCCTTGGTCAGCGTCGTACCCTTGCGCAACGATAAGAGCTCCAGCATCTGATATTCCTTGCCGGTCAGATGGACGCGCTGGCCGCCGACCTCGACGGTCTTGGTGTCGAGATTGACGGTAAGATCCGCGGTGGTGATGACCGACTGGGCGTGGCCCTTGGAACGGCGCACCACGGCGTGAATGCGGGCGACCAGCTCGTCCTTGTGGAACGGCTTGGTCATGTAGTCGTCGGCGCCGAAGCCGAGGCCCCGGACCTTGTCCTCGATGCCGGCGAGGCCAGACAGGATGAGAATCGGCGTCTGCACCTTGGCGACCCTTAAGGTGCGCAGGACTTCGTAGCCGCTCATGTCCGGCAGATTTAGGTCGAGGAGAATGATGTCGTAGTCGTAGAGCTTGCCGAGGTCGACACCTTCCTCGCCGAGGTCGGTGGTATAGACGTTGAAGCTCTCCGACTTGAGCATCAGTTCGATGCTTTGGGCGGTGGCGCTGTCGTCCTCGATCAGGAGTACCCGCACGTTCTTCCCCTTGTTCGCGTCCGGCCAGTGGACCCTCGGGGGCGGCACATGCGTCGCCAACTATCCCGAAACCATCCCTTCTGGATGTGATTCGACCCTAAGCGCAATTAGTTAACAAAGTTTAATTCGGTTCCGCAATATGCAGAGACAAAGTGCGAAATATTCACACAACTATCTGGAATCATTAGATTTTAGGGATCCATAACCCTTAACAATCAGGATTAAGGAAGCCTTGCAACCGACTCTTTGGACTCAGTGATTTGGGAGCCGGACTGCGCCTTGGCCTCATCGACACCTGGGCCGACGAATCCCGCCGAATGGGGCATTGTTGGCGCTTTTGGGTAAAGGAATCGTTACCGCAGGGCCAATCGCCTTCGGGGGTGCGGGGATCGACGGCACCGATCGCGGCGGCGACGGCCAGGCTCTGGGGTCGGAAACCGGGGCTCCGTTACCGGCTTATTTACCGTTTTGGCCGATGGTAAAGACCGAAGCGATCCGATCGCTGACGCCCGGGGCGGCATGCGCCGGACGATTTCGCGTACCCCGCCCGGATGGGTTCGGCGGGACGCGCGGGCGGCTCCGGATCAGGGCCGGGACGGGCGGACGACGATCGAGGCATTCTCTATCGCCGGCTCGCCGAAATCCCGGCCGGCAAAGACGGCGCGTAAGTAGACGGCTTGGTGTGAGTATGGAGTACAAGTCATGAAGTCGCGCAGCGACAGCCTGATCCGGCTAAAGAGGTTCCAGGTCGACGAAAAGCGTCGGCAGGTCGCCCAGATCGAGACGATGGTCAACGACTTCGAGCGGATGGCCGCCGAACTCGAACAGCAGATCGAGCTCGAACACCAGCGCACCGGAATTTCGGATTCCACCCATTTCGCCTATTCGACCTTCGCCAAGGCGGCGCAGGTCAGGCGCGACAATCTGACGGCGTCGGCCAACGAAATGCGCGGCAAGCTCGAGCCGGCGCAGGACGGGCTCGCCGAAGCGGTCGAGGAACTGAAGAAGGTCGAGTTGCTCGACGCGCGCGAGAGCGCTCGCGAGGTGGCCGAAGACGCCAGGGCCGAGCAGGCCGGGATGGAGGGGGACAGCCGCCGGCGCAATCACCGCTGAAGCCCGCTTTTCACAGTCCGAGGATCGAGGCCCGCGCGGGATGCCGCGCGGGCCTCGCGCTTTTTGTCAACCGGCGCTGCCGCCGTACGCATTCTCGGGCCCGGCCAAGGCAAGCATCCTTGCGGGCGCGAGTTGCTGGAGGTCGCTGTTGGGGTGTCGCGTTCAAGCGCCCGCGAATTGGATTCGGAAAAAAGGCGGCAGCGTGCGGCGAGACGACCAGCCAGGCGCGGGGGTCAGACTTCGCGGTAGTGCTGGATCCAGGTCGTGCGCAGACCGGCAAGCCCGTGCTTGTCGATGGCGGCTTGCCAATTGAGGAATTCGTCGACACTAAGGGTATAGCGGTCGCACGCTTCCTCGAGGCTCAACAGCCCGCCGCGAACCGCGGCGACGACTTCGGCCTTGCGACGGATAACCCACCGCTTGGTTTCCTTGGGCGGCAAGTCGGCAATGGTGAGCGGGGAACCGTCTGGACCGATCACATACTTAACGCGCGGACGCATCGGTACGGTCATTCTACTCTCATACTTAACCTGACCATAACTTCGCCGGAGCGTAGCCTTTCTCGTTTAAGAAAGGCTGAAGCGGGAAGTTAGATTCGATTAACTTGTTGAGAGTGAAGCGATTTCGGCCGCGAGCCGCGAATCTGGAATTGCCGGTTCGCGAACCGTCACGCAGGGGGCAAGCAAGGGTGTGAAGGGTGGCTGGAGAGGTGCGCCATCGCCGAATTCGGCCCAGCCGCCGTGCATCGGTTAAGCATCCGCGGGCGCGGCCGGCGAGTTGTGCGCCCCTTGGCATTCCGCTACAACGCCGCGGTCCGTTGGCCCTTGAACCCAAGCCGGATAGAAAGATGCTGAACTCGCTCGACATCGCCAAGTCGCCGGCGCAGACGCGCGTCGTCGTCGCCATGTCGGGGGGCGTCGATTCCTCGGTCGTCGCCGGCATTCTGGCCCGCGAGGGCTACGAGGTCATCGGGGTCACCCTGCAGCTTTACGATCATGGCGCGGCGATGCACCGGAAGGGCGCGTGCTGCGCAGGGCAGGATATCGCCGACGCGCGTCGGGTCGCGGCAGGGCTAGGCATTCCCCATTATGTGCTCGACTATGAGGGCAGGTTCCGCGAGACGGTGATCGAGCAATTCGCTGCAAGTTACCTCAAGGGCGAGACGCCGATCCCGTGCGTTGTCTGCAACCAGACCGTCAAATTCGCCGATCTCCTGAGGGTGGCGCGCGATCTCGGGGCGGATTGCCTTGCGACGGGCCACTACATTCAGTCGAAGAAGTTGAGCGGGCGGCGGGCGATGTTCCGGCCGGTCGATGCGGCGCGCGACCAGAGCTATTTCCTCTTTGCGACGACGCCCGAACAGCTCGACTTTCTGCGGTTCCCGCTCGGCACGCTCACCAAGGACGAGACCCGCCGGCTTGCCGAGGAAATGGGGCTGAAGGTCGCGGCCAAGCCCGACAGCCAGGACATCTGCTTCGTGCCGCTGGGCAAGTACGCCGACGTGATCGAAAAGCTGCGGCCGGAAGCAGCAACGCCCGGCAAGATCGTACATGTCGACGGACGGATGCTCGGAAAGCATCGCGGTATCATTCATTTCACCGTCGGGCAGCGGAAGGGTCTCGGCATTGCGACCGGCGAGCCGCTTTACGTCGTTCGGCTCGAGGCGGCGACGGGCAGGGTCGTGGTCGGACCCTATGAAGCGCTCGGCTCCCGGGCGGTGCGCCTGAGGGGCGTCAACTGGCTAGGCGAGAAGCCGCTTTCCGAGATGGCGGGGCCGGACGGGCTCGATATCGAGGTGAAGCTGCGCTCGACGCGACCGGTGCGGCCCGCCGTGCTGCGCGCCGGGCCAGGCGGGGTCGAGGTCGAGCTTGTTGAAAGCGAGCACGGCGTCTCGCCCGGGCAGGCCTGCGTTTTCTACGAGGGTGGCGGCGCCGAGGGGCGGGTTCTGGGCGGCGGCTGGATCGCCGAGGCGCTAGCGGACGCCGCGGCGGCCTGAATGGCAGCGCGGCCGGACGATCTGCCGAAGCTGGCGCGTCCCGCCCAGCGCGCGCTCGCGCAAGCCGGTATTAGCCGCCTCGGACAATTGGCGAAGCTGGACGAGGCAGCGGTGGCGAGGCTGCACGGGATGGGTCCGAAAACGATGCAGGCACTAAAGCTTGCCCTTGCCGCCAACGGCCAATCGTTCCGCCGCTAGTTTTTTTCTCGCCCCTCCAAGGATTCCCCTTCGGGCGCCGTCTTAGGGTGCAATGATTGAACGCTGAGAGACGGATCTCGAGGTGTTGCAGATTGTCCGAGCGATGCCAGCCTTGATGGGCGAGCCGATCAAGCAAGGCGCCGCGACGCTGGTCGGACGAGCGCGGACGGGGGACCGCGCCGCCTTCGCGGCGGTCGTCTCGGACAATTACGACTTCATCTACCGCACCGCCTACAAATGGTCGGGCAGACGCGAGGATGCCGAGGACATCGCCCAGGAGGTCTGCTTGAAGCTCGCGACCGCGATCGAATCGTTCGACGGGCGGTCGGCTTTCTCGAGCTGGCTCTACCGGATCACCCTCAACGCGGTGCGCGATATGCAACGGGTGCGTGGACGGCAGGCGAGGCGGGCGCAATCCTTTGCCGAGATTTCGCCCGACGCTTCGCCCCCTACCCAGGAGGAGGCGGCGACGGAAAACCAGATCTGGGCGGCGGTGAGACGCTTGCCTGAAAAGCAGCGCGACGCGGTCATGCTGGTCTATGCCGAAGAGCTCAATCACGCCGAGGCGGCGGCGGTGATGGGCGTCAAGGAGGCGACCGTTTCCTGGTATGTGCATGAGGCCAAGAAAACCCTGAGGGGGTTCTTGTGAGGCATCAATGACGACCGACAAAGAACTGCAATCGCTGAAGAATATCGCTATTTCTCAAGCGTCGCGCGAATTGCGCGAGCTCGCCCTGGGGATGGCGATGGAAGCCTATGACCGCGAACAGGCGAGAGCGCGCCGTGGCGTCCAAGGAATGTCCGCGGGCGAGCGTCTCAGGTCCATCAGCAACGCCCTGAGAAGGACCTTTACCATGGACATTCGCATTCCGATCGGCGCCGCCGCCGCCGGGCTTCTGCTTCTGCCGCTGGCGCTGCAGCTCAATTCGACGACCTCGCTGACCCAGCTGCCGCCGATCAGCCAGCCGCTGCCCGAGCCCAAGGTGGGAGTCAGCGTCACCGGCGACGAAAGCGCCGGGCAGGTTTTGACGACCGTCGACTCGCTTCCCCGAAACGTCCGGCAGGAGAACGACGCGGCCGACGCCGTCGGCAACGAACAGTCGCCAAGCGAGATCGCGCCCGCCCCGCCGCGCGGTGACTTCCGTGACCGGGCGGCGGGCGGTCAGGCGCCAATGGTCCTGGCTGAGCCCTCCGAGAGCGGCGCCGTCACCGCGATGCGGACGCTCGAACATGAGCAGGCGATGCCGGCGCCTTACGATCGGGCGGGCGACCGGTTCGAGGAATTCGAAGATTCAGGCGTCATCTCGGTCGCCGACCAACCGGTCTCGACGTTTTCGATCGACGTCGATACCGCATCCTACTCGTATGTGCGGCGGGCGCTGACCGACGGGTTCTTGCCGGCGGCCGACGCGGTCCGGGTCGAGGAGATGATCAACTACTTCCCCTACGACTATCCCGAGCCGGAGAGCGCCACAGTGCCTTTTCAGCCGACCGTCGCCGTCTATCCGACGCCCTGGAACCCCGATACGCAGCTCCTGCATGTTGGCATCAAGGGCTATACCCCGCCCGCCGGGGCTGACAGGCCGGCCAATCTGGTCTTCCTGATCGACACGTCGGGGTCGATGGACGAGCCGGACAAGCTGCCGCTCCTCAAGCGTTCCTTCGCGATGCTGGTCGAAGGGCTCGACGCGCACGACACGGTCTCGATCGTCACCTATGCGGGCAGCGCCGGCACCGTCTTGATGCCGACGCCGGCCTCCGACAAGGCGCGAATTCTCGATGCGCTCGACAATCTGATGCCGGGCGGCAGCACCGCCGGAGCGGCGGGGATCGAGGAGGCCTACCGTCTCGCCGAACGGGCGCAGATCGAGGACGGGGTCAACCGGGTGATCCTGGCCACCGATGGCGATTTCAATGTCGGGATCTCCTCGCCCGAGGAACTCGAGCGGTTCATCGCCAAGAAACGCGACGAGGGGATTTTCCTTTCGGTGCTTGGTTTCGGCACCGGCAACTACAACGACGCGCTGATGCAGGCCCTCGCCCAGAACGGCAACGGCAACGCCGCTTACATCGACAGGTTCGCCGAAGCCCGCAAGGTATTGGTCGAAGACGCCGGCTCGACGCTGGTGACGATTGCCAGCGACGTCAAAATCCAGGTTGAGTTCAATCCGGCGTTGGTCGCCGAGTATCGCCTCGTTGGGTACGAAACTCGCGTGCTCAACAATGAGGACTTCAACAACGATCGCGTCGACGCCGGCGATGTGGGCGCGGGTCACACGGTGACCGCGATCTACGAGATCACCCCGGTCGGCTCACCGTCCCAGGGGAGCGATCCGCTGCGCTACGGGGGCGAACAGCCTGCGGTTTCAGAGGGTGAACCCAGCGATGAGATTGCTTTCGTCAAGCTTCGCTACAAACTGCCGGGCGAAGAAGCCTCGCGCCTGATCGATCTGCCGGTGACGCAGGCGAACGTCGTCGACGGTACCGCGGGGCTCAGCGATGACATGCAGTTCGCCGCCGCCGTCGCCGGCTTCGGACAGAACCTCCGCGACGGGCAGTATGCCGGTGCGATGAGCTACGAGGAGATCGCCGAGCTCGCCCGAGAGGGGCGCGGCGCCGATCCCGAGGGTTACCGGTCGCAGTTCGTGACGCTGGTCGAGCTTGCCGACAGCCTCAGCGCCTCCTCCGCCCGCTGAGGCAATAGCGCCGGCGCTCCTCTCCCCCGGCGCTGGGGCGGGACGGCGGGACCAGAAGTCCCGCCGTCCGTTTGCATGCCTGCATTTTCCGCGCCGGGCCGGCTTGCTTGACAGGGTGGGAGGCCGGACCTAATACCCCTGACGCGCCGGGCCCGAAAGCCCGCAACCTGCGCTTCGGGGCGGAGTAGCTCAGCTGGTTAGAGCAACGGAATCATAATCCGTGTGTCGGGGGTTCGACTCCCTCCTCCGCTACCAACCCTTTCAATGAGTTACCGGAAACCTCTGCGGCAGACCGGTTGTTATTATCTTCCAAGGCAATGAGTGCTCTCGGTTGCCATGGATCGCCCGGCTTCAACAACGCTTGGCTCATTGAAGTTGATGTGGTCAGAGCGCACTCCGGCGCCTACTACTGACCCAACGGGGGCCATCCAATAGTTTTCGACAAGGATTTGCGACCGCCAGCCTCTAAGAATCTCAGGGTTGCGCATCCCCTTTTGCAAAGCGATCAGTTTTGTAGCTAAATGAGGTCTCCCATCAAGCGACGGCCGGCTTGGAATTGTGGTCAGATCCGACCTGGGGGCGCTATGGCCGAACCAATACCAAAGCCCAGAACGGCAAAGCTTGTGCTGGTGACACCGGACGGGGTTGTGTTGGGTCAGTTGCAGCCGATTTTGGTCTCAACCCCATGGTGGCAGGATGCGGAGCCTGTGGTGGAAGCTGCCAAAACCGCACACGGAATAGACGCAAAGATACTTCGGCTTCTTGAAACCGAACTTGGTCAGCCGCCTGGCGGCTCTGTCACCTACCTGGCCGAGGTGGATACTCCGGTGGCCGCAGCTCCGTGGAGCGGAACGCTAGAAAGGCATGCGCCGCGGATGCCTTTTGCCGAACCCGGGGGTCCGGATGCAGATCTTACGTGGGCACTGTCAGTGCTAGCCTCTCAGAATATTACGCCGGTCGGAAGGCCCCGTCAGGTTCGTACCTGGAATCTGTCGAGCATATGGCGCATTCCGACTCGGGATCAGACCGTATGGCTCAAGGTTGTCCCACCATTCTTTGCCCACGAGGGGCGATTGATCGCTTCCATGCAGCACCCAAATGTACCCCAAGTCCTGGGATTCGAAGGTGGCCGCATACTTCTCTCTGAGATCCCAGGGCGCGATATGTACGACGCCGATTTGCCAGCGATGCTCGCTATGGTGAAGCTGCTTGTTGAGATCCAAACCGACTGGCAGTCACGTATCGACGAGCTCATCGCGCTCGGTCTTCCAGATTGGAGAGAGCAGAGACTGACCGATTTGATTGAAGATGTTTTTGTTCGCACGCAGCTCCAACTTGATGCCAGAGACTGCACCAGTCTTGAGAAATTCCTGGATGAGCTGCCTCGCCGATTTGCGGAGCTTGACGCCTGCGGTATCGAAGACAGTCTGGTGCACGGCGATTTCCATCCGGGCAATGTACGCGAGCTGGATGGAACACTGACGCTTCTCGACTGGGGCGACGCGGGCATTGGACATCCGATGCTCGACCAGCCGGCCTTTATCGAGCGGGTGCCGCAGGACGCGAGGCAGGCCATCATCGATTATTGGAGCCAGCAATGGTTGCTCTGCCGGCCACGATCGGACCCCAAACGAGCCTCAGCTCTTATCGGACCCATTGCCGCTGCGAGGCAGGCCGCCATTTATCGGGGCTTCCTGGATAACATTGAACCAAGCGAACGGAGCTACCATGAGGCTGATCCCGCGGTTTGGCTGAACCGCACAGCCGATCTGCTTCGCCAGGAGTAGCGTGGGTGGAAGGTTCCCACAGGCGGTGCAAAACCGATCGGTTTTGTATCGTTGGAGCCCGTGACTGACGCAAAGCGGGCATCGTAGCTTAGCCCCCTTTCGACGATCTAGGCGGAGGTCAAATTTAGCCGGCCGTCGATCAGCCCAAACCGTAACGCGCAAAGACTTGCGGAAAAAACTCAAGTTGCGCGGCGTTCTAAAACCGCGCGTCTGCCAGCCCGCAGAACGGATCGACGGGATTGTGCGTGTTCCACGGAATTTCGCCCAGCAGCGCCTCAACGACTGCCGCTTGCATGTCTTCGGTCGTGCAGTAAGCATTGATGTAAGTCGGCACGCGGGGCGCGTCATAAAGCATGTAGGGATAGCCGAACGAGATCATCAGCGTCGGGATGTCATGCCAATGGCGCTGCATCGCCTTGATGAGGTTTCCGCTAAGGTGTAGCCAATCCAGAAAGATACGGCCGCGCGTCAAAAGCGTCTCGTCCCCGAATAGGTAGAGAACCAGATCGAAGGCCTCGGGCGTGACCTCGGTGTCCGGCTGGTGAACCGTCACCTCGAAACTCCGAGCCCGCAGCATGCCAGGTAGCGCGAAGGGCAACGGTTTGGGCAGGAATGGAAATACGATGCCCGTGGTGAAGACCAGCACCCGCCGGTGCCTCTCGGGGTTGAGCGGCAACAGGTGCTGCACGTCCTTGACCAGCGTCGGCGAGCGCCGGGTGACGGCGGCGGCGTAGGCGCGATCCGCCGAAACGTTCCGCGCCGGTACCGAAACACCCGAGCTATCGTGTAGCCCGAGAGCGGCCTTCATCTCTAGTTGTCGCCGCACCGCGTCGTCGACGCGCTCCCAGGTCAGGCTGCCGTCCTCCAGCGCCGACTTGAGGAGGGCCGTGTCGTTTTCCAGATCGGTCGAAAACAAAATCACATCGCAACCCGACGCGACGATCTCGGGCAGATGATCGGCCCGGCTCGACCAGGAGCCGAGTCCGGCCATCGGTGTAGCGTCCGAGACTATTAATCCCTGGAAGCCCAGCTTTTGCCTGAGCAATACTTGATTGAGCAAGCGGCTGATCGAGGCCGGCCGGAATGCTTCGAGCGCCGCCGCCGGGTCCATTTCGCGGACAAATGACGGTAGCGCGATATGCGCAGACATGACCGACATCACCCCCTCGGCGATCGCTGCGCGATAGAGCCGCCCGAACGTTTCTTCCCACTCGTCCATGGTCCGGGGATTGACCGTCGTCAACAGATGCTGATCGCGGTCATCATACCCCTCGCCGGGCCAGTGCTTCGCCGTCGCGGCGACGCCGGATTTCTGGAAGGCGCGGATCTGCGCCAGGGCGTGCCGCTCGATGGTGGCGACGTCCGAACCGAAACCTCGGGTTGCCACGATGGCGCTGCGGAAAGCCGCATTGATGTCGAGCACGGGGGTGAACGACCAGTTGATGCCCCGTTCGCGTGCCTCCTCAGCCATGATCTGGCTGATGCGAGCGGTGGCATCAACGTCATCGACAGCGGCTAGGCCGAGCGGATTGAGCACCTCGATACCGCCGGCGAGGCTCATGCGGCTACCCTCAAGATCAGCCGAGACCAGGAGAGGCACCGGTGCAGCGGCGTTGAACGCAGCGATCAGGTCGCGCTCCGCTGAGGTGTCCGGTCCCGGAACCCGCGTTATGCTGCCCGGGGCGAAGCGCTGTTGCCGCTCGATTTCCGCCGCGTCGAACCCAGCCGATCTGAGATTGAACAACTGGGCGAGCTTTTCGTCCGGTGTCAGCCGGGACAAGGTCATGTCGACCCAATCCGACGATGCCGCGTCAAGCGCGAAAGGCTTTCCGGTCCGGTCACCAGTGCTCATGTAGTCACCGTCTTAAGGTGTTCCGACCGCGCGGCAGTTAGCTTCGTCGCGTTGCCCTTGGGGCCATTTGAAACAAATGCCCTCTACCAGCGCAAGCGGATAAGGCAACCCGGACCGGAGCGCGACATCACTGCCAGATATTGATCGTCGCGAGCGTCCGCATCAGGTGGTCGGACACCAGATCCTCGGCGCGCTTGCCGTTACGGTCGGCGATGGCATCGACGATGGACT
The DNA here is from genome assembly GCA_040881985.1 of Cucumibacter sp. Classification (GTDB taxonomy): domain Bacteria; phylum Pseudomonadota; class Alphaproteobacteria; order Rhizobiales; family Devosiaceae; genus JBBECE01. The sequence goes on from JBBECE010000023.1 coordinate 69,305, forward strand.
TGAGGTCCTTGTGCGTCTGTTGCCTCACCGCGTCGGGGGCCGGCCTGTCGGTGTCGCGCCCGTCGAACAGCACGGCGCGGCGGTCATCGAGGATCGAGCCCATGATCTGCTCGAGAAACTTGTTTTTCGTTGTGGCGAAGATCTGCCGGTGAAGCGCATAGATGCTCTCCTTGAAATCCTCCCAGGTCGGCGCCGCCCGAATCTCCTCTAGCATGCGACGCATCTCGAAGATCTCGGGCTCCTGCACCCGGCTGACGACGAGGTGCATCATCGCGGGCTCGAACAGCAGCCGGCCCTCGACGATTTCGGCGAAGGACGGCACCGCGTCGTGGTTCGCCGCATTGGTCTGGTCCATGCGGCCGAAAACTTCTTGCGCATCGTCGGTCAGGAACGTGCCGCTGCCGACGCGCCGCCGCACCAGTCCCTGTCGCTCCATCATGGCGAGGGCGCTTCGCACCGCTGTACGACTTGTGTTGAGTTGTTGCGCCAGCTCGCGCTCGTTGGGGAGTTTTGCGCCCGGGATCATCAGTCCGTCCCTGATGCCGCGCAACAGTGACCGGTAGACGAGCGACGGCGTCGCGCGGTCATTGGTGCTGATGGCGGCCAACTGCGGCAGGGCGTCTGTCACGGTCATCGATGCGGCTCCTCGAAGAGGTCGTCAATGAGCAGAATCAGTCCACCATTGTCAACCATTCCGATCTTGCGGCGTACTCACCGGACGACAACAACCGGCTGACCGGTACGCGCCGATTCAGCAAGCGCATCGAGCACGGGAATGGCGTCAAAAGCCTTGAGGTAGTGTTGCAGGTAGTGCTTTCCGCTCAGGGTTGCCTTGACGAAATGGTCGAGCTCGTCGGCGAGATCGCCGGCGATGCGTCCATTGATCTCGGGCCAAAGATGGGTATCCCCGCCGGACGTGCCGGCGTCGCTCGTAAAGTAAAGGCCCTGGTCGGAGACGTCGAGGGCGGCGGCCGTCTTGGTGCCGACGATCTCGAAGGCCGAGCGGAAGCCGTTCATGAGCCCATCGGGCCAGGCCCAGGAATAGTCGAGGCTGCCGATGGCATCGTTTTCGAAGTTGAGCACGGCATAGAAGGCATCCTCGTTGCCGGTGCCGAGGGCCTCGCGCTTCTGCGCATAGACACGGGTGATATTCGAGCGCCCGATCCACTGCATGGCATCGACATCGTGAACGCCCATATAGAAAAGAATCGATGAGTTGTCGCCGAGCCGTCGCGCCGTGGCGCGCGTCCCGTTGCGCTTGGCGCGCAGGTGGATCGGCTCTCCGAGCAACTCGGGAGCCGCCGCGTCAAACACCCGCACGTAGCGCGGATCGAACCTCAGAATATGACCGATCATCAGCCGGGCGCCGTTCGCCTCCACGGCGGCGATGATCCGGCGCGCGGCGTCGGCCGTGTGCGCAAACGGTTTTTCGAGGAGGATTGCCTTCCTGGCCTTGATCGCAGCGATCGCGGCGGTCTCGTGCAACCGGTCGGGCAGGCAGATGCTGACGGCATCTAGTTCAGGCAAGGCGAGAAGGTCGTTGAAATCGGCGAAAGCGCGGGCACCGAGCGAACGTGCTACCTGCGCCAGTTGCCCAGCGTTGGTGTCGCAGACGCCGACCAGTTCCGCCACCGGGTGCTCGGCGTAGACGCGCGCGTGCCGCACGCCGAAAAAGCCGAGACCGATGACGCCGACCTTCAGCGTCATTTGGGTGCCTCAGGGATGCGCCAGGCGCGAAAGTCGGCGATGAAGGCGGCAAGCGCTTGGGTCACCGCGTCGAAGAACGCCTTCCCCGCTTCCAGGCTTGCGAGCGAGGGATCGCCCAGCGTGCCGGTCAGCGAGAGGTCACCGAAATCCTGGTAGACGCGGATCGCCTGACTGCCGAGGAGGTCGGTGGTGAGGTAGCTCGAGCCGGGATCGGGGTAGGTGGTTTCGGCGCGCTCGATGCTAACCAGCTGCGGCCGGATATGTAGGAGCATCGAGGTTTCGAACTCGCAGGCATGCCCCATTCCGCCGGTCTCGGACTTGCGGAGATTTGCGATCGCCTCGCGCGCGAGAGTGAAGTAGGTGAGCGCGGCGATGCGCGTGGTGCCGTAGTGCTTGTGGCCGAGTGTTGAGGCCAGCACGTCGATGATCCCGTTATTGCCACCATGGCCGTTGACCAAGAGGATGCGGCGGAAACCGTGCGTTACTACCGACGCGACGACGTCCTCCACAATCGCCATCAGCGTTTCAGCGCGGAGCGTGACCGAGCCCGGAAAGCGCATGTGATGCGCCGAGAGCCCGTACCATGGCGGCGGCATGACGATCGTATCGCGGGCCGACCCCGCGGCGGCGAGCGACACGGCTTGCGCGATCAGCGTGTCGGTGCCGAGCGGCAAGTGGTTGCCGTGCTGCTCCACCGAGCCGATGGGCAGGACGACGACCGTCCGGTCCCGATCGAGGGCGCCGATCTCGGGCGAGGTGAGCTCTTCCCAACGCATCAGCGCACCGTGAATGTTGCTGTCTTCAAATCGCACATGGCGGTTAGCGCATGTTTGCCGCCAACCCGGCCCATGCCGCTCTCCTTGCCGGAGACACCGCCGAACGGGATGTGCAGCTCCCAGTAGTTGGAGGTGTCGTTGATGTTGACGATGCCCGTCGGCATCTCTTCGACATAGCGGAAGGCGCGATCGATATCCTGCGTGAAGACGGACGAGACGAGGCCATAGCGGTTGTCGCGCGCGATCTCGAAAGCCTCTTCGTCGCTTTCGATCACCAGCAGCGGCGCCACTGGACCAAATGTCTCTTCCGTGTTGATCAGCGCGTTGCGGCTAACGCCGGTCAGCACCGTCGGCTCGAAGTAGAGCGGGCTCAGTGCGTTCTTCGGGCGCTTGCCGCCGGCGATCGCCTTGGCGCCCCGCCCGATCGCATCGCCGACATGTTCGGCCACCTTCTTCGCGACCCCCGGATTGTTGAGCGGCCCCATCGTGATTCCATCCTTGCGCGGATCGCCGAGCACGACGGCCCGCGCCGCCGCGGCCATGCGGTCGGCAAAGGCGTCATAAACCTTTCGATGCACGAGGATACGCTCGGACGACGAGCAGACCTGGCCGGCATTGTCGAACGAGCCCGACGCCGTCGCCGCCGCGGCGCGGTCGAGGTCGGCATCCTCGAGAATCACCACCGGCCCGTTGCCGCCAAGTTCCATCAACTGCGGCTTGCCGGCGGCGCGCTGACTGATGATCTTGCCCGTCGCGGCGCTACCGGTGAAGCCGACGCCGTTGGTGCCGGGGTTGGAAACGATCTCGTCACCGACGACGTTGCCCGCGCCGGTCACGAGGTTGAGGATGCCGGACGGCAGATCCGCCTCCTCGATCGCCTTCACCAGCGCCACCGCGACCAGTGAGGTCGTCGGGGCTGGTGTCCAGACGATGGTGTTGCCTGCCGCGAGTCCCGGCGCGATGTATTCGACCGGGATGTTCACCGGGAAGTTCCACGGGGTTACCACCGCATAGACGCCGCGCGGCTGGTAGAACGTCATCACCCGCTTGGTGGGATCCTCGGTCGGGATGGTGCTGCCCTCGAGATACTTGACGAGGTCGGCGGCGAGATTGAACCCATCCACCGATTTGCCGACCTCGAAGTACGCCTCGGCATAGGGCTTCCCCTGTTCGAGCGTCAGCAGCTTTGCCAGTTCTTCGCGACGTGCGGCGACGGCGTCGCCGATCCGCCGCATCGCCCTGGCGCGATCCCAGACCGAAACCTTGCGCCATACGGCTTGTGCCGTGCGAGCGGCGACGATCGCGTCGATCGCCGCCAGCCGTGAGCTCCAGCAAAGCAGCCCGATCTTGCTCTCGTCGATCGGCGAATGCTGCGGCTTTACCTCGCCCTGCGGATCGCCGCGCCAGCGCCCTCCGATGAAATTGGTTTTGCCGGTTTCAGCCATCCCGCGACCTGCTGTACAAAAATGGTTGCAATTGATCTCAAGTGGTTCATATATTCCGACCAGTTGGCGGGGTGTCAACGAGTTTTGGGGCGTCCCCGTCGGTCGGCACGGCTCGTCAAAGAACCGGCCGCCAAGAGACAGAGAGGATGGACCCAAAATGGAACTGAGGAAACTCTTGATTGCCACGGCCCTTGCATCGGGCGCTTTCGCCGCGCAACCCGCTGTGGCGCAGGACGTTACGCTGGAATTCGTCGTCTGGAACTATGCGCTCGAGACCATCCAGGACAATATCCGCCTCTTCGAGGAGGCCAATCCGGGGATCAAGGTAAACGTTACCGACTATGCTTGGCCGGACTATCCGGACAGCATAGTCCTTCGCATTCGCGGCAACACGCTGACCGATGTTATCTATGGCGGTCAGGATTGGTTGCCGGCTTGGGGCGCCGCGGGCTTCATCGCGCCGCTCGACAGCATCGCGCCCGCCGGGGTGGTCGAAGATCTCGCTTCCGACATCGCTGGCTTCGCGCTCACCGACGTGACCTATGACGGCAAGGTCTATGGCCTGCCTTACTACTCGGACACAATCAGCTTCATCTACAACACGCAGATCCTCGAGGATGCCGGAATCGCGGTGCCGACCACCTGGGAGGAAGTGACAGCGGCCGCCGAACAGCTCAAGGCCGGTGGCATGGATAAGCCGATCATCTACGAATACAACCAAGAGCTCCCGAACTTCCTCGACGCCTTCGTCGCCCAGTCCTATGGGCGCGGCGCCGAGTTGTTCGACGCGGACCTCAACCCGCTGTTCGCGGATCCGGAGAACGGCGCCTACAAGCAGCTGCAATGGATTGCTGACGCCTACGCCAAGGGCCTAGTCCAGTCCGACAGCCACGAGACGACGATCATTGCGGCGATGAACACCGGCAAGCACGCCTTCACCATCGTTTATACCTACGTGCTTGCCGCGCTGAATGACGCCGCGACCCAGCCGCTGGCGGGCCAGTTTGCGCTCGCGCCGATGCCGGGTGCGACGCATGCGACGCTGGGCTTTGCGAAGTCTTACGTCGTCACCGCCACGACTGCGGCAGATCCGGCCCGCGCCGAGGCGGCGTGGAAGTTCGTCAACTTCATGGCCGGCAGGCCCTACACCGTCGCCAAGCGTTGGGCGGTCGAGAAGGGTCTTGGATTCGGCCAGCTGCCGCTGTTTGAGGACCAGGACGTGATCACCGCCTGGGGCAAGTGGGCCGACGTCGGCGCGCTGGGCACGCAGGCTTCGATCGCAAAGGCCGGCACCTACACCGAGTTCTCCTCGATCTGGTCCGCCTACTTCCGGCCGCTGCTCGCCCAGGCGATGGTCGGGGAGGCTCCCGTGGACCAGGTCATGCAGGACGGCGCCAAGCGCTGGACCGAACTTAAGGAGCAGTTCGCAAACAGGTAAGCTTCCTCCCCGGGGCTGGCGGGCGGCGCTTCGTTGCGCCGTCCGCAACTTTCCGACCCGGAGGCGGGTGCCTGACCATGTGGATCACCAACCGATTCCCGGGGCTGTGGCTCATCCCGGCGCTGCTGCCCGTCATCCTGATGACGGTCTACCCGATCGGCCACGCGCTCTGGACCTCGCTGCACTCGGTGATGATCCTGTTTCCGGGCGAGCCGTTCGTCGGCCTCGACAACTACGCCCGCGTCGTCACCAGCAACTATTTCCTCGACACGCTGCAGAACTCGCTGGTCCTGACCCTCTTCGCGGCGCCGTCGGTGGTGCTGCTCGGCACGCTGATCGCACTCTTCCTGCAGCAAAAGTTCCTCGGCTCGCAAGTGGTCCGTTCAATCGTGCTCCTGCCGTGGGTTTTGCCGGGCGCGATTTCAGCCGTGCTCTGGGTCTGGGTATTTCATCCGAGCTTTGGCATTCTCAATGGCATCCTCATCGACCTTGGTCTGATCGACAGCGCGGTCCCCTGGCTCACCAGCCCGCGCACGGCCCTAATGGCAGTCACGATTGCGCATGTGTGGACGCAGATCCCGTTCGCGGTGGTGCTGATGATGGCGGCGCTGGCGACCATCAATTTCGAGATCATCGAGGCCGCAGCGATCGATTGCCGCAACCCTCTCAAGCGCTTCGCCTACGTCACCTTCCCCGAAATCAAGTCGATGATCGTGGTGCTGCTCGTCTACAATGCCCTCGTCGCCTTCACGAGTTACGACCTCGTCTATGCCATGACTGGCGGCGGGCCTGGCACGGCGACGACGCTGCTCTCGTTTCAAATCTGGCGCGAGAGTTTTTCGATGTACGATTTCGGCGCCGGCTCGGCGGTCGCCTTCATCGTCGTTCTCATCTCCGCGATTTTGATCGCCGCGATCACCAAGGCACTCCCCTCCGATCTCTTTGCGAGCGATTGAAATGATTGGCCGCCGGCATCCCATCCTGACCCACTTCTTTGCCGCGCTGATCCTGCTTTTCATCGGCGGACCGGTGTTGCTGTCGCTCTACGGGAGCCTCGTACCCGACCGGGTGCTGCTCAGCGCGGACAAGAATATCCTCACCGAGGGTCCAAATCTTGAGACCTACCGCTACGTATTCACCGGGCAGCTGCCGGATTCGTATCTGAAGGAAAGCGCCAATCGCGCGATGATCTCGGATGCGGCGCGTCAGGTACCAAGGGCGCTGTTCAATTCGTCGATCAACGCGCTCGCCGCGATGATCCTGAACCTGCTCCTCGGTGCGCCGGCGGCATTCGTCTTCGCGCGCTACGTCTTCCCCGGAAAGAAGCTCAGCTTCATGTACTTGATCCTTTCTCCGCTGGTGCCGGCGGTGGCGTTGGTGACCCCGATCTACATGATGATGCAGCTCCTCGGCCTCCTCGGATCACAGCTCGGCATTATCCTCGTCCACACGGCGAAGGCGCTGCCGTTCACGGTATTGATCCTCTCGGTGTTTTTCCGCAAGATTCCGGCCGAGATCTTCGAGGCTGCGGTGCTCGATCACTGCAGTCGCTTCCAAACGTTCTGGCGCGTCGCGCTGCCCTTGGCCCTGCCCTCCGTCGGCGCGACGGGGCTCTTCGCTTTCATGCTTTCCTACTCGGAGTACATGTTCGCGATGGTCCTTTCCGGCGACGCGCAGACGCGCCCCGTGTCGGTTGTAATGGCGGCGCTCGCGCGCAACACAGATGTAAGCTGGAGCCTCCTCAATACGGGCATCTTCATCGCAATCGTTCCGACGCTGGTCCTCGTCGTCCTCGTCTGGCGCTTCGTAGTCGAGGGGTTGCTCAGTGGCGCCGTCAAGGGGTAGCGAGATGACCGACTTTGTTGATGATGAGATCCTGCATCCACTGAAGAGCCTGCCCAAGGGCGCGCGCCAGCACAACACGGCCGGCCCCTATTCGCCGGTGCTGGAAGTTGACGCGAGGCACCTCGTCGTCATCTCCGGTCAGGTTGCGGTGGATCCCGAGGGCCACATCATCGGCGAGAGCATCGAGGAACAGACGATCGCGACCTTGCGCAATTGCGCGGGGCATCTCGCGACGGCCAGCTGCTCGCTCAGGGATGTGTTCAAGGTCAACATCTATCTGACCGATCTCGGTCACTGGGACCGGTTCAATGCGATCTACGACGAGCTGATGCCCGAGCCGCTGCCGGTGCGCACCGCGGTGCAGGCCATTTTGCTCCCGGGCTATCTGGTCGAGATAGAAATGTGGGCCGTCAAGGCAAGGAGTTAAAACGTGGCGTCGGTTGAGCTCAAGAACATCCGGAAAAGCTTCGGCAAGATCGAGGCGGTGCGTGATGTATCAGTCACGATCGCCGACCGCGAGCTGGTGGTCTTTGTCGGCCCGTCGGGCTGCGGCAAGTCCACGTTGTTGCGCTTGATCGCCGGGCTCGAGGAAATCACTGCCGGCGAACTGTCGATCGGCGGCAAGCCGATGAACAAGGTGCCGGCCGCCGATCGCGGCATCGCCATGGTGTTCCAGTCCTATGCCCTCTACCCACATATGACCGTCGCCGAAAACATGGGCTTCGCGCTCAAGATGAGCGGTGTCGGCAAGGCCGAGGTCGAGCAGAAGGTACGCGCCGCAGCAGCGATACTAATGCTCGATGGCCTTCTCGACCGCAAGCCGCGCCAACTCTCGGGCGGGCAGCGCCAGCGTGTTGCCATCGGCCGCGCCATCACGCGCTCCCCCGACGTCTTCCTTTTCGACGAGCCGCTCTCCAACCTCGATGCCGACCTCCGCGCGCAGATGCGCGTCGAGATCGCGCGCCTGCGCGACGAGCTCAAGACCACTATGATCTACGTGACGCACGACCAAGTCGAGGCGATGACGCTCGCCGACCGCATCGTCATTCTCAACAATGGTGAGCTCGAGCAGGAAGGTCCACCGCTCGACCTCTATGAGCGACCTGCCAACCGTTTCGTGGCAGGGTTTCTCGGCCAGCCGAAGATGAACTTCATCCCGGTCGTCGTTGTGGCAGCTGATGGCAAGCTCGATCTCCGCTTGGGCTCGCATGACACGGTCATCGTCTCGGGGCTCGCTGTATCGGGCTTGACCGTCGGGGAGAGTGCCGAAGTCGGTATTCGCCCAAATGCCTTTTCTCTCGTCGAAGCCGGCGGGCTTGAAGCACGCATCGTGCTGGTGGAACGCCTCGGCGGCAGCAGCCTTCTGCATGCCCGGGTCGAGAATCTGCCAAACCTCCTGACCATTGAACTGCCGGGAAGTTTCCAGGCAGCCGCTGAGATGCCGGTGCAGTTCGGCATTGACCCCCGCGCCATACACATCTTCGACCGCACTGGCAGAAGCCTCAGATGAACGCCGTTTCGCGAGCGGTCGAGTTACGCCGTTCCCCCCAGGGTGCGCGACAGCATGGTTGCATGCTTGAGGGCGACGTCTCGCAAATGCGCGAGCCGATCCATATCGAACCGGCTGCTCGGCCCGGAGATGGCGATACCGCCCGGCACCTCGCCACCCTTTTCGAACACCGGCACCGCAACGCAACGCATGTCGGGGGCGTATTCGAGGTCATCGTAGGCGTAAGATTGAGCGCGAACCAGAGCGAGTGTCTGCCGCAGCCGTTCGGGATCGGTAATGGTGTTGGGCGCCACTTTGGGCAGACCGCCAGCGATGATCGCCTCCGTGGTCCGGGCATCTTGATAGGCCAGCAACACCTTGCCGATCGAGGTGCAGGGAAGCGGAGAGCGGTCGCCGATCTGGAAGTCGACGCTGACCCGCTGGGTGCCCTTGGCGCGGAAGACCAGCACCGCGCTGTCGCGCTCGAGCACCGAATAGTGGACAGTCTCGCCGGTCGCCTCGGAGATGGCCCTGAGGCAAGTGATGATGTGTTGCGCCCGCTCGTCCTCGCCGAGGAGATGGCGGGCCAGCGAAAGCAACTTGAAGCTCAGCCGATAGTTTTTGCCGGCGTCGCGGGCGACGTAGCCCGCTTGTACGAGGGTCATCAGCATCCGATAGGCGGTGGCGCGATCGGCGCCGATCGCCTTGGCCACCTCCACTACGGCAACCGGCCGGCGCTGCTCGCCGATGAAATCGAGTACGGAGAGGGCCTTGAGCGCCGTCGCGCTGATGTTGGAATCGGGTTTGACCAAGCGCCGCCTCAAACGTTTCAATATTCGTATAACAACAACAGGCCTGTGCCACAAGTTCAATTTTCGTTGACGACATTCAATTCTAGTCCTAGCCCTGACTAGGGGGGGAGGGTCCTGCGATGAAAATGCTGATCGACGGCAGCTGGACGAAAGCGTCCGACGGCGGCACTGATGCGGTACTCAATCCCGCCACCGATGCCGAGATCGGCTCGGTGCCGCGCGCCACGGGCGCCGATGTCGATCGCGCGGTAGCCGCCGCACAGCTAGGGGCCGCACGGATGTCGGAGCTGCCGGCCTGGCGGCGTTACGAAATCCTCGAGGCAGTGGCGCGGCAGATTGAGGCCAACCAGGCGGCACTGGGGCAATTGCTCTGCCTGGAGAATGGCAAGCGCATCGGCGAGTCCACCAGCGAGGTCGGCGTCGCCGCCCGCATCATCCGAGGTTATGCCGAAGAAGCAAAACGCATTTTCGGACGGTCCTTCCCGCTGGATGCCATTCCCGGCCTTGAGAAATCGCTCGCCATCACGATGCGCCAGCCGCTCGGCGTCATCGCCGCTATTGTGCCGTTCAACTATCCCGTGGAGCTCTGGAGCCACAAGGTGGCGGGAGGGCTCGCGGCGGGCAACGCGGTGATTACCAAGACGCCGGAGGATTGCCCGCTCACAGTGATCGAGATCAGCAGATACTTTGTTGAACAAGGGCTTCCGCGGGGCGCGCACCAGGTCCTGACCGGCGGTCGCGATGTAGGCGAGGCGCTAGTCAAGGCCGAGGGTGTGCAAATGATCGCCATGACCGGCAGCACGGCGGCCGGCCGGCGCATACTTGAAATCGCAGCGCAGACTCTCAAGAAAGTCCATCTGGAACTGGGCGGCAACGACGCGACGATCATCTGCGAGGACGCGGATATCGAGGCCACCGCCGATGCCTTGATCGGCGGCAGATTCACTTCCGGCAACGGCCAGATCTGCTGCGCGGTGAAGCGCGTACTCGTGCACCGGCATATCTATGAGCGCATTCTGAATGAAGTTTCTGCACGCACCTGCAAGCTTCGCGTCGGCGACCCGATGGACCCTTCGACCGACGTCGGGCCGCTGATCAATCGGCGAGGCGCCGAGCGAGTAGAGGCCCAAGTGAAGCAGGCGGTCGTCGACGGCGCGCAGGTCGTCACGGGCGGAACTCGGCGCGACAATTTCTTCGAGCCGACCATTCTTACCGGGGTGACGCCCGGCACCCCGGCCTTTGCGGAGGAAACCTTTGGGCCGGTGCTGCCTCTCGTTCCCTTCGACGATTTCGAGACCGCACTGGCGCTCGCCAACGACAGCCCGTTCGGGCTGCAGGCGGCGATCTTCACCCACGATATGCGAAAGATCATGCGCGCATACGAGGTTCTGGATGTGGGCACCGTGGTCGTCAACCACACGACCGCTATTCGGGTCGAGACGTTGCCCTTTGGCGGCAACAAGGCGAGCGGCAATGCGCGCGAGGGGATCCACGATACGCTGCGCGAGATGACCAAGGAAAAGACGCTGCTGTTGCACCAGATGTTCGGAGCAGCGTCGTGATGCCTCATCTCGCCGTGAAGAACATTGCCAAGAGTTTCGACGGCAATCCTGCCATCGTCGATATTTCTTTCGCAGTGGAAGCGGGGCAGGTGCTGGCGCTCTGCGGCGAGAACGGCGCGGGCAAGTCGACGCTGATGAAAATACTTTCGGGCGCCCTGCGGCCGGACAGCGGCGAAATATCGCTCGACGACAAACCGGTTCAGATCGGGGGGCCGGCCGACGCCATGGCGCTCGGCATTCGCACTGTCTACCAGGAACTGAGCCTCCTGCCACACCTCAGCGTTGCCGAGAACATGCTGCTCGGTCGCATGCCGACGCGCGGCTTCGGCGTGGCCGTCGACTGGAACACTGCTAACCGGATTGCTGGCCGGGTGTTGGCCGAATTTGGCTTCCCCGGCATCGATCCGCGTACGCTGGTCGGCGCACTCGGCGTCGCCCAGCAGCAGATCGTCGAGATCGCCAAAGCGCTAGTCTCCGATCCGAAAATCCTGATCCTCGACGAGCCGACCGCCGTGCTCTCAGCGTCGGAGACGGAAAAGCTCTTCGCAAGTGTGCAGCAGCTCGCGGCCGGCGGTGTCATCGTCCTCTACATCTCGCATCGACTGGAGGAAATCTTCGAGATTGCCGACCAGGTGGTGGTACTGAAGGATGGACAGAGCGTCCTGGAGGGACGTATCGCCACCCTCGACCTGGCGCGGGTCATCGAAGCCATGGTCGGCCGACCGCTCGAGACGATCTACCCTCAACGAAACCGGCAACGCGGCAAGGTGGTGCTTGAGGTCGAGAAGCTGAACCAGACGGGCGCCTTCGTTGACATCAACTTCTCGGTCCACGCGGGTGAGATCGTGGGCATGTTCGGCCTCGTCGGCTCGGGCCGGACCGAGGTCGCAAAGGCGATCTTCGGCGCGTGCCCCGCCGACGACGGGACAGTGCGGCTGAAGGGCGTTGTGGCCAATTTCAGGACACCGGCTCTGGCGGTGGCAAGCGGCCTTGCGATGATCACTGAGGACCGCAAGGGCGACGGGCTCGCCCTGGAAGCAAGCGTTCTCGATAATATGGGGCTCGCAAGCTTTCTGCGCGTCTCTCGGTTTGGCCTCCTCGACGGTGCCAAACGCCGCGCGATTGTCGACGAGAAGGTGCGCGAACTTTCGATTCGCCCGCGCGGTCATGCCCGACCGGTGCGCCAGCTTTCAGGCGGCAACCAGCAAAAGGTGGTGATTGCCAAATGGCTACTGGTCGAGAACACCGAACTCTTCATTTTCGACGAGCCGACACGCGGAGTCGACATCGCCACTAAGGTCGAGATCTACCAGATGATCGCCGACCTTGCTGCGAACGGGGTCGCGGTGCTGCTCATTTCCTCAGAAATGCCGGAGGTGCTCGGCCTCTCCGATCGACTGTTGATCATGCGCGAGGGGCGGCTGGTGGCCGAGCTCATGACTGACGACCTCCGGCCCGAGATAGTCTTTGCGCAAGCGGCGGGTCTCACCCTCCACGAGAGTTCGGAGCGGTTGAATTGACCGAAGCGCTTACTTCTCAATCGGCGAAACCGGCGTTCTGTCAGCGGTTCTCGCGCGCCGACCTCATCTTCGCCGCCGCGATCTTCCTTCTCGTCATCTTCGCCTCGGTCGCGTCGGAGGCCTTCCTCACCCAACGCAACATCGTCAACATCTCGCGCCAGATCGTCACCAACGGCTTCCTGTCGCTCGGCATGCTGATGGTGATCCGCACCGGCGGCATCGATCTCTCGGTGGGCTCGGTGCTCGCCTTCGCGGGGTTGCTCGCCACCGGGCTTCAGGCGCAAATGCACTTCTCGGCCGCTATCGCCGTGGCGCTCGCCATGGGCGCTGTCGTCGGCGGGATCAATGGTTGGCTGATCGCGCGCTTCAACCTGCAGTCCTTCATCGTCACGCTGGCGACCATGGGGAGCTTGCGCGGTCTGCTTTACGTCTATGCGAACACGCCGCGTTATCCCGTCGACGATGCCTTCCGGGCTTTGCTCGGTGGAGGCTCCATCGGCCCGGTGCCGGTCAACTTCATCCTGTTCGCGCTGACCGTGCCGACGGTCTGGTTCTACCTGAATCATACGGTCTCCGGACGTGCCGCATTCGCGCTCGGCGTCAACAAGGAGGCGGTGCGACTCGCCGGCGTCAACGTCGGCAAGCACCTCATCTTCGCCTATGTCGCCTGCGGCCTCCTCGCCGCCATCGCCGGAGTGCTGTTGGCGTCCCGGCTCGGCATAGCCCAGCCGAGCGTCGGCGTCGGCTACGAGCTCGACGCAATCGCCGCGGTGGTGATCGGGGGCGGCCTTCTCGGCGGGGGAGGCGGCACGGCGATTGGCGTGCTCGGAGGCGTTTTGGCGCTCGCCGTCGTCGACAACGTGCTCAACCTATTCAACGTGGATTCCTACTACCAGCAGCTCTTGAAGGGTCTGATCATTCTTGTGGCCGTGCTGGCGCGCCGCAAGCGAGCCTGAAACCAATCGCCGTCCGGCATGACCGGGCGTCGCATAACAGGGAGAAACGAAATGAACATCATCAAGCAACTGAAGTACATCGGTGTGATGGCCGCCGCCGTCACGCTCCTCTCCGCCGGGGCTGCGTCGGCCCAGGATTCGATCAAAATCGGAATGGTGAACCTCTCTCTCTGCTGCGCCTACTTCGTCGGCATGGACGCCGCCGTGAGGGACGAGGCCAGCGCCTATTCCAATGTCGATATTCTTTCGACCGACGCCGAAGGAGATGTGGCGAAGCTCACCGCCAACGTCGAGGACATGCTCAACCAGGGCGTCGAAGGGCTGATCGTTTCCGGCGCGTGGATCGAAGCGGCGCCTGCTGCGATCGAAGCCATCAATGCGGCCGGAGTACCGCTGGTGATGGTCGACCGGCTATTGAAGGGCGGCGACTATACAAGCTGGGTCGGCCCCGACAACCGCGCCATCGGCGAGGGGATAGGTGACTATATCGTCAACCGGCTCAACGGCGCAGGCAACGTTGTGATCATCCGCGGCGGCCCTGCCGACAACACTATCGGCTCAAACCGCTCAGAAGGCGTGCAATCGAAATTCGCGGGTACCAATATCCAGACCCTGGTCGCTGCGGGCTGGGGCGAGTGGAGCGCTGATGGCGGCTTCCAGCAGATGGAAGACATGCTGGCCAAGGAAGCCGACATAGACGCCGTGTTCTGCGAGAATGACTCTATGTGCCTCGGGGCGCAAAAAGCCATCGCCGACGCCGGCAGGAGCGGCGACATCTTCATAGCTTCGGTCGATGGAGAAATGGGGGCGCTCAGGGAGATCATGAAGGCGGATGGCAACTATGGCGCGACCGGGCTCAACTCGTCGGACCAGATTGGCCGTGCCGGCTTCCACAGGCTAATGGCGCTGCTCGCCGGAGCGCAGTCGGAGAAGGACACCGTGCTGCCGTCCCCGATCATCACCATCGAGAACGTGGCGAAGTTCTATAACGAGGATAGCACGTTCTAATTTCTCCTCAGGTGGCGGGCGCAACGGAGCCCGCCACCGCATTCGCCCGTCGGCACCTGCACCGATTGCCCCGGCGGTAACCATCGGCCATTGATGGCGCGAAGAGTTCAGACGCGGATGACCGGCTCTGATCTAACTGAGTGAAGGGAAAAACAAACCGCACATTCAGAGAAAAATCGCCCCGGCGTTGTCGAAGACGCTGGCCTACTGGGACCCGGTCGGATCGATTGCACTTTTCCCTGACGTTATCCTTCTTCAGACTTGATGCATGACCGCGAGTCGGAGCCATGGGTCACATCCGGCTTGGCAACGTGCCTACGACTCGCAAGTGGAAGCAGGTCGTCGCTCTCATCGCAGGCGGGGCAGGCAGCGATGCCGCTGCCGACCTCCCGCGCCCTAAGGCGTTGGCAAGCCGACACGCCGTATAAGGAACAGAACATCGATCAATTATAATTGACCAGTGTTCATTATTGGCGTACGGGCAAGGCGCGATATCTGGCACCAGCCGATTTGGATGCCGGGGAGAAAGGCGCCATAATGTCGCACAGTCAAGGCGCGGCACGGCGGAGGAGCGTGATGCGGATCGCCTATCTTGACGGCCACCGGTTTCGGGAATTCGTCATTGCCGGCGCCGACTGGGTCCGGTTTCGACGCGACTACATCAACTCGATCAATGTCTTCCCCGTCGCCGATGGCGACACCGGCACCAACATGGCCCTCTCGCTCTCGGCGACAGCGACGGCAGTGCGCGGCCAGCGCAGCCGGCACCTCGGGGAGATGGCGAGGATCGCGGCGGAAGCGTCGCTCTTGGGCGCCAAAGGCAATAGCGGCGTCATCATGGCGCACTGGTTTCTCGGACTTGCCGCCTCGGTCGGGGACCGTGCGCGGTTGTCGGCGACGGAAGCGGCGGGCTGCCTCACTCGCGCCACTGAGCGGGTCTATGCGGCGATGGAGCGCCCGGTCGAGGGCACCATCATCAGCGTCATGCGCGCGGTCAGCGATCACGCCAGCCTCGTTGCAGCCGGGGACGCCGATATCGCCGACCTGGCCGAGGAGGCGGTCGCCGCCGGCAGCGAGGCGTTGGCCCGCACCCCCGAACAGCTTGCGGTGCTGCGCGAGGCCCATGTGGTCGACGCCGGCGCGCAAGGCTTTGTCGATTTTCTGCAGGGGGTCGCCAGGGCGCTGCGCGGTGAACCGGTGCCGCAACAAAGCGCGGATCAGCTCGCCGAAGCCTTCGCTCATTCCGACCACAATGCCGAGGACATCAGCGAGCGATTCTGTACGGAAATCATCGTTCGCGGCCGCCGCTTCGAGGAAGCCCGGCTGAAACGCTCATTTCGCGATTTCGGCTCGTCGCTCCTGGTTGCGACGACCGGTACGGTCTTCAAGCTGCACATCCACACCAACCATCCGGACGACGTGCTGCGTCTGGCCGGTCGCCTGGGCGAGGTCGTCGAGCGCAAGGTCGACGATATGAGGCGCCAGCGGGACGAGCGGGGCGGGGCTGGGATCATGCCGCTGGTGCCGCTTGAGGATCAGCCCGCGCATCTCGCCGTCCTCTGCGACTCGACCGCCGATCTGCCATCCGAAATACGGGCCCGCCACGGCATCGAGCTCGTGCCGCTGCAGGTGCTCTTTGGCGACCGGGTTTTCCGCGATCAGGTCGATCTCGACACAGAAGGTTTCTATGCGCGGCTCGCCAGCGATCCGCATCACCCGAGCACCAGCCAGCCGCCGCCGAGCGCTTTCGTCGAGGCGCTGGACCGAATCCGTAAAGACCGCGAGGCTGTGGTGCTCACCATCAGTTCGGGACTCTCCGGCACCTACAAGTCGGCGCTCGATGGCGCGCGGCTCGCCGGGCACAAGCGCATCGAGGTCTTCGACAGTGCCTGCGCGAGCCTCGGGCTCGGCATGATGACGCTGAATGCGGCGCGCCTGGCGGAACGCGGCGCGAGCGTGGGGGAAATTCTCACTTGGCTCGAACGCTGGCGAGCCGATACGGGATTGGTTTTCACGGTGGCGACGCTCGAATATCTGCGACGAGGGGGGCGGATCGGAGCGGCAAAGTCGCTCCTCGGGAATCTTCTCGGCGTGCGGCCGGTCCTGGCTTTCGAGGGCAACATGCTCGTTCCCATCGCGCAGGTTCGCGGGCGCGAGGAAAATTACGCGCGGATGATCGAGGAACTCGACGCGCGACTGCCGGAGCGAAGTCGCGTGCGTCTGGGTTTAGTCGAAATCGGCTCGGTGCCGGAGGTCGATCGGATCGCCGCACACCTGGCGCGGCGATGCGAGGTCATCGAGACCGTGCGCGGCACGCCCACCGGGGTGATTGGCGCTCATGCCGGCCCGGGCGGGTGGGGTGTCTTCTATCAACTGGTGCGCGACGACGATCCACTGGCGCCGCGCTGACTCGGACAACGCCGGGAAATCGACACGCAGGCGCTATGCTACGTCCCTCCAAATTTGTCATTTGTGGGACCAGTCCTGCTGCTGTGGTGATTGCAACGCCTACAAACCGAATTGACTCCGCCTGGATCAGTCAATAATCATTCATCTGGTCCTACAAATAAGGCAGACTTACTGCCACGAACGGACGGGGAGGAACGGCTGCAGCATGACCGTTGAAGTCTTGGGCGCGATGAAGCGAGGCGTGGCGGGGCCCGACATCAGGCCCGTCGCAACGTCGGCCGTCGAAGAGCTGGTCGCCAGCATCCGCGGCCTGATTTCGGACAAGCGTCTGGGCGTCGGGGACAGCCTGCCCTCTGAACGCGAAATGTGCGGGCGGTTCGAGACAAGCCGCAACACGGTCCGCGAGGCGATGCGGATGCTCAAGGCTTACGGGGTCGTAGATGTCCGTCCGAAGGTCGGGGCGGTGATCACCGACAATCGCATGGTCAGAGTCTTCGACCTCTTCTCATTCAACACGATCGAAATCTCGCGCAAGACCTTTGCCGACATTCAGGGTTTCCGCTGCATGGTCGAGGTCGATTCGGTCGAACGGATCATCCTCAACGCGACCGACGGAGACATCGCCGATTTGCGCTCGCTGAACCAGGCGATGGCGGAGGCCCCGAGCAAACCGGCGGCGGCGGAAGCCGATTTCTCCTTTCATCTGCGGCTGATCAGCATTCTCGACAACGAGGCGGTCAGGGAAGTCTACCGGATCATGAAGCCGGTGATCCTCAGAATCATGGAAAAGGGAAAATCGCGCCAGGACTTCGGCACAGTGACGTTCGCGCAACACGCGGCGATCGTCGACGCGCTCGAGGCGGGCGACCGCATCAACTATCAGTACGCGCTGCAATTCCATTTGCGCGCGGGGTTCGACACGTTTGGCAAACACTCGGAGGAAAACTGATCGCCCGACGGGGCGACCTGGACATCCGCCGGACGAAATGCACGGAGCCGGTACAGCGAAAACGCCGGCTGGCGCCGATCATGAAGAGCGTTCCTGGAACGCAATGTGGGAGGAAGAAAATGAAGGCATTAACTGTAGCGTCAGCGGCCCTTGCCGGTCTGACGATGTCGACGTCACTGACGCTGGCTGGCCCGGAGGTCGTCTCCGGTCCCGGCGCCGACCCGGCGTGCTTTGCGCCGGGCTCGGAAGACGTCAGCTACTTTCAGTGGCCCGCCACGGAAGGCCCTTACAAGATCGCGCTCGTCAACGGCTTCATCGCCAATGACTGGCGCGTACAGATGATCGCGGTGGCCAAGGCCTACGCCGAACAGCCCGATGTGGCGGCCGAACTTGAGGAGTTCAAGGTGATTTCGGTCGGTGAGGACATCGCCGCCCAGATCGCTGCTGCCAACAACTTCATCGACCAGGGCTTCGACGCGATTATCATCAACGCCAACAACACCGCCGCGTTCGGCTCCGTTGTCCGCAAGGCAAATGACGCCAACGTGGCCGTGCTGTCCTTCGACAACGTGATCGACGATCCGATGCAGATCGCCATCAACGTCGACCAGGAAGGACTTGGCCGCGCCGCTGCCGAGTTCCTGCTGTCGCAGACGGACGCCAATCCGGCGACCTTCCTGCACGTCCGCGGCCCGGCCGGCCAGCCGGTGGACATCGCACGCAATACGGGGTTCAACGCCGTACTCGCTGCATCCGGCCGGACGGTCAACGTTGTTGATGTGGTCGGCAACTGGGCACCGGGTGACGCGCAGAAGGTGACCGCGGACGCCATCGCGGCGGGCGGCGTTTTTGACGGCATGTACGTGCAGGGCGGTTCGCAAGGCGCGACCACGGCCTTGCTCGACAGCGGCCATCCGATGATCCCGATCACCGGCGAGACCGAAAATGCCTTCCGTCAGCTGTGCAACGACGAGGGCCTGACCTGTCAGTCCGGCGGTACCGGTCCGGCTCAGTCCTCGGTGACCGTCAAAACCGCGCTGGCGGTTTTGCATGGCGAGATCGTTCCGCAGCAGATCGCGCTGCCGACTTCGATCTCGTACTCGCCGTTCGTCGTAGGCACGGACGTGTTCCCCGAACTTCCCGGCAGCTTCTTTGCGGGCAACAATTTCGAAGCCTGCAACATCGGCTTCACCTCCGAGGAAATTGCTTCCCAGACCGGGGAAAACAACTAACCATTGCCGCATATCAGGCGCCGCCGGTGTTAAGCTCGCCGGCGGCGTTTACCCCACGGGACATCACAAATGGCGGATACCGGTCCTCAGCCGCTTGTGCGCATGTCCGGCGTCACCAAACACTACGGTGGTGTTCGGGCGCTCCAGGACGTGCATTTCGAAGCGCATCGCGGGTCCATACACGCCCTTCTGGGCGAGAACGGCGCCGGCAAGTCGACGCTGATCAAGGTCCTCTCGGGCGTCGTGCAGCTCGATGCCGGCACCATTGAGATTGACGGCAATTCGGTCCGGTTCGCCAATCCTACCGAGGCGAACGATGCGGGCATTGCCTGCATCTACCAGGAACTTTCACTCCTGCCGGATTTGACGGTTGCGGACAACATCGGCATCGCGCGTCCGCCCCAACGGTTCGGACTGATCGATCTTCGCGCCCAGCGACGGTTGGCGGAAGCGGCTCTGGCACGCGTCGGCGGCGAGGGCATCCATCCCCAGTCGACAGTGCGCGACCTTCCGCTGTCGCGCCGGCAGATGGTCGAAATCGCCAAGGCGCTGGCGAAGGACCCCAAAATTCTTATCCTGGACGAAGCCACTTCGGCGCTGACAGCCGCGGATGTCGAGACCGTCCTCACGCTCTTGCGCCGGTTGCGCGACGAGGGCATGGCGATCATCTATATTTCGCATCGCATGCACGAAATCGCCGAACTGGCCGATACCTGCACGGTCTATCGCAATGGACAGAACGTCGGCACGTTCAAGGCCGGCACCAAGTCGGACAACGCCATCGTCGAGATGATGATCGGGCGCGAATACGAAAGCGTATTTCCGCCCAAACCCAAAAGACAGTCGGACGCGTCGCCCGTGCTCAAGGTGCGGGATTTCGCGTGGGCGGGCGAGCTCAACGGCATCGACCTCGACGTCCGGCCGGGGGAAATCGTCGGCATCGGCGGGCTCGACGGCCAAGGCCAGAGACAACTGCTCCTCGGGCTGTTCGGAACGCTGATCGGCACGACCGGAACCGTCGAGATCAACGGCAGGGCGGCCAAGGTTTCAAGCCCGCAGCACGCCAAGTCCGACGAACTGGGCTTGGCGCTGATTCCCGAGGACCGCAAGGGCGAGGGGCTGATGCTTCCCATGTCGGTGCGGCAAAACCTTTCCTTCGCCGCTGTCGAGAAGGTCAGCCGGTTCGGCATTGTCGATCGGAAGGCTGAGGAGTCTGCGATCGACGAAATAGTCCAGCTTCTCAAGATCAAATCGGACGGAATCGACGGCCCGGTAGCAGCGCTATCGGGCGGCAACCAGCAGAAGGTCGTGATCGGCAAGTGGCTGATGACCGGGCCGCGCATTATCCTTCTGAACGATCCCACACGCGGCATCGACGTTGGCACCAAGCAGGAGCTCTACCGGCTGATGCGTAGCCTCGCCGACGAGGGCAAGGCGATGCTCTTCTATTCGACCGACTATGCCGAACTGATCGGCTGCTGCGATCGGGTTCTGGTGATGTACGGCGGAACTGTCGTGCGCTCGCTCGCCGGCGACAGGCTGACCGAGACTAATCTCGTCTCCGCAGCGCTTAACCTGCCGGAAGGCCCCAACCAGGCGACGCTGGCGCTATCGGCGCTGGAGTCTGCATTGTGAACGCACAGGTCGAAGCCGCAGGAATCGAAATCCGGAAGCGCCCCGCGCGCTTCGGCATCCGGCTTTCCGCCGCTCAGCGCGGGACGCTGCTCGCGATCGTCATCTTTGCGGCAATGTTCGCAGTATACGGCTGGAAACAGTCCGTCGGCCTTACACCGAACGTCATCAACACAGCCGCCAACAAGGGCGCGCTCTTGGCGCTTGTCGCCATGGCGCAGACTCTGCCGGTGCTGACGGGCGGGCTCGACCTGTCGGTGGGCGCGATCTTCGTGCTCGCCAACTGCCTCGCCTCGTCCATCGTCGTGGGCGATCCAGTTTCTACCGCCTTCGGCGTGATCGGCGTGCTGCTGGTCGGGCTTTTGTGCGGCACCCTGAACGGCGTCATCGTCGTCTATGGCCGATTGCAGCCCCTGATCGTCACCCTGGCCACGGGAGCAGTTTATTTCGGCATCTCCCTTGCGATCAGGCCGCAGCCCGGTGGCACGGTGAATTTCGAATTCGCAGACTTCATGACGGGCTCCACCTGGGCTGTTCCACACTCCGTTGTGCTGCTGGTGTTGGTTGTGTTGTTGATCTGGGTTCCCTACCGCCGCTCCGTCCTCGGCCGCGCGGCCTTCGCCATCGGCTCGGCAGAGCAGGCGGCGTATATGTCCGGCGTTCCGATCAACCGCGCCAAGCTGTTGGCCTACGCCCTTTCAGGGTTTTTGGCCTCCATTGGCGGACTGCTGCTGACGGCGCTGACTTATTCGGGCGCAGCCAAGTTGGCGATCGCCAGCGACTACACGCTCAATTCCATCGGCGCGGTCGTCATCGGGGGTACCTCGCTGTTCGGCGGCGTGGGCAGCGCGGTCGGCTCGATCTTCGGTGCCTTCGTGATGCGTACCGTCGGCGATCTCCTGATCGTGTTCGACATCAATCCAGTGCTGCAGCCGCTATTCGTCGGCATTGTGCTTCTGGTCGCAGTGACCCTCGGCTCTCTGCGCGTTCTGCGAATCAAGAACAGGCTCGACCTCTATCGGTAGCGGAGGAAGAACAGGCCGATGAAATCAATCCTGAACCAGTTCGACCGCGCGACCATCATCGCTTTTGCCTGCATTGTCGTATTGCTGCTGATCGGTGCTCTGGCCGAACCAGCCTTCCTGTCGCCGAAATACCTGGTGCAGCAATTGCACACAGCGTCGTTCCTCGGCGTCGTGGCTACGGGTGCGATGCTCATCATCGTGCTCGGGCATATCGACTTGTCGATCCCCTGGACGATCGCGCTGGGCGGAATGATGGCAACGGGCGCCGTCGGGATACTCGGCCCAGAACTCGGTGTGGTGCTCGCGGTGCCCTTCGGCATTTTCTGCGGCGCTCTGGTAGGCGTAGTGAACGGACTGGGCGTCGCCTATCTGCGTGCGCCGGCGATGATCTTCACCCTCGGGATGAATGCCGTCGCCCAAGGGCTGATGGTCTATCACACAGGCGGCTTCGCCCCGCAGGACCGGGGGACCGAGTTCATGCGCGAACTAGCGGTTGGCCAGCTTGTTCCGGGCGTCCCCAACCCTCTCCTGATCTGGATTGTTCTCGGCGCGGTCACCATCTTCATGCTCAACCGCACCACGCTTGGCCGGCGAATCTATGCCATCGGCAATCAGGAGCGCGCGGTGTTCCTGAGCGGCGTCGACACTCGAAGGATCATCCTGGTCTGCTTCGTGATTTCGGGCGCCTGCGCAGCGGCGACCGGCGTTCTGCTCGCCGGCTGGGCCAACCGCTCCTATCAGGCTATGGGCGACCCCTATCTTCTGCCAACAATTGCTGCGATCATTTTGGGCGGCACGAACGTGCTGGGCGGCCGCGGCAACTATCTCGGCACGGTCGCGGGCGTGATTCTCATCACCATCCTGCAGTCGATGCTTTCCGTTGTGCAGCCGCAGCGCTATTTCGCACAATTGGGGCTGGACCTGCCCGCCGATACGTTCCGGCAAGTAGTGTTCGGGCTCGTCATCATCACCATGCTGCTCGTCTATGGCCGCACGGCGCGGATCACGTCCTGAGCGCGCCTTTCAACAGTTGACCGCGGCGGCAAGCGCCAGCGGCAGATCGACAAAGAAAACGGTGCCTCTGGTCTCGTCGGAGGCGAAATCGATCGTCCCGCCTTGGGCCTCGACCAGCGAGCGGGCGATGAAAAGCCCGAGCCCGACCCCGCCTTTGGGGCGGCTGTCCGACGAATCGACCTGGGTGAAGCGCTTGAAGACATGCTCGCGCAGGTCGTCGGGAATGCCGGCGCCCCGGTCGGCCACCGTCAGGCGCACCCTGCCGTCGCGCGCCTCGGCCGACACGTTCACGGTCGTGCCGAGCGGGGCGGCGGCGACCGCGTTGGCGATCAGCTTGTCGAGAACCTCGAGCATCCGCCTTCGGTCGGCGTCGATGGCGACGTCGGGCAGGCCGGGGGCGGCGCGCACCTCGACATCGGCATCGAGCGCCATGGCACGGGCGGCGGCGACCGCTGCGGCGACGAGCTCGGCAACCGAAAAGGTCGATCGGTCGAGGTCGAGCCTGCCGTTGACCAGCAATTCGGTCTCGAGGAGGTCGTTCACCAGTTTCAGGAGATCGTGGCAGTTGCGGTTGGAAATCTCGATCATCCGCCGCGCCTGGCCGGAAAGTTCGCCCGCCGCCCCGCTTTGCAAGAGGCTGAGGGCGCCGCGCATGGCGGTCAAGGGGGAGCGCAGTTCGTGGCGGACGGTGGCGATGAACTGGTCCTTCATTTCGTCGAGCTTGCGCATTTCGGTGACGTCGCGGGTGATCGAGACGAGGCCAACGATCTCGCGGCGGTCGTCGTGGACGGGGGCGAGGTTTGAGGAGAACCAGCGGACGCGCTCGTCCCTGGTCGTGACCTGTTCCAGCCGGTCGAGGATCGGCATGCCGGTGGTGAGAATCTGCTCCTCGATGGCCCGGGTGGCATCGGCGCGCGAAGCCGGCAGGAATTCGCCGGCGCTGCGCCCTTCGACGAGCCGTGGCTCGCCCGCACCCAAGAGGCGGCTTTCCGCATGGTTGAGGCGCAGGTATTTGTGCTCCCGGTCCTTGATGGCGATGGCGTCGACGCTCGAGGCCATCAGCTGCTGCAGCAGCGCCTGTTCGCGCAGCACCTTGCGATTGAGGTCGGCGCTCTCGGCGGCGCGGCTGACGGTGAAATAAATGTCCTCGGCCTTCCAGGGCTTGGTCAGGTAGCCGTAAATCTTGCCTTGGTTGACGGCGTCGATGACCGCGCCGATGTCGGCGTAGCCGGTGATCAGCACGCGGCTGGCGATCGAGAGTTCTTTGGCCTCGGCAAACAGCTGGTCGCCGGACATGCCGGGCATGCGCTGGTCGGAAACGATGACCGAGAAGTCGTCGCTGGCTCGCAGCCGTTCGAGGGCAGCGAGCGGGGAGGTTTCGGTGACGACCTGGAAATCCTCCTCGAGCAGGTCGGCGAGTGCGATGGCGACCTGGGCCTCGTCGTCGACGATCAGGACGCTTTGCTTCTTGCGGCCGCTATGCGGCATTTGTTTTCTCCCTGAGATCCGCCGGAATGCGAATGGTGAATTCGGCCCCACCCAGCGGCGAGCGACCGATTTCGATGCGGCCGCGGTGGCGCTCGACGATTTTGTATCCGATGGCGAGGCCGAGCCCGGTCCCCTTGCCGACCTGCTTGGTGGTGAAGAAGGGCTCGAAGACGCGCTCGCGCAGTTCCTCGGGCACACCCGGGCCGGAATCCCCGACGATCAGGCAGAAGTCGGCGCCGTCCCATCCGGTCGCGACTTCGATGCGCCCCTCGGTCCCAACCGCGTCGATGGCGTTAGTCAGGAGATTGAGGACGACCTGGTTGAGCAAGCCCGGGGCGCAATAGAGCGAATTGTCGGCGGCGAAGCGGGTCACAAGCGTGATGCCACCATTGAGCCGGTGCTGGATGAGGGGCAGGGCGGATTCAACGCATTCGCCGATGTCGGCCTGCTTGAAGGTGCCCTCGTCGAGACGCGAGAAGGTCCTGAGCTTGGTCATTAGGTCCTGGACGCGGTTGAGACCGCCCGACACATCGGCGATGCGCCGATTGGCCTTGTCGAGCCGGGCGGCGCCAGCCTCGGTCAGCTTGCCGCCAAGCTCGGCGGCGAGGGCGGCGAGGGCCGTCCCGATCGTTCCGAGATGACTCATCGAAAAGGCCAGAGGATTGTTGACCTCATGGGCGATGCCGGCGACGAGGGAACCGAGCGAGGCCATTTTGGCCGACTGGACGAGCTGGGTCTGGGCTTCCTTCAATTCCCGGTTGGCGGCGTAGAGCTCGTCATTGGCGGATTTGAGCCGTTCGGCGAGTTCGGCGCGGGCTTCGGCGGCTTTCTTTTCGGCGCGCTCGCGGACGATTTCGAGTTCCTTGAGGCGCAGTTCGTCCTGCACCTTGCGGTGTTCGTCATGCAGCATCTTGCGCCGAAGCAACGCCCGGATGCGCGCCTTCAGGACGGTCGATTCGCTGCTCTTTTCGACATAGTCGTCGGCCCCGCATTCGAGGGCCTCCATCATCTTTTCCTTGGAGCCGCGGCTGGTGACGATCAGGATCGGCAGCGACTGCAGGGAGGGGTCGCGCCACTTGCCGATTTCGCGGCAGAGCTGGATGCCGTCCATGCCCGGCATGACGAGGTCGATGACGGCGCAATCGACCTGGCCCTTGCGAACGATCTCGATGGCGGCTTCCCCCGACGGGGCGGCAAGGATGCGGTAGCCCTCGTGTTTCAGTTCCTCCTCGAGGAAGGTCAGGTAAGTCGGGCTGTCGTCGACGACGAGGACTTGCTGGGCGCGGTAGAAGGCGCGCTCCTGAACCGACGAGAGCGGCCGCTCGGACGAGCGGCGCAGGAGGAGTTCGATGCGGGCGAGGAGGATGTCGGTGTCGGCGGACTTGGCCACGTAATCGTCAGCGCCGAATTCGAGGCCGCGCTGCTCAGTATGGGTTTCGTTGTCGTCGGTGAGGATGAGCAACGGGATCGCGGCGGTGGTCGAGCCCTCGCGGATCAGCCGGCAGAAGTCGTCGCCCTGCATGCCGGGCAGGTGATAGTCAACAACGATCAGATCGGGCCGGTTGGCGCGCAGATAGTCGAGCCCGGCTTCGGCGCTCGCCACCCGATGCACCGCCATGGCCTCGCCGCTGAGCAGCTCGGCGTAGAGCAGGGCCTGGGTGTCGGAATCCTCGATTAGGAGGATTTGGCGGGCTCCGCTCAACATTCGGCGGTCTCCTGCCGACCGAGCGCAAGCCGGGCGACGCGATAGGGCATGGCGCCGATGGCGAGCTCTTCGGTAACCGCGCCCAGGGCCTTGGCGGCGGCCGGCATGCCGTAGACAGCGGATGTTTCCTTGTCCTGGGCAATCGTGGTGGCGCCGGAATGGCGCATCTCGAGGAGGCCACGGGCGCCGTCCTCGCCCATGCCGGTCAACAGAATGCCGAGAGCGCGCGGCCCCGCAAATGCGGCGAGCGAATAGAAGAGCATATCTCCCGAAGGTATGTGGCCGCGGGTGCTTTCGCTTGGGGCGAGCCGGATTGTGCCGTTACGCCAGGTCATGTGCACCCCGCCCGGAGCGACATAGACCGTGCCGGGCAGCGGATGTTCGCCGTCCGAGGCGACGACAACGCGAAAGTCGCACACCGAGGCAAGCCAGGCGGCGTAACCGCCGAGAAAGCCTTCGCCCATGTGCTGAACCAGCAGGATGGGAGCCGGAAAGTCGGCGGGCAGGCGCTGCAATAGAATGGCGACGGCGGGCGGGCCGCCGGTCGAGGCGACGATGCCAACCACGTCGAAAGCGGGGCGGACGCCCGGACGCAGCAAAGGGGCAGGGGGGCGATTGGTCGGGCGTGGCCGGGGCGCGGCGCCGTTGAATCGCTGGCGGACGACCTTGACCCGGCTGAGATTGACGAACTGGTCACAAATCCGCCGCGCCATCTGGCGGTAGGATTCAACGCTTTCGATGCGGGGCTTCTCGACGACGGTCAGGGCGCCGGCGCGCAACGCCTCCATCGAATTGTTGACCGTCTCCCGGCTCAAATCAGCAGCGACGACGATAATCGGGGTCGGAAAGGTCTCCATGATCCGGCGGGTGGTTTCGATGCCGTCGATGCCGGGCAGGCGGATGTCCATCGAAATGACGTCGACGGCGAGGCTCGACACCAACCGCAGTGCCTGTTCGCCGGTTTCGACGGCGGCGACGACGCTGAGTCGCCGGTCGGAATTGAGCGTGTTCATCAGCAGTTCGCGGGCGACCGGAGAGTCCTCGACGATCATGGCGGCGATCTTGTCCATCGTCAGACCATCTGCCTTATGGTGCGCAGCAGATCGTCCTGATCGAACTTCTGCTTGACCACATAGGCTTCGGCGCCGAGCAGCAGACCCATCTCGCGGTCCTGCGCGTCGGCGCGGGAAGTGACGAGAATGACAGGGATTTCAGCGAGCTGCCGGTCGGCCTTCATGGCACGCACGAGTTCAAAACCGTCGACGTTCGGCATTTCGATGTCGGAGACGACGATGTCGGGCCGGTCGGCGCGCAACTGGTTCAGCGCATCGCGCCCGTCGATCGACAGGCGGACTTCGTAGCCGTGGGCCTCAAGAATCGATTTTTCGAGGGTGCGGGTGGTGATTGAATCGTCGACCACCAGCACGACCGTCGCTTTCTGTGGGCCGGTCTCGCCGCGGTCGAAGACGACGCCCGCCAAAGGGATGTCGGGGGTGCCGAAGGCGGCGGAGTTGAGGACGAGGCACGGGGTGCCGTCTTAGGTCGAGATGATACCCGCGCAGAGGCGCGTGTCTGCGTGCCCGAGGTCGAAATTGCGGACGACGAAATCGTTGACCCCGACAAAGCCGTCGACCGCAACCCCCAGCGGGCCGCCCGTCGCGCGCACGACAATGACGCAGACCCCGGCTGCCCCAAAGGCGACCCGGGGGTCGGCAAGTTTGAGGATTTCGCCGAGCGAGACGAGCGGCAGGGTCGAATCGGGAAGCCGGACCGCCGGGCGGCCTTCGATCGAGACGATCCGTTCGGCCGGCACCCGTATGGCGCGGGCGACGGACTCGCTGGGCAGGGCATAGATCTGGTCGCGGAAGGTGACGAGCAGCAGACGGCGGGAGAGGATCGAGACGGGCACCGACACCTCGATGCGGGTGCCGCCGCCCGGGCGGGGACCGATCTCAACCTTGCCCTGCAGGCCGTTCACCGCCTCGCGGGCAACCGAGAGGCCAACGCCACGCCCGGAAATGGTGGTGACGGACTCGGCGGTCGAAAACCCCGGCTCGAACAGCAGTTGGCTCAGCGCCTCCGGGCTCGCCACTTCGGCGTCGAGGGGGGTCATCCGGCCCTGCCGCGCCGCCTCGTCGGCGATCGCCTTGAAATCGAGGCCGCGGCCGTTGTCTTCGATGACGAGCCGCAAGCGGTCGTGTCCGGAGGCGATCCTGAGCGCCACCATGCCGCGCGGAGGCTTGCCCGCCTGTTGCCGGATTTGCGGGGACTCGATGCCGTGGCTGACGGCGTTGCGCAGCATGTGCATCACCGGGTCCTTGATGCGCTGCAGCACCAGGCGATCGGCCTGGCAATCGAGCCCGTCGATCACCACCTCGACCTCCTTGCCTTCGCTGGTGGCGATGTCGCGGACCATCTTGCGGAAGGAGCCGAAGACGCTCTCGGCCGGCATCATTCTTGCGCCTTTGACGCGGCGCTCGAGATCGTCGAGATGATGGCGAAACGAGCGGGCGCCGCTATTCTGTTGGCGGGCGGCGTGCTGAAGCCGGCGCGATATGCCCTTCAGCTCGGCGCTGACGATTTGTCCCCCGCCGAGGGCCCGCGCCAGTTCGGCGCCGGCGGCGGAGACCTTGAGACCGGTCTCGATCTGCTTCCAGACGCGCGACCAGCGCACTTCGAAGGCGGTCGCCTCGCGGCCGAGGCGGGTGACCTCCTGAGCGCCGACCTGCTGGAACAGCATGTCGGTGTGCAATTCGCCGGCGGATTTGAGCAGCCGGTCGAGATTTTCGGCGTCGACGCGAACCGACCCGTTCTGGGAAGCGGCGGCGCGGTCAGCGCCGGGGGCGGTGGCGTCGACAGGGACCGGATTGGCCGGAGTGGACGCCGGCGCCTGGGGGGAGGCGCCCCGGTACATGGCCTCCACCTTGTCCTCAATATTGTCGAGGGCGTCCCCGACCAATTGAATGACCTCGCCGTCAAGGGTGCCCTGGTTGTAACCGATCCTCAGGAAGAGCGATTCGAGCCGGTGGGAGACGGCTTCCACGTGTTCGAGACCGATGGCGCGGGCGGCGCCTTTCAGCGAATGGACGCGCCGGGTGGCTTCGGTCAGGTCGGCGGGCAGCAGCGCGCCGCCATCGCGAGCGTCCTCGCCGGCCCTGGCGAGAATGCGCCGCACGGCCTCGAGGTGCTCGCGGCACTCGATCTCGAAGACGTCGAGAAGGTTTCGTTTGAGCGCCGTCAAACGGCGTACCTTTCCATGGTGTGGCCGAGCTGGCTGCCGAGGGCATTGATGTTGGAGACGGCGAGCTCGATCTGCCTGGTGCCGGCGGCGGTTTGTTCGGAGCCGGCGCGGATCTGCTGCATCGCCTCGGTGACCTGCTCGATGCCGACGCGCTGCTGATTGGTCGAGGCGACGATTTGCTCGAAGGCCTGGACGCTGGCATCGATCGTCTCAGCGAGTTCGGTGATCGCCTTGAGCGTCGCTTCGGCCTGCTCGCGGCCGTTGGCGACGCGTTTGACTGACTCCTCAGTCGACATGACCGAGGAATTGATGCCCTTCTGGATCTCGCCGAGGATCGAGGCGACCTGGCTGGTCGCCTCCTTGGCCTGGTCGGCGAGCGTCTTGATCTCCTCGGCGACGACCGCGAAGCTGCGGCCCTCCTCGCCGGCGGCGGCTGCCTCAATGGCGGCGTTGAGCGCCAAGAGCTGCGAGCGCTCGGCGATGTCGTTGACGGTCGAGATGATGTCGCCGATTGCCTGGGTTTTCTCGGACAGCGCGACGATGTGCTCGGCGACCGACTCGGTCTGTTCCTCGATCGCATCCATGACCTGTGAGAGATCGTCCATCGATTTGAGGCCCTGCTGCGAACTTTCGGACGCCTTTTCGGCCTGGGTGGCGATCTCGCGGGCGCGGGTCGTCATCTGCTGGCCGGACTGAGACATCTCGTCGAGGGTGGCGGAGGTCTCTTGAAGGGCGGCGAATTGTTCCTCGACGCTTGCCGCCTGTTGCTTGGTCGAAGCGAGGGTCTCGGCGGAGGCGGAGTTGAGGTTGATCACGGCCTCGCGGGTCTGCAGGGTGATCTCCTTGAGGTTGGCGACCATGACGTTAATGGAGCTGCCGAGTGAGCCGACCTCGTCGCGGGCGAGATTGGCGATCTGTTCGGTCAGATCGCCCTGGCCGATGCGTTTGACGAATTCCATCAGCGAGTAAATCGGGCGGACAAGGCGCGCCTGGGCGAACCAGAAAAAGGCGCCGATCAGGATGACGATCAGGGAGGCGATGACGAAGAGTGTGACAAAGACCGAATAGCTCGCATCGGCCACTTCATCGTTGAGAAGTTTGCCGATATCGTGCCGCTCGGCGCTCAGTCCGTCGATCAATACTTTCGTCGCTTCGACGGCCGGCGTATCGCCCACACTTACCCGGTCGTCGATCATGGTCGCCGGCAGATTCTGCGCGTGCATCTCGGTGATGGCCGGCAGCTGGCTGGCGTAGTCGTCGATGTTGGCTTCGATCGCATCGAGTGCCAACGATTCCTCGGTGCTGATGCCGATGGCCCGGTAATCGGCAATAGCGGCTTTGGCGTCACGGTCGTTCTGCTGGGCCGCATCGAAATATTCCCGATCGCCCCTCAGCACATAGTTCTTGAAATTGTGAATGAGCCCGCCGAAGCCGATGGCCTGACGGATGTTGAACAGGGCCTCGGTCTTGGCGAGGGCGCTCTGTACGTAAGTGTGCCAGGTGTTCTCGACGGCGCGGACGCGCTCAAGAGTGGTGAAGGAAGCGACGCCGAAGATGGCGCCGGCGAAGAGCAGGAACACCACTAGCGCGTAACTGATCGTACGGATGCGGATATTGTTAAGTGATTTGAACATGGTTGGTCTCCATCGACTCCGGCCGGCGGGGCGCGGCAGGGCGAAAGTCTCCGCTCAGGCGGCGGCGCGGTCTCCCGTCAGTCTGGCGATCAAACGGATCGGGTCGATCACCAGAACCGAATCGCGGGTCGCCCCGGAAAACAGGTCGGCGCGCCGGGCGCGCAGTTCGACAGCCGGTTGCAGGGAGGTTCGGTCGAACTGGACGATGCCGTCGACTGCATCGACGATGAGGGCGAGGCGCGGCGACTCGATGCGCAGCACGACGATGCGGCCGCCCTCGGGGGCGGCGCGGGTCAGGCCAAGCACAGCGGCGAGGTCGAAGGTGGTGACGAACTCGCCGCGCCAGTTGATGATGCCGTGGACCTCTTCGCCGGCGCCGGGAACGATGGCGCGGCGGGACGGCGGGATCACCTCGCGGGCGCAATCGAGCGGCAGGGCATAAGGCTCGTTCCCGATGCGGCAGCGCAGCGCTCGGGTCAGGCGGGCGGAGGCAGCGCCCTTGGCGACCACCGAAAGCCGCCGGGCGCGCTCGCGCAGCATGGCGTGCCGGCGCCCCGCGTCGGAGTCGATCGTCTCGCCGAGCCGGGCGAGCCGGCGCTCGAGCTCGGCGTGCAGGGACTGCCAGTTGACGCGCTTGCGGGCGGCTCTCACCGAGCGGCCAGCAGCGAGAGTTGCTGGGAAGCGAGCTCGCGCAGGTCAAGCGCGGTGACCTGGCCGCAGGGGCTCACGGTCGCCGCGTCGGGAACGCAGACGAGCGATTCGAGGGCGTTGCGGAAGGCGCGGGCGCAGCCTGCGGGATCGCGCGATTGCTTGCGCAGCAGCCCGATCTGGTAGTGGGCGAGCGCGAATTGCGGGTCGAGATAGACGGCGCGCTTCAGCGCCCGCTCGGCCTCGGCGGGGGCGCCTGAATAGTGGCGGATCAGCGCGTAATAGTAGTGGGCGGCGACGTCGCAGATGTCGCGCTCGAGCAACGTCTCGCAGGTCTGCATGGCGGCGGCCCAGTCGCCGCGATTGGCCGCGGCTACGATCGAATCGAGGTCTGGCGAAGCGGTCGGCTGGGGCGCGGCGAGAGTGTCGGGACGGGCGGGGGGACGGATTTTGGCTTTTAGCGGGCGGGGCTCGACCGCCGGATCGGCAACCGGGGCGAGGTGCCGCGCTGCGGCGGCGCCGGTGGGGCGACCCCTTTTGCGAAAGACGATGGCGCCGGGGGCGCGCGCCGGCGCAAAAGCGCCGTCGAGATAGGCATGGTAGTCCGACGGGGCGATGAAGAGGAACCCGCCGTTGACCAGCGCATCGCGCAGCTTTTCGATGACGGCCCGGTTTTCAGCGTTGCCGAAATAGATCATCACATTGCGGCAGAAGACGATGTCAAAGGCAAAAATGTTCTTGTGGATCGAGGGGCATTCCCCGGTCACGAGGTTGTGGTTGACGAAACTGACGTGCTCCCGGTAGCGGTCCTTGATGACCCAGAAGCGATCGCTTTGGGTGAACCAGGCCCGCCGCTCGCCGTCCGGCATTTCGCGCAGCGCCCAGTCAGAATAGCGGCCGGCTTCGGCCTCGGCGAGGAAGGCCCGGTTGATGTCGGAACCGACAATCGAGACGTTCCAGTTGGCGGCTCGCTCGCCGAGGAGCGCCCGCACGGCGATGGCGATCGAGTAGGTCTCGGCGCCGTTGGCGCAGCCGGCGCTCCAGATTCGCAGCTGCTTCGAGGCGGCGTTACGGGCAAGGCATTCGGGCAAAACCCGGTCGCGCAGGGCGTCGAACTGGTCGGGGTGGCGGAAGAAATAGGTCTCCCCGACGGTGAGCCCGGCGATCAGGCCGTCGAGCTCGGCTTCTTTGCCGAGGCCGTTCTTGAGATAGTCGAGATAGGCCTCGATCGAGGGCAGACCGGTGGCGGCGAGGCGGGCGCGGACCTTGTCGAAGACGAGCCCGTCATTGTGCGAGAGGCGATAGTGCCCGGTGGCGCTGACCAGAAGGGCCTTGAGTTCCGCCTCGGCGAGGCCCGGCGCGGCCTGGAGGCGGGCCGACTCATGAGGCACAGGCGGTCTCCCCAGAACCGGGCTCCCCGGGGGAGCCTGCCGGCCCGGCCAGCGCAGCAAGGCGCTGCTGCTTCATCGAGTGCAGCGACGCGAGGCGGGCGCGTTCCTCGGCAAGCAGCAGGTCGGCGGTCGAGAGCAGGTATAGGGTCTCCCCGTCGCGGTTTACGCGGCCGGTAACGCAGGCATTGACGGTCCCGTCGCGCTGGATCGGCTGGATGTCGGTGCCGACGGTCTTGACGATCGAATCGACCGAGGCGACGTGCAATGCGATCGGCGGGGTGGGGTCGCGCAGCACCAGAAGCGCCGAGTAAACGCCCATCGGCTTCTCTTCGAGACGGAGCAGCCGGTCGAGCCGCAGCGCCGCGACCGGGGTTCCCTCAAAGTCGAAAAAACCCTCGACGAAGCCGGGGGCGCCGACCGGGGGCTGCAAGAGCGGCAGAGCAAGGACGCGGCTGATGTCGGCGAGGGGGAGCGCAAGACGACGGCCGGCGAGGCGAAAGGCAAGCCAGGCGCCGCGCTCGGGCGTGACGGGACGGGCGCGGCCGTTCCCGGCAGGGGGGCTCAGTTGGGGGCCGGAAGGTGGCATGGAATCCCCTTGCGAAGGCGGGCCGCCGGCGGTCGCGTGCGGTTGGCGCAACGAATTGGTGTCAAAGGCAAAGTGGCCTTCAACCTGCTAAGGGTTTCTCAGCGGGCCGCCCCGGAAAATTGCTTAGAGGCAGCGGCAATCGCCCGGCCGCCGGTCGATTCGCGCCTCGCCCGGAGCCGGGTCAATCCGAGATGGCGGGCCGGGGCGCGGCCCCCACGAGCTGGCCGAAAATCCTAACCCTGGTCGACCACCACCTTGTTGCGACCGCCCTGTTTGGCGGCGTACAACGCCCGGTCGGCGGCGGCGATCAGTACTTCCGCGCCGGTGCCGACCCGGCCGCCGCCCGCCACCCCGACGCTGAAGGTGACGGCGATCCGGGAGCCGCCGGCTACGATGCGCAAGGCCGAGAAACGCCCCCTGAGCTTGTCGAAAACATTGAGGCCGGTCTCGGGCGGGGTGTCGAGCAGGATGACGCCGAATTCCTCGCCGCCATAGCGGCCGACAATGTCGATGCGCCTGAGGCCCGCGACGAGCGAATGGGCGAGCGTCTGCAACACCCGGTCGCCGGCGAGATGCCCGAAACTGTCGTTGACGGTCTTGAAGGCGTCGATGTCGATCATGCCGAGGGTGAGGTCGGAGCCGGTGCGCTGGCAGTGCTCGAGCTCGAAGGCGAGCCGGTTCTTGAACGGGGCGTGGTTGAGCAGTCCGGTCAGGCTGTCGCGCTCCATGACGCGCTTGAGCGCTACCGCTCGCTCCGCCCGGAGCCGGACTGTCGCCGCCAGCTCAGCGAGCTGGGTCGGCTTGACGATGAAGTCGTCGCCGCCGAGACGCCTGGCCTGCTGGTGGACGTCGGCGCTGCGCTCGGCCGAGATGAACACGATCGGGGTCGACAGGTTATGCCGTGACTGGCGAATGACCTGGGCGACCTCCATACCGTCGGCGCCGGGCATGTCGATGTCGAGTAGCACCAGATCGGCGGAGGCCGAGGCCATTTCCTCGAGTACGTTTTCCGCCTCGGTGATGACCGTGGCGGTAAAGCCGGCCTGCTCGAGCCCGACCGCGTAAGTCGCGGCGAGCAATTCGTCGTCATCGACGATCAGCACCGACAGCGGCGGGTTGGTGGGGGCGACGAATTCCTGCAGCCAGGCCGCCATCTCGACCATGTCGACCGGATCGAGCAGCACCGCGGCGGCGCCGGCCCGGGCGGCGCTGAGCCGCAAGGGGAAGGAATCGTCGCGGGTGACAAGGATCACCGGCCTGGCGGTGGCGATGACCCGGGTCACTTCGAAGGCGCCCGGCAGGTCGGCGCCGACAACGGCCGCGAAGGCCCTGTGCAACCGGGCGGTTTCGGGGCGGCTCCAGCCGTCGATGCCGCACAGGGCCTCATACCCCAGATTGGAGAGCAGCGCCGCGATCTCGCGATCGCGTTCGCGGGTGCCGATCACCCAGACGGTTTTCGGCTCCTCGGGCGGACGGGTGATACGGGCGTTTAGGGCCGACACGCCCGGCAGGAAATGCTCAGCCGATTTGCCGTTGTCGGGAGGCATGGGTACTCGTGCTTGTTGTCCAGGGCGTCGCAGACCCGCGGGCCGCGGGGGCAGTCCGGCCGGACCGCCGCGGGAGCGCTGGTCCTCTCGCCTCAGGAAATGTCTGCGGTGATGGCGCCGCGAATCTGCACGGCGACGGTGCGACAGGCTTCGGCGACCTCGGCGTCGGTTTCGGGGGAGACCGCCATGTCCTCAAGCTGGGCGGCGCAGTCCCCGATCGAGGCGAAGCCGAAGGTGCCGGCGGCACCGGCGAGTTTGTGGGCGACGCGCCGGACGTATTCGCGGGTCCCGACATCCGGTGCGGCTGCTTCGAGCCCTTCGGCGAGGCGCTCGATTTCGGCGGCATCCTCGAAGGCGCGCTGGCGAAAGCGCCGGCGCAGGTCGGCGATGGCGGCGTCGGCGGCGATCATTCGGCTTCTCCGGGAGGCAGCGCGTCGCCGAAGCGGACCCCGACATCGTTGCCGACCTGCCAGCGCAATTCCGCCTCGCGGGTGAGGTTGGAGCCGGTGAAGC
>JBBECE010000024.1:0-99630 GCA_040881985.1 Cucumibacter sp.
TTCGACCCAAAGTATTCCATGGAAGTTGTCTCCCTTTTGCGCCCGCCGATCGGGCGATTTGGGGATCAATGTGGATGATGTCGGGCGCGCCGTCCTTTAGGGGCGACTAAAAGTTCTAAAGCCGGGGCCTATCCTTCGGGCATCCCCGCCGCGCGCAATCCCTCGACCAACAGCCGGTCGCGCGTCTGTGGCCGCGCGTCGTCGCCCAGGAATCCCTCAATGGTCACGTCCGGCCATATCGAAATCGCGTTTTTCACCGCCGCCCGCGCTTCCTCGATTCGCCCCAAATGCGCGTAGCAAGCCGCAGCGAGACAATGGGCGGAATAGGCCACAATCGGCGTCGCGAGCGCGCGTTCGGCCCAGGCAAGGGATTCTTCGACCCGGCCCGCCGAGATGTGCGACCGCGAAATACCGCGATAGGCCCAGAAGCAATCGGGCGAGCCGGGCGTCAGCCGCAGCGAACGCAGGTTGCACTCGATCGCTGCATCGTAGTCGCCCCGATGGTAGTTGGCGAAGGCGGCAGCGTTCAGGATCAACATGCTGTTCGGATTGAGCTCTCGCGCCTGGTTGATCATCGCGAAACCGCCGTCGCTGTCGCCGATGATGGTCATGCGAATGGCGCCTGCGACCATCAACACCATCGGGTCGTTGGGGTCGGCGGCGAGCGCGCGCGCAGACAGGCTGACCGCGAGCGCGGCATCGTCGACGCCGGGCGGAGCAACGCCTTTGAGGGTGAACCGAAACTCATGCATGGAAGCCGCCATCGCCAGCGCCGGCGCAAAGCCGGGCTCGAGTGCGATCGCCCGTTCGAGAACCCGCAGGACGGGACCATAGTCGTCGACGCGGGCAATGCGCTTGCCGTACACCATAGGGAGCGCCTGCAAATAGAGGTCGTAGGCGTTGAGGTTTTCGGGCCGTTTGCGGCGCGCCCGCTCGATCTCGGCCTTGCGGATCTGCGGCTCGATCAAGCCGACGACGCTCTCGGTAATCCGGTCCTGGAAGTCGAGGACACCCTGAATCGTGCCGTCGACATTCTCGGCCCAGAGATGCTTGCCGTTGGCGCCGTCGATGAGCTGCGCGCTGACACGAATTCTTTCCCCGGTGCGCCGAACGCTGCCTTCGAGCACATAGCGAACCCCGAGCTCCTTCGCCACGAGACGGATGTCGACGGCCCGGTTCTTGTAGACGAAGGAGGATTGCCGGGCGACGACGGAGAAACTCTTAAACCGAGAAAAGGCGGTGATCATATCCTCGACCATGCCGTCGGCGAAATATTCCTGTTCCGGGTCGCCGCTCATGTTCACAAACGGCAGCACCGCGAACGAGGGCATGCCGGACAGCGTCGATGACCCGCCCGAATCGTGGAGCAGCCGGTAGCCGACGCGCGCGACCGTTGCGATCCACTCCTGACCGTCCGGGCGGGTGCCAAGCACCTTCCGCAAATTCGCGATCTGGACGGCAAGATTGCCCTCCTCGACGAAAAGGCCCGGCCAGGCGCGCTCCATCAAGTCGGCCTTGGTGACGACCGCGCTGTCGGCGCCGAGCAGCGCCGCCAAAAGCGCGGTTGCACGGCCGCCCAGCGGGACGAGCGCCTCGCCCCGCCAGAGCGTGGCGCTGGCGGCGTCAAACACGAACGGGCCGAAGGCCAGGCTTTTGCCCTGCATTGGCGGATAATAGCGATTTTCAGGTGGAACGGAGAAGCGCTAAGGTTAGGGCCGAGGAAGGCTACCATTGATGGCTCAACCCGGCATGTCCCGGCGAATGATCCGGTTCGTCGGCCTGTGGGCGGCCGGGGTAGCGGTGGTAGTTCTTGTCGGCGCCGCGATCAAGCTGGCGCTCGGGGCATGAGGGGGCGGTCATCGCCGATCTCGACGGCAAGGTCTGCGTCATCACCGGGGCGACCTCGGGGATCGGCAAGGAGACGGCGCGCGCCCTCGCCGAGAGCGGCGCGACTGTGGCGCTGATCGGCCGCAATCTCGAGAAGGCGCGCCGCACCCTCGAGGAACTCTCGAAGACGGCTAAGCATCCGCAGCGGCTGCGCTATTTCGGCGCCGACCTCGCCGACCTCGCCCAGGTGCGCAAGCTCGCCGAGACGCTCCACCATGCCTACGACCGGATCGACGTGCTCGTCAACAATGCCGGGGCGATTCACTCGCGCCGGCACGTCACCGCCGATGAGTTCGAATTATCCTTCGGCGTCAACCATTTAGCGCATTTCCTGCTGACCGGGCTGGTTCTCGACCTCGTCAAAAAGGCCGCCCCGTCGCGGATCGTCAATCTCTCGTCCGGAGCGCATCTTAACGGCCATATCGGCTTCGACGATTTGCAGTTCGCCCGCCGCTATTCGGGCTTCGCCGCTTACAGCCAGTCGAAGCTCGCCAATGTGCTGTTCACCCGCGAGCTGGCGCGCCGTCTGGCGGGCCAAGATATCGCGGTCAACGCGGTGCATCCCGGCTCGGTGCAGACCGGGTTCGCGCAGAATAATCGCAGTCCTTTCCAATACTTGGTCTGGCTCATGGGGCCGTTGATGCTGACCCCGAAACAGGGCGCCGACACGGTCGTCTTTGCCGCCTCCGCCCCGGAAATGCAGGCCGTGACCGGCGAGTATCTCTACAAGCGCCAGCCCGCCCGCATGGCCGCCGAGGCGCGCGACGACGCGGTGGCCGCAAGGCTTTGGGATGTCAGCGAAAAATTGACCGGAGCGCCATTCGCGGCGGCCGGAATCTGATTTCATCCGAAGAGGTGCCGGTAGAGTTCGTCGGCCAGTTCCTGAGGCCTCTTGACCGCCCCATGCAGCACGATGTCGGGGCGCTCGGGCGCTTCAAAAGGCGAGTCTAAGCCGGTGAAATTCTTGATCTCTCCGCGCCGGGCGCGGGCGTAAAGACCCTTGGGGTCGCGCGCCTCGCAGACTTCGAGCGGCGTGTCGACATACGCCTCGACGAAGCGGATTTCCCCGGCGATTTCGCGGGCGATGCGGCGCTCGTTGCGGAACGGAGAGATGAATGAAACCAATACGATAAGCCCGGCGTCCGCCATCAGGCGGGCGACTTCGGCGACGCGGCGGATGTTCTCGACGCGATCGTCGTCGGTGAAGCCGAGATCCTTGTTGAGACCGTGACGAACGTTATCTCCATCAAGGACATAGGTGTGTTTGCCCTCGGCGGTGGCGCGCATTTCAATGAGGTTGGCGACGGTCGATTTGCCAGAACCGGAAAGGCCGGTAAACCAAACGATTTGAGGTACTTGGCCCTTCATCTCGGCGCGGACGGCGCGGTTCACGTCGAAAGTCTGGTAGGTCAGGTTCTGCCCACGGCGGAGGCCGAAATCGATCATCCCGGCCCCCAAAGTCACATTGGAAATCCGGTCTATCAGTATGAATCCACCGGTCTTTTCGTTCTCGGCATAGGGGTCGAAGGCGACGGGTTTGTCGGTGGCGATGGTGACGACACCGACCTCGTTGAGCTCGAGGTGGCGGGCCGGGGCCTGCTCAAGATTGTTGATATTTATCCGGTACTTAAGGTTGGTCAGCGTGGCGGGAACCAGTTGCGTCCCGACGCGCAAAAGGTAGGAGCGGCCGGGGATCGCCGGCTCGTCATGCATCCAGACCAGCCGCGCCTGGAATTGGTTAGAGAATTCAGGGACTTCGCCGGGCCGGCAGAGCACGTCGCCGCGAGAGATGTCGAGCTCGCGATCGAGCACCAGGGTGACCGCTTCACCGGCGAACGAATGCTCAATTCGACGTTCGTATGCATGTATTCCATGAACTTCTGCCATCTTTCGCGAGGAGGCGACCATGATCTCGTCGCCGACCGAGATATCCCCGGTCGCGACCGTTCCGGAAAAACCGCGAAACTCGTGATTGGGGCGGTTGACCCATTGCACCGGGAACCGAAACGGCGCTGACGCGTTTTCCTTCGCGACGTCGATGTCCTCAAGGTACGGCAACAATGCCGGTCCTTGATACCAGGGCGTGTTCGCGGAGCGGGCGACGACATTGTCGCCCTTGAGCGCCGAGACCGGAATCGCCTGCAGCGTTTTGAAGCCGAGCCCTTTGGCGAATTCGCGATAGTCCGCCTCGATGCGCGCGAAGACCTCGCGGTCGTAACCGACAAGGTCGATTTTGTTGACGACGAGGGCGACGTGCTTCACCCCGAGAAGCGAGAGGATGAAGGAGTGCCGCCGCGTCTGGGTGAGCACGCCTTTCCGCGCATCGATGAGCACAACCGCCAGCTCGGCGCCAGAGGCGCCGGTTGCCATGTTGCGGGTGTATTGCTCATGGCCCGGCGTATCGGCGACGATGAATTTACGCTTCGGCGTCGCAAAGAAACGATAGGCGACATCGATGGTGATGCCCTGCTCGCGCTCGGCGGTCAGCCCGTCGACGAGCAGCGAGAAATCGAGCCCCTCCTCGCTGGTGATGCGGTTGCGGCTCTCATGCCTGAGGGAAGCCAACTGGTCGTCGTGGATGAGCTGGCTGTCATAGAGCAGCCGCCCGATCAGCGTCGACTTGCCGTCGTCGACCGACCCGCAGGTGAGAAAACGCAAAAGGCTCTTGTGGGTTTGCGCTTCGAGCCAGGCGGCGATGTCGGATTCGGGCGATGGCGAGGCATCGACGTTGCCGGGTTTCAGGGTGTTGTGCATGGGCGCTTTTTTGGTAGTCGCGTTCCCGAACCGGAAAACCGGTTCCCACTTTTCCCGGGAACGCTCCTAAAAATACCCCTCCTGCTTTTTCTTCTCCATCGAGCCGGCCTGGTCGGCATCGATCAGCCGGCCCTGGCGTTCGGAGGTGCGGGCCTCGTTCATCTCCATGATGATTTCGGGGAACGTCGCCGCGGTCGAGCGGATGGCGCCGGTGAGCGGATAACAGCCAAGCGTGCGAAAGCGCACCATTTCCTCGCGCTCCGTCTCGCCCGGCGCCAGCGGCAGCCGGCCGTCGTCGACCATGACGAGGGTGCCGGCGCGCTCGACCACCGGCCGCCTCGCGGCGAAGTAGAGCGGCACGATCGGGATGCGCTCGAGATAGATGTAGGTCCAGATATCGAGCTCGGTCCAATTGGAGAGCGGGAAGACCCGCATCGATTCTCCGGGCGCGAGGCGGGTGTTGTAGAGCCGCCAGAGTTCGGGGCGCTGATTTTTGGGGTCCCAGGCGTGGGTGGCGTTGCGGTGCGAGAAGATGCGCTCCTTGGCGCGGGATTTCTCTTCGTCGCGGCGGGCCCCGCCGATCGCGGCGTCGAACCTGCCGGCGTCGAGCGCCTGCCGCAGCGCCTGGGTTTTCATCACATCGGTGTAACGCGCCGAGCCGTGATCGAAGGGGTTGATGTTGTCGCGCAAGCCGTCGGGATTGGTGTGGACGATGAGGTCGAGGCCAAGTTCGAGCGCCGTCTGGTCGCGGAAGGCGATCATCTCGCGGAACTTCCAGCCCGTATCGATATGCAAGACCGGGAAGGGAATGCGCCCGGGGTGGAACGCCTTCTGCGCCAGGCGCAGCAGCACCGAGGAATCCTTGCCGATCGAATACATCAGCACCGGCCGCTCGAAAGCGGCGGCGACCTCGCGCAAAATCTCGATGCTTTCGGCTTCCAGCGCTTGCAGATGCGAAAGCGCCTCGGCCCGCTTCGCGCTCATCGCGTAGCCCCGTGGAAAAGTGGCCTTCAGATACGCTGGCGCGGGGCCGCGGGCAAGGTGGCAGAACCCCATTCGCGCCGGCTGCTTAACGGGATTGCGTGGCTAAGTGTCTCGGCTGGCTAGGTATTTGTCGCCGGGGCGTTTGGGGGAAACCGCATGCGGGGAAGCGCGTCGAGAGAGAAAAGTATTTCAGCGGGTGCGGGGAGGTTGCGGGCGCACTGACCAATATTCGGTAGTGTCTCACTTTGAAATGTTCCCGGCTTGACACGGCGATTATGCCTTCGACCAACGAGGTCCGGGATCGCGATATCTTGAGCCGATGAACAGAACGGGCGTACTCGTCGCCATTGCTGGCGGACTCATCTAACGTCCGACAATTCGTTGCTCAGCGATCCGGATTAGCGGAATTGTAAATACAGCCGAGGCCGAATCCGAAATCGGTGTCGGACGTTGCCGATCGCGCGGCAACAGGCACAAGTTCACGCAGCCTCCGGGCCTCGTCGCGCTGGGGATAGCGATAGGGGTAGATGTGCAGCCAGCTTCCGGCGAAGTTTTCGTCCGGCCAACCCTCGAAATTCCACTCCTGCGTACCGCTATATTGCGCATTGTGGGCCGCTTTTGCCCAAGGATCGATGCTTGCGGGATCTTCGATTGCGTCGAGCAACAAGGCGACGGCGCTGTGCAGGTGCTCTTCAAACTGTTCCGAGACCGGCAGCCCGGCCGCGCGAATCAGTTCCAGCGAGACGACAATTTCGCCGATCGAAGTGTACTGGTACCACATCGCCCGATCGCCGCGCGTTGTCCGGTCTTCGATCGAGCCGTCGGCGTTGACCAGTTCCTCCATTCCCGCCTGGAGGCGTTCGAGCTTGGCGACGGCGGCGGCCGTGCGGTCACTGAAGAGATCGTTGACAATGCCTGGCCAGTACCAGCCCATATTGAGACCGAAATAAACGTCGCCAGGACGCTTCAGCCGCTCGCCGATCGCGCTGATCCAGCTGGCAATATCGGCGTGCTGGGCGGCACGTGCTTCGGGCTCGAAGGCCGCCAGCGCAATCAAGTAAGCTCGGATCATCCC
The DNA here is from genome assembly GCA_040881985.1 of Cucumibacter sp. Taxonomy (GTDB): domain Bacteria; phylum Pseudomonadota; class Alphaproteobacteria; order Rhizobiales; family Devosiaceae; genus JBBECE01. The sequence goes on from JBBECE010000024.1 coordinate 6,701, forward strand.
GACCGCATGAAAGGTGGCAAACGTCGCATCCTTCATGCTCGAGAGGTCGCTGCCGTCCGGCACCGTCCACTCCCTGCATGAACCGGTGTCTATCAGGTTGCCGTCCGACCGCACGCAGCTGGCCGTGTCGAGGAATGCGCGGCCCTTCGCCCATTTCTGCAGCAGATCGAGGAGTTGCCCCTTGGCGTCAGCGTCGTCGGCGGCGAGCGCCAAGGCCGCATGTGCGGAGAACCCCGCAGCAAATTCCTCCGCGTCGAGCGCGCCTGGCACGCGCTCAACGTCGCCGAGCATACGAGACGTGAACCCTTCGATCTTCTGCACGGGTTCGATGTTTCCAAGGTCCGCAATCGACCCTGTCCCGGTCTCGCAAAAGCCGGCGCGCCGCTGGGGATCGGCGGCAGCGAAATCGAGCAAGACGTCTTTGGGCAGGATGAATGCGGCAGGCGAACGCAGAATGGCGCTTGTATCGCTGGACGCGAATCCTTGCACTGCCGCGCACCATTCTCCGGCGGTTTCAGTTGAAAGGTCAGGCAGGTTCAGTCCGGCATCGCTGCGGAACTGGGTGGCTGCACCGATCGTGCGGCCCCCAAGCGCGCCGTCGACCGGCCCCGGTGAGTAGCCGAGGGCGGCCAGTTCTTCTTGCACGCATAAGACGGAGGCCGTTGCGGGCACTGAAGACAAGCCCAGGAAAAGTGCGGGCAAGAAGAACGTGAACAATTTCAAGGGATTCTGCCGTTCGCCCTCCCCGGTGAACGGGTCAAAAATCCCACACGGTCGGTGCGGAGTCAACGCTCGCTAGCACGAGGCACCGGGGCGGCACCCTCAAAATTGGGTGTGGACTCCGAACGCAGGAAACAATTTCAGACGGGAGCGCCAATTCCTTGTTTGCGTCATGGCCCGACTTGATCGGGCCATCCAGCGCGCCGCGGCACCGGCGCAGACGGCTCCCTCGGCGCGCCGGACAGCGCGCCGCTGGATCACCCGGTCAAGCCGGGTGATGAGGAAGGGGTGGTATGCGCAAATCAGGGGGAAGAAGGCGAAAATCCCGCGCATCGCCCCGTTCACCACGCGGCGCTTTCGTACTTTTCCCTGGGCGGGAAATGCTCTTTCGTTTGGCGGACGCGGGCTTGAGCGCCCCTCTGCGCGCCGGTACGATTGCCAACGAAGGGCTCGACGATCGATGCAAAGACACCGCGACATTCTCTCGGCCATCGGCAATACCCCGCTGATCCGGCTCAACCGGGTCTCGGAGGCGACCGGGTGCGAGATCTGGGGCAAGGCGGAATTCCTCAATCCGGGCCAGTCGGTCAAGGACCGCGCGGCGCTGGCGATCGTCCGCGACGCCGAAAAGCGCGGGGCGCTGCGGCGCGGCGGCACCATCGTCGAGGGCACCGCCGGCAATACCGGGATCGGGCTGGCGCTTGTCGCGGCGGCGCTCGGCTACAAATGCGTCGTCGTCATCCCCGACACGCAAAGCCAGGAAAAGAAAGACGCCATCCGCATCGCCGGAGCGACCCTGATCGAAGTACCGGCCAAGCCCTATCGCGACCCCAACAATTACATCAAGCTTTCGGGGCGGCTCGCCCAAAAACTCGACCGCGAGCGCAAGGCCGGGGCCATCTGGGCGCAACAATTCGACAATGTCGCCAATCGCCAGACGCATTTCGACCATACCGGTCCGGAAATCTTCGCCCAGACCGAAGGGAAAATCGACGGTTTCATCTGTTCGGTCGGCACCGGCGGCACGCTGGCGGGCGTCGCGCAGGCGCTGCGCTCGCGCAACCAAGGTATCAAGATCGGGCTCGCCGACCCGGAAGGCGCCAATCTTTTCAGCTATTTCACCACCGGCGAATTGAAAACCCAGGGCGATTCGATCACCGAGGGCATCGGCCAGGGCCGGATCACCGCCAATCTCGAGGGACTGACGGTCGATTTCCCCTACCGGATTCCCGACGCCGAGGCGCTCCCCTACATTTACGACCTGCTCGAGCACGAGGGCCTGTGCATGGGTGGCTCGACCGGCATCAACATCGCCGGGGCGGTGCGGCTGGCGCGCGATCTCGGGCCGGGCAAGACCATCGTCACCGTGCTCTGCGACTATGGCACGCGCTACGCCGGCAAGCTCTTCAACCCGGCTTTCCTGCGCGGCAAGGGTTTGGCGGTGCCTCGCTTCCTCGAGGCGGGGGCCGATTTCGATATCGGCGCACTCTTCGAAAAGGAGCCGGCGGCGTGAGCGGGCGGACCCCGCCGCGCTTCATTTGAGCACCATGACGAAGACCGCCCCGCCGCTGGTTTCAACCGAATTTCTGGCTCGCGAGCTCGGCGCGGCGAAAATGAGGGTGGTCGATGGCTCGTGGCACATGCCGTCGAGCGGCCGCAACGCCCGTGCCGAGTTCGAAGCGCGGCATATTCCCGGCGCGGTTTTTTTCGACATCGACGCGATCGCCGACACCTCGATCCCGCTGCCCCATATGGTCGCGGGCGAGGCGAGGTTCGCCGCGATGGCCGGCGCGCTCGGCATCGGCGAGGCCGACCGCATCGTCGTCTATGACAGCCTTGGTCTCTATTCCGCGGCGCGGGTTTGGTGGAATTTCCGGATCATGGGCGCGGCGCAAGTTTATGTGCTCGATGGCGGATTGCCTAGATGGCTCGCCGAAGACCGTCCGGTCGAGAGCGGCGTGCCCTACCCTGCCCCCGCCCGCTTCAATGCGCGGCTGCGCCCGGGTGCGGTCATTCCTGCGGACGGCATACTGACGGCGCTCAAGCAGCCGGGCGAGACGCAGATCGCCGATGTGCGGCCGGCGGGGCGGTTCAACGGTGAGGTCGCCGAGCCAAGGCCGGGGCTGAGGCGCGGGCATATTCCCGGCTCACTCAATCTGCCGTTTGACGATCTGATCGAGGACGGGGCGTTGCGCGAAGTGGCGGAACTGGTGATTCGCATGCGGGCGGCGGGGATCGACCCCGAGAAGCCGGTGATCTCGACGTGCGGGTCGGGCGTCACCGCGCCGATCCTCAACCTGGCGCTTGCGGTTGCGGGCTACGAGCGGATGCAGGTCTATGACGGCTCGTGGGCCGAGTGGGGCGCCAATCCGGGATTGCCGATCGCTTGACGCTGCCTCAGCGGATCGGCGGGGCGTACATCAACCCGCCTTTCGTCCACAGAGCATTGAGCCCGCGGGTCATCCCGAGCGGGGAGGACATGCCGAGATTGCGGTCGAAGACCTCGGCGTAGTTGCCGACCCCGGCGAGAATGTTGTGCGCCCAGCCGGGGGTGAGCCCGAGCGCCGTGCCAAAATCGCCTTCGAGCCCGAGCAGCCGCCGGATCGCCGGATTGCGCGATTCGGCCATCGAGTCGATATTGAGGGAGGTGACGCCCAGCTCTTCGGCGTTGATCATCGCGTAGAGCGTCCACATGACGATGTTGCGCCACTGGTCGTCCCCGGCCCGGATGACCGGGCCGATCGGTTCCTTGGAAAACCGTTCCGGCAGAATCCGGTGGCCGGCCGGATCGCCGAGCGCGTTGCGGATTGCAAAAAGCCGCGTCGCGCTCGCGGTCACCACATCGCAAAGGCCGGTCCGGTAGGCGGTGATCAGGTCGTCGGCGGCTTCGTAGAGGATTTCCGTGTAGGTCACCTGCCCGGCGAAAAAGAAGCGGCGCATGTTGTCGGCGTGGTCCGAGCCGTCGATGGCGCAGACGGAAATGTCGTGCAGCTCGAGGGCCGAGACGATCCCCGCGTGGTTGCGCATCATGAAGGCCTGGCCGTCGTGGAAGGAGGTCGCGACATAGCCGACGCCGAAATCGGTGTCGCGGCGCATCGTCCACGGGGCGTTGCGCGCCATCATGTCGATCTCCCCGCTTTGCAACGGCGCGAAGCGGCTGGCGCCGGTGAAGGAGATGAACTCGACCCGATTGGGATCGCCGAAGATCGCGGCGGCAACGGCCCGGCAGACATCGACGTCAAAGCCCGACCACAATCCTTCGGGTGATACCTGCGAGAAGCCCGGCAAGGTCTCGGTCGAACCGCAGCGCAGGAACCCGCGCGTCTTGACGGCGTCGAGCGTTTGGGCAGCGGCGAGCCCGGGCCACAACGCGAACGCGAGTGCAATGATCAGACGCACTACCCGGAACCCTTGTCCCGGCCCCTCCCTCAAGGAACCGGTTCCTCCACATGATGAGAACGCTGATTCTCGGCAATTCGGTGACGGGGTCAAGACAAGGCTGGTTGAAAAGCGCCAAGGCGTTAACGCCCGGCGCGGCAAATCGACGCCCGCGTTGCGGCCAAGGTTGCGCTTCGCACGGCTCGGCGCGCCCGGCGCTCAAATCGCTCCACCGGAGCAATTTGCCCCTTCAGGTCGCGCGCCCGGCGCTCAAATCGCTCCACCGGAGCAATTTGCCCCTTCGGGTCGCGCCTTTCAGTGCAAAATCTGGCTGAGGAACAGTTTGGTGCGCTCGTGCCTGGGGTGATCGAAGAACTCGCCCGGCTCGTTCTCTTCGATGATCTGGCCCTGATCCATGAAGATCACGCGGTTGGCGACTTGCCGGGCGAAACCCATTTCGTGGGAGACGACCAGCATGGTCATGCCCGACTCGGCAAGATCGACCATCACGTCGAGCACTTCCTTGATCATTTCGGGGTCGAGCGCCGAGGTCGGCTCGTCGAAGAGCATGATTTTCGGGTTCATGCAAAGCGAGCGGGCGATGGCGACGCGCTGCTGCTGTCCGCCGGACAGCTGGCCGGGGAACTTCAGGGCCTGTTCGGGAATTTTCACCCGCTCCAGGTATTTCATCGCCGAGGCTTCGGCCTCGAGCCTGGGCGTGCCGCGCACCCAGATCGGGGCGAGCGTGCAGTTCTGCAGGATTGTCAGGTGCGGGAAGAGGTTGAAGTGCTGGAAGACCATCCCGACCTCGCGGCGGACCTCGTCGACGCGCTTGAGGTCGGAGGTGAGTTCGACGCCGTCAACGACGATCTTGCCCTGCTGGTGCTCCTCGAGCCGGTTGAGGCAGCGGATGAGCGTCGACTTGCCCGAGCCCGACGGACCGGCGATGACGATACGCTCGCCGTTCATGACGGTCAGGTTAATGTCGAGCAGGACGTGAAAGTCGCCGAACCATTTGTGCATGTGGACGATGTCGATGGCGACGTCGGTATCGGAGACACGCATCTTGCTCCGGTCGACGTGCAGGTCGGTATCGAGCGCGGCGGATTCCATGGACATGGCTACCTCTTGTGGCCGGTATCGAGGCGTCGCTCCATCGCGACGGAGTATCGCGATATGGAGAAACAAAAGATCCAGAAGACGATGGCGGCGAACGCGTAGCCGGTCACTGCCTGGGTGGCGGACGCCCATTCGAGCATGTCGTTCTTGGTCTTCACCGCCTCGAGCAAATCCTTCATTCCGACGATATAGACGAGCGAAGTGTCCTTGAAGAGCGAAATGAAATTGTTGACGATGCCCGGAATGACGTGCTTGAGCGCCTGCGGCAGGACGATGAACCCCATCGACTTCCAGTAATTGAGGCCGAGCGCCGAGGCCGCCTCGTACTGGCCGCGCGGGATGGCCTGCAGGCCGCCGCGGACGACTTCTGCCATGTAGGCCGCGGAAAACAGCGTCACCCCGACGAGCGCGCGGAGCAACTTGTCAATGGTGGTGCCCTGCGGCATGAACAGCGGCAGCATGATCGATGCGAAAAACAATATCGAGATCAACGGCACCGCGCGGATCAGTTCGATGAACATGATGCACAGCGTCTTGATGACCGGCAGCCGCGACCGCCGGCCCAGGGCCAACAGCACGCCGAGCGGCAGCGAACCGCAAATGCCGACGACCGAGATGATGAGGGTGACCATCAGTCCGCCCCACATTTCGGTGGGGATAAAGCTCAGGCCGAACATGCCGCCGCTCAGCAAGACGATGCTGACGAACGGAAAGACAACGAAGAACATGCCGGCGTTGATGCCCTTGTATGGCACACGCGGCCAAAGCAGCGGAACGACCAGGAGCGCCAGCATCGCAAAGACGATGTTGACGCGCCAATACTGGTCCATCGGGTAGAAACCGTAGATGAAGAACTCGATCTCGCTGGCGATGTAGGCCCAGCAGGCGCCGGCGTTTTCGACGCGGCATTGCTCGACGGTGCCGCCCGGGGGAACGGCGTTGCCGATAAAGAAGCCGTAGAGCGGCGGGATGACCCAGAACAAAAAGGCGATGCCGAGGAACGTCAGCAGCGTGTCGGTGGGAGTAGCGAAGAGTTTCTTGCGCGCCCAGCCGACCGCCCCCGAGGTACGACGCGGCGCAGGCTCCGGTTGGGCCAATTCGGTACGGACGTAGGCGCTCTCGCTCATGGCCGGTCTCTACCGTTCCACCAGAGCTACGCGAGCGTTGTACCAGTTCATCGCCGCCGAGGTGGCGAGCGAAAAGATCAGGTACACAAGCATGGTGAGCGCAATGCATTCGATGGCGCGGCCCGTCTGATTGAGGGCGGTACCGGTGAAGACGTTGACGAGTTCCGGATAGCCGATGGCGGCGCCAAGCGAAGAGTTCTTGGTCAGATTGAGATACTGGCTGGTCAGCGGCGGCACGATCACCCGCATGGCCTGAGGAATGATGACGAGGCGCAGGCGGTCGCCTTCCTTCAGGCCGAGCGATTGAGCCGCTTCGGTCTGGCCTTTGTTGACCGCCTGGATGCCGGCGCGGACGGTCTCGGCGATGAAGGCCGCGGTGTAGATGCTCAGGCCAAAGGCGAGCGCCACGAATTCGGGGGGAAGTTCCAGCCCGCCTGCGAAGTTGAAGCGGTTGAGAACCGGCGGATCGAAGGCAACGCTCGCTCCGCTGACGAGCCATGTCAACGCGGCGAGGCCGACAACGATGCCGATTGAAGACAAGGCGACAGGAAAGCGCTGGCCAGTCGCTTCCAGACGCCGCCTCGCCCAACGCCCGACCCCTATCGAAAGGATGACACCGACGGCAAGCGCAACCCAGACCCAGACGGTCTGATCGTTTGGCAGCGGCTTGGGGACGAACAGGCCGCGCTGGTTGATAAAGATGTCGAAGGGCAGCGCGAAGGACTCGCGCACGGCCGGCATGGTCTTGAGAACCGCGAAGTACCAGAAGAAGAGCTGCAGCAGCAGCGGGATGTTGCGGATCGTCTCGACGTAGATAGTGGCGAGCCGGGAAATAATGTAGTTCGAGGATAGCCGGGCAATGCCGACGGTGAAACCGATGATGGTGGCGAAAACGATACCGATGACCGCCACCAGCAGCGTGTTGGTGAGCCCGACAAGAAAAGCCTGCCAGTAGTACGAGGTGCGGTCGAAAGGGATCAGCGAGAAGCTGATGTCGAAGCCGGAAGTTTTGCCGAGGAAGTCGAAGCCGGTCGTTTTGTTCTGCGCCGCCAGGTTGGCGGCCGTATTGCTGATGATCCAGCCGAAGAAACCAATGACGATGGCGGCGACGATGACTTGATAAATGAGACCGCGGATGCGCGGATCGTTGAGGAATGACGTCCCGGGCGCGGCCAGCCGATCAGTCTCAAGCACTGCCATGCGTATTGTGGCCCCTGTCCCCAGACCCGATCGTCCCCGCGTGACGGCGATACCTAACTGCCGCGCATATGAGATCCGGCGTCCCGCAGGGCAGGACGCCGGACCGGAGTTGTGTTAGCGAATCGGCGGCGAGTACTGGATGCCGCCATCCCGCCACAAAGCGTTCAGGCCGCGCGCCAGCCCGATCGGCGTATTCGGACCGACATGGCGCTCGTAGGACTCGGCGTAGTTCCCGATGTGCTTGATGATCTGGTACGCCCAGTCCTTGGTGAGACCGAGCGGCGTGCCGAAGTCGCCCTCAACGCCGAGCAGGCGCCGAATGGCCGGATTTTCCGACGCCAGCATATCGTCGACGTTGGCCTGGGTTATCCCCAGTTCCTCCGCCTCAAGGAGAGCAAAGTAGGTCCAGCGCGCGATATTGAACCAGGTGTCGTCGCCTTGCCGCACGACGGGGCCGAGCGGCTCCTTGGAAATAATTTCCGGCAGGATGATGTGGGCAGCCGGCTCGGTGAGCTTGGAACGCTCCGAGGCGAGCGCCGACGAGTCCGTCGTATAGACGTCGCAGCGGCCGTCTTCGTAGGCTTTGATGACTTCGTCCTGATCGATAAACACCACGGTGTTGAAGTCCATGCCGTTGGCGGCGAAATAGTCCGCCGCGTTGAGCTCGGTGGTGGTGCCTGACTCGATGCAGATGGCGGCGCCGCTCAGTTCGAGAGCGGAGGTGACGCCCAGGTCTTCGCGGACCATGAAGCCCTGCCCGTCATAGAACATGGTGCCGATGAACTTGATGCCGAGCTGGGTATCGCGGCTCATCGTCCAGGTGGTGGTGCGGCTCAGGACATCGATTTCACCCGCCGACAGCGCGGTGAAGCGCTCCTGCGAGGTGAGCGGGGTGTAGCGTACCGCTTCGGGATCGTTGAAGATCGCGGCGGACATGGCCCGGCAGAAGTCAACTTCGAGGCCGGTCCAGTTGTTGTTGGCGTCGGGCGCCGAAAAACCGACGGTGCCGGAGGTTACGCCGCATTGGATGTAGCCCTTGGCCTTGACATCCTCGAGCGTGGCGCCGAGAGCGGCCTGGGCGGTCAAGCCCATGGTCACGCCGAGCGCGACGGTTGCGATTATCTTTTTCATTGGGAAGCCCTTTGTTTCCTGACCCTGTTGTCGTGACTGGTCATCGATTGATCGCCGATGACCTAAGTACAGACCCGGCCACGATAAACCGCAGCCGAGGTCGCTGAGGCCATGGAATGGCAATTTTACCTTCCGGTCAAGGCCGCGCGCCAAATGAATTGAACCGGCAGAGGCCGGAGCGACCATGCGGCGGGCGCGGCTCTCGACAAACAAGCGCCGGTGGTCGAGGTTGGCGCCGCGATGACCCCGGTCAAGAAAAAACGCGCCGCCGAAACCGTGCTGACCCATGGCGGCCGGCATCCGCATACCCAGCATGGGTTCGTCAATACGCCGGTGGTGCGCGGCTCGACGGTCGTATTCGAAACTCTCGACGAACTGGAGACGCCGACCAAGCCGTATCGCTACGGCCGGCACGGCAATCCGACGACCGACGCGGTCGCCGAGATCATTACCGAACTTGAAGGGGCGGCCGGCACGGTACTGACGCCTTCGGGGCTGTCGGGGATCGCGATCGCGCTCTTGGCTTGCCTTGAGAACGGCGACGACGTGCTGGTGACTGACAGCGCCTATGAGCCGACGCGGCACTTCTGCAACGACATGCTGTCGAGAAACGGGGTCAGCGCGCGCTACTACGATCCGCGGATCGGCGCGGGCATCGCCCAACTGATCCGCCCCAATACTCGGGCAATTTTCATGGAAAGCCCAGGGTCGCTGACGTTCGAAATCCAGGACCTGCCGGCAGTCCGGGCCGCGGCGGGGAAAGACATCGCGATCATTTTTGACAACAGCTGGGCGACGCCCCTGTTTCACAATCCGCTGAGCCTCGGCGCCGATATCGTGGTGCACACCGGGACAAAAATGTTCGTCGGCCACTCGGACGCGATCCTCGGCACGGTCTCGGCGACCGCGGCGCGCCTCGCGGCGGTGCAGCGGACCTCGCGCGGCCACGGCGTCAATGTTTCGCCGGACGATGCCTGGCTTGCGGCGCGCGGACTGAGGACGCTGGGCGTCCGGATGAAGGAGCATCAGTCCCGGGCGCTCGAGCTGGCGCGCTGGCTCGAGGCGCGGGGAGACGTGGTGCGGGTCATTCATCCCGGATTGCCGACCCACCCGGACCATCGCCTCTTCGCGCGCGACTTCAGGGGTTCGGGAAGCCTCTTCGGTTTCGTGCTGCCGCCGGCCCGACGCGCCGCGATCGCGGCGATGATGGACGGGATGGAACTCTATGCGATGGGCTATTCGTGGGGCGGTTTCGAGAGCCTGATGCTGCCGATCGACCCCCGCAAGGCTCGCACCGCCGTGCCGTGGACCGAAAAGGGCAACCTCTTCCGGCTGCATGCCGGGTTCGAGGACATGGGTGAACTCAAGGCCGACCTCGAGGCGGGGCTCAAGCGTTACCGCGCGGCGTCCTGACGGGTCAGCCGCCGCCAGTAGCGCCGGATCGGGGCGAGCATGCGGTTGCGGATGCTTCCGTCGCGCCGCTCGATCACCCAGCGCCGGCCGGCGAACCAATCGCGGACGAGAAAGGCGACGAGGGTGCCCAGCACCGCGCCGGCGATCGAGTCGGAGAGATAGTGCGCGCCGGTGACGATGCGGGACAGCGCGATCAGCGCGGCGATCGCGTAAACAAACCGGAGGCGCCGTCCGAAAAGCGCGACGAGCGCCACCGCCAGCGCGAAAGACGTGGTGGCGTGGCCCGACGGCAAGGCCTGCATCGTCCAGTCGAACGGCTGGATCGGCTGGAACCAGAGCGTGCCGAGTTCGTCAAGCTGGGTGGGGCGCGCGCGGCCGATGAGGCGCTTGAGGATCGCCGCCAGCAGCCCCGGCACGCCGACCGACAGGAAAACCAACCCCGCCATGGCGCCGAAGGATTTCGCGGCCCAGCGCGCGGCGAAGGCGAGCCGCCGAAAGCGCGTCAGCGCCACCGTTCCCGCCCAGACGATGAAGGCCGGCACGAGTATCCAGCCGGATTCGCCCCATCCGGTGAGCCACCGGAAGAACGCCCGCTCGTCGTCGGGCCAAGCCATCAGGGCGCGGGTGACCGGGGCGTCAAAAACCAGGGCCGTGAGCACGAAGAGGGCGAGCGCGGCAAGGGCGATTAACGCCCACCGGCGCCAGCGGCCGGCGCCCGCTCCGGCGAGCCCTTCCGGCCATTTCCAGCCCGGCGTTTCAACCATGATGCGCCTTCGATTTCAGTGACTTGCGAGCGCCGGGCCGCCAGTAACACTTCTTGCCGCCGCCAACAAGAATGTGTAAGCCGGACCGGCGCCGCTTGGGACCGGAGTATAGCTCAGCCTGGTAGAGCACTGGTTTTGGGAACCAGGGGTCGCAAGTTCGAATCTTGCTACTCCGACCAGCGGGCGAAGCGAGGGGGACGACCAATCCGATGACCGCACGCATTTTCAAGCCGGCGCGAACCGCGATGCAGGCTGGGCGGGGCCAGACGAAGGATTGGGTGCTGGTGTACGAGCCTCAAAGCCCGCGCCGTCCGGAGCCGCTGATGGGCTACACTTCGACGGCCGACGCCCTCAGCCAGATCTCCCTGCGCTTCGAGACGCTCGAAGCGGCCGAAGCTTACGCCAAACGCGAAGGCATTGCTTATCGGGTGCAGAAGCCAAGCGAGCCAAAGGTGCAGCGCAACGCGTATGCCGACAATTTCCGGGTCGACCGCAAGACGCCCTGGACGCACTAGGCCAACGGACGCTCAGACGTCGCTGAACTTCGTCCAGCGGCCGTTGTCCGAGGAAGATTTCACCGCCGCGGTAATGAATTCCATACCCTCGACCCCGTCCGCGAGGGTCGGAAGCATCTCTCCGCCCTTGCCAGAGCGGATCAGGGTGGCGAAGTCGCTGTAAAGCGTTGCGAAAGCTTCGAGATAGCCTTCCGGATGGCCGGGCGGAATGCGCACCGCCGCCCCTGCCGCGTCCGATCCGATCGGCGTGGCGCCGCCGCGGGTGATCAGCTGCCGCGGCTTGCCGAAAGGCGCGTACCACATCTTGTTGGGTTCGGCCTGTACCCATTCGAGGCCGCCCTTTTCGCCATAGACGCGCAGCGCCACGCCATTTTCATTGCCGGGCGAGACCTGGCTCGCCCACAGCATGCCGCGGGCGCCGCCTTCGAACCGCAAGAGGATGTTGACGTTGTCGTCGATTCGCCGTCCGGGGACAAAGGTCGTCAAATCCGCGGCGAGCTCGGCCAGCTTCAGGGCGGTGACGAACCGCGCCAGATTGTAGGCATGGGTGCCGATGTCGCCGATGCAGCCACCGGCGCCGGACTGCTCCGGATCGACGCGCCAGTTGGCCTGCTTGTTGTGAACCTCTTCGGTCAGCCAGTCCTGCGGGTACTCGGCCTGGACGACGCGGATTTTGCCGAGCTCGCCCGCCGCGACCATGGCGCGGGCCTGCCGCATGAGAGGATAGCCGGTGTAATTGTGGGTGAGGAGGAATTTTGCCTTCGAGGCCTTGGCGGCCGAGGCCAGCGCGCGTGCGTCCGCGAGGGTTGAGGTCAGCGGCTTGTCGCAAATGACGTGAATACCCGCCTCGAGAAACGCCTTGGCCACCGGGAAATGCACATTGTTGGGCGTGACGATCGAGACGGCGTCGATGCCGTCGTCGCGCTTCGCCTCGGCATTCGCCATGTCGCGGTAGTCGGTGTAGGCGCGCTCGGGCGCGATACCGAGATCGGCGGCGGAGGCGCGCGCCACGTCCGGCCGCGACGACAGTGCGCCGGCGACGAGGTCGTAGTGGCCGTCGAGGCGCGCCGCAATGCGGTGGACGGCGCCGATGAAGGCGTCCCGGCCGCCACCGACCATGCCAAGGCGCAGTTTGCGTGGCGCCGCCATGATCTCGCCCTCAACCCAGTCCCAAAATCTTGCGGTTCAACTTGTCATCGGTGCCCGAGGCGGCAAAATCGTCGAAGGCGCGTTCGGTCACACGGATGATGTGGTCGGCGATGAAGGGCGCGCCCTCGCGGGCGCCGTCCTCGGGATGCTTCAGGGCGCATTCCCATTCGAGTACAGCCCAGCCGTCGAAATCGTGCTGGGTGAGCTTGGAAAAGACCGAGGCGAAATCGACCTGGCCGTCGCCCGGCGAGCGGAATCGCCCCGCCCGATTGACCCAGGACTGATAGCCGCCATAGACGCCTTGTCTCCCGGTCGGATTGAACTCGGCATCCTTGACGTGGAAGAGCTTGATGCGCTCGTGGTAGATGTCGATATAGTCAATATAATCAAGACATTGCAGGACAAAGTGGCTGGGGTCATAAAGAATGTTGCAGCGGGGGTGATTGGCGACCCGCTCGAGGAACATCTCGAAGGTGACCCCGTCGTGCAGATCCTCGCCGGGATGAATTTCAAAGGCGAGATCGACGCCGACTTCGTCGAACTTGTTGAGGATCGGCGTCCAGCGCCTGGCCAGTTCGTCGAAGGCGGCCTCGACCAGCCCGGCGGGACGCTGCGGCCACGGATACATGTAGGGCCATGCCAGCGCGCCCGAAAACGTCGCGTGGGCGGTCAGACCGAGGTTCTTTGAGGCGTCGGCGGCCAGCATCATCTGCTTCACGGCCCATTCCTGGCGCGCCTTCGGGTTGCCGCGGACGCTCGGGGCGGCGAAGCCGTCGAAGACCATGTCATAGGCGGGATGAACCGCGACCAGCTGACCTTGCAGATGAGTGGTCAACTCTGTGATCTTGATGCCATTCGAGGCCGCGATGCCCGCGACTTCGTCGCAATAGGTTTTGGAGGCGGCCGCCTTTGCCAGATCGAAGAGCCGCGAGTCCCAGCTCGGAATCTGCAAGCCCTTGTAGCCGAGCCCTGCGGCCCATTTGCAGATCGCGCCCCAGGAATTGAACGGCGGCTGGTCACCGGCGAACTGTCCGAGGAACAGCGCCGGGCCCTTGATCGTTTTCATGGTCCTCCTTCCAGCCCGTTCGATCGGGCCCTGGTAGCTAGTTCGCCGCGACCCGCCTCGGGGCGGGGCTCCGCATCATCGCTCGGGCTTCGGCGGGCGTCAGTAGCGCCGGCTGGTCGCAGGTCGTCGACAGCTCGACGAACTCGCCAGTCTCGCCCGACTTCAGGATCGAGGTCATGATGTCGACCGCATGCAGCGAGGTCTCGAGCGAACAACGCGGCTTGCGGCCCTGCTCGATGGCGCGGACCAGATCGACAAGGCCGGCGGTGCGGTAATTGGCGAGCATCGAGCCGTTGTCCCGCTGCTGATTTGGCACGCCGAGCGGATGATCCCAAACTTTCAGCGTCTCGAGCTTGCCGTCCTTGTCGCCGAACACCACGTCGCCGGAGAAGAAATTCGGGTCGGGCACGAAGAGCGTCCCCTCGGAGCCATAGAGCTCCATGTTGTGGTGGCCGTGGGCGAAGACATCCCAGCTGGCGCCGAGCGTGATAATGGCGCTGCTCTCGAATTCGATCAGCGCGTGGATGGTGGTCGGGGTCTCGACCTTCACCGTCTCGCCGGCGCGCGGCTTGCTGGAGATCAGCCGCTCATTGCGGGGCACCGCGCTTAGCGCGGCGACACGCCTGGCCGGACCGAGCAGGTTGATGAGATTGGCGACATAGTAGGGTCCGATGTCGAGGATTGGCCCGCCGCCCGGCTTGTAGAAGAAGTCGGGATTGGGGTGCCAGTGCTCCATGCCCTTGTTCATCACGTGGCAGGTACCGTGGGTGACGCGGCCGATCTTGCCGTCGTCGATCAGTTTGCGGGCGAATTGGTGCGAGCCGCCGAGGAAAGTGTCCGGAGCGCAGCCGACCTCGGTGCCGGCTTCCTTTGCGGCCTTGCGCAGCTTTTTGCCCTGCTTGAGTGTCAGGCAAAGCGGCTTTTCGGAATAGGCGTGCTTGCCGGCCTCGACGATCGCAGCCGTCACCTCGTAGTGGGCGGCGGGAATCGTCAGGTTGAGGACGATATCGATGTCCTTCGACTTCAGCAGCTTCTTCACGGTGCGCGCCTCGATGCCGTATTCGACGGCGCGCGACTTCGCCGCTTCCGGCATGATATCGGCGATGGCGCGGATTTCGACGCGGTCGAAAAGCGCCGCGAGCCTCAGATATTGCTGCGAAATGTCGCCGGCGCCGATAACGCCGATGCCGTAGGTCTTGGCCATGCCCTAATACCCCATTGCCCTCAGGGACTTGAGCGAGCGCTCTGCAAACCGCCGCGGGTCCGAGGGATTGTCGTGTTCCATGACGAAGTATTTGCACTTGGTTTTGGTAGTGAGCGTCTTCATCAGCGCGGCCCAGTTGAGCGTGCCGTGACCGACGTCGGCCCAGCCGTCCTCGTCCTTCGCTTCGCCCGCCGGGGCGACGTCTTTGACATGCACGGCGGTCAGCCGGTCGGCGAATTTTTCGATCCAGCGGAGCGGGTCCTGGCCGGCAATCTTGATCCAGGCGACATCGGCCTCCCATTGCAGGGAAGGCGAGCCGCCGAGGATGAGATCGAGCGGCATGGCGCCCGAGGCGGTCGCCTTGAATTCGAAGTCGTGATTGTGCCAGCCGAAACCGACGCCGTGACGCGCATAGGAATCGACCAGTTTGGCGAGTTTGGCGCCAAACGCCTTCCATTCGGCATCGCCGCCGGAACGCTGATCGGCGGGTGGCGCCGGGCAATAGATCACTTTGATGCCGAGGGTCGCGCAAATCTTCGCGGCCGCCGCGACATCCTCGAGCTGGGCGAGGCCGATATGGGCGGTCGGCATGGTCAGCCCGAGCGAGTCGAGTTCGCGGCGCAGGGCGGCGAGATCGGCGCCCGCGTAAAGCCCGCCATAGCCCTCGACCTGGGTGTAGCCGAGCTTGGCGAGGGAGCGCAGATGATCGCCGAGCGGCGGGGAGTTTCGCGCGCTGTAAAGCTGATAGGAAAGGTCGAGCATGGGTCTCTACCGAAGGAAGTTGGTTCGATCCGGCGCCTAGATGCGCGCGCCGGACTCCTGCGAGAACATGGAGGCGCGGGCCGGATCGAAGCCGATGCGCACCTTGTCGCCGTTCTTGAGAACGAGTTCGGAATCGGTGCGGAACGACATGGTCTGGCCGCCGAGCCGGGTCCAGGCGAGCGTGTCGGCGCCCATCGGCTCGACGATCTCGATCTCGACCTCGGCCGAAAAAGCCATACCCTTGGTCGCGTCGCCCACGCCAATGTGCTCCGGACGCACGCCGAGCACCGCCTGCATGTCGCCCTTGCCGCCGTCATCCTCGAAGTCGTAGCCGGCGAGATCCACCGCGGAGCCGTCGATCTTGAACGAGCCCTTGCCGCCGCGCGATAGCGTGCCGTTGAAGAAATTCATCGTCGGCGAGCCGATGAAGCCGGCGACGAAGGTGTTGACCGGCTTGTGATAGACGGCGCGGGGCGAGCCGAGCTGCTGGATGACGCCGTGGCGCATGATGGCAATACGGTCAGCCAGCGTCAGGGCCTCGATCTGGTCGTGGGTGACGTAGATCATGGTGTTCTTGAGGCGCTGATGCAGCCGCTTGATTTCGACGCGCAGGTCGCTCCTGAGGCGCGCGTCGAGATTCGACAGCGGCTCGTCGAAGAGGAACACGTCGACGTCGCGGACAAGCGCGCGGCCGATGGCGACGCGCTGGCGCTGGCCGCCCGACAGATGCGCCGGCCGGCGATTGAGCAGAGGCTCGATCTGCAGGATTTCGGCGGCGCGGGCGACGCGCTTTTCGATCTCATCCTTCGGCAATCGCTGGTTTTTCAGGCCGAAGGCGAGGTTACCCCTGGCGGTCATCTGCGGATAGAGCGCGTAGGACTGGAACACCATGCCGATGCCGCGGTCCTTGGGCTCGGCCCAGGTAACGTTCTTGTTGGAAATGAACACCTGACCGTCGGTGATGTCCAAGAGGCCGGCGATGCAGTTGAGCAGCGTTGACTTGCCGCAACCCGACGGCCCGAGCAGCACGATGAATTCGCCCTGCTCGACATCGAGATTGAGGTTCTTCAGGACTTCGACCGAACCGTAATTCAGCGACAGATTGCGGATTGAAACGCTCGGCATGTTGCTAACCCTTCACCGCACCAGCGGCGATGCCGCGGACGAACAATCTTCCAGAGACGAAATAGATGACCAGCGGCACCAGACCCGTAATGATCGTGGCCGCCATGTTGACGTTGTATTCCTTGGTTCCCTGCACCGAATTGACGATGTTGTTGAGCTGCACCGTCATCGGGTAGTTCTCCGGCTTGGTGTAGATGACGCCGAACAGGAAGTCGTTCCAGATGCCGGTGACCTGCAGGATGATCGCCACGACGAAAATCGGCAGCGACATCGGCACCATGATCTTGAAGTAGATGCCCCAGAACCCGGCGCCGTCGACGCGGGCCGCCTTGAACAGTTCCTCGGGCAGCGAGGTGAAATAGTTGCGGAACAGCAGCGTCAGGATCGGCATGCCGAAGATGGTGTGGACGAGGATCAACCCCTCGAGCTTGGTGTAGAGGTTCATCTCCCGCAGGATGATGACGATCGGGTAGATCATCACCTGATAGGGAACGAAGGCGCCGAAGATCAGGATGGTGAAGAAGACATCGGCGCCCTTGAACTTCCAGAAGGCCAGCACGTAACCGTTGAGCGAGGCGACAACGATCGAAACGATGACCGAAGGGACGGTGATCTTCACCGAGTTCCAGAAGCCGCGGCTCAGTCCGTCGCAATTGAGACCGGTGCAGGCTTCCGCCCAGGCCTTGATCCAGGGCTGGAATGAAATGCTGTTCGGCAGCTCGAAGGTGTTGCCGAAGCGAATCTGCGCCATGTCCTTCACCGACGTGATGATCATCACGTACAGCGGCAGCAGGTAATAGAGCGAGACGAGGATCAGGGTGCCGTAAACGAAGATATTGCGGCGCGAGAAGGCTGGCTTTGGGCGTGGTCCGCGCGCGCTTTCAGCGGTGATCGCGGTTCCGGACAGTCCGGTCAGGTCCCCCGAAGTCTTCATCGCGGTCTCAGACATTTTTCCGGCGCCCCCCGAACTCAAGATATGCCCACGGAATCACAATCACCAACACCGACAGCAGCATGATCGTCGAGGCGGCGAAGCCCTGGGCCAGGTTCTGGTTGAGGAACATCAGGTCATAAACGTACTTCGCGGGAACTTCCGAAGCGAGGCCCGGACCACCATTGGTCTGGGCGACAACAAGGTCGTAGATGCGCACGATGCCCGAAGTGATCAGGACGAGCGTCGTCACGAACGTCGGCCGCATCATCGGAATCACGATGAATAGATAAGTTTTCCACAGCGGGATGCCGTCGACGCGGGCGGCTTTCCAGATGTCGTCATCGATGCCGCGCAGCCCGGAGAGCATCAACACCATCACCAGGCCGGTGCCCTGCCAGAGTCCGGCGATCAGGATGCCGTACATGACGATGTCGGCATTGTAGAGCGGGTCGAAGGTGAAGCCTTCCCATCCGAAATCGCGAACGACTTTCTGGATTCCGAATTCGGGGTTGAGTATCCACTGCCACACCAGTCCGGTGACGATGAAGCTGAGCGCGAAGGGGTAGAGCATGATGGAGCGGAAGGTGTTTTCGAAGCGGATTTTCTGGTCCATCAGCGCCGCGAGACAGAAACCAATCACCAGCGAAAAGACGATGCTGCAGATTCCGTAGAGCGCGAGGTGCTCGATCGAGAGAATCCAGCGCCTGGTGGACCAGAGGCGCTCGTATTGATCGAAGCCGACGAACTGCAGCTTCGGCAAGAGCTTTGAATTGGTGAAGGAGTGAACGATCGTCCAGATGGTGCAGCCGAAGAAGATCACCGTGGCAACGCCCACCATCGGGATCGAGGCAATCTTGGCGCTCATGTTGCGCAGAATGCGGGGAGTCGGCCGCACCTCGGGCTCGTCGAGGGGATGTGCCGTGTCCTGCACCGCGTTCTGAACCATTGACCTCCCCCCTGGACGCCCGCAGCTCCGGCAGGCGCTCCTTCGGCAGCGCTTGGCGCGCGCCTCAGTCGGACTGGACTGAATTAGAAAATGCTACCGGCCTGAGATTAGGCAGGCCGGTAGCACGGGATTGCTTAGAGCAATCGCTTACTCGACCGAGGCGATCACCGCGGCATAGTTCGCCTGCACTTGCGCCGGCGTAATGCTGGTGTCGTTCCAGAACTCGACCAACAGCGAGTTGAGCTGCTCGGCCGCGTCCGGCGGCATGACCATGGTGCCGGCCGGCAGGATATTGCCGGCAGCCAGAATCGCCAGACCCTTCTTCATGCAGTCGTCGGCGGTGGACATGTCGATGTCGCCACGGATCGGCAGCGAGCCCTTTGCCAGGTTGAACGCAACCTGGACCGACGGCGAGACCAAGAGCGCGGCAAGGCGCTTCTGGGCAGCGGTGATTTCCGGATCGTCGTTGAGCGGGAAGTAGAACGCGTCGCCGCCGGTGTCGAGGATCTCCTGCACGCCGAGACCGGGCAGGCAGGTGTAGTCGACGCCCGAGACCTGATTGGCGACCGAGAATTCACCACGCGCCCAGTCGCCCATGATCTGCCCGCCAGCCTGGCCGGTGATCACGAGATTGGTTGCCTGGTTCCAGTCCTGAACGTTCGAGCCCGCCGAAAGCGCGCGCGCATCGCCGAAAGCCTCGAAGACCTTTGCGGCATCGGCACCGGCAGCGGCGACCTCGTCGTGGTCGACGTTGATCGCCGTCCACAACTCGACGCCACCGAGCGCAACCAGCAAGACGCTGAACGCACCACCGGTCTGCCAGGGCTGCTGACCCATGGCCAGCGGGATCTTGCCGGCCGCTTCAAGCGCGGGCGCGGAGGCAACGAACTCGTCCCAATTGGCCGGGACGGCCACGCCTGCATCGGCATACGCCTTGTTGCTGAGCCAGATCCATTGCCACGAGTGAATGTTGACAGGCGCACAATAGATGCGACCGTCGATCGTGCAAGCGTCGAGCAGCCCGATCGGATGGATGATATCGCGCCAGCCTTCGGCTTCGGCGACGTCGGTGATGTCGAGCATCAACCCGGCTTCGACGAGTTCGATGGCCTGCAGGCCGTGGTTGAGCTGGGTTGCGCCCATCGGGTCGCCGCCGATAATGCGGCTGATAATGATGGGGCGGGCAACGCCGCCGGAACCGGCGATCGCGCCGTCGATCCAATGGTCGCCGGACGCGTCGAGAGCCTTGGCGAATTCGGCGACCGCAGCCGCCTCACCGCCAGAAGTCCACCAGTGAGTCACTTCGAGGTCGGTCGCAAAAGCGGCCGTACCAAACATGAGCGCGGACGCCGTACCGGCGGCCACAGCAAACTTGTTCATTTCGTTCCTCCCAACGTTTCGGAGAGCGTTGCACTCTCCGGGACCGGTCCGCGAAAAGGTTTGTGCCCCATCCGCCGGCCGAGTGTAATCGATTACAGTGCCGCATAGCGCGGCGCGCGCAAACGATGCCGGAGTTTCTTGCACACGTTGCGCTTGTGTCAAGTTGGATTTAGAACTTTTTGCACATTGCCGGGTGCCAGTTAACGCGCGAGGGGCGTTGTGTACCGCAAACCGCCTACGATTCAGGACGTTGCGCGGAATGCGCGCGTCTCCACAGCGACCGTAAGCCGGGCGTTGACCGCGCCCGAGCGGGTGTCGCAGGTGACCCGCGACCGCGTGCTCGCCGCGGTGCAGCTGACCGGCTATACGCCGAACCTTTCGGCGCGCTCACTCCGGCAACAGCGGGCTAAATCGATCCTCGCTGCAGTCCCCGGCATCGGCAACCCGTTCTATTCGAACATTGTCGAAAGTGTGATCCAGCACGCGACCGAACGCGGCTACGGAGTCCTCGTCGCCAGCCGTCTGCCGGACAATCCGGCATCCTGGCTCAAGGAGCATTTTCAATCGCGCCGCGTCGACGGCATGCTGGTGTTCGACGGCGGGCTCGACACCAAGCAGCTGCACTCGATCGCCTCGCCAGGTGACGACCTTCCGCTCGTCGTCTCCTACGACGAACTGCCGGACATGAATCTGAACTCGGTGATCACCGACAATCTGCAGGCTGCCAAGCGCGCGGTCGAACACCTGATCGGACTTGGCCACACCGCGCTAGGCTACATCTCGAGCCCGTCGCGCAACGAAGCGCCGAGCGAGCGATCGGTAGGATTTCGCTCCGCGCTGGCCCAGCACGGCCTGGAGGTTCGGGAAGACTGGATTTTCCGGGGCGACTATACCATGCGGACCGGGCAGGACGCCGGCGAACGATTCGCCGAGATGCGCGAGCGGCCCACCGCGATTTTTGCCGGCAATGACGAGATGGCGATCGCGTTCATCGCCGCCATTCGCCGTTACGGTTTCGACTGCCCGGCGGATGTTTCAGTAATCGGTTTCGACGATATCGCGATCTCCCAGTCTTATGCGCCGCGTTTGACGACGATGCGCCAGCCGCGCGAAGAGATGGGGCGAATCGCGACTAAACTGCTGATCGACATCATCGAGCGGGAAGCCCGGAACGACCTGCCGGCCCATATCGTGCTAAGGTCTGAACTCGTCGAGCGTGAAAGTACGATACCGCTCCGCCAGTCTCATACGCACCTGACAGGCGGGAAATTTGGCGCTATGAGCCTTTCCTGACGGCCCCGTAGCTCAGCTGGATAGAGCAATAGCCTTCTAAGCTATCGGTCGCAGGTTCGACTCCTGCCGGGGTCGCCATCGCGCAACAAGCAAGGCCGCAAATCATGATCGCGCCCGCCATTGCATCCTCGCCGCCGCCGCGCCGCCGGTGGCACCGGCGCGACGGATCCTATTCGATCCTCGAGGTGGTGGCCGACGCCATCGTCCATGGAATCGGCATCACCGCGTCCGTGGCGGCGGGCTCGGTGCTCCTGGCGTTGGCGCTGGGCAGCACCGGGCCCGGCGAATACCTCTCGCTGGTGCTCTATCTCGTCACTTTGCTGGCGCTGCTGTCGCTGTCGATGAGCTACAACCTCGTGCCACCGTCCGGGGCCAAGCGGGTGCTGGGGCGTCTAGACGAGGCGGCGATCTTCCTCTTCATCGCCGGCACCTACACGCCATTTCTCGCGCTCCTGTCGGGCACGACGCTGGGCACGGCGATGATCGTCGCGGTCTGGAGCGCTGCGCTGATCGGGGTGGCGCTCAAGCTGATCGTGCCGAAGCGTTTCGGCCGGCTGGCGATCCTGCTCTATCTCGGGATCGGGTGGAGCGGCGTGGTGGCGTTCGGCGCCCTTGCAGCGGAGCTTCCCCCGGCTTCGCTTTTTCTATTGCTCGCCGGCGGCGCGGTCTATTCGGCCGGCGTCGTCTTTCATCTCTGGGAGCGGCTGCGCTTCCATAACGTCGTCTGGCATGTCTTCGTGGTCACCGGCGCCATGCTGCATCTCGGCGCGGTCTTCGAGGCGATGGTGATCAGCCGGCCTTGACCGCGCTCAGCGCGTGACCCGCGGATGATCCAACCGGTCGCCGACCCTGAGCCCGATCTCGGCGGCGCGCCCGCCGGGGATTTCGAGCACGAACCGGACGGCGGCGCCCGAAGGGATCGAGGCTGGATCGTGGGGCGCGGCATTGGCGTGGACCCCTCGCACCGTGCCGTCGGCCCCGATGAAGATCATGTCGAGCGGAATGAACGTATTGCGCATCCAGAACGCGACGTCGCGTTCCTCCGCAAAATCGAACAGCATCCCGGCGTCGGGAGCGAGCGCGGTGCGGAACATCAGTCCATTGGCGCGCTCGGCGTCGGTGTCGGCGATTTCGATATTGAACCGGTAGTCCCCTGTTGCGGTGTGCAACACCGCAATCCCCTCCCCGGAAACCAGGTCGCAAGCCGCCAAGAATACCAGCAGCAGCACGGCGAGGAACTGGAAGGCCGGGGGCCGCGCAAGACCAACCGGCGCGGGTTGGCGGATCAGTGGGAGGACGGGGCTTCGCCCCAACCGTCGGGACGGATTTCAGCGGCCATCAAGCCCTTGGGACCCTTGCCGAAACGGACCAGCACAAACTGGCCGGGGCGCAGCTCGGTGAGCCCGTAGCGGCGCAGCGTCTCCATGTGGACGAAGACGTCCGGGGACCCTTCGCCGGCGGAGAGGAACCCGAAACCCCGCACCCGGTTGAACCATTTGACCTCAAGGCGCTCGAGTCTCGAAGTCGGCTCGACGACGATGTTGGTGCGCGCCGGCGGCATCTGGGAGGGATGCTTGCCGGTCGATTCGTCCATGGAGAGGATCCGAAAGGCCTGCAGCCCACCCGGCCGGGCCAGCGCCTCGCAGACGACCCGGGCGCCTTCAAACGCCGTCTGATAGCCGTCGCGCCTGAGGCAGGTGACATGGACGAGCACGTCGGGCAGGCCATTATCGGGAACGATGAAGCCAAAACCCTTGGCGACGTCGAACCACTTGATCGCGCCGGAAATCTCGATGACGTCAAGAGGAAGGTCTTGTTGCCCCTCGCCCTCGACCGCAGGGGCGCCACTTTCAAGCCCCAGATCACGATTGCCTGGCACCGGCTCATCCGGCTCGGTCGTGAGTTTGGCCCCCATGGTCATCACGCCTCTTCATACGCCCGCGCCTGCCCGCATTTCAGGCGCGTCACAGCCCCACCAATCAGTGTGGCTGATTCAATTCGATAAGTTAAGCGAAATGCGGCCGCTTGGGAATCCCCGCGCGACCCTTCCGGGGGCATTCGGCGACCCTGCCGGTTGCACCCGGACGAGGGGTCTGCCACCTTCGTCCCGGATAAGTTTTCGACCGCGCGGCGGCGCCGTCGAATTCCAGAATCGGGAGCATCGCATGAGGTATCTGCACACCATGGTGCGCGTCGCCGACATCGATCAGAGCCTCAAATTCTATTGCGATGGGCTCGGGCTCGAGGAGGTGAAGAGGCAGGAAAATGAAAGCGGGCGCTATACTTTGATCTTCCTGAGGGCACCCGGAGACAAGGGCGGCGAGCTCGAGCTGACCTTCAACTGGGACCCGGAGGAATATGCGGGCGGGCGCAATTTCGGACACCTCGCCTATAGGGTCGACGACATCTACGCGGTGTGCGCTCACCTGATGAAAATGGGGGTGACGATCAGCCGTCCGCCGCGCGACGGGAGCATGGCTTTCGTTCGTTCGCCCGACAATATTTCCGTCGAACTGTTGCAAAAGGGCGACCCTTTGCCGAGGGCCGAACCGTGGAAATCGATGCCGAACACCGGCAAGTGGTGAGTCGGGGACTTACCCGCCGACAAGCCAGCCAAGACTTTCTTAACCAGCCGCTTTGACCCAGCGTTAGTCTCGCGGGGCTTAGCTTTGCGCCTTGCAGCCGCCAGCGTCGCGGCGGCAGGGACAGAACATGCGGGCCATCATCGCGTTCATCGCCATTATCGGGCTCATCGCCGGCTGCGCGACGTTTGGCGGGGTCCGCTACGACAAGAAGTTCGGGATTTATGTCGAGAATTCACGGGTTTCGACGTTTTGCCTCGTGCCCGAGCTGAGGGCGGTGATCCGGCAGGCCGAGAGGCACTTCAACGCCCCGGTGGTGGTCAGCTCGGGCTACCGCAATCCGTTCCGCAACTGGCGCAATGGCGGGGCCGACGGTTCATTCCACAAGAAGTGCATGGCGGCCGACATTTTCGTGCCGGGCGTCTCGAAAGCGGCGCTGATCGACTACATGATGCGCGAGACCTCGGTCGGCGGGCTGGGCTGCTATCCGGGGCGGAAATTCATCCATATCGACGTCCGCGACCGGCCGCGCGGCGCCAGCCGTCCGATCACTTTCAGCGGCTGCTGAGCCGCCCAGATTGAGGCTTGCGCGCCTGCGAGGGCGCCCCTATACGCGTGAACGCCGCGCAGCGCCCATCGTCTAGCGGTCCAGGACACCGCCCTCTCACGGCGGGAACACGGGTTCGATTCCCGTTGGGCGCACCATCGCGTGGTGACAAGCAACAGCCGCCCCGTTAGGGTCGCGCGGTTCGGCCGGCGCCCTTCGTCTAGTGGCCCAGGACACCGCCCTCTCACGGCGGGAACAGGGGTTCGAGTCCCCTAGGGCGCGCCACAAATACTCCACCAGTTACAGTGACTTGCGGGCCATCTACCTCCAGCCCGGCACGAGCGAGTCCGGAGGATTCTAAAACCCGTCTAAAATGGAGGAGCCATGAGTCCGCTAGTGAGCCACGTGGGCGCCGTGGCTTACGCCCTGCACCCGGCGCTGCGCCGCCTGCTGCCGACCGACCGCATCGAGGCGATGACCGACATTGACGAGTTCTGGGCGGCGATCCAACAGGTCGCGCCCGAGCTTGAGGCGCCGCTGCGCGCCCACCCGCGCATCTTGTTCTATCTGGCGGACGACGCGCGCGACCGCTCGCGCGACTAGGCCACGCCGCGAGCCAGTTCCCAGCGCGCGATGGCTGTCAGGTGTGTCTAGTCTTCCGCCGCGCCCGGAATGTCGGGTGCAATCATCGCTCGGTACTCGTCGATTGCGAGAAAGGCACCATGAGCTTCGTCCAGCGAGATTCCATCGCGCACGACGAGCGTGTGAAACTCGATGAACATCAAAAGCGCGCTCTTGTCTCCTCGCGCCTCCGTGACCTCTAGATGGCAAGCGCCGCCTGTGCGGCGGTATCCGTCTGACCAGCCTGGTTGGCGATCTCGGCCATACGCTACAACGACCCGTCCGGCCAGAGGTCCATCTTCGCCTACTGGATTCCAAGCAGTGCAAGCTTCGTGTGCCTTCATGTCGATCCTCCTGCTGGCCTGAGCTCACAGCTCCGGCAACGATGAGTCCCCACATATCTCAGGAGAGTTAAGAGAGGTTAGTCTGCGGTCGCCATCGACTAGCAAGCGAACTCGGTTGCGAGCGAGACGACGAAGGCCAGAGCAATCGCCTCCGGTGGCTGGCCACCGCCAATTCGCATCGAGGCCAACCTTCGAACCTCGGAGCCGGTGAGTGCGTAGCCCGGCGGCAGGCAGAAGAGTGGTGCTCCGTTGAGTTCAATCGAGAGCCGGTTTGCAGCCAACAGACCGTGCGCCAGACCACCGAAGTACGGAATCTCCTCCGTCAGCGTCACTCCCGCGATCCACACATCGTTCTGTGCCTTCGCCGGGGTGACTAGCAGTGCGACCAGGATCGGCAGGATGAATCGCACAGCAGAGTCCACTTCGCGGTTTCCAGCCTCACAATTCGGCGCGGCTCCAATGTCGCTCGACACACCGCCACGCAGCGACCGACCTTAGTCCCTCAGACAATTCGCCGCTAGCGGAGCGCCTCTCGCAGCCGCTCAGTCAGCGGTCCGGCCGGGCCGCTGCCCGGCGTGTGTCGCGGCCGGAAGGGCACCGACTCCGGCGCCGTCCGCAGCCAGTCGTCCACGGCGGCCTGGTCGATCTCCGCGCGGGCGGCGGCGCCCCTATACGCGTGAACGCCGCGCAGCGCCCATCGTCTAGCGGTCCAGGACACCGCCCTCTCACGGCGGGAACACGGGTTCGATTCCCGTTGGGCGCACCATCGCGTGGTGACAAGCAACAGCCGCCCCGTTAGGGTCGCGCGGTTCGGCCGGCGCCCTTCGTCTAGTGGCCCAGGACACCGCCCTCTCACGGCGGGAACAGGGGTTCGAGTCCCCTAGGGCGCGCCAGTCCCTCACCGCGGAGATCGCCGATGTCCAAGGGACAAGTCGCCTGGGTCGTCGGCGCCAGTTCCGGGATCGGCGCGGCGGTCGCCCGGCGGCTGGCGGCCGAGGGTTTTTCGGTGGCGATTTCGGCGCGGCGCGCCGAGCGCCTCGCGGCGATGGCGGCGGAGATACCGGGGCTTCACCCCTTCCCGCTCGACGCCGGCGACCGGGAGGCCGCGGCCGAGACCTGCCGGCGCATCATCAGCGAGCTCGGCGGCCTCGATCTGGCGGTTTTCTCGGCGGCCGAGTGGCACCAGAATACCATCGCCGACTATGACGCGGCGCGTTACGCGGCGGTGACCCGCGTCGATTATCTCGGCGCGGTCAACATGATCGACCCGGCGGTCACCCACATGAAGCAGGTGGGTGGCGGGCAGATCGCCATCGTCTCCTCAATCGCTGGCTATTACGGCTTTCCGTCAGGAGGGCCTTATGGGCCGTCCAAGGCGGCGCTGATCCAGCTGGCGCAGATGATGCGCACCGAGCTTGCCCCGCTGCGGATCGACGTGCGGCTGGTCTCGCCGGGATTCGTCGATACCGAACTCACCCAGCGCAACGCCTACCCGATGCCGTTCACTCTGCCGGCCGAGGAGGCGGGGCGGCGGATCGTCGACGGGTTGCTGCGCTCGAAGCGTTTCGAGATCGCCTTTCCCTGGCCGATGGTGCTAGCCGCCAAGATCGGGCGGATGCTGCCTTATCCGCTCTTCTTCCTGGCGATGAAGCGGATGCTGAAGACGGTAACGCGCAAGAAGGGTTGAGGGCCGCCCTTCGCCGCTGGGTCTCTGCCTCCCCAAGCAAGGCGGAGGTGACGTTTTGGCAAAATGTCGTGAGTAGCCTCAGTCCACCCGGCGCAGCCGGTAGATGCCGACGTCGATCGAGCCCTCGGCGAAGCCGGCGGCGCAGTAGGAGAGATAATAGATCCACTTGCGGCGGAATATCTCGTCGAAGCCCATGCGGGCGATCATCGGCCAGCGTTCCATGAACTTCTCCCGCCAGAGCCGCAGCGTCCGGGCGTAGGAGAGCCCGAAACAGTCGGAATTCTCGAGCACAAGTCCGGCGGCGCGGGCCTGGTGCGCGATGATCTTTTTGGTCAGAAGCATGCCGCCCGGGAAAATGTAACGCTGGATGAAATCGACGGTCGACCGGTAGTTTTCGAAATCGGCCTCGGGCAGGGTGATCGCTTGGATGGCGGCCGCGCCGCCGGGCTTCAGCCGGTCATGGACGCAACGGAAATAGACGGGCCAGTGCTCCTCGCCCACCGCTTCGATCATCTCGATCGAGCAGACATGGTCGTATTGGCCGGAGGTGTCGCGATAATCCTCGAAGCGGAAGCCGACCCGGTTGTCGAGACCGGCGTCGGCAATCCGCTGGCGCGCGTATTTCAGCTGCTCGTTCGAAAGCGTGATGCCGGTGACGCTCGCCCCGTATTCGCGGGCTGCGAGCTCGGCGAAGCCGCCCCAGCCACAGCCGATCTCGAGGACGCTGGCGCGCTGCGTCACCCCGGCGAGGTCGGCAACGCGGCGGTATTTGGCGAGCTGCGCCTGCTCCAGCGTCTCGTCTTCGGACGTGAAATACGCGGACGAATAGGTCATCGTCGGGTCGAGCCACTCGGCGTAGAAGGCGTTGCCGAGGTCGTAGTGCTCGGCGATGTTCTGCCTCGCGCCTTCGCGGGTGTTGCGGCGGGAGAGGTGATAGGCGAAGTCGGCGGCGGCCTGGCGGAAGATGCCCGGATTGGCTTTGTCGAGGCTCGGGCGGTTCTGCAGGTAGAAGCGGAACAGCGAGGTCAGGTCGTCGCAATCGAGGTCGCCGGCGATATAGGCATCGGCGAACCCGACCTCGCCGCGGCGAAGCCCTCTCAGCAACACCCTGAAATTGTTCAGGCGAATGGTCGCGTGGGGGCCGGTCGAGGCGTCGCCGAGGCGGCGGGTGCGGCCGGACGGCATGACGACGGTGACCGCGCCGCATTGAGGCTGGCCGATCCACCTGGCCCCGATTTCGTCGAGGAGCCAGGACAGCAACCGCGTCCAGACCGAAGCGGGACCGGACTGATCCCGCGCCGCGAAATCACTCATTTGCGTCGTCCGTGAAACTCATGCCCGTGTCGCCCGAAGCCGCCTTTTTGGCGATGCGTGGCTTTGGCGGGCGGCCTCCCCTAGCCTCTTGCCACGCATTTTAGCCGCCGGTTGCGGATATGCAAGCCGGGGGGCGCCGGTTCAAGGGGCGGGCGTGGCGAGATCGAGGATCCTGAACTGAACGTCTTCCCTGCCCTGCCAGTGATTGAGGGCGAGGGTGCCGGCAAAATGCAGCGGGGCTTCGCCCCTCGCCTCGAGCAGCGCGCGCCCGAGCGGGGTGCCCACCGACCGGAACGCGATCGCCCGTACCGAGCCGCGGTCGCCGGCGGCGAGCTTGGCGCGGACATGCCCGCCCGCGCCGACGACCTCGGCATAGGTCACCCGGTGCGACGGCAAGGCAAAGACCGGGTTCGAATTGCCGGCGCCGAACGGGCCGGCCCGCTCGATCTCATGGAGGAACGCGGGGCTGGCGGCGCGGGCGGCAATCGCGGCGTCGATCCGGACGGCGTGGTTTTCCATCGCCGCGACGACCTGCGCGGCCAGCCGTTCGGCGAGGAAGGCGCGAAAATCGGCGAGCTGGCCCGGCGCCAGCGTGACGCCCGCCGCCATGGCGTGCCCGCCGCCTTTTTCGATGACGCCCGCCGCGACCGCGGCGAGTACCGCGGCGCCGAGATCGACACCGGGAATCGAGCGGCCGGACCCTGTGCCGCCGCCGGCGGGGGTCTGGCTGATCGCAAAGGCCGGCCGGTCGAACCGCTCGCGCAGCCGCGCGGCGACGAGGCCGACCACCCCCTGATGCCAATTCGGCGAGGCGGTGACGATGACGGGCGGGCCCTCCCCTTCGCCGATCTCAGCCTCGGCGGTGGCCAGGGCTTCCTCGAGGGCGAGCTTTTCGATTACCCGCCGCTCATCGTTGAGGCGATCGAGCTCGGCGGCGATGTGCAGGGTCTCATGCTCGTCGGTCGAGACAAGCAGACGACTTCCGAGCGCCGCATTGCCGATCCGCCCGCCAGCATTGATGCGGGGGCCGACCAGATAACCGAGATGGTAGGTGTTGAGCGGACCCGACACCCGGGCGGCGAGCGCCAGCGCCGAAATGCCGGGATTGGCGCCCTTGCGCATGATTTCGAGGCCGCGCAGAACAAAGGCGCGGTTGAGGCCCTTGAGCGGGACGACATCGCAAACGGTCGCCAGCGCCACGAGATCGACAAGGCCCAGCAGGTCCGGGGCGCCGGCGGCGAGGTTTTGGTCGCGCAGCGCCCGGTTGAGCGCCACGAGGACCATGAAAGTGACCCCGGCGGCGCAGAGGTGCCCGAGACCGGAAATATCGTCGGCGCGGTTGGGATTGACGATGGCGTCGCCGGGCGGAAGTTCGCCCTCGGTCAGATGGTGGTCGATGACCAGCACATCCACCCCCCGGGACTTGGCATGGGCGATCGGCCCGCGGCTGGTGGTGCCGCAGTCGAGGGTGACGATGAGGGTCGCGCCCCCGGCGATAAGCGTATCCATCGCCGCGACGTTAGGGCCGTAACCTTCGAAGACGCGGTCGGGAATGTAGATCGACGGTTCGAGGCCAGCCCCCCGCAGGTAGCGCGCCATCAGCGCCGAGGCGCAGGCGCCATCAACGTCATAGTCGCCGAAAAGCGCGACTTTCTCTTTCTTTCGCACCGCTTCGACGAGGCGCGCCACCATCGCGTCCATGCCGGCGAGCGTTGCCGGATCGGGCATCAACTCGCGCAAGGTCGGGGCGAGATAGCTTTTGGCCTCCTCGATCGCGACGCCCCGGCCGGCCATGATCCGGGCGAGGATCTCGGAAACCTCCGCCTGCTGCTCGATGGCGGCGGCGGTGCGCAACCCCGCCTCGTCGAGCCGGTCGACCCATTGCCGGCCGGTGACGGATTTCTCGACGCCGAGGAAGAGCCGCGCTGGCTTCGACATCGCCCGGACGCCGCTCAGAGCCGCTCGATGCGGATCAGCTGCGGAGGGCCCTGGATGAAGCCATCGCCGGCGATTTTGGCGAGCGCATCGCGGACGGACGCCTCGACGGTCTCGTGGGTGATCAGCACGACCGTGCGCACGTCCGGCTGCGCGGCGGGGCCGGCGGCGAGGTCGGGCCGCTGGATGACGCTTTCGAGCGAAATGCCGGCGGCGCCCATGCGCGAGGCGATGGCGGCAAGAGCGCCGGGAATGTCGCGGACCGAGAGGCGAATGTAATAGCCGCCGGCGTGCGACCGCATCGGGGCGCGCTTGTAGGGGGCGAGCTCGGCGACCGGCAGGCCGAGCGGGGGCATGCGATTGCCGCGGGCTATGTCAAGAATATCGGTGAGGACCGAAGAGGCGGTCGCTTCCCCGCCGGCGCCGGGCCCGGCGAGCAACAGTTCGCGGACGTGGTTGGTTTCGAGTGCGATGGCGTTGAGCACCCCGCCGACCGAGGCGATGGCGCTCGATTTCGGCACCAGCGTCGGGTGGACGCGCTGCTCGATCCCCTCCTCCGAGCGGGTGGCGATGCCGAGGAGCTTGATGACAAAGCCGAGGTCGCCCGCCGCCCTGATATCGGCCTGGTCGATCGAGCGGATGCCCTCGACGAAAATGTCGTCGGCGGCGATCTCGCAATGAAAGCAGAGCGAGGTCAGGATCGCGAGCTTGTGGGCGGCGTCGAACCCGTCGACATCGAAGCCCGGGTCGGCCTCGGCATAGCCGAGCCGCTGGGCGGCGGCGAGACATTCCTCGAAGCCGATCCGCTCCTCTTCCATGCGGGTGAGGATATAATTGCAGGTGCCGTTCAGCATCCCGTAGACGCGGGTGACGCGGGCCGAGCCGAGCGCCTCGCGCAGCGTCTTGATGACCGGGACACCGCCGGCGACCGCCGCCTCGAAGCCGAGCGCCGCGTCGTTGGCCTCGGCCAGCCGCGCCAGCGCCATGCCGTGGCGGGCGAGTAGCGCCTTGTTGCCGGTGACGACCGGTTTTCCATGTTCGAGCGCCGCGGAGACGCTGGCCAGCGCCGGCCCGTCCTCCCCGCCCATCAACTCGACGAACAGGTCGATGTCGGGGCTTTTGGCCAGCGCCACCGGATCGTCGAACCAGGCCATTTGCGAGATGTCGCAGCGGCGCTGCTTCGAGCGCGAGCGGGCCGAGACCGCGGTGACGGCGACGGGGCGGCCGATGCGCCTGGCGATGGCGGCGGAATCTTCGGCCATGATGCGCACCAGCGCCGAGCCGACCGTGCCGACCCCGGCGAGGCCGATCCTGAGCGGGGCGACCTTGCCGCGCTCGACGGTCTCGAGGCCGCGCATGGCGGCGGCGATGCGCTCGCGCGTGTCGGCGCGCGGTTCGCGGCCCTCGCGCAGGTCGAAAACGAACAGCGGATCGCCGGCGAGCTGACGGCCGAAGCGCGTCGGCGACCAGCCGCGCGCCGCAAGGAACGCCTCGATTTCAGCCCGAAACCGGTCGATTTCGCTCATCTTCGCAGCTTTTTGCGCCTGTTGGGCGGCGGTTCTATAGGAAATGTCCTATAGGTCAAGACGGGGGACGCGAGATGGTGACGAGGGGATGAAGGGCAGAGGCACCTCGCCCCGCTGGCGCGGGCGTCGCGAAACTACGCAGGATCGTCGCGCCGTATCAGCAGTTCCGCTTCGACCTTGGCAAGGGTTTTGGGCCGGTACGGCTTCCAGCCCGCCTGTTTCGCCTCATACTGGAAGCGAAGGACCGTGCTTTCCGCTACATCGGCCACTCGGTCGGGACCCTTCCGCGCGCCGCGAGAGTAAATCGCCTCCATGAAGCCGGGCGGTTTGCTGGAGTTGCGGAGCGCGGCCAACGCATCCTGGCCGGCGACGATCCGCTCGCGGACGCCCGGATCGAAGGCGAGGCCTTGCGCGCTTGCTCCCTCCAGCATCCAGGCCAGCGCGGCCGCGGAGAGACCGGTGATGTCGCCGCCGCCGCCGACCGAACCGTGGTCGCCGGGAAACCAAAGTTGCAGATAGCGATCCGGCGCTCTCGAAGCCTCGTTCAGTGTAGCCAGGTTTTCCCAAAGGCTCGGCACGAATGCCCTGCGCGTCTCATCTACCGCCACCGCATGCCGGGCCGCCTCGACAATGCTTGACAGCCTGGTGTCATAGAATTCGTAGCGCTTGGCAAAGCGGAGTATCAGCGAAGTGATCAAATAGTTCGGAATCCCGAACGCGCCCACCGTGTCCCACACGCCGATGAAGCGGATCCGCAGCGGCGGCTGGCCGGCGGGAGGCGCGGGCACACCTATCGCGTCGCGGAACCGTGTGTCCTCCGCCTTCATCAGAACTTCCTGCGAAAAAGTCAGCCGGAACTCCTGGGCCAGATCGTGATCGGGATGAGTTGAATCGCTACGATTGCGATAGAATTTCAGCGCCTCCTCGATCTTGTCGACGCGACCCTTGGTGAGAATGCCGCATTTGCGGACGAGTCCGCCCAGCGCCCGCGCCGTATAGGCGCCGCGCGAGAACCCGAAGATGAAAACCTCGTCTCCCGGCTCGTAGTTGAAAATCAGGAACCGGTAGGCATCGAGTATTTTGTCGTCGAGCCCGATTCCGAAAGCCCCGGCCGCCCAGACCTGAAGGGAACTCAGCACGTGACCCGTGCCAATGCCTTCGCCATAGTGAACAAGCTGGACGACGCCGTCGGGGGCGACGGACTGCACCGCTTCCGCGGCGAGGGCGGCGTTGGTCCGCCAAACCGTCGCCAGCCGGTTCCAGGTGCCGTCGCAAAAAACCGCAAGCCTCTTCATTGGCGCCGCCCCGAGATTTCGGCTCAACTGGACAGCGGGACTTGTCGATGGTCAAGGGCGGAAGGCGACGCTGCAGACTCGCTCCCCTCCCCCTTCCCGCCAAAAGCATCGTCCTCGGCCCCATTGCCTGACATAGTGAGGCGCCTCCCCCGGCCCGGGGATCGAGCGCGTCAACGTCAAGGAGCACGATGCGGATACGGTTCGGCTGCGAGATGATCTACGAATTGCCCCAGCCGACCCCGATGATCGTGCTGCTCAACGTGCATCATTCGCGGGTCGCCCATCTCGAGCGGCCGGACTGGCTGACGACCGAACCCGCCGTCCAAAACGCCAGCTACCGCGACAGTTTCGGCAACTGGTGCTCGCGGCTTGTCGCCCCGCCGGGGCGCTTCGCGCTCGGCACCGACGGGGTCATTCGCGACGACGGGCAACCCGATCCGGTCGATGTCGCCGCCGCCCAGCACCGCGTCGAGGACCTGCCGGCGGAAACGCTCTTGTTCCTCCTCGGCAGCCGCTATTGCGAGACCGACGTGCTCTCCGAGGAGGCGTGGCGGCTGTTCGAGAAGACGCCGCCCGGCTGGCCGAGGGTGCAGGCGATCTGCGATTTCGTGCATGGGCACGTGACCTTCGGCTACGAGCATTCGCGGGCGACGCGGACCGCGGCCGAGACTTTCGCGGAGAAGCGTGGGGTCTGCCGCGACTTCACGCACCTGGCCATTGCCTTCTGCCGCGCCATGAATATCCCGGCGCGCTATTGCACCGGCTATCTCGGCGATATCGGCATGCCCCCGCCCTACGCCGCGGGGGATTTCGCCGCCTGGATGGACGTTTTTCTCGGCGGGCGGTGGTGGGTGTTCGATCCGCGCAACAACATGCCGCGGATCGGGCGGGTGCTGGTCGCGCAGGGGCGCGATGCCGCCGACGTGCCGCTGATCCATTCGTTCGGCGCCAACACGCTCAGGAACTTCAAGGTCTGGACGGACGAGATTGTCGCCTAGGCGGCGACGCCTACCGGCCCCTCGGCACAGCCTCGGGGCGTTCGACGCTCAAATCGCGCCACCGGCGCGATTTGATCCTCCGGGTCGCGTCTCACCCTTCATCGGCACGACGTTGGAATTGGCGCCGTGCCGGGCGAGGAATTTCTTGAGGTTGCGGGCGGCCTGGCGAATGCGCTGGTCGTTCTCCACCAGCGCGATGCGGACATACTGGTCGCCATACTCGCCGAAGCCGACCCCGGGGGCCACCGCGACCGCCGCCTCGGAGACGAGAAGCTTGGCAAATTCGAGCGAGCCCAATGCCGCGAACCGGTCGGGGATCGGCGCCCAGGCGAACATCGTCGCGGGCGGGGGCGGAATGTCCCACCCGGCGCGGCCGAAACTCTCGACCAGCACGTCGCGGCGCGCTTTGTAGATGGCCCGCATCTCGACGATGCAATCGTCGGGGCCGTTGAGCGCGGCGGCGGCGGCCACTTGAACGGGCGTGAAGGCGCCGTAGTCGAGATAGGATTTAACCCGCGCCAGCGCCGAAATCAGCCGCTCGTTGCCGACCGCGAAGCCGATCCGCCAGCCGGGCATCGAATAGGTCTTCGACATCGAGGTGAATTCGACCGCGACCTCGATGGCGCCGGGGATCTCGAGGATCGAGGGCGGCGGGGGATCCTCGAAATAGACCTCGGCATAGGCGAGATCGGAGAGGATGAAGATCGATTGTTCGCGGCAGTAGCGGACGATCTCCTTGTAGAAATCGAGAGTTGCCACATAGGCCGTCGGATTCGCCGGATAGTTGAGGATCAGCGCGATCGGCTTCGGGATCGAGTGGCGGACGGCGCGGTCGAGCGCCCGGAGGAAATCGTCATTCGGCTCGGCCGGCATCGAGCGGACGACCCCGCCCGACATGATGAAGCCGAAGGCATGGATCGGATAGGTCGGGTTCGGCACCAGCACCACGTCGCCCGGGGCGGTGATCGCCTGGGCCATGTTGGCGAAGCCTTCCTTCGAGCCGAGTGTCGCGACGACCTGGGTATCCGGGTCGAGCTTCACCCCGAATCGGCGGCCATAATACGAGGCCTGGGCTTTCCTGAGGCCCCTGATGCCTTTCGAGGCCGAATAGCGGTGGGTGCGCGGATCGTTGACCGTCTCCTTCAGCTTGTCGACGATGTGCTGGGGGGTCGGCAGGTCGGGATTGCCCATGCCGAGATCGATAATGTCAATGCCGGCGGCGCGGGCTTTTGCCTTGATCGGGTTGATATGCTCGAACACATACGGCGGCAGGCGGCGGATGCGGTGGAATTCGTCGGTCATTTTCGGTTCCCGGACGGGCGCAGGGCGAAACGTGACTTATAGCCAATTCTAGCGGCGCCGTGATGAGAAAAGCTTTAAGCGGGGCGGGGCACCGGTGTAGCCTCGGGCCCGGAGGGTTTTTCATGCGGCTCATCATCGCGGGAATTTTGGCCTTGGCGGCGGGCGGGGCCTTCGCAGAGGAGCCGACGGCGCTCAAACTCAATTCGACGCTGAACTGGAGCGGGCCGGAAAGCGACGGCCGCGTCTTCACTTATCAGGGCACAAGCGCCACGCTCGTGCTCAACTGGTCGGAAGGGGCGGAATGGGTTGACTCCGTCACCTTCATGATCGAACGGCCCGGCCAGGCGCCGCTGGCTTTCGATATTGCGGCGGGACTGCAGGGTTATGGGCAGATCGGCGTCTATGCGATGGGCGAGGCGCGTAAGCCGGTGCTGGTTGTCGGCGCCTTTTCCGGAGGGGCGCATTGCTGCGAGCAGATTTACC
Organism: Cucumibacter sp.; assembly: GCA_040881985.1. GTDB lineage: Bacteria > Pseudomonadota > Alphaproteobacteria > Rhizobiales > Devosiaceae > JBBECE01. The sequence goes on from JBBECE010000024.1 coordinate 42,561, forward strand.
TGCTCGATCTTTCCGACCCTGTGGCGGTGCAGGTCGACGGTGGCGCCTATGATGGCGGCACGGTCTCGCCTGTCGATGCGGATGGCGACGGCAGCTTCGAGATTGTCGTTCCCGATCCGCGGTTTCACTACACGTTCGACTGCTATGCCTGCGGCGGGCCACCCTCGGCAGTCTTCGCACTGATCGATGGCGCGCTGGCGGATGCGTCGGCGAACCCCACCTACCGGCAGCTCTTCGTCGAGGATTTCAACCGGTACAGCGAAGGGTGCGGGGCGAGCGCGGAATGGAATGCGGGGCCCTGCGCGGGGCTTCTTGGGGCGGCGGCCCGGCTCGGCATCTATGAAGGCGTGCGGGCGATGCTCGACGAGGGGATGGCGAACAACAAGAACATCGTCTCGGGTTGGGAAGAGTTCAGATTCTGCATCGACGAGGACTGCGCGACGCTACAGAGCTTCACCGATCTCGGCGAGGCGATCGATTACGCGCTGCGCCAGTGGGGTTATTTGCCGGCGAAGTGACGGCTCACGGAAATAGCGGCAGCTGCTCGAGCCCGGTCGTCTCGGGGAAGCCGAAGGCGACGTTGAAATTCTGCAGGGCCTGGCCGGCGCTGCCCTTCACCAGATTGTCGAGGACGGCGATGACGATGGCGCGGCCCTTGATCCGGTCGTCGAAGACGCCGATGCGGCAGAAGTTCGAGCCGCGCACCGCCCCGGTCGAGGGCATCTCGCCCTCCGGGGCAATACCGATGAACGGCTCGCCGGCATAAGCGAATTGTAGAATACCGCGCAACTGCGCGGCGCTTTTCGCCCAGCCGAGCCTCACGTGGCAGGTGACGAGTTCGCCCCGGCTCATCGGCATGAGGTGCGGGGTGAAATTGACCGTGACCGGCGCGCCGGCGGCAAGCGCAAGCTCCTGCTCGATCTCGGGGGCGTGGCGGTGATTGCCGACCGAGTAGGGCGCAACGCTCTCGCCCGCTTCCGAGAACAGCGAGCCGAGTTTGAGCCCCCTGCCCGCCCCGGAAACGCCCGACTTGGCGTCGATGATGAGATCCTCGCGGCGAATCGCGCCTTGTTTGAGGAGCGGCAAAAGCGCCAGCAGGACCGCGGTCGGATAGCAGCCGGGACAGGCAATAATCCGGGCAGACTTGATCGCCGTGCGGTTGTGCTCGGTCAGCCCGTAGGCGGCGATCCTCTGCAGGGCCGGTGCGACATGTTTGACGCCGTAGGTTGCCTCATAGACGGCGGGATCGCTGAAGCGGAAATCGGCGCCCATGTCGATGACCCGCACCTTGGGCGACTTATCAACAAGCTTCGCAACGAAAGCCTGGCTGGTCGCGTGCGGCAGGCCGCAAAAGACCACGTCGAGACCCTTGCCGGCGACCGACTCGGCGGTGACGAGGTCGGGAAGCCCGGCGCCCGCCAAATGCGGGAAGACCGCGCCGACCGGCTGGCCGGCATGGGCATTGGCGCTCAGCGCGACAAAAGCGAGATTGGGGTGGAGAAGCCCCAGGCGCAACAAATCGGCGCCGGTGTAACCGGACGCGCCCAGCAACGCCGCTTTGAGCTTACCGGCCATCAAACTTGCCCTTGAAATCGGGGTGTGCGATGAAAACCTATAGGAAGGCGCCGTTTCTACAGACCCGAATCAGCAAAGTAAACGGGTCGGGAAACAGCTGCGGTAGTCCTGTTTTGCGGCACCAATCGAGAGAGGCGTGAATGCCCAAGCGCATTGCGATGGCCAGCATCGGCACGCAAGGTGACGTTCAGCCTTATGTCGCGCTCGGCGTCGCCCTGAGGAAGCGAGGCCACGAAGTCGTCATGGGGGCGCCGGACGATTTCGGCCACCTCGCCGAGAGTTACGGCCTCGAATTCCATTCGCTCGGCCGGAACATCCAGGAATTCCTCAAGGAGACGCAATTCGAGAACGCGATGTCGCAGAACATGCTGGTCAATGCGCCGGCGCTATTGCGCGAAGGCCAGCGAATCGTTGACACGGCGGCCCGGGCGAGCTGGGTGATGGCGCAGGGCGCCGACGCCCTCGTCCTCAACCAGAATACGAGCTACGGCGTCGATATCGCCGAGGCGCTCGGCATCCCGGCGGTCATGGCGGCGATGCAGCCGCTCAACTCGACCTCGGAATTCCCGTTCTGCGCTTACTACGGCCCCTCGTTCGGCAAGGCGTTCAACAAGCTGAGCTACACGGCGATGGGGGTCTCGCAGATTTATTACAATCTGCCCCGCAACCGGCTCAGGCGCGAGCTGATGGGGCTGAAGACGCGGCGGATCGGCGGGCTGTTCCGCGACAATGAGGGCAACCGGTTGCCGACGCTTTGCGCCTATTCGGAACACGTCTCGCGGCGCCCGAAGGACTGGCCGGCGACTTCGGTCGTCACCGGCTACTGGCAGCTCGCCGACAATACCGGCTGGGAGCCGTCAAAGCGTTTCCGCAAATGGCTCGCCGAGGGCGACAAGCCAATCTATGTGGGCTTCGGTTCGATGCCGTTCGGGGCACCGCGCAACACCGAAATCCTCAAGGAGGCGGTCGCCCAATGGGGCGGGCGGGTGGTGGTGGCGCGCGGCTGGGGCGGAATCAATCCGGACGACCTGCCGGCCTCGATCTATGCGATCGGACGGGCGCCACACGACAAGCTGTTCGGCTATGTCAAGGCCGTCGTTCATCACGGGGGAGCGGGGACGACCGCGTCGGGCCTGCATGCCGGCCGGCCGTCGTTCGTCGTCCCGCAAACGGTCGATCAGCCCTATTGGGGCAAGCGGATTTACGATCTCGGTTGCGGGCCGAAACCGGTGAGACTCCGGCGGCTGACCGCCGAGAGCCTCGCCGAGGCGCTTCACCTGCTCGACACGACCACGGCCTATGAGGCGAATGCGATGGAGATCGCCGAAAAGCTCAGTGCCGAGAATGGCACCGCGCGGGCGGTCGAGGCGATCGAGCAGATCATGGAAGGACGGACGTTCCGGCGGCCGGCGCGGCGGAAAGTCGCCGTGACCGGCTGGTTCGGGGAGCGCAGCGCCTGAGGCAAACGCTCCCCGCCTAAACGAAAAAGCCCGCCTGACCGCGGGCTTTCGTTTGGGGTGTGTCCAAGCCTAGCGCTTGGAGAACTGGAACGAGCGACGCGCCTTGGCGCGGCCGTATTTCTTGCGCTCGACGACGCGGCTGTCGCGGGTAAGGAACCCGCCGGCCTTCAACGCCTTGCGCAACTCCGGCTCGAAATTGGTCAGCGCCTTGGAAATGCCGTGGCGGATGGCGCCGGCCTGGCCGGAAAGTCCGCCGCCCGAAACGGTGGCGGTGACGTCGTACTGGCTGGCTCGGCCGGCGGCGATGATCGGCTGCTGCAAAACCATCTGCAGGACCGGCCGGGCGAAATAGGCGTTGAATTCCTTGCCGTTGACGATGATTTTACCGGCGCCGGGCTTGAGCCAGACACGGGCGACGGCGTTTTTGCGCTTGCCGGTCGCGTAGGCGCGGCCCTGGGCGTCGAGCTTCTGAACGTAAGTGGGGGCCGCCTCCTCGGGGAGCACAACCTTGTTGCCCAGATCCTCGAAGGAACTGACGGTGTCGGTATCGGCCATATCATTTCACCCGGGCGTTCTTGGGGTTGAGGGCGGCGACGTCGAGGGTCGCCGGCTGCTGCGCCTCGTGCGGATGGGCGGGGCCGGCATAGACGCGCAGATTGGACATCTGCTGGCGGGCGAGCGGGCCGCGCGACAGCATCCGTTCGACGGCCTTCTCGACCACCCGCTCGGGATGGTCGCCCTCGAGGAGCTCGCGCATGGTGCGGTCCTTGATGCCGCCGGGATGGCCGGTGTGCCAATGGAAGCGCCTGCCGTCGAGCTTGTTGCCAGTGAAGCGCACCAATTCGGCGTTGATGACGATGACATTGTCGCCGCAATCGATGTGCGGGGTATAGCCGGGCTTGTGCTTGCCGCGCAGCCGGTCGGCGACGACGGCGGCGAGGCGGCCGACAATCAGACCCCTGGCGTCGATCAGCACCCACTTCTTCTCAATCTCGCCGGTCTTGGCCGAGTAGGTCTTCATGGTCTTGATCTTCGGGTTGGTTGAGCGCCGATGCGGGACGAGGATGTCCCAGCCGAGGCCGGCGTCCTAGACGAGGCCGGAATTGCCGTCAAGCGACATTTGATCTCGCCGCGATTTCAAGGTCTTGAGCTGGTGGTATTGGGCTACCGGTGGGTCGCGTGAGGTCCTCGAGCCAGCAGATCGAAGCGCCAGCGAGGAGGAACGCGGTCCCCTGGTGGGCGAGCGCCAGACCGATCGGCACGGCAAGGACGAGGGTCGCAATGCCGAGCGCGGCTTGCACGAGGGTCAACGCAACGATCACCGGCGCCCAGACGTGATGGCCGCGCCAGGCTGTGCGGCGAAAGCTCGCAATGGCGAGCCAGAACGCGGCGAAGACGATGACATAGGCGAGCAGGCGATGGGTCAACTGAACGGTCGCGGCATTCTCAAAGAAATTGACCCACCAGGGCGACAGGACAAAGAGCCCGTCAGGCACCAGGGCGCCGTCCATCAGGGGCCAGTTGTTGTAGGCAAGGCCGGCGTCGAGGCCGGCGACGAAGGCACCAGCTACGATCTGCACGAAGACTAGCGCGGCGAAGATGCCGACCGGCCAGGCCCGGCGCATTTTCGCTGTCGCCCCCCCTGCCCGCGGCGGGCGAATGCGGCGGGCAACGAAGATCAGCGCCAAGAACAAGATGCAAGCGGCGGCAAGATGAGCGGCAAGGCGATATTGGGAGACATCGATACGTCCGGCGAGACCCGAGGTGACCATCCACCAGCCGAGCGCACCCTGCAGGCCGCCAAGGACAAAGAGCAGCGCCAGGGCCGGGGCGAGCCTCCAGGAGAGCCGCCGCTGCCAGAGAAACACCAGAAAGGGCACGAAAAACACCACCCCGATCAGCCGGCCGAGGCCGCGGTGGCCCCATTCCCACCAGAAGATGGTCTTGAACTCTTCAAGGCTCATGCCGCGATTGACGAGCTCAAATTCGGGGATCTGCTGGTAGGCTTGGAACTCGGCCGACCAGTCGGAGGGGGTAAGCGGCGGGATTATCCCGGCGACCGGTTTCCAGGAGGTGATCGAGAGGCCGGAATCGGTGAGGCGGGTCGCCCCGCCGACCAGCACCATCAGCAGCACCATCACCGCAATCCCGTAGAGCCAGAGGCGGACCGGCCGGAGGCGGTCCCTGCGCGGTAGCGCGATGATTTCGGTGGCGGAGGTCACATTTTCTGCCCGATTGGCGATGCCGGAGCGAACTGGTAAAGCCAGGCCCGCCCATAGGCAATGTCGAGCCGAGCCGCAGGAGGCAATCCTATCCGCCAGCGCACCCGCAAACTGATCGGAGTACCTCTGCTGGGGGCGATCATTATCAGTTGGGCGGCTGGCGCCACGCTCATCTACGAGGCGCTGTTCATCGGCGCGCCGGGCTGGCTCGTGATCGCCTACTTCGCGGTCGCCGGGTTCGGCTGGTTCGTCCCCGCGGCGCTGGCGATCCGCTGGATGCAGTCGCCGGGCTGAATCAATCGATGTTGAGCCGGCGGCCCCCATTCAGCGCTGTAAAAAGGGCGCCGGTCAGGAAGACCTCGATGAATCGGGGGTGCTGGAAACGGCCGTTGAGCGAAATGCGCGGCAGGGCGGTCAGGTGGTCTTTGTGCTCCATATAGAGGCCGCCGGGGCGGGTGGTGACCGCGGTCGCAAAGCCGAGTTCGCGGGCGGCGGCGAATTCACGCGGTCCGGCGGCGACGCGTGAGCCGATCGGATAGGCCAGGTGCCGGGGAGTGATGCCGTATTGGGCTTTCAACACTTCGACCGACTGGGCGATTTCGCGGCGCATGTCCTTGTCGGAAAGCTTGGCGAGTTCGGAATGGAAGACCGTGTGGGCGCCGATTGTACAGAGCGGCTCGGCGACGAAGGTTTTCAGCTCGCGCCAATCCATGATCAGCGAGCGGCAATGGGCGGCGAGGTCGAGTCCGTACTTGCCGGCGAGATCGCGGATGAGGGCGACGCGGGCGGGTTCGGGAATCTCGCGCAGATGCCAGTAGAGGCGCTCATAGGCGCGGTACTTCTGGTCGGTGGTGGCGGCCTCGAGATAGGTGATGCCGTCGCCGAAATCGACGGCGAGAGCGCGCTGGGCGGCGACGATGTCCTCGAGCGCCTGCCACCAGACCTCGCTCGCCCCGTCGACAAGCCCGGTCGGCACGTAAAGGGTGAAGGGGCAGGCGTGGCGGCGCAGGATGGGGAGCGCGTGTTCGAGATTATCGCGGCAGGCGTCGTCGAAGGTCAGGACCACGAACTTGCGGGTCTCGGTCGGACGGCGGATTCGGGCGACGGCTTCCTCAAGCGTGACGATGTCGAGACCCCTCGCCCGGGCGCCGAGGATCACCGCTTCAAGAAAATCGGGGGTGACCTGCAGGATCGCGTTGGGAGCGAACTCGGCAGGCGGGCCGGGGAGTACCCGATGCAGCGTCAGGATCGCGCCCTTGCAGGCCGACAGCGGCCGGACGATCGCCGCCAGGCCGGTGAGCGCCAGGGCTTCGAACACCGCCCGGTAAGCAAGGTAGCGCATGGCGCCTCAGCGCGCGGCGTCGATGGCTCGGCTGGCGCCGGGCATCAGGCAACCTCGGAGGTGTCGGTCCGCGCCAGCGAGACCTGGCCGTAGCCGGCGGCGCGCGCCTCGTTGCTCATCCGGGCAATCTGCTCGACGGTCGTCTCGGCGCTGCCGGCAAGAACCAGCGAGACGCCGGATCGGGCAAAGACCGGCAGCACTGAGGGAAGCTCCATCGGGCCGCAGAGAATGAGCACATGGTCGTGGATTTCGCCGAGCGCCTCGATCAGGGTTGGAATCCGCGGGGACTGAACGTCTAGCCGAAGCTGCCGCCCCCAGGGGACGTGATAAAGGTTCGCGCCCTCGACGTTGCGGACCACCTCGCCATAATCGGCGAGCCCGGCGGTCAAGTCGGTGAGGCCAAGCCCCTCGACCTCGCCGCCCCTTCCGCCGGCATCGACCAGGGCCACCGAATGGCCGAGCCCCAGGAGTTCAACGGCGACCTTGCCGGCGACGATGCGGTCCTCGCGGCTCAAGTCGGCTGAGGCGATGAGCGCGAGCCGCACGTTGTTGGCAGCGAGATGCATTGCGATGTGCTGGGCCGATTTGCCGAATTGCGGCTTGGTTTGGGGCGTTGGCCCTTCGGGGGGGGCCGTCCCGGAGGTCAGGGTCGCTTCGTCCCACCGGAGGTCGAAATCCTCCTCGCTCGGCCGGGCAAGGGCGGGTTGGCTCTCGGGGACGCCGGCAGGGTCGGCGGAAACTCGCGGCTCCTCGGTCGCATCGGGGATGGGCTCGGGCTCCTCGCCGGGCTCGTCCATTTCCCCGATCGCGAAAGGTTCGGCTTCGAAGAGCAAGTCGTCCAGCTCGTCCCCGGTGGGCGGCCCGGCGGCCTGCCTCTGCTCGGCCGGAGCGCCGGCGGCAAGGGCGGCGAGCGCGGCGATCGGGCCCGAGGTCGGCGGGCCGGCACGAATATCGCGCGGCTGCTCGGCCTGGCGAAGCTGGGTGGCGTTCAGGTCCGGCCAGGGGTCGGATTCGGCGATGGGCGGCTCGATGGCGGCGGGCGCCGCGATTTCAGGCACCGGGTCTTCGACGGGCTCCGGTTCGGCGGGCAAGTCGGGGATTTCGGCGCGGTCGGCAAACCAGGACGGCTCGGGTTCCGGCTCGACTTCAGGCTCAGCAATAGCTTCAGGTTTGCGCCGGAGCTTGCGGGCAGGCGCAGCAATTTCGAGCGCGGGCGCCGCTTCGGCGGGCTCGACCGCCTCCTCGATGTCGTCCGCGGGCCGGGGTTCCGCCCGCCTCGATTGCTTGCCACGCCGCATGTAGTCGTCGTCCTCGCGCTCGTCATCGGCGCGATTTTGGCGCGGCACGAACACCGTGCCGCCGGCCAGCTCGCCCAGCAGAATCGCCCCCACCTGCAGCACGATCGTCACCATCGCGACCGCGGCGACCAGCAGGGACTTCTGCGGATAGACCGGCAGGTCGGGCTCGGCGGCGGTAGAGACGATCCGCACATCCGGCAGGGCGGCATCGCTGTTGGTGCGCGCCGCAGCTTCCCGATAGCGGATCAAAAAGGCATTAAGAAGGTCGCGCTCGGCGGCGGCCTCGCGGTCGAGTTCGGCGAGCGTCACCCCGTCGATCTCGGCGCTCGAGGCCTGGATCTTGAGCCGGGCCAACCCGTCGCGCAGCGACTGGCCGTGTTCGGCTTCAAGGGCCGCCTGGGAGTCGAAGGCCTGGGCGATACGGCGGCCCTCGGCCTGGATTTCGGCGGTCAATTCGGCGATTTGGGCGTCGAGCGCGCGTACGGCTGGATGGCTCGCGAGCAGCGTGGCGGCGCGCTCGGCGCGTTGCGCCTGTAGCGACGCCTTCTGTTCGGCCAACTGCTGGATGACCGGAGAGGCGCGGACCTCGGCGATGGTTTCGACCGGCTGGCCGGCGTCCAACAGACCCCGGATCAGGCGGGCCTGGGTTTCGACCATGTTGCGGCGCTCGGAAGCGGCGGATATCTGGGCGGTGGCGTCCGACATCTGCTGTTGCAGCAGCGAGGTATCGCCGCTGCCGTCGAAGAGATCGTGGTCGACCCGGTAATTGGCTACCTTCGACTCGGCCTCTGAGACGCGGCCGCGCAGGTCTTCGATCTCGCGCTGAAGCCAGACCGTCGCGTCGGAGGTGTCTTCGAGCAGGAGATCGGCGCGGCGCTGCACATGGGCGCGGGCGAGCGCGTTGGCAACCCGGGCGGCGAGCCCCGGGTCTTCGGCGCGGAAAGCGATGGAGATCACCCGGGAATCCCGCTCGCGGGCGACGACGATGCGATCGCGCAACTCGGCGATCAGCGCGTCGTCGCTGGTGAACACGGCCCCGGACGATTGGGTGCCGCCCAGGAGCCCGACGATCTGTCCGAGCAGACCGAGCGGGGGTCGATTGAGTTCGGGAACGTCGCGCAGAGTCTCGGCGTCGATAGCCATGAGCAGGGTTTCGCGCGCCTGGACAAGCTGGATCTGGCTCTGGATGGCGGCGGCGTCGGCCCCTCCCCCGATCGAGACCGGCTCGCCGGTGGCGCGGGTGAAGGAGTTGTCGCGGTCCTCGATGAGCAGACTGGCGGTCGCCTCGTAAAGCGGGGTCAGCGTCGAGAGGAAGACCCATGCCCCGACCGCGAGGAGTGCCGCGACAAGCAGGATGCGCAGCTTGCGGTGCCACAGCGCCGAAGCCAGCGACCGCATGTCGATCCGCAGGTCCTCATAGGTGGCGGGCGCGCCCACGGCCATGGTCCGACTCTCCCGAAACTAACCCAGACCCTTTGTGGGGCAATCATGGTAAGCAAACGGTTAAGAGCGGCGCCGGCGTCATCGCAGGTTGCGAGATCGCGTATCGGCCGTTCGCGGTTTGTTAACCATAGACTGCGATCAATGATCCGATTGAGATCGATCGGATTCGCCCATGCGCTGGCTGCGTTTTCTTGCCCTCATGGCCCTCTGTGCCTTCTCCGGCTGTGCCACCACCTCCCCGGACACCTACCTCGTGCAGCCCGACGGGCCATACCGGCTCGACACCGGCGATATCGTGCGGCTGACGGTCTATGGGGAAGACCAGCTCTCGAATAATTTCCAGGTGGACGATGCGGGGCAATTGTCGCTGCCGCTGGTCGGCTCGGTCGAGGTCAGGGGTCTGACGACACGCGAGGCAGCGAGCCGAATCGGCGCGGTGCTGGCGCAGGGCTTTATCCGCAGCCCCGACGTGGCGGTGGAAGTCGCCGAATACCGGCCGTTCTATATCCAGGGCGCGGTCAGTGCCTCCGGCAAATATGTTTACGTCTATGGGATGACGGTGCGCGCCGCGATTGCGACCGCGGGCGGGTACACCGACACCGCCAACCGCACCGCCGCGACCATTTACCGTAAGCAGGGCGACCAGATGGCGCGCGGGCGGGTCGGGCTGGACTTCCTGATCTATCCCGGCGACACGATCGTCATCGAGGAACGCGCCTTCTAGGTCGGGTCGATGCCCGCAGACGTGCCCACAGCGCCGCCTCTCAATATCCTGCAGGTGCTGCGCGCCCCGGTCGGGGGAGTGTTCCGGCATGTGCGCGATTTGACCGAACTTTTGGCGGCGCGCGGCAACCGGGTCGCCGTTGTCGTCGATTCCATCGCCTTCGACAGGTTGACCGAGGCGCGGCTGCAATCGTTGGCGGGGCGGGCAGCGCTCGGCATTCACCGGGTTGCGATGCCACGTTTCTTCGCGCTCGCGGACTTCTCCGCGCCAGACAAGATCAGGCGGCTGGTCGAAGCGCTTTCGATCGACGTGGTGCATGGGCACGGGGCCAAGGGCGGGTTCCATGCGCGGCTCGCCGTGGGACGCAATCCGGGAGTGCCGGCTTTCTACACGCCGCATGGCGGGGTTTTGCACTTTGCACCGGGCAGTTTCGAGGGCGCGGCGTTTACCTTCATCGAGCGGCGGCTGTTGCGGCGGACGGCGGGAATCTTTTTCGAATCCGAATTCGCGCTGGACGCATTTGCGGCGCAGGTCACTCCGCCCGGCGCGACCGGAAGGATCGTGCATAACGGGCTGAGGCCCGAGGAGTTCGAGACGCTCGGCTCGACCGGCGAGTTCGATTTCGTCTTTGTCGGCGAATTGCGGGCGCTGAAGGGCGTCGATGTTCTGATCGCGGCGATGACGGGCCTCGTGAAGTCGAACGGCAAGGCGCCGCGGCTGCTGGTCGTGGGCGATGGTCCAGACCGGGAGACCCTTAAAACCGGGATCGTCCGGTCGCGGCTTTCCGGCCAGATCAGTCTCGCCGGGGCGATGCCGGCGCGGCAGGCGTTTGCGCGCGGGAACTGCGTGATCGTGCCGTCGCGGCGGGAGTCGCTGCCCTATGTGGTGCTCGAAGCGGCGGCGGCGCAAAAGCCGCTGATCGCGACGAGGGTCGGCGGCATTCCGGAAATCTTCGGGCCGACGGCGCGGCGGCTGGTCGCGGGGGGCGATGCCGGTGCCTTGCGTGAGGCAATGCGGGGCTGGCTCACTGGGCCCGACCCGTTGCGGGCGGAGGCCAAACAAAGGCGGGAGTTCGTCCGCGCCAATTTCGAGGCGGGCGCGATGGCGGCCGCGATCGAGGCCGGTTACCGAGAAGCGCTCGGTCAGCGTTAACCTTCGGTTAAGGCAAAAATTTCATTCCCCCTCGTGCCGTTCTACAGATGTCCGGTCGGACGATCCGGAACGGATGCGATGAACCGCCACGAGCCTCGACTTCTTGCCGAGCAGGCACTTGACGTGCGGCCCTTTGCGGGAGCCTTGCCGGGCGGCGAGGAGGCGCGGGGCTTCTCCGCCGCCGTCGTCTCGGGGATCGCGCAGCTCCTCGAAGCGCTGCTGCTCGCCGGGCTCGGCGCGATCCTCTACGCCTTCTATGTGCGCAGCGGCGCCGACATGCTCTATGTCTCCTGCGTCGTCGCGACGGTCGCGCTCTTCAATGTCGCGGTCAACGCGGTTGGGATGCACAAGGTCTCGGCCTACCGGACGATGATCGAGCAGGTCGGGCGAGTACTTTCCGCCTGGACGGTGGTGTTCCTGGCGCTGATCGCCTTCGCCTTCGCGTTGAAAGTCTCCGACGCCTATTCGCGGGTCTGGATGGTGGGCTGGTATTTCGGCGGGGCGGGGTGCCTGTTGGCCTTCCGGCTGGGCCTCAGGGCGCTGGTGCTACGCTGGACGCACGAGGGCCGACTGCGCCGGCGCACCGCCATTGTCGGGGGCGCGACGGAAGCCAAGGCGCTGATCGGGGCGATCGAGGCCTCGGCTTACAACGACATTCAATTGCTGGGTCTCTTCGACGACCGCGACGAAAAGCGCTCGCCGGGGCGGGTCGGCATCTATCCAAAACTCGGCAAGGTCGCCGATCTCGTCGATTTCGCGCGCCGGACGCGACTCGACCTCGTCATCGTCGCATTGCCGCTCGCCGCCGAAACGCGGGTGCTGCAGATGCTGAAACAGCTCTGGGTGCTGCCGGTCGACATCAGGCTATCGGCGCATGCGAGCAAATTGCGGTTCAAGTCGCGCGCCTACTCTTATTTGGGCAGCGTGCCGGTGCTCGATGTCATCGACAAGCCGATCTCCGACTGGAACGTCGTCCTCAAGTGGCTGTTCGACAAGACGGTGGCCATCGCCGCGCTCATAGCGCTCTCGCCGCTGATGATCGGCGTGGCGTTCGCTATAAAACTGACGAGCAATGGGCCGGTGCTGTTCCGTCAGAAGCGGCACGGTTTCAACAATGAGTTGATCGAGATTTTCAAGTTCCGCTCGATGCATGTGGACATGACCGACGAAGAAGCGGTGAGCCTCGTCACCCGAGACGACCCGCGGGTGACCCCGATCGGGCGCTTCATCCGAAAGACTTCGATCGACGAGCTGCCGCAGCTCTTCAATGTGCTGATGGGCGAGCTTTCGATCGTCGGGCCGCGCCCGCATGCCTTGCAGGCCAAGGCCGCCGACACGCTCTATCACGAGGCTGTCGACGGCTATTTCGCCCGCCACCGGGTGAAGCCCGGGATGACCGGCTGGGCGCAGATCAATGGCTGGCGCGGCGAGACCGACACCCTCGAAAAGCTGATGGGCCGCGTCGATCACGACCTCTACTACATCGAGAACTGGTCGATCCTTCTCGACCTCTACATCCTCTTGATGACCCCGTTCGCGCTGTTCGGCAAGAACGGCAACGCCTACTAGGCGGGAACACCGATGAGCGCGCTCACCTTTACGGCCGGGGCGGCGCCCGCGGGACGCGGCCAGCTCGCGCTCATGGCGCGGATGGCGCTGCTCGTTTTGGTGCCGATCTGGGTCTTCTCCGGCGGGTTCGTGCTGATCGAGCCCGGACCCTACGAGGCCCTGTTCGTCATCGTTGTCGCGCTCATGCTGATCGCCGGCGTCGAGCTCAATCCCCGCACCCGCAACCTCGTCGTGGCGATGATCCTCTTTTTGCCGGCGGCGCTGATCGCGGCGGCGCAGGTCAGGTTCAACCCCGTCTCCGAGGCGGTGCTCTATTCGACGGTGACGCTATTCCTGCTGCTGACGTCATTTGTCTCGGCCAATTACATCGCCGAGGCGCCGTTCTCGCGCGTCAGGTTGTTCAACTCGGCCTATATCGCGGCGGCGGTGATCGTCTCGGCGATCGGGGTTTTGGCCTATCTCGGATTCCTGCCCGGGGAAGACGTGTTCCTCAAATTCGGACGGGCGAAGGCGACGTTCAAGGACCCGAACGTCTTCGGCCCGTTCCTGCTCTATCCGGCGGCGGTGCTGCTGCAGCGCATACTCCTCGGCAATGGCCGGCAGATCGCGGCGAGCGCGGCGCCGATGCTGATCCTCTTCGTCGGGCTGTTCGTCTCGTTCTCGCGCGGGGCCTGGGGACATTTCGCGATGACCGCGGGCATCGAATTCCTGCTGGTGTTCTTCCTCGTTGCCTCCGGCCGGCGGCGGGCGCGGCTGGTGGTGCTCGCCGGGCTGGGCACGGCGGCGCTCGCCCTGGTGGTCGCGGGGCTACTGTCGTTCGAGCCAATCAGGTCGCTGTTCGAAATCCGGGCCGAGGTGGTGCAGGACTATGACACGGGCGCGTTCGGGCGGTTCGGACGGCAGGCCTATGCCGCGATCATGGCGCTCAACAATCCGCTCGGCCAGGGGCCGGAGGAGTTCGGCCATTACCGGATCGGCGAGGACCCGCACAATACCTATCTAAAGGTGTTCCTCGCCTATGGCTGGGTCGGCGGGGCGGCGCTGATCTGGCTTATCGCGGTGACGGTGTGGCGGGGCGTCAAATCGCTGGCGCTCCCCTCGCCCAACCGGCTGGCGCTGATCCCGGTGGTGGCGACCTTCATTCCGATGGCGATCGAGGCGGCGATCATCGATGTCGACCATTGGCGGCACTTTTTCCTGCTGATCGGACTGATCTGGGGGATTACCGCCGCCTATGACCGGATGCCGGCGCCGCGGGAGCGAGCCGCCCTGCCCTAGCCGAACCGGGTAAGGAACCGTTCGGCGAGCCGCGCGGCGTGCCAGTCCTTGCGGCCGGTCCCGGAAACTAGAAGGTCTCCAGAATGAGTACGGCATCACATGCGTCGCCGTCGAAAGTCCCAATCCAAACGTCGTAGATCCCCCCCGACGGTTGAGTCAGTCGAATCTTCGGATCCAAATTGCCATTGTCGTCATCGTCGAAATACCAGTTCCCCGCGCCAGTATTGACCAGGAGAACCGCATCGCATTCGGATTCGACGCGCAATTCAAGCGCATAACCGCGTGTGCTGGAATAGTCGAGTTCGAAATCAGGGGATTCCGTTACGTAGCCGGTTGCGAATCGGGGTGGCGGATTCAACACGCGGATATCGCAACGTTCGAGATCTTCCTCGCCGCCAGCGATCACCTTGAAGGAATGCGACTGGTAGAGCTCGGTGGCGTTGTAGCTTAGGCCCTTCCCGCCAAGCCTATAATCCGGACAGGCTTGTGCAGCCACGGTGAAAAGCGCCACCAGAAGCGCGGCGAAAATGACTTTCATTTCAGACCTCCCTGGATCGCCTGCGCCGGGGGGAGCGCTTGAACCGCGGCGCGCGGGGTAAGTGGGATGGTCGGAGCGGCCGGATTTGAACCGACGACCTTCTGTCCCCCAGACAGATGCGCTACCAGGCTGCGCTACGCCCCGATGGACTTTTTGATATTGGGTTTGGAAAGGCCGCGCAAGTGCGGCCGGGACGGGAATTAAGGCCGATCAGGCCTCTTCGCGGGCGTGCTCGAGCATGCGCTTGCATTCGAGCAGTTCCTTGAGCGCCTCGTTGAGGCGGGCCCGCGACCAGGGGTCGATCGCCGGATTGGCGGGTCCGGTCGGCGAGATGAATGCCGCGTCCTCCTCGCTCACGCCCGGGGAAATCGGCTCGATCGAGCCGGTTTCGCCGATGGCGATGACGTGGCGCGCCCCGGTGCCCTTGAGGATTTTCTGCACGCCTTTGATGGTGAAGCCCTGCTCGTAGAGCAGGAACCGGATGCCGCGCAGCAGCAGGACGTCGTCGGGGCGATAATAGCGCCGGCCGCCGCCGCGCTTCAGCGGCCTGATCTGGGAAAACCGCGTCTCCCAAAAGCGCAACACGTGCTGCGGCAGGGCCAGCTCGACGGCAGCCTCGGAGATGGTGCGAAAAGCGTCCGGAGATTTATCCACGGGCCGGGCTCAAGAAACCTATTTGATTCCAGAGCTGACCATAGATTTGTTGATTTTGGTTTTCAACACATTGGACGGCTTAAACACAAGAACCCGACGCGGCAGGATGGGGACTTCCTCCCCGGTCTTGGGATTGCGCCCGATCCGCCGGTTTTTCGAGCGCACCTGAAACGAGCCGAACGAGGAAAGCTTGACGTTGCGGCCGGCGACCAGCGCGTCGCTGATGAGGCCGAGGACCCTCTCCACAAGTTCCGCCGATTCGGTTCTGGACAACCCGACTGTCTGATAGACAGCCTCACTGAGATCGGCCCGCGTCACCGTTTTGTCGGTCATGGTCAGCCCCAACCCCCGCCTGCCCCGAGACTGCCGGTACACTAGTTGCGAGCCAGGCGACGGTCAATGTACGCGGCGGGGCTCTACCAGCGGATGAGAGAGGCGCCCCAGGTGAAGCCGCCGCCCATCGCCTCGATCATCACCAGATCGCCGCGCTTGATCCGGCCGTCACGGACGGCGACGTCGAGCGCCAGCGGTACCGAGGCGGCGGAGGTGTTGGCGTGGCGGTCGACGGTGACGACGGTTTTCTCGAGCGGGATATGCAGGCGCTTGCTCGCCGCGTCGATGATCCGGCGGTTGGCCTGGTGGGGGACGAACCAGTCGAGCTCGGCGGCCCCGATCCCCGCCTCCGCGAAGGCGCCTTCGACGACATCGGACATCATGCCTACCGCATGGCGGAAGACCTCGCGGCCTTCCATATGGACGAGTCCCACCCCCCCTGAGGTCGAGGGGCCGCCCTTGGTGTAGAGCTTGTCCCAGTGGCGCCCGTCGGCGCGCAGCCGGCTTGCCAGTACGCCGCGACCGCCGGCCTCGGCTTCGGGCACGGCTTCGAGCACGATCGCGCCGGCGCCGTCGCCGAACAAGACGCAGGTCGAACGATCGGTCCAGTCCAAGAGGCGCGAAATGGTTTCGGCGCCGATCACCAGAGCGCGGCGGGCAAGGCCGTTCTTGAGGAGGGAATCGGCGTTGGCGACGCCATAGACGAAGCCCGAACAAACGGCTTGCAGATCGAAGGCGAAGCCTTCCGTCACGCCGAGCTTTTCCTGGACGAGCACGGCGGTCGCCGGAAAGGTCAGGTCGGGGGTGGTGGTGGCGACGATGATGAGGTCGATCCCGGAAGGCTTCATGCCGGCGCTGGCAAGGGCGGCGCGAGCGGCGTTGGCGGCAAGCATTGAAGTTGTCTCGCCTTCGGCCGCGATGCGGCGCTCGACGATGCCGGTTCGCTGGCGAATCCATTCATCGGAAGTGTCGACCATCCGCGCCAGGTCGTCGTTGGTCAAAACCCGCTCGGGCAGATAGCTGCCGACGCCGCGAACGATCGAGCGAAGCGCTCTCACGCTGTCGTCGCTTCGGCCGAGACCAGTTCCTCGTGGTGCTCGGGCAACGGGCCGAGCCGGTCCATCCCCTCCCCGATCCGCTCGATCAGCCGGTTGCGGGCCATTTCGTAGGCTAGGCCGAGGGCGCTCTTGAAGCCCAGTTCGTCGGTCGAGCCGTGACTCTTGATGACGACGCCGTTGAGGCCGAGGAACACCCCGCCATTGACCCGGCGAGGATCCATCTTGCGGCGAAAAGCCAGCAGCGCCGGCCGCGCGATCAGCGCCCCGAGCCGGGACGACCAGGTCTCGCCAAGCGCGGCTTTCAGATACTCACCGACCTGCCGGGCGGTCCCCTCGGCGGTCTTCAGCGCGATATTGCCGGCGAATCCTTCGGTGACCACGACGTCAACCGTGCCCTTGCCGATGTCGTCACCCTCGACGAAGCCGCAATAGGTCATGCCGGCGTTGCGCGCCTCGGAGAGAAACCGGGCGGCGTCCTTCACCGCGTCGAGGCCCTTGACCTCCTCGACCCCGACATTGAGCAGGCCGACGGTGGGGTCGCGCATGTCGAAGAGGGCGCGGGCCATTGCCGCCCCGAGGATCGAGAAGTCGACGAGTTGCCGGCCGTCGCCGCCGACGGTCGCCCCGACATCGAGAACGATGGTGTCGGCGCGCAGCGTCGGCCAGATCGCGGCGATGGCGGGCCGGGCGATGCCTTCGATGGGGCGCAGGCAAAAGGTCGACATGGCCATCAGCGCGCCGGTATTGCCGCAGGAGATGGCGACGTCGGCGTCCCCGTCCTTGACCGTCTGCAGCGTGTTCCACATGGAGGAGTTGCCGCGACCCCTGCGGAGCGCCTGGCTGGGTTTGGCGCCCATCGGCACGACGTTTTCGCAATGGACGACGGTCGAGACGCGAGCGAGGTCGGGGAGCGCGGCGAGGAGCGGCTCAAGCTCCGCTTTGCGGCCATGGAAAATGAACCTCGAGTTGGGCCTTTCGGCGAGGGCCATGCGCGCGCCCCCAAGCACGGTCCGGGGGCCGTTGTCGCCGCCCATGGCATCAACCGAAATGCGGATTTCTGTATTCATGGCCGGTCAGGATGGCCTCTGAGAGGTGGGTCACCTTAGCGTTCAAAAGGGGCAAAACAAGCCCCTTCCCGCCTCACTTGGCCCGCCGGGAGCGCTTCAACCGCTTCAATGCGGCGAACGGCGAGACATCCCCGGCGCCCTCGCCGGCTCCGACCGGCACGAGGGTTGCGCCGGGCGCGCGCGGATAGGGATTAAGCGCAAGGCTGAGGGTTTCGACGATGAGGGGACCGAGGTCGAGCCATTCGCCCTCGAACCAGTCCGGCTCGTCGTCGGCCTCGGGGTCGACGAATACCTCGCCGCCGCCGCCGCGATGCTCGCCGGTCGCTCCTTCGGCCGGCAGGAACACCCGGTCGACCGGCTCACCGATCCGCTCGGCGACGGGCTCGAGGGTGACGACGCACTGCTGGTGGAGATCGGCGTTGACGCGCCCGGTGACCCGGACGCCGCCGCGAAACGGGGTGACGCTGAGGTTGGCGGCGAGCCCGTCGATGCCGAGGATGCCGAGTTCGGCGGCAACGGCTTGGCGGGCCCCGGCGTCGGCCTCGATGTCGAGCGCGCGGGCTTCGCCGCGCAAGCCGCCAATGCGGATGCGGGCGCCGAGCAGCGAAGACAGCGAGGCTTCAGGCATCGGATTTCAGCGTCTCGAAGCGCAGTTCGCCGGCGAGGATGGCCCCGGCCGGCTGGGCTGCCAGCGTGTCCGATTGGACTTGGCAATAGGCGGCGAGCTTCGCGGCGGCATTCGGCTCGAAGTCGAAAAGGTTGCGCGAGAGCGAGGCGGCGAGCCCGGAACTGTCGTCAGCGTCGAGGGCCGAGCCGACGCTCGACAGGAGCCCGTAGAAGAGTTCGGTCATGCCGGCGATGCGCTTGCCGATCGACAGATCCCCGACCCCCATTTCGCGCAGTGACCGGTCCATGTCGCGGAAGAACAGATCGAACAGGGCCTGGGAGAATCGCGAGGCCTCGGGCTCGCTCCGCAGCCGGCGCAGCGCCAGCGCCATATGCAGGCTGATCATCATGAAGCGGCCGGTCGGCGTGTCGGCAACGCCCCATTCGGCGTAGAACCCCGGGTGCCGGGATTGCGCCACAATGGGTGTGTAGACGGCCAACGCCGCCTCGGCCAACCGGTCCTTGCGGAAGAGAGCGAGCATCGTTTGGCTTCAGCACCTCGGACCGGGAACACCGTATCGGCGCGGGAAGTTCACAGCGGCTTCTTGCCATGGCGCGCCTTTGGCGGCTACACAGTGCCGGCGAACCTCATATTGGTCGCTTGCCCGTTCGCCGCAAGTACCTTCCGGAGACCCTGGTTGATGCACTTTCGCCAAGCCATAGCGCCAATCGCCCTCGCCTTTGCGATGGCAGCGGCCGCGGCCGGGCTTTCGGCGTGCGGCGGCGGGCTGGGGCTGACCCAGACCCGGACGCAAGGCTACGACATTCCCGAGGGCGCAATGGAGCAGATCCGGCCCGGCGTCTCCAAGGACTTCGTCGAGGTCGTGCTCGGCTCCCCGCAAACGACCAACACGATCGATGACGAGTTGGCCTATTACTACATCGAGACCAAGGTCGAGCAGACGGCGTTCGGGCTGAGCAGCCCGACCGAGCGGACCGTGCTGGCGATCTATTTCGACGCCAACAGCCGGGTCAGCGACAAAGCGGTCTATTCGCTGCAGGATGGCAAGGTGTTCACCATCGTCGCCCGCCGCACGCCGGGCTATGGCGACGACACGACCTTCATCGAGTCGATCCTGAAGTCGGTGCAGGGAATCGGGGGCTAGGCCTGCCGCCTTTCACACCGCCGGGGCCGGACGGCCCTGCAAGCGCGTCCAGGCGAGCAACACCAGCCCGAGCGCGGCGATCGGGATCGCCATCACGTTCACCGACTGCCAGCCGATCGTCTGCAGCAGCACCCCCGAGCCGATCGAGGCCAGCGCCATCGCACCGAAGACTACCGGCTCGTTGAGCGATTGGGCACGCTCGGCCTCCTCGGGCCGATAGGCGGTGGCGAGCATGGCGGTAGAACCGACAAAGCCGAAATTCCAGCCGAGGCCGAGCAGCACGAGCCCGAGGTCGAAATGCAGGACGGAGGTGCCGTTGAGGTGAATTAGCGCGCAACCGACGAATAGCAAGAGGCCGATCGCGACGGTCAGCGGCGCGCCAATGCGGGCGACAACCGAACCGGTGAAGAGGCTGGGCAGGAACATGGCGACAATATGCCACTGGATGGCGCCCGCCGCGTCGGCGGGCGAATGGCCGTGCATGCGCACCATGGCAAGCGGCGCCGCGACCATGACCAGCGTCATCAGCGAATAGCTCAACATGCCGGTGATGACGGGGACGAAGACCGAAGGGCTGCGGATGAGTTGGGCGGTCGAGCGCCCTTGCGGCTCGCCCTTGCCGGGGCGGCGGATGGGCGCAAGACGGGTGAAGGAGAGTACCGCGAACGCAATCGTCGATAGCCCCGCGATCCCAAGGAACGAGCCGGCATATTCGGCGCCGGCGACGAAATCCTTGGCGAAGATCGATAGTCCCGGGCCGATGAATCCAGCCGCGACTCCACCGAGCAGCACCAGCGAGATGGCGCGCGCTTTCAAGTTCGACGGGACGCTGTCGGCGATGGCGAAGCGGTACTGCTGGCCGAACGAAGCCGACGCGCCGACAAAGACCAGCGCCGCGCAAAAAAGCCAGAAGGAATGGGCAGCGACCGCCCAGCCGGCGCCAAGTCCGGCGATAACTGCGATCGATGCGCCGAGCACAAAGCCGCGGGTGCGGCCGAGCCGGTAAATCAAACGGGTTGCCGGTATAGCGAAAATCGCCAAGCCGAGAATGGTCGCGGTCATCGGCAAGGTGGCGAGCGCCGGGTCCGGAGCGAGGACGATGGCGGTCAGCGCGGCGACGGCGATGACGATCGACTGGCTCGAGCCGGAAATGGCCTGGGCAACGGCCAGAAGGCCGATATTGCGGTAAACGGCGGCGGTGAAGGGGGCACGGGTGGGGGCTGAATCACTCATTTGTCACTCCATCTTGCATTTCCCCGGCGCGCTTCTGGCGGGCGATGCGGTCGAGGACTGCGTTGACCATACCGGGCTCGTCGCCCTCGTAAAAGGCGCGGGCGACATCGACGTATTCGGAAATCGCGACGCCGACCGGGACGTCGAGGCGGAAGACGAGCTCGAACGTACCGGCCCGAAGAATCGCCCGGAGCGTCAGGTCGATACGGGTCAGGGGCCAGCCGGGCACCAGGCACGCGTCGATCTCGGGGTCGATGTCGAGCTGGCGGTCGACGACGCCCTTGACGATGGTACGGAAGAAATCAGCATCGGC
This sequence comes from Cucumibacter sp., assembly GCA_040881985.1. Classification (GTDB taxonomy): domain Bacteria; phylum Pseudomonadota; class Alphaproteobacteria; order Rhizobiales; family Devosiaceae; genus JBBECE01. The sequence goes on from JBBECE010000024.1 coordinate 63,592, forward strand.
GGGCAGATACTGGTCGCCCTCGAGTTCCTTGCCGAGGCGGAAACGGGTGAACTGGTCGAGCGTCTCCTCGAGCGAGGCGCCGCCGACGTCCATCTGGTAGAGTGCCTGGACGGCCGCAAGGCGCGCCGAGCCACGCTGATTGGCCGGTTTCTGGGCCGCGTCGCGGGGTGGGCGGCTAGGCTTCATCTCAGAGGCCGAGGCCGCGTTTCAGCGCAACCATTGTCAGCGCGGCGCGGGCGGCGTCCCCGCCCTTGTCGAGTTCGGTGACGCGGGCGCGGATCCATGCCTGATCGGGGTTCTCGACGGTCAGGATGCCGTTGCCGAGGGCGAGACCGTGGGCGACCGAAAGGTCGATGACGGCGCGGGCGGACTGAATGGCGACCACCTCGTAATGGGTCGTCTCGCCGCGAATGACGCAGCCCAAAAGCACGAAGCCGTCATAGTCGGGGCCAAGGCCCGCGGACGCGGCTTCGAGCGCCAGCGACAGGGCGGCCGGAATTTCAAAAGTGCCGGGCACCGACAGCCGGCCGATGCTGCAGCCCGCCGCTTCGAGCGCGGCGGTTGCGCCGCGGACAAGCTCGTCGGCGATATCCTCGTAGAAGCGGGCGTCGATGATGAGGATATTTGGCGCGTCAACCACGGGAGCGGTCCAGGTTGGGGAGCGATTCGATCAGGCGGGCGGCATAGCGCGCCATTGGATCGACCTCAAGGTTGACTTTATCGCCCACCGCGATGTCCGCCCAATTGGTGACCGAAAGCGTATGCGGGATCAGGTGGACGGAGAAAACGTTGCTCTCGACCGAATTGACGGTCAGCGAAGTACCGTTCAGCGCAATGGCCCCCTTCCTGGCGATGAAGGGCATGACATCGGCGGGGGCCTCAAGGTCGATGCGAAGCTGGTCGCCGGTCGACTCGCGGCCAACGACGGTCGCGACGGCGTCGACATGGCCCTGCACAATGTGGCCGCCCAGTTCATCGCCGGCGCGCAGCGAGCGTTCGAGATTGAGGCGCTTGCCTTTCGTCCAGCTGGTGACGGTCGTGACCGCGAGTGTCTCGAGGCCCGCAAAGACGCCGAACCAGTGCCGGCGCGCCTTGGTCCCCCTGGCGGTGACGGTGAGGCAAACGCCGTCGCAGGCGATCGAGGCGCCGAGGGGAATCGTCTCGGGATCGTAGACACACTCGATGGTCAGCTCGCGCCCGTCGTCGGCGATCTTGAGGTCGCGGAGGGTGCCGATGTCGGTGACAATGCCGGTGAACATCAGAGCGGCCTTTCGAAGACGGTCACGCGGTCGGCGCCGAGCGGACGGGTGCCCGCCTCCCGCAATCCCGTCGCCACGATCGCGGACCTGATCTCGCCCCCGGGCGAGGCCGGGATGCCGCCGGCGCCAACGGGGCGGACAGATTCGAGGAGATAGAAGCGGTCGACGAGGCGCGCTTTGAGAAGTGAGTAGAGGATCGCGGCCCCGCCTTCAACCAGCAGGTGCTGGAGGCCGCGCGCGCCCAGTTTGGCGAGGGCGTCGGCCCAGCCGATGCCTGCGTCAGGCCCCTGCGCCACGATCAGCCGCTCGACACGATCGGGCAATGCGGCGGCGGATGCGGGATCGGCGGCGATAATTCCCGTCTGGGCGCCCTGCCCCGCAAAGACCTTGAGGCCGGGATCGGCTGGCGTCTGGCCAAGCGCGATCCAGCGGAAGGGCGAACGATCCTTGAGGCCTTTGAGGCGGACGTCGAGCAGGGGGTTATCGATCCGCGCGGTCTCCGCACCGATCAAAATGGCTTCATGGCGCGACCTAAGGACGTGGGTGAAGCGGAGGGACTCCTCCCCGGTGATCGGAACGTTCGGCTCGCCCTCGCGCCCGATCATGCCGTCGGCGGAGACGGCGAGTTTCGCCGTGACGAAGGGACGGCCCTTGACAGTGCGCGAGAGATAACCCTCGTGCAGCCCGACGGGACATGACGCCGAATCTGCGACGGTGACGTCAATGCCGGCTTTGTCGAGTTTTTCAAGCGACTTGCCGGAAGTACGCGGATCGGGGTCGGCGAGGAAGGTGACAATTCGGGAAATGCCAGCGGCAATGACCGCGTCAACGCAGGGTGGGGTATCCCCGGTGTGGTGACACGGTTCGAGCGTGACGTAGAGGGTCGCGCCGCGCGCCGCCGCTCCGGCCAGGGCGAGCGCCCGCGGCTCGGCATGGGGACGGCCGGATCGGGCGGTGACGCCACTGCCGAGCACGATGCCCGACCTGGGATCGACGATCAGCGCGCCGACGGTCGGGTTGCGGCCGGTTGTGCCGACAAAGGGGCGCGCCATGCGATCGGCGGCGGCAAGCCGGCGCAAATCGAGCAAAGTCGGCGGGCTCACGCCCCGTCGTCCGAAGGGGCATTCTCCTCACGGTCGAGCTCCGACAGAAACGATTTGAAATCATCGGCTTTGCCGAAATTCCTGTAGACCGACGCGAAGCGAACAAAGGCCACGTCGTCGAGGCCCTTCAGCCCTTCCATGACGAGCTGGCCGATCTGTTCGGAGGCAACTTCGGCCTCCCCCACACTTTCGAGCTGGCGAACGACCCCCGAGATCATCCGCTCGACGCGCTCGGGGTCGATGTCGCGCTTGCGGACGGCGGTGGCGACCGAGCGGGCGAGCTTTTCGCGGTCGAAGGGCACTTTCCGGCCGGACTTCTTGACGACGGTCAATTCGCGCAGTTGGACCCTCTCAAAAGTCGTGAACCGTCCACCGCAGGCGCCGCAGAGGCGGCGGCGCCGGATGGCGTTCGAATCCTCGGTGGGGCGGGAATCCTTGACTTGGGTGTCGTCGTTCCCGCAATAGGGGCAGCGCATCGCCCTCTCCTAGCCCGCCCTCACCAATAGATCGGGAAGGCGGCGGTGAGGGTACGGACGCGGGCGAGAACGGCGGCTTCGACGCGGCCGTTGCCCGCCTCGCCATTCTGCGCCAGCCCATCGAGCACCTCGACGATGAACTCGCCAACGGTTCGGAACTCGGCCTCGCGGAAGCCGCGCGAGGTGGCGGCCGGAGTGCCGATCCTGAGGCCTGAGGCGACGGAAGGTTTTTCGGGATCGAAGGGAATGGCGTTCTTGTTGCAGGTGATGCCGGCGCGCTCGAGCGCGGCTTCGGCGCTCTTGCCGGTCAGCTTTTTCGGCCGGAGATCGACCAGTATCAGATGGTTGTCGGTTCCGCCGGTAACGAGATCGAGGCCGCCCTTGAGAAGTGTTTCGGCGAGCACTTTCGCATTGGCGACGACCTGCCGGCAATAGAGCTTGAATTCGGGGGTGAGCGCCTCGCCAAAGGCGACGGCTTTGGCGGCGATCACATGCATCAGCGGTCCGCCCTGGATGCCGGGGAAGATCGCCGAATTGATCTTTTTGGCGATCTCCTCGTCGTTGGTGAGAACCATCCCTCCGCGGGGACCGCGCAGGGTTTTGTGGGTGGTCGTGGTCGTCACATGGGCGTGCGGGATCGGGCTCGGATGCAGGCCGGTCGCGACGAGCCCGGCGATATGGGCCATGTCGACCATGAAATAGGCCCCGACCTCGTCGGCGATGGCGCGGAAGGCGGCCCAGTCGAGGATGCGGGCATAGGCCGAATAGCCGGCGATCAGCAGCGCCGGGCGGTGCTCGCGGGCGAGGCTCGCGACCTGGTCCATGTCGCAGAGCCCGTCCTGCGGGCGCACGCCATACTGGATCGAGCGGAACCACTTGCCCGACTGATTGGGCTTAGCGCCGTGGGTCAGGTGGCCGCCGGCGTCGAGGCTCATGCCCATGATGGTGTCGCCCGGCTTGATGAGTGCCTGGAAGACGGCCTGATTGGCCTGCGAGCCGGAATGGGGCTGGACGTTGGCGAAGGCCGAGCCGAAGAGCTGTTTGGCGCGTTCGATTGCCAGATTCTCGGCGACGTCGACGAACTGGCAGCCGCCATAGTAGCGCTTGCCAGGATAGCCCTCGGCATATTTGTTGGTCAGCACCGAGCCCTGGGCCTCGAGCACGGCCTTCGAGACGATGTTTTCCGAGGCGATGAGTTCGATCTCGGTCTGCTGGCGATGCAGTTCCCTGGCGATCGCGTCGGCGACAACCGGATCGGCGGTGGCGAGGGATCGCGAGAACATCGGGGAGACGGCGGAGGGAGAACGCGGCGCGGTCGCGGTTCTGGTCATGGCGCGGACTTCGTGCTGGACGGGACGGGAGCAACCCGGTTGCGCGGTCGGCTTATCACAGACGGGGAGCCGAATCCAAGCAAGGCCGGGGCCGGGGCTTGCCGCCCCCCGCGAAGGCGGCGATTCGGATCATTTCGACTGCAGGAAGTGAGTGAGCCGGCCCGTCGCGGGGGCAAGCCCGGTCCAGTCCACAGTGTCAAAGTCGAGGACCGCCAGGGCGGCGGTCGGGAATTTCGCGGCAAGCTCCGCCAGGAGGTCCGCCGAGCCGGTGCCCGCAAGCAGGCGCGCGGTCTGGTGGGTCGCCGGATTGTGGCCGATGAGGAGCAGCGACGGAGCGCCGCCGCCCGAGGATTTGACGATATCCAGATAGTCCCGGCCTGCCCCATAAAGCTCGCCGGCGAGTTTGATGTCGCCGCCGTCGGGCATGGCGGCGAGCAGCGGCGGGAGCATTTGGGAGAGGGTCTGGCGGGTGCGTAGCGCCGTCGAGCAGAGGATGCGGGCGGGCATCAGCCCAGCCTCGGCCATCATCTCGCCGATGCGGGCGGCTTCGCGCTCGCCGCGCGGGGCGAGCGGGCGGTCGATGTCGGACGAGCGCTCGCTGGCGTCGGCGGCCTTGGCGTGTCTGAGCAGCAATAAGCGCAGCATTTCAGGCTCGATATCGACGGCAGGTGCGGCTGACTGGACCCGAGCGGCGGCCGGCTACTCGGCGAGGGCCAGCCGGCCGGTCTTGTCGAAGTCGTAGATGTCGTCGCGGAAGGATACGAAACCGCCCCGGTTGGCCCAGGCGGTGATGTAGGTCGTCAGGATCGTCACCGGCTCGTTGAGCCGCACGTCCATCCGCTCGCCGGACTGGAAGACCGCCTGGATGGCCTCGTCGGTCCAGCCCTCGTTGCCCGTCAAGAGCCAGCGCACCAGGTCGTCGACCCCCTCGACGCGCACGCAGCCGGAGGAATTGAAGCGGCTGATTTCGCTGAACAACGACTTGAGCGGCGTATCGTGCAGATAGACGTCGTAGGGGTTGAAGAAATTGATCCGGACATGGCCGAGGGAGTTCTCGGCGCCAGGGTCCTGGCGGAACATGTAATTGACCGCCTCGTCGGTGTTCCAGTCGATCTGGGTCGGGCTCAGCTCGTTGCCGGAGCCGTCGAAAATGCGGATGTTGTACTTGGTGAGATATTCCGGATCCTCGTTCATGTAGCGGATCAGGTCGCGCTGGATGATCGATTTCGGCACCGTCCAATAGGGATTGAAATTGATCTCCTGGATCTTCGATTCGAGGATCGGGGTCTGCCGGTCGATGCGGCCGACGACGGCGGTGTGACGGCCAACGACGGTGCCGGCCTGCACGGACTCGATCTGGGCGGCTGGAATGTTGACGACGACATAGCGCTCGGAGATCGAGGGGGCGAGGCTTTGCACCCGTTGCAGATTGATCCGCAACTGATCGAGCCGGACCGAGGCGGGCACGCTCATCGCCAAAAACGTCGGCTCGTCGATGCCGCCATGCACGGTGAGCCCGTGCCGGGCCTGGAAGCGGCGCACCGCAAGGTCGAGTTGCTCGTCGAACCGGCGATCGTTGTCGTCGGCGTCGGCAGGCAGGTCGCCGGTCTGGATGAGGAACTGCCGCAAGGGCCGCACGTCGCGGTCGCGCTTGTCGAGATAGAGCCCGCCGATGCCACGCGGCACCTCGATCCAGCCGCCCTGGGCGACGATTTGCTCGTAGCGGGCGATGGCGAGCTGCAGATTGTAGGCGGTGTCATAGGAAAGGATCGGCTCGAAAGTGTCGATTTCGGCCTTTGCCGTCAGCGTGTTGGCATGAGCGAGCTCTTCGTCGGTCTGGGCGAAGGTGGCTCCGTCGCCGCCGAGCAAGGCGCCAGCCATGAGCAAAGCGCCGGCGACATGCCGGGGCGAAATCACTCTCGATGCTGCCCTCTGCCGCATTGTCTTTCCGCTGGCCTGGTGGTCCGAACGCACCCGATGTCCGGGTCTCTAGCATCAGTCGACGACCGTCTCAACGCCAGTTGCGTTCAACTCGCGCCCGCCCCGCTCACGAGTTTGCGAAGCGTGGCCTGAGCGAGGCGCTAGGGGCGATTTGCGGCGGCAATAAGATGCGAAGACCGCTGCGGCCAAAACACCGGCGCAATCGCCGGTGTTGGGGCCGAAGTGTGGTCGGAACGCCACGGGGCCGGGGCCCCGGTGCGCTAAAGCTTGTAGAGAATCTGGTCGACCCAGAACCGCTCAAGGCGGGAGAGCGCCGTGTTGAGGCGGTCGAATTCGTCCTCGCCGAGCCCGCCGACCTTTTCCAGCGACTTGAGATGCCGGTCGTAAAGCTCGTCGATGACTTCGGCTACCTCTTCACCCTTGGGAGTGAGGCGGATGCGGACCGACCTGCGGTCGGTGCGCGAACGCTCCTGATGGATGTAGCCGGTATCGACCAGCTTCTTGAGATTGTACGAGACGTTCGAGCCAAGATAGAAGCCGCGGGTCCTGAGCTCCCCGGCGGTCAATTCGGAATCTCCGATATTGAACATCAGAATCGCCTGGACCGGGTTGATGTCGTCCCACCCCATACGATCGAACTCGTCCTTGATCAGATCGAGAAGCCGGCGATGCAGGCGTTCGACGCGGGCGACCGCTTCGAGGTAGCGGGGCTTCAGCCCTTCCTGCTTGTCCAGCACTGCCGCCTGAACGGCAATCGGTGTCATACCCATTTTTGCCTCACTGTTGTCCCTGCGCGATTTGCTCGCGTCTAGGGGGCAAACTAGGAGGGCTCGCACAAGATCGACTTAAGAATCAGACTTAACTTTATCTTACTGAAAAAAAGAGGAAAATTGGCTTTCCAATGTGTAACCGGAGGTGACGATTCCCTAACCCTTACAATTCGTTCGCATGCATCCGGGCAAGGTATCTTTGGAAGGCCAAGAGCAAGACGCTGGCGAGCAGCATCAGCAAGCGAATGGCGAAACCGACGATGCCGACGCTGACCCAATTGGGGCGAAGTAGAGAGAACAGCAACTCCCCGCCATTGGCGGCGATCACCAAAACCGCCCCCCAGGTCGCATAGCCCCAAAGCCCGACCGCCGCGAAAAGCCGCATCAGTACGAAAGCGGCGAGCGCCCAGAAGGCAATCGGGCCGTAGGCGGCAACGGGACTGTCGCCCCCGCCCGGCAAACCGAGCAGCCGCCCGCAATCGATCAGCCCGTGGCCGAGGGTGATCACCGCAATGAGACGCGCATAGGGCGCGATCGGGGCGGCGCTGAGGCTCATCCAAATCTCCGCATCCGGGCTGCGATATAGGCTCCGGAGCGCGCGGACAAGGGTTGGACCCGTTGACGCCGATCCAGCCGCGCGCTTTCAAGCGGCCCGGCCGCCTGCTACAGAGACCCACTCTAAACCCCGAGGGTTACCAATGGCCAAAAGGGCGCTGCCGCGCCACGACATGAGCTTCCTCGAAGGCCGTCGGCCCAGGCGGCTCAGGCAAGCCGGCTGGATCAGGGAACTGGTGCGTGAGACCGTCCTGACCGCGCACGATCTCGTCTGGCCGATTTTTATCGAAGAAGGCAAGAATTCGCGCTCTTCGATCAGGACCATGCCGGGAGTCGAGCGGCTGACGATCGATCTTGCGGTAGCGGCGGCGAAGGCGGCGCGCGCCGAGGGGATTCCGGCGCTGGCGCTTTTTCCCAATACGCCGGACCGGCTGCGAACCGAGACGGCCGCCGAGGCCTGCAATCCCGACAATCTGATGTGCCGGGCGCTGAGCGCGATCAAATCGGCGGTGCCCGAAATCGGGCTCATCGCCGATACCGCGCTCGACGAATATTCGAGCGACGGGCAGGACGGGCTGGTGCGCGGCGGCGTGGTGCTCAATGACGAGACCGTCGAGGTGATGGTCAAGGTGGCGCTGGTCCAGGCGAAGGCTGGCGCCGACATCATCGCACCCTCCGACATGATGGACGGGCGGGTCGGCGCGATCCGCCGCGCGCTCGATGCCGAGGGGCACGAGCAAACGCTGATCATGAGCTATGCGGCGAAGTTCGCTTCGGTGTTTTACGGGCCTTTCCGCGAGGCGGTCGGCTCGGGCAAGCGCCTGAAGGGCGACAAGCTGACTTATCAGCTCGACATCGCCAATCGCGAAGAAGCGCTGCGCGAGGTCGCCGCGGATATCGAGGAGGGCGCCGACATGGTGATGGTGAAGCCCGGCCTGCCGTATCTCGACATTATCGGCGAGGTCAAAGCCGAGTTCGGCGTACCGGTCTTCGCCTACCAGGTCTCGGGCGAGTACGCGATGATTGCGTTCGCGGCAAAGGCGGGTGCCTTCGACCGGCAGGCGGCGATCCTTGAAAGCCTTCTGGCGTTCAAGCGGGCCGGGTGCGCCGGCATCCTCACTTACTTCGCCCTTGAGGCGGCGCGGGCGCTGAACCGGTAGAGCGGTGTTGTCTGTGCGTGCGAGGTGAGGCGGCGGCTCGCCTTGACGCGGTGGTCCAATGGCATACAAACGTCGTCAAAATTGTATCGGCTCAACCGATGCGCATGGGGAGGAAAGCTTGCCAGAACCGGCCGGCGAAGAAGTTGCTTCTTCAGACGGGTCCTACCGGCACATTGTGCGGTTGGAGAACGTTCAGAAATACTTCGGTGCGGTGCATGCCCTGCGCGACATTTCCCTGGCCATCGATCGCAACGAAATCATCGGCCTGATCGGCGATAACGGCGCCGGCAAATCGACGCTGATCAAGGTGATGACCGGCGTCATACCACCAACTTCGGGGCGCATCTTCATTCGCGACGCCGAAGTAGATCCGTCCGAATATTCAGTCCGGATGGCGCATGATCTTTCCATCGAGACGGTCTATCAGGACCGCTCGCTTGCCGACAAGCAGCCGCTATGGCGCAATTTCTTCGTCGGCCGGCAGATCGTCAATCGCTTCGGCTTTATCGACATCAAACAAGAGAAACAGATCGCCAACGACATTCTGACCAATGTCATCGGCTTTCGGGGCACAGGAATTACCGTCGATTCGACGGTCGCGCACCTTTCCGGCGGCGAGCGTCAGGGCATCGCCATCGGGCGGGCCATGCACTACAATGCCGACCTCATCGTCCTCGACGAGCCAACCGCCGCGCTGGGCGTCGCCGAAGTACGCAAAGTCATTGATTTCGTACGACGAATCAAGAGTTCGGGCCGCGCTTGCATCTACATCGAGCACAATCTCGCGCACGTCCACGAGGTCGCCGACCGCCTGATAATTCTCGACCGTGGCCGGATCGTCAGCGAGACGGTGCCGAAAAACATGTCGGTGATCGAGCTGACGGAATTCCTGATCGAATTGCAGCACGGGGCTTGAGGCGGCGAAACACGATGGCCAAGCAAACCGCCCCGCCCTTGCTCAATCGGATCGAAGGCCTGCCAATCATATTGGTCTTCGTGTTGCTTCTGGCGCTGTTCATGTACTTGGCGCCGAACGTTTTCCTGCGGCCGTTCCAATACACGACATTCCTTTCGACCCTGCCTCCGGTGATTCTTCTGGCGGTCGGCCTCACTTTCGTGATCGGCGCTGGCGAAATCGACCTTTGCTTCCCCGCGATTCTCGGCTTTTCGGGATTTATTTTCGCGGTTCTTTTCAAGGAATACCAGCTCGGCTGGCTGGCTGTGGTGCTGGCCATTGCCTCCGGCATGCTGGTCGGCTTCATCAACGGGCTGCTGGTCGCCAAGGTCGGCATCCCTTCGTTCATTGCCACCCTCGGTACGCAGTTCTTTTGGTACGGCATGGCGGCGGTACTGTCGGGAGGCAAGTCCTATGCGATGCGCGGCGCCGAAGAGAGCCAGGTCTGGCAATGGCTTGTTGGCCGGCCTTTCGCGGGCACCGGTAGTGCCGATTGGGTGCAACAAATTCCAATCCAGTCGCTGTGGACTGCGATTGCCGTCGTAGTGCTTTGGGTCGTTCTCAAACGCCACCGGTTCGGCGAGCACATATTGTTCATCGGCGATTCCAACGAAGTGTCGCGTGTTGTCGGCATCGATGTCGACCGCGAAAAGATCAAACTGTTTGTCCTGATGGGAACCCTGGCTTCAATCGCCGCGATCTTCCTGACGTTGGAGAACAAGAACTATTTCGGCAATCAGGGCCAAGGTTACCTGCTGATCGCGATCGCCTCGGTGCTGATCGGCGGGACCTCGATTTTCGGCGGCCGAGCCACGATCGTCGGCACGATATTCGGCTGCTTCATCATCGCCATCGTCGAGCCCGGCCTCGTTGCGACCGGCCTTACCGGCGCCTGGGTCAACACGGTTCGCGGACTGGTGTTTTTGGTCGCGATCATTTTCTATCTCAATGTCGACGAGCCTCAGCGGCGACGCGCCTTCTTCGCGCGCCTGCGGGGCACGCAGAACTTCGGCCGCAAGAAAGCGGCCGAACATAGCGCTGCATCTTCCGCCAAAATGGGGGAAGGCGACGCGCGTTAAAGCAAGGGAGGAACCAAAATGCGTATGAGTAAATTCCTGTTGGCGGGGGCGGCCGCAGCGGCGCTGCTCGGCGGGGCCGGTCCGGCCTCTGCCCAGATGATCGGTGAGGGCATCACCATGTACATGCAGATGGGCGGCAACGCCGGCGACGGCGCCACGCTTGCCCGCCAAACCGGCGCCACACAGGCCGCCGCCGCATTCGGCGTTGACCTCAGGGCGCAATTCTCCGCATGGGCGCCAGAGACGATGATCAACCAGTTCAAGGATGCGGTCGCCGCAAGCCCGACTTGCATCGAGATCATGGGCCATCCGGGCTCGACCGCGTTCCATGATCTGGTTGCTCAGGCCGTCGGCCAGGGCATCATCGTCACTGTCGGCAACTCGCCGATGACCGACCTGCAAGACGAGTTCGGCACCAGAGGCATGGGCTACGCCGGTGTCGATCTTTATGTCGGCGGCCAGATCACCGCCAACTACATGCTCGCCCAGGGCCTCAAGGCGGGAGACGAGGCGATGGTCTATGGACCGTTCAGCCAGGCCGAACGCAGCAAGTCGGAGACCGGCCTCGCGGATACCCTCGAAGCGGCCGGCCTGACGGTCGAGCGCCTCGACATCTCGCAGGAAATCAACAGCGACGCGAGCCTGGCGATACCGTTCTTGACTGCCTACATTCAGGCTCACCCCAATCTGAAGGCGATCGGCACCCAGCACGGCTCGATCACCGGCATGATGGCTGAGATCCTGACCAAGGCTGGAAAGCAGCCAGGCGACATCATCGTCGGCGGCATCGACCTCGCTCCTTCGACAATCGACGGTCTGAAATCGGGCTATGTCTCGGCGACGCTCGACCAGCTCCTCTACCTGCAAGGCTTCTTGCCGGTCCTGCAGTGCGTGCTGACCTCGAAATACAAAATGCCGGGCCTGAACATCAACACCGGCGCCGGCGCTGTCACGCCGGAGTCGATAGACGCACTGGTACCCCTGATCGAGGCGGGCATCCGGTAAGTCCGTCAACGGTCTATACGGAAGAACGCGCCGCCCTGCCGGCGCGTTCTCTTTTTTGGGGGGATGAACTCCCCACCGACTTTGCCTCGCCCCGCCCTTGTCGCCGGGCCTGAACTGCCTATCTGAAGGACGCAGTGTGGAGGCTCAAATGGCCGAGAATGTGTTTGGCTGGGTGGTGCGCGACGACCTTCCCGATCCGGCGGCCGCGCCCGAACTGTTCGACGGGTTGCTGACTCGCCGGGTGATGGCGTTCGTCATCGACACCGTGCTGATGACGGTGCTGATCTCGATCGCCGCGGTGGTCCTGGCGATCGCCGGCGTGCTGACGCTGGGCATCGCCTGGCTCGGCTACTTCGTTCTGGTGCCGGCGGTAATCGTCTTCTACTACGCCACAACGCTTGGCTCGCCGATGCGGGCAACCCCCGGCATGAAGGCGATGGATGTCGTGCTCACCCCGACCCGGACCAAACCGCTCGACGGGATGCGGGCGATCCTGCATCCGCTGGTCTTCTGGGTGACCATCTGGGCGTTCTGGCCGCTGCTGCTGCTGGGTCTCTTCACCGCCCGCCGCCAACTGATGCACGACCTCATCGTCGGCACGCTGATGGTGCGGCGCTCGCCGATGGAGCGGCACTGGAACGCGGAAGCGCCCGACCATCCAATGTCCCGCCGGGAACAGCGGCGCTACACGTAAGTACGACCGGTTCGGGAAGCGCCGCGTCGGTCGATCTCTGCTTGGTTGCGCCCTGAGGGTGCGGAGTCTAGACTCGGCGGCGCAGCCGGTGCCCTGATGACCCAACAGAAACCCGAACAGGCCCAATTCTATCTCACCGCGCCGATGCCCTGCCCCTATCTCGAGGGCAGAATGGAGCGCAAGCTCTTCACCCATTTGAGCGGACGGCGCGCCGTGGCAATGCATGCGCTGCTCGCCCAACACGGGTTCCGGCGCAGCCAGAACATCATCTACCGGCCCGCCTGCGAGGGTTGCTCGGCCTGCGAGTCGGCGCGCCTGCTGGTCACCGAGTTTTCGCCGAGCCGGACGCAGCGCCGGATCGCCAGGCGCAACGCCGACGTCGCCTCCTCGGAAACATTTCCGCAGGCGAGCGTCGCCCAATACGACCTGTTCAAGCGCTATCTCTACGCCCGGCATGCCTTCGGCGGGATGACCACGATGTCTTTCCTCGACTACGAATTCATGGTCGAGGACACGCCCGTGCAATCGCTGGTGGTCGAATATGCGATCGGCCAGCCCGACGGCACGAGCCGGCTCGTCGGGGTGGCGCTGACCGACGTGCTGCCGGATGGGCTGTCGATGGTCTATTCCTTCTTCGATCCGGACCTCAAGGGCCGCAGCCTCGGCAGCTTGATGATTCTCGATCATGTCGAGCGGGCCCGCGCCGCGGGCCTGCCGCATGTGTATTTGGGCTACTGGGTCAAGGATTCGCCCAAAATGGCGTACAAGGGGTCGTTCAGGCCGCTCGAGACACTGGTGGGCGGCCAGCGCTGGCGCCGGGCCGACTGAGAGCCCCACCGCCTCTCTGACGGGACGGCCGGATTGATCTTCAAATTGCTTTGGCGGTTGATCGTCTTCGGCGCCGGGGCGCTGACCGTGCTCGGGGCGCTTGGGGCGATCGCGGGCCTCTTGGGCGTAGTCTGGCCGGCGCTCGATCTATTCAACCACGTCCAGCTTGCCCTATTGCCGCTGACGTTCGTTGGGCTGCTGTTGGGGCTCGCGGTGTTGCGGCGGCAACCGCTGCGCGGTATCGTTGTCAGCCTCGCGGCGACCGGATTCCTTGCTTCGGTGACGGTGACGGCGCCGGAATTCGTCGCCACGATGGCGCCGCGGCCGGCGCCGCTCGCCGACCGGCCGGTCATCCGGCTGATGACGTTCAACATCTACGCCAACAACCGGCAGCTGAGCCGGGTGATCGAACCGGTCATCGCAACTGATCCCGACATCTTGCTGGTCCAGGAATATTGGCTCGATTTCCGCCCCGAGCTCGACGGACTATTCGAGGCCATTTTTCCCTATTCGATCCGCTGTCGGGGCGGGCAGCGTGCTTTCATCGCGCTGTTTTCGAAAACCCCGTTTAGGGTCGCGCCCGGCCATGCCTGCACCGACCTCCCCGGAGAGGGCGGACGGGTGGCGCGGATCTCGGTTCGCCTGACCGATTCCGGCGGACGCGTCTTCACGGTGATGACGACGCACCTCGATTGGCCCTACCCGTCCGAGCGGCAGATGCTGCAAATGGCCGAACTAAGCCAGGCGGCGAGCGCGGTGCCCGGCCCGTTGCTCATCGCGGGCGATTTCAACTCGACCCCATTCTCGCAGGCGCTACGCACCTTTACCCGCGAGAACGGATTGACGCGGGAGACGCGGTTGCTGCCGACCTGGCCGGCCGAATTCTTCCATGGATCACCTGTCGACCTGCCGCTCTTTTTGCCGCTCGACCAGGTGATGGTCCGCGGCGGGATCTGGGTTCTCGACGTCGAGCGCAGCGCCTCGTCCGGCGGCTCGGATCATTTCCCGGTCGTCGTCGATTTTTCGGTCGACTAGGGATCAGGCGCGGAAACGGTTGTTGCGGGGAAAGCCCGCCGGCGGCAGGCGGCCGGCCTGAGCCCGTTCGCCGACCCAGTCGGCCAGTTCCGCCATCGGCTTGACGAAGACGCGCCCGGAAGTGTCGGTCCAACTGAGCCCTTCCCTGCCGGAAAAGACGCTGACGTCGGCGAGGGCGCCGCCCTTGGCGTACTTTTGCAGGCGAACGCCTTTGCCGCGCGCCATTTCCGGCAAATCCTTCAAGCGGAAGATCAGGAGCTTCCGGTTGGTGCCGATGACGGCGACGCGGTCGCCGATGGCGGGCACGATGGCGCGGGCTTCCGACGGCGATTTGACGTTGAGAACCTGCTTGCCCTTGCGGGTGTTGGCGATGAGTTCGTCCTCGGCGACGAGGAACCCGTCGCCCCGGTCGGAGACGATGAGGCGTTTCGCCCCCGGCGTATGGACAACGAGATCAACCACGTCGGAGCCCTCCTCCATGTCGAGCATGATGCGGACCGGCTCGCCGTTGCCGCGGCCCCCGGGCAGCCGGTCGGCGCCAAGCGTGAAGACTTTGCCGGCAGTCGAAAGCAGCAGAAGCTTGTCGGTCGTCTGGGCATGCAGGAACAGCTTCAGCCGGTCATCGGACTTGAAGACGAGGTTGGCGATGTCTTCGCTATGGCCCCTGAGCGCCCTGATCCATCCCTTTTCGCTCAGGACCACGGTAATCGGCTCGCGCTCGATCATCGCGGCCTCGATGTCGGCGAGATCGGCATCGGGGGCCTCTCCGAACGTGGTGCGGCGGGCGCCGAGCGGGGTCTTGGGTCCATAGGCCTGCTTCAAGTCCTGGATTTCGGCGGAGATGGCGCCCCATTGGCGTTTTGGCGCGCCGAGGAGCTTTTGCAGCTTCTCCTCTTCGACGGTCAGGCCATTGTGCTCGGTGCGGATCTCGATCTCCTCGAGCTTGCGCAGGGCCCTCAGCCGCATGTTGAGGATCGCCTCGGCCTGATTGTCGGTGATTTTGAATCGCTTCATCATCACTTTTTTCGGCTCGTCCGCCTCGCGGATGATCTTGATGACCGCGTCGAGATTGAGATAGGCGACGAGATAGCCGCCGAGGACTTCGAGCCGGCGGGCGATCGCTGCCAGCCGGTGTTCGGTGCGCCGAACCAGCACGATCTTGCGGTGTCCGAGCCACGCCTTCAGCGCCTCGGCGAGGCTCATCACCTTTGGCACCGTGCCGCGGTCGAGGACGTTCATATTGAGCGGAAAGCGGGTTTCGAGATCGGTCAGCTTGAAGAGCGATTCCATCAAGAGAACGGGATCGACGGCGCGGCTCCTCGGCTCGAGCACCAGGCGCACGTCCTCGGCGGATTCGTCGCGGACATCCTTGAGAAGCGTCAGCTTCTTGTTGAGCAGGAGCTCGGCGATCTTTTCGACAAGCCGCGACTTCGGCACCTGATAGGGGATTTCGGTGACGACGATCTGGTATGTGCCGTTGCCGGTGTCTTCGCGCGCCCAGCGGGCGCGGAGGCGAAAACCGCCGCGGCCGGTCTCGTAGGCCTCAACGATCGCAGCGCGATTCTCGACCAGGACGCCGCCGGTCGGGAAGTCGGGGCCCTTGACGAACTGGACAAGCTCGCTGGACTTTGCCTTGGGCGAATTGATGAGATGCAGCGCCGCCTCGCAGAGTTCGGCAACATTGTGCGGCGGGATCGAGGTCGCCATGCCGACCGCGATACCGGAGGAGCCGTTGGCGAGGAGATTGGGAAAGTTCGCCGGCAGGACCAGCGGCTCCTCCTCATCGCCGTCGTAAGTAAGGCGGAAATCGACGGCGTTCTCGGCAATGCCTTCAAGCAGCCGCGCCGCCACATCTGTAAGCCGCGCCTCGGTGTAACGCTGGGCGGCGGCGCCGTCACCGTCGATATTGCCGAAATTGCCCTGCCCGTCGACGAGCGGATAACGTGCGGCGAAATCCTGGGCTAGGCGAACCAGCGCGTCATAGACCGATTGCTCGCCATGCGGATGGAACTTGCCAATGACGTCGCCGACGACGCGCGCCGACTTCTTGTAGCCCTCGCCCGGATCGAGATGCAGCAGCCGCATGGCGTGAAGGATGCGGCGATGGACGGGCTTCAGCCCGTCGCGGGCGTCGGGCAGCGCCCGTTGCGTGATGGTCGAGAGCGCATATTGCAGATAGCGCTCCTCGAGCGCCTGGCGCAGATCGACGATCTGGACGTCGTCGGGTTTTCGGTCACGGGTCGCCGCCTTGGCCATGCTCGTCTCGCCTCTCAGCCGAATCGCAGGCGATTATAGAAGCGTCGCGATCAGGCTGTCGCGCGTCGGCGGCGGCACGATGGTGCGGGGCTTCCAGACATGGTCGGCGAGGAAGTGGCCGGTGAGCCGCAGTCCTGCGGCGACGCTCAGCGCGTCGGGCCGGTCACCCCCGATCAGGAAGGCCGGCAGGTGCAAGAGTTTGTCTTTGTAGGGTTCGCCAGCGGCGGCCGAGACGGCACGGCCCGAGCGCGGCGAGACATAGATCAGATTGTCATTGGCGCCGGTCGCGGCGCAGCTCGACAGGTCGAGGCCGAAGCCGAGATCGTCGAGGAGGTGGAGTTCGAAACGCGCGAGCGCGGCGCCGAGCGCGACCGGGTCCCCGCCGTTGTCGATCAAAGCCAGCGCCTCGGCATAGAGGCGCGGATGCGGATCGCGCTCGGGCAGCAGCCGCAGATGCTCGCAGACGAGCAGGCTGAGATGGAGCTTGCGGCGGTTCTCCATCAGCGCCGCGGCGCGGGCGACGAGCGGCTCGACGGTGAAGGCCCCGAGATGCTCGTCGAGCCGCGCGCGCCAATTGACCTGGACTGAATTGCCGGGCTGCAGCACGGCCTTGAAGCGCCGCGAGCGCCCGCCCCGCACCAGCCCCATGTGCCGGCCGCGCTCTTCGGTCATGACTTCGAGAATAAGCGAGGTCTCGCCATGCTTGCGGGTGCCGATGATGAGGGCGTCAGAGGACCATTGCATGTGAGGTTAACGCGGAAACTCCAGCCCCATGTCTGAGTAGCGGCCGGGATCGTCGGCCCATTTCTCGCGGATCTTGACGAAAAGAAACAGATGAACCGGCACACCGAACATATCGGCGAGCTCCTTGCGGGCGTCGGCGCCGATCGCCTTGATCGTCTGGCCGCCCTTGCCGACGACGATCTTCTTGTGGGCCTCGCGGGTGACCGTGATCACCTGATTGATATGGTAGGAGCCGTCGGGCTGCACCTCGAAACGCTCGGGCTCGACGGTCGCGGCGTAGGGAATTTCCTCGTGGGTTCTAAGGAACAGTTTTTCGCGGGTGACTTCGGCGGCGGTGAGCGCCAACGACAGGTCGGTCAGCTGATCCTCGGGGAAATGCCAGGGGCCGGCCGGCACTTCGGCGGCGCAATAAGCAAGAAAGTCGCCGACCCCGTTTCCTTTCAGCGCCGAGATCATGAAAGTGCGGGTGAAGGCGAGGTGCCGGTTGAGTTCGGCGGCGAGGCCCAGCAGGCTTTCGTGGTTGACCGCGTCGATCTTGTTGAGCACGAGGCTCTTCGGCGGGGTGAGTTTGGCGAGGCCGCCGACCAGACTATCGAGTTCTTCGGTCATGCCCGTCCGAACATCGACGATCAGCGCGATGAGATCGGCCTCTCCTGCTCCGGCCCAGGCCGCGGAAACCATCGCCCGGTCGAGCCGGCGCTTCGGCGCAAAAATGCCGGGCGTATCGACGAAGACGATCTGGGATCGATCGAGCGTCGCAACCCCGCGGATGCGCATCCGGGTGGTTTGCGGCTTGTGGGTGACGATCGAGACTTTGGCGCCGACCAGCGCATTGAGGAGCGTCGACTTGCCGGCATTTGGCGCGCCGACCAGCGCCACGAAACCGCACCTCGTGCCGGCGGCGGCATCGCTCACGGGGCGCGCTTCCAGACTTTTTCGCGCAACAGGAATTCGCGGGCAGCGGCATTTTCCGCGTGCTTCTTCGAGCGGCCTTGAGCGGTGAGCGGGGTATAGCCGGGCAGGCTCACCTCGATGGTGAATTCGGGCGCATGGTCCGGACCCATGCGCGCCTTCTGGTCATAGGCCGGCGGCTCGAGGCCTTGAGACTGGGCCCATTCCTGCAGTGTCGTTTTGGCGTCGCCGCGATCCGGGACGCCCCCCGAAAGCCAGCCGGCGAATTCCTCCCCAATGAAGCGCCGCGCCGCTTCGAGCCCGCCGTCGAGATAGATCGCCCCGATCAGCCCTTCCAGGGCATCGGCGAGGATCGCGTCCTTTTCGGCTCCCCCGGTGCGTGCTTCGCTGGCGCCCAACCGGATGTACCGGCCGAGCCCGAGTTCGCGGGCAACCACGGAGCAGCTCTGCTTGCTAACCGCCACATGCAGGATCTTGCTGAGATCGCCTTCGGTGGCCGATTGAAAAGCGGCGAACACAACCTCGGCGACGACGAGGCCCAGCACCCGGTCGCCGAGGAATTCGAGCCTTTGATAAGATTGCGCGACCCGCTTGGAGGGCGCGATCGCGCTGGTATGAGTCAAAGCGCGCTCCAGCAGCGCCCGGTCGGCAAAGGAATGGCCGAGCGCGGCCTCGAGCGCGCTGCGATCGGGTTTAGCCCGCTTCATCACTCATAGACGGACTGGAACATCCGGTCCCAGCGCACTTCGCCCGGCCAGGTCCAGAAGAACCAGGGATTCTGGTTGTCCTTGATTGAGAAGAACCTGACTTCCGCCTTCCCGAGGAAATTGTCGAAGGGAACATAGCCGACCGCGGTCAGGACACGGCTGTCGGCGGAGCGGTCGCGGTTGTCGCCCATCATGAAATAGTGGCCGGCGGGGACGACATATTCAGTGGTGTCGTCGAGCCCGGCGGAGTCGGAGATTTCCTGGATGATGTAGCTGACGCCATTGGGCAAGGTCTCGCGATAGAGCAGCACCGGCAGCGTCGTGCCAAAACTGTCGGTGTCGGTGCCGCGGCCGGCATTTTCGCGAGTCACCGGGATGCCGTTGATGTTGAGGATGCCGCCGATCATCTGGATGCGGTCGCCGGGCAGGCCGATGACGCGCTTGACGTAATTCTCGGTTTGCGGCACCGGGCGGAACACCGCGATGTCGCCGCGCTGCGGCGAGCTGCCGAATATCCGGCCGCGGAACGGGACGATCCCAAGGGGGAGCGAATAACGGCCGAAACCGTAGGAGAATTTCGAGGCGAGGATGTAGTCGCCGATCATCAGGTTCGACTGCATCGAGGCGGTCGGGATCGAGAACGGCTGGTAGATGAAGCTGCGGAAGACGAGCGCGATCAGCAGCGCCTGCAGCAACACCACGACGGTCTCGCGGAACTCGCTCCTCCTCCTGCGGACGGGCAGAGCCTGCGGGCTTTTCTTCGCCTTCTCGTCGGTGGCGGCCATGTGAGGAATCCCGGGGGTTTGAGTGGCAGGTCGTGGTTAGGCGCTTGTCTCGGTCGGGTCAACAGGGCGCGCCTCGATGATGACGAACGCCTGCGCGAGACCCTTGTCGTCGGTGATTGTGACGTGGATGTGGGCGCGGTGGCCCTTTGGCAGAAGCCGCCCAAGTGCCTTTGCCGCCCCGCCTTTTAGCTCCATCGTCGGCTTGCCGGAGGGGAGATTGACGACCCCCATGTCGCGCCAATAGACGCCCCAGGACATACCGGTCCCCAGCGCCTTGGCGCAGGCTTCCTTGGCGGCGAAGCGCTTGGCGTAAGATGCTGATCTTGCTCGACGATTGTCGGATTTCTGGCGCTCGATCTCGGTGAAGCAGCGGTGGGTGAAGCGGTCGCCATAGCGGGCGAGGACCCGCTCGAGGCGGGAAATTTCGCAGATGTCACTGCCCAATCCGATAATCATTTCAGGGGTTTATGAGAGACCTCTGCTGCCGGGCTTGACCGCCGGGATGGCGGCGAGCGCCGGTGGCAGGGCGTCGCTGGGATAGGCCGGCACCCTCAATTCAGCTAATGAAATCAATGGGATGCCGATATCGGCCTCGCCCGCCGAGCGGTCGAGCAGGCAGGCAGCGGCCACCGGATCGGCGCCCAAGTCCTTGATGCATTTGATACATTCTCGAATGGAGACGCCGGTCGTCACGACATCTTCGACGACGATGACTTTCTCTCCATTGGCGAGGCTAAACCCCCGCCGCAACTGGAAGATTCCGTCGACGCGCTCGGTGTAGATGGCCGGAATTCCGAGGTGCCGGGCGGTCTCGTAACCGACGATAATTCCGCCCACCGCGGGTGCAACCACGGTGGTTATTCCGTGTTCGTATGCGCGTATTCCATGAACTTCTGCCACTCGTATTTTGGCCGCCAGTGCCCGGCACAAAATCTCGGTCTCGCCGGGGTGCATGAAGACCAATGCCTTCTGGAAAAACAGCGGCGAGTGCAGCCCCGACGACAGAATGAAGTGGCCTTCGAGAATCGCCCCGCACTGACGGAAGATCGCAAGCACTTCGTCGGTCGTCATGCCTGCTCCTCGTAATGGGCGGCGCGGGTGAAGTCGGCGCCGAGCTCGACGGCGGAGAAGGCGCTGGCCTCGGAGATCGAAGCGCGATGCACTTTGGATAGGCCCTGCGTGCGTTTCAAGGTCGACAGCACGTCGTTGAGCTGAGCCAAGTCGCGCAATTCAAGTTCGAAAAGGATCGCGTGAAAGTCGGACGAGATGGCGCGGACGAGGAGGTTGTGGATGTTGGCCTCGCAGGCGGCAATCGCGGCGGAGACCTGGGCGAGCGTGCCTGGCTTGTTCATGGCCTGCATGGCGACAACGGCGCGATGCGCCCGATCGTCGCCTTTCTTGAGGTCCCAGCGGACGTCGATCCACATCGTCTTGCCGTCGTGGAAGCCGGCGAGCGCGTCCGAATCGATCGGATAGACGGTGAGCTTGTCCTCGGCGTCGAGTATGCCGACGAGCCGGTCGCCGGGCACGACGCCCTCGGGCGAGGTTCTCACCGCCATGTTGGCGTCGAGCGCGGCGAGCGGCGAGCGGCCGCCGGGGGCGAGGCGCTGGCCCCCGGGGATGCGGAACTTGAAGGCGTCGGAATGGCGCAGCGAAAACCAGCCGTCGGCGGAGGTGCCAACCGGCAAGTTGAGAGGACGCCGGCGGCGCCGGCCGCCGCCCTTGATCGCCCAGATCTCGCGGGCGAGCGTGTCGGCATCGACGGCGCCATCGCCGAGCGCGACCATCAGTTCGCGGCGGCCGGGCAACTTCAGCGCATCGAGAACGCGCTTGAAATCGGGCTCGGAGACGGTCGCCGCCTCGCGGTCGATGACGGCGGCGTAGATTTGCTCGCCGAGGCTGAGCGCCCGTTCGCCGGCGGCCTCGCGGACGGCGCGGCGGATGGCGGCGCGGGCCTTGCCGGTGATGGCGATGCCTTCCCAGTTGGGCGGCGGGACATGGGCCGGGTCGCGGACGATCTCGACCTCGTCGCCGTTTCGCAACACGGTGATCAGCGGCATCGCCGAGCCGTTGATCTTGGCTCCGACGCAGGCGTCGCCGATCTCGGTATGGACGGCATAGGCGAAATCGATCGGCGTCGCCCCGCGCGGTAGCGCGATGAGCCGGCCTCGGGGGGTGAAGCAAAAGACCTGGTCCTGGAAGAGCTCAAGCTTGGTGTGCTCGAGGAATTCCTCGGGATTATCGCCTTCGGTCAAGTGGGCGATGGTCGAGCGCAGCCAGCCATAGGCGCGGCTTTCAGCCTCGAGGCGCGACATATCGCCAGAGACACCGTCCTTGTAGAGCGCGTGGGCGGCGATGCCGAATTCGGCGATTTCGTGCATCTGGCGCGTCCGGATTTGCAGCTCGACGCGCTGCCGGCCGGGGCCGACGATGGTGGTGTGGATCGAGCGGTAGTCGTTCTGCTTGGGGGTCGAAATATAGTCCTTGAAGCGGCCGGGGACGACCGACCAGCTGGAATGGACGACCCCGAGCGCGCGGTAGCAATCGTCGATCGTATCGACGACGACGCGGAAGCCGATGATGTCGGAGAGCTGCTCAAGACCGACCGACTTGCGCTCCATCTTGCGGAAAATAGAATAGGCGCGCTTGAGGCGGGCGCCAACTTCGGCGGCGATGCCCTTCTCCTTCAGCTGCTTGGTCAGTTCCTGCTCGATCCTGGCGACGTGGGGCGCGCTTTGCTTGCGGACGGCGTTGAGCCGCTTCGAGATCGCCTTGAAGTGCTCGGGCTGGAGGGTCTGGAACGCCAGGTCCTCGAGCTCGGTGCGCATGTCCTGCATCCCCATGCGGCCGGCGAGCGGGGCGTAGATCTCCATCGTTTCCTCGGCGATGCGGCTGCGGGCTTCGGGCGGCAGCGATTTCAGGGTTCGCATGTTGTGGAGCCGGTCGGCGAGCTTGACGAGCAGCACCCGAACGTCGGCGGCAATCGCCAAGAGCAGCTTGCGGAGATTTTCGGCCTGGGCCTCTTGCCGGCTCATCAGGTTGAGCCGGTCGATCTTGGTGAGGCCTTCGACGATCGAGCCGATCTCGGGGCCGAAATTCTCCTCGATCTCGGCACGGGTTGCGTCAGTGTCTTCGATCGTGTCGTGAAGCAGGGCGACGGCGATGGTCGCGTCGTCGAGCTTCAGGTCGGTGAGGATGGCGGCGACTTCGAGCGGATGGGCGATGTAGGGGTCGCCCGATGCGCGCTTCTGCCGTCCATGCTTCCGCATGGCATAGACATAGGCCTTGTTCAGCAACGCTTCGTCGGCGTCGGGATTATAGGCCTGGACTCGCTCGACAAGTTCGACCTGGCGCATCATGGGGCGGACCTCAGCGGCCGGTGCCGCGAAGGCGAAGTTACATAACGGCGCTCCCTCCCCCAGCAAGGGGGAGGGTTGGGGTGGGGGTTGGCGCTGATGTTCAACCCCCACCCGACGCTTCGCGTCGACCTCCCCCTTGATGGGGGAGGTGAAGATCGAATTGTCCCGCCTGCCCTATCAACGTTCACGTCCATCAGCCGCACAGCCAAATGAAAAGGGCGCCTGCGTCCCCGCAAGCGCCCCCCGGAATATAGGCGTGGCCCCTTGGGGCGCAAGACTACTCTTCTCGCCGCTCCGGCGGCGACAGCCCCTCGATGCCGCGCAGCAGCTCTTCCTCGGAGATGGTGTCGAAGACGATCTGGTTGTCGCCGTCTGAGCGATTCTCGATGACGGGGGCCGCCTCGGCCTCGGGCTCGTCGACCTCGACATATTTTTGCAGCGAATGGATGAGGTCTTCCCGTAGATCCTCGGGGGAAATCGCCCCGTCGCCGATCTCGCGGAGCGCCACGACCGGGTTCTTGTCGTTGTCGCGATCGACGGTGATCGAGGCGCCGGCGGCGATCAGCCGGGCGCGGTGGGAGGCGAGCAGCACCAGATCGAATCGGTTGGGGATTCTCTCGATGCAGTCTTCGACTGTGACGCGAGCCACGGGATACCTCTTTGTGCCGGAAATCGGGGGCCTCTCTACACCAGCCGGGGAGCCAAGGCAAGCAAGGCGGGCGGCGCAACCTGCCGGCGCGCCATTTGCCGAGGTTGGTTAACAAATGATTGATTGCCTTACCGGGGTTGTTTGAATTAACAATCGCCGCCGCAAGAGCAAAAACGACGAGCCATGACGGGGCCGAAATCTCTTGCGGGCCGTCCCCCCGCTCCCCGCCATCCGGCACCACCAGACGGAGAAGCCGTGCTGAAGTTTCTCGACCTGCGCGAAAAGGTCGTCATGTTCATCGACGGGGCGAATCTTTACGCCACCGCCAAGGCGCTGGGGACCGATCTCGACTACCGCCGCCTGCTGCAGGAAGTCTCCAAGCAGGCCTATCTCTTGCGCGCCTATTACTACACCGCGCTGATCGAGGATCAGGAATATTCCTCGATCCGGCCGCTGATCGACTGGCTGGATTACAACGGCTACACGGTGGTGACCAAGCCGGCGCGGGAATTCACCGATGCGAGCGGCCGCCGCAAAATCAAAGGCAACATGGATATCGAGCTGACGGTCGACGCGCTCGAAATGGCGCCCTATTTCGACCACCTGGTGCTGTTCTCCGGCGACGGGGATTTCACCGCGCTGGTGGCGGCGCTGCAGCGGCGGGGCAAACGGGTCACCGTCGTCTCGACCCTGCAAACGCCGACCCCGATGATCTCCGACGATTTGCGGCGGCAGGCCGACGCGTTCGTCGACGTCGCCGACCTCATCAAGGTGGTCGGCCGCGAGCCGGTTGACCGCGGCCCGCGCCGCGACGAGGATCAGGGGGCCTGAACTTTCGGAGTTCCCCTGCCCGCGATCGAGCCGCCCCCCAACTGTCCCCTCTGCCCGCGGCTGGCGGATTTTCGCGAGGAGAACCGGCGGGCCCATCCCGGCTGGTTCAACGCGCCGGTGCCCGGCTGGGGCGACGACAATCCCAAACTGCTGATCGTCGGGCTGGCGCCCGGCTTGCAAGGGGCGAACCGGACGGGCCGGCCGTTTACCGGGGACTATGCGGGGGACCTCTTGTTTGCGACGCTCGGCAAGCTTGGGCTGGCGCGCGGGGACTATGACCGGCGGCGCGACGATGGATTCGAGCTGACCGGAGCGCGAATCTGCAACGCGGTGCATTGCGTGCCGCCGCAAAACAAACCGACCGGTGCCGAGATCGCGACCTGCCGGCGGTATCTCGTGGCGACCATCGCGGCGTTCCCGGGGGCGAAGGTCTTTCTCGCGCTGGGCAGGATCGCCCATGAGTCGCTGTTGGCGGCGCTCGGGGAGCGGCGGGCGGGGTTCAAGTTCGCGCATGGGGCGCGGCATGAATTGAGCGGCGACCGGCTGCTTTTCGACAGTTACCATTGCTCGCGCTACAACACCAACACCGGCCGGCTGACGGCAAAAATGTTCGAGGCGGTGGTCGAGGCGGCAAAGGCGGAAGCGGGAATGTAGGCTTGCTTTCTCCGCTGCTTCCATTTCCGTCATGGCCCGACTTGATCGGGCCAGCCAGCAGCGCGCCGTCCGGCGCGCGGAAAGTGACTTTCGCCGTTATCGCGTCGTGCTGGATCACTCGGTCACGCCGGGTGATGACGAAGGGAATGAGAATGCGCACCTCAGGACTTGGGTGCAGTTCTTACCGCCGCTCTTTCATCACCCGGGCTTTTTCGCGATCCCAGTCGCGGCGCTTTTCGGTCTCGCGCTTGTCGATGGTCTTTTTGCCCTTGGCGAGACCGATCAAGAGCTTGGCGATCCCCCGGTCGTTGAAGTAAAGCCTGAGCGGCACGATGGTGTGACCCTCGCGCTCGACGGCGCCGGCGAGACGGCTCATTTGCCGTTTACTCAGAAGCAGTTTGCGGCGCCGTCTCTCGTTATGGTTGAAGCGGTTGGCCTCGAGCAATTCGGGGATGTGGGAGTTGATCAGCCAGATCTCGCCGCCCTCGGGCGAGGCGTAGGATTCGGCAATCTGGGCCTGGCCCTTGCGCAGCGATTTGACCTCGGTGCCGGTCAGCATCAGTCCCGCTTCGAGCGTGTCGAGAATCTCATAGTCGAAGCGGGCCCGGCGGTTTTCCGCGACGAGCCCTTTGGCGATGAGGGTCTTGCGCGCGGGGCGGGCCATCGCCTCAGAGCAGCCCGGCCGACGCCATTGCCTTGTCGATCGAGGCGCGGGCCGGCTCGCTGACCGGCACGAGCGGGGAGCGCAGCTCGTTGGCGCAAAGGCCGAGCTTGCTGGCGGCGTATTTGACCCCGCCCGGATTGGGCTCGAGGAAAAGCGCGCGATGCAGCGGGGCGAGGCGATCGTGGATTTTTAGCGCTTCCTCCGCGTCGCCGGCGAGCGAGGCCTTTTGCAGCGCGGCGCAGAGTTTCGGGGCGATGTTGGCGGTTACCGAAATGCACCCCACCCCGCCCTGGGCGTTGAAGGCGAGCGCCGTCATGTCCTCGCCGGAAAGCTGGATGAATTTCTCGCCGAGGACCATCCGCTGCGCGGTGACGCGGCCGAGGTCCATGCAGGCGTCCTTGACCCCGACAATCGTCGGGTAGGCGCGCACGAGTTGCATCATCGTCTCGACATTGATGTCGATGACGGTGCGCGGGGGAATATTGTAAAGGAAGACCGGCAGCTTGCTCGCGGCGCAGACCTGCCGGTAATGCTCCATCAGCCCGGCGGGGTTGGGCTTGTTGTAATAGCCGGTGACCGACAGGACCGCGTCGGCGCCGGCCTTTTCGGCGAAGCGGGTAAACTCGACCGCCTCGCGGGTCGAATTCGAGCCGGCCCCGGCGATGACCGGGACGCGCTTCGAAGCGGCGTTGACGCAAAGCTCGATCACCCGGCAATGCTCGTCATGGCTGAGCGTCGGGGATTCGCCCGTGGTGCCGACCGGGACCAGCCCGTCCGAGCCCTCGCGGATCTGCCAGTCGATGAACTTGACGAAGGCGTCCTCGTCGAGCGCGCCGTCGCGGAACGGCGTGATCAATGCCGTGAACGAGCCCCTGAACATGATGGCTTCCCTTCGGGCGCTGGAAATGAGCGCCGACCATAGTCGCCCCCGATTCCTTCGACAAGCCGGGCCCGGCGGTGAGCCAAAGCCCCGGCGGCCGGAGCCGCAAGGATTTGTTCACAGTCTCGCCTAACTCAATCTTCATGCTGCCGCCCTAGCCTCGCCCCAAGCCGCGAAGATGCGGGGGAACGGCGGGGAAGCCGTCCCTGCCCTGCGGTTTGTTGGGCAAGAGTTTCGCGTAACCAACGGGCCTGCCGATGATTGAGCACAGCCGGAACAGGCGCGCCCGACTTGCGGGCCTCTGGACAATCGCCGGGGCCGGGCTCGTGGCGTTGGCGCTCGGCGCCTCTCCCCTCCCCGTGCCCGGTGCCGAATCAATCGACCGGATCATCACCGCGGCGGTCGGCGACCATGCGCCGGGTGCGATCACGTCACCCAAAGGCTCGACCGCATTCCAGCGCGGGGTTGACTTGCTCGCGGCGGGACGCTGGGCGGAAGCCTATGCGCTGGGGCGCGGGCTTTCCAATGACGTCGAGCGCCGCGCGCTCCAGTGGGCGGCGATCGAGCATGGCGACGGGGCGATCGACTATCAGTCGGTGATGCGTTTTTCGGCCGACGCGCCGCATTTCGCGAGCGCGAGCCTCTACCGGACACGGATCGAGCAGGCACTGATCGGGGAGGAACCCGGCAGCGGCGCGGTCATCGCGGCGCTGGGCGGGCAAATGCCGCTGACCGCCGACGGGCAGATCGCGCTGGCGACGGCTTACCTTCAGGACGGGCAGCGCGAGCGCGCCGGGCGAATCGTCAAGGAAATCTGGACGACCGACCCGCTCGATCCTCACTATGAGGGTGCAATCCTGTCGCGCTTCGCCGCGCTGTTGACCCGCGACGACCATTGGACGCGCGCGGTGATGCTGCTGATGCACGACCGGGCGACCTCGACCGAGCGACTGATGCGCTATCTTTCGGCGGCGCAGGCCTCGCTCGCCAATGCCGCCATCGCGGTGGCGCGCCAGACGAGCAACGCGGCGCGGCTGGTCGATCGCGTCGACCCGCATTATCGCGACCATCCGCTGTTCTGGTGGATCCGGGCGCAATTTGCGCTCGATCATGACAATCCGACCCGGGCGCTCGACATGCTGGGCGAGGCTTCGGGCGCCCTGCCCGAGCCGGCCGAGTGGTGGTACGCGCGCCGGGCGATCGCCCGCGAAGCGCTGGCGGGGCGCGACTACCGGACGGCCTATCGCGCGGCCGCGGGCTATACCGACGGGCCGGAAGGCCGCGTCGTCGATGCGAGTTTTCACGCCGGCTGGATCGCGCTGCGGTTCCTCGACGATCCCACAACGGCAATCGCGCATTTCCGAACGCAAGCGAGTTTTGCGACTTTGCCGACGACGGCGAGCCAGGCGAATTATTGGCTCGGCCGGGCCTATGAGGCCGCGGGGAACGGGGCCTCGGCGCAAGCCGCCTATCGGACGGCGGCGGAATTTGGCGCGCAATATTATGGGCAGCTGGCGCGCGCCGAGTTGGGAATTTCAACCGTTGGCCTGCGCGCGCTGCCGGCGTGGCGGGGCTCGGAATTCGGCTTTAATGCACGCGAGACGGTGCAGGCGGTGAAACTGCTCGACGCGAACGGCAAGGGATTGCTCGCCGGGCCGCTGGTGATGACGATTGCCTATGCGATCAGCGACCCGGGGGAATACCCGCTGGTGGCGCGGCTGGCGCAGGATATCGGGGCGCATCATCTGGCGATCCAGATCGCCGACCTGGCCGACAAGCGCGGCGTGGCGCTCGATGTCTTTGCCTTTCCCAAGGACGGGTTGCCGGAGAGCTATCGCATCGCCAATATCGACCGCGCGGCGGTCTATGCGGTGGCGCGGCAGGAGAGCCGGTTCGACCGCAACGCGATCTCGAGCTCGGGCGCGCGCGGGCTGATGCAGCTGATGCCGGCGACGGCGCGCGAGACGGCGGGCAAGATCGGCGTCTCCTACTCGCAAGCGCGGCTGACCTCGGACCCGGCCTACAATGCGCTGCTCGGCTCGACGTATCTGGCCAATCAGCTGGAGCGATTCTCCGGCTCGCTGGTGCTGGCGGCGGCGGCTTACAATGCCGGCGGCGGCAACGCCGCGCGCTGGGTCGAGACGTTTGGCGACCCGCGGCTGGCGCGCACCGATCCCGTCGACTGGGTCGAGATGATCCCGTTCACCGAAACCCGCGACTATGTGAAAAAGGTTTTGGGGAACTACCAGGTCTATCGCGCCCGGCTCGGGGACGACCGGATCGGGATTGAGGGGTGGCTGCGGGGGATTTGAGATGAAGACTGGATCACCGGGACACGCCCGGTGATGAGGGGAGAAAGAATGGGTCCTCGGGTCAAGCCCGAGGATGACGAGTTTTGTTCGGGGACTCCTTGCCGCCGCCGGACTTCCCGAAAAACCGCCGATTGAGCCGCACGAATTCGCCGAGCATGCCGGCGAGCCCGCCGAATTCGCGGCCCTTGAGGTGAAAAAAATCCGCCAAGCGACGGCGGGCGTCATGCAACGCAGCGTTTGCCGTCCGTCACCTCAACACCACCACCGGTGTTCCCACCCGCACGCGTGCGTAGAGGTCGATGATGTCCTGGTTGTGCATGCGGATGCAGCCGTAGGAGACGAAGCCGCCGATCGAGTCGGGCGCGTTGGTGCCGTGAATCGCGTAGGCAACGCCGGAAAGCGTCATCGCCGCGGCGCCCATTGGATTGGCCGGCGAACCGCCGGCAATGAGATCCGGAAGGTCGGGCCGATCGCGCCTGATTTCCGGCGGCGGCGCCCAATTCGGGCGGATATACATGGCGTCGATGAATGAGGTGCCGGTCCATTGCCTTCCGGCACGTCCCACCCCGACGATGTAGCGCAAGGCCTGTCCCTGACCGAGCACGAGGTAGAGCCTGCGTTCATCGGTCCGCACGATGATGGTGCCGGGCGCGTCACCACCGTTGAACGCGACCACTTCGCCTGCGTAGGCAGACGGCATGATCGTGAGAATGGAGAGGAAAACAACAGCGCTTGCCGCGACGAGCGCGGCGAGACACCGGTACAAGGTGCGCGTTCTATTCTTCACGATGCCCGATTCGGGTTAGAAGCCCCGGAAGGTGTGGACGAACTTTCGACCGGCTCCATTGAGCCGGCCAGCGGAACCGCTGGCCGCCGCTTTGGTGAGCGGACTCGCAGGCATCGATCACCCGGACGATGCGGGCCATGTCCGTGAGCGCGACGCCCATTAAAACGTAGAGCTGACCTTTACGTTACCGGAGTAGGTCTGCGCATTCTGCGCCAACGCGCTGTCGAACGAGGCAGCGATGGCGAGCCCATCGTTGAACCCGATCGCTGCGCCGGCCGACAAGAGCAAGGAATCGGGGGCCGGGGTAGCGCCCTGCACGGTGAAGCTGGGCTCCAATGGGAACGCCGCGTTGACGGTTGTGTCCGACCAATTGTGCGCCCAGGCGGCGCGGGTGCGCAGCGCCAGGGTCGTGCTGTCGTCAAGGGCGGTGGTCCACTCGGTCCTGACGCCGAGTTCTTTACGGACCGTCCATGCCGTGTTCGCGTCAAAGGTCTGAGCGTAAGACTCTCCGCCGGGGCTGCTGCTCTCGCTGTACGACGGCGTGACGAACGCCTGCGCCCGCAACGCTGCGTAGGGGGTGAACCACCCCAAATGATATCCGCCCTCGATCTGGGCCGCAAAGTTGTGGGCGGGGAATTCGGCTGTGAGGAGGTAGTCCTCGCCGGCGAAGCTCACTTGTCGTTCGGTCGATACGTCATGAAGGGCGTAGGCGAGCGCCCCGGCGATATAGCCATTGTCGAGCTCGGTCCGGCCGTAGACGGCCTTCTGGA
Organism: Cucumibacter sp.; assembly: GCA_040881985.1. Lineage (GTDB taxonomy): Bacteria > Pseudomonadota > Alphaproteobacteria > Rhizobiales > Devosiaceae > JBBECE01. The sequence goes on from JBBECE010000024.1 coordinate 94,093, forward strand.
GCATTGAGCTGCTCCCGCCGCCGAGATCGTCGGAAAGGCTGAAATCGGTGCCGCCGGCTGCAAGCGCGAAGCCGACGGTTGCGTCGGCGGTCACCTGAAAATCAATGCCGGCGGCGACGCCGAAATTGCGCGACATCAGGTCATTGGTTCCGGCCAAGGCGTCGCCCTCGGTGAAGCTGTAGCCGCCAAAGAGGGAGGCCCAGAAGGTCCGCTCGCCGACAATCCCTCCGGCAGGGGTTTCGTCGAAGGCAGCAAAGGGGGAGTTCGCCGCCGGGTTGCTCGCAGGCCAATAGCCGAGCGCACTGACAGTGCCCGGAGGCGCCATTTCCTCGCCGGGAAGGGGGGCCACGCCACGGTCGTTGAGCAGGTCCAGGAACGAGTCCATCGCCTGGAACCCTGCCAGGGCGCCGCCGGTGCCGCCTTCCCCGGAATCGGGAAGGCCAATTCCCGCGCAGATATTGATGGTGTTTTCATCCATGGTCACCGAGCCGTTTCTTGCCCAGGCGGCGCCGCAATTGATGGTAGCCTGGTTGAGGAGCGAAATGCTTGTCAGCGCCAGGATTTGGCCCTGGAAGGCTGTGTCAGTGTCGAGTGTCGCGGAGCCGCCTGTCCCGGAGCCGCCAAGGACAAAAAACACATTGCTGGCCAGCGCACCGCCGTCCATAAGAACTACGGAATTAGGGGCGGTGGTCAGGTCGCTCCCAACCTGAATGATGAAGATATCATCGGCGTCGCCAAAAAACGCCAGCGTCCCGGTCAACTGGGCCGACGACGAGAAGCTATAGACGCCCTCTGTAAGCGGATTGGCCAGGTTATAGGTGCCCAGATCATCACCTGACAAATCGGTCGTGAAAGGCCTGCCCATCAGGTCAACGTAAGCGGCCGTGAGATCGCTCTTGGCCTGGAGCGCGACTCCATTGGCTATATAGATTGCTCCGGTCAAGACTATGTTGTCAGCCCCGGGGCCAACCCCGGTGATGTCGCTGCCCGGGCTGAGACCGATGTTGCCAGTGATGGTAGTTGTGTTGGTGTTGGTGATCGTTTCGCCGGCCAGGACCGCGAAAGTCTCCAGAGACTGAGCGCTCACGCTCGTTGCGGCGGTGAGAGCGAGTGCAAAGACCGTGACAGCCGCCAGGGTCGTTGAAAGAAGACGGCCGCAGCGTGCCAATGAGGGTTTCGTGATTCGTGTCATCGTCCTCTCCCCATCCGGGATTCTCCGATACTCCGCGAACCCGCCCCCGCGCCGCTCGGGCAGCGTCAAGCTCCGAAAGCGGGGTCGGCAGGGAAGCCGCGCCTAAACCGTCGATGATCTCCGCAACTCAGAATAACCAGGATAACGCAAGAGAGTGGACGATGCACAACACGTCAACGCCCGAGCAAAAATACTTCCGGGGTGGCGCAAAAATACATCAAGCGGGGTAGCAGTCAGGCGGGGTAGCTGAAGGAGCCGGTGCGGAGGGCTTTCAGGCTTTTGCCGGCGCGCTAGCCGGCGACGCATCGGCGCTTCGCCCGCGAGCCCGGCAAGCATCAACATGCGAGCTTCCACGCGATTTCCCCCTCGTGGAGAGGCAAGGTGATTCGTATCGTCGTTCAAACTTAAGCTTCCGACCATTAAGATATTGTTGTTCCCAGTTCAATTGTCTCAAAATATGAACATGGATTATTCAAATATAGTATAAGTACTGATCAATAGATAAGTATTTATACTTTGATTGGCGGCGACCGGAAGGGATAAAGGGGTGGCTGCGGAGGATTTGAGGGGGCCAACGCCCGGCCCCCTCCCCGACCCTCCCCACTGAGGGGAGAGTGAAGGCTGGAACACCGGGACAAGCCCGGTGATGAGGGGCGGAAAAGGAGGTGACGCTCGCGGCCTACTCGCCTGCCCCTCGGCGCAGCCTCGGGGCGTTCGCCCCGCAAATCGCGCCACCGGCGCGATTTGCCCCTACGGGTCGCGGCTCACTTGCCGCCGCCGGACTTCCTGAAAAACCGCCGATTGAGCCGCACGAATTCGCCGAGCATGCCGGCGAGCCCGCCGAATTCGCGGCCCTTGAGATAGAAGAACCCGGTCAGCGCGCCGAGGGCCGCCCCGATCGCGTCGACGATCAGGTCGCTCATGGTGTCGAGGAGGCCCGACTTCATCATGTTGAGGCCGAAGATGCTATCCATGGCGAATTCGAAAATCTCCCAGCCGGTGCCGATGGCGACGGCGAAGCAATAGGCGAAGAAGGCGACGGCGCTCGACGGGGCGGCGTAGCGATTGCCCTCGAACAGCATGAAAATGAAGAGAAAGCCGATCAACCCGAAGCCGATGGCCGAAAACGCGTGGAGGAACAAATCCCACCACCAGAGCCGCTCGTAAAAGTTGAGCGCCTCGCCGAGAAAAATCGTGGCGAAAATAAAGAGCACGATGGCGGCGAGGAAGCTGACCGGCAGCTTGATCCGGAAGCGCTCGACAAACAGCACCGGCAGCATCGAGACGACAAGGGTCGCTAGCGCGACGAACGCGGTCGACCAGCGGGTGTTGACCAGCGCCACGACGATGGCGACGACGAGGGTCGCCCAGACGGCGTAGGCGATGATGCCCTCGCGCCTGAGGCGCCTTTGCAAAAAGGCAAGGCCTCCGCTGGCCGGTTTTTCGCTCATCGGCGAAAACTAGCGGCAGTGGCCTTGGCGAGCAATGCAGCGATGTTCGGCCCCTCCCAGACCCTGCTTTGCCGGGGGAGGATAGGAGGGGGGCGCGCTGGCCCCGTGGCCCCTCGGCCACAGGCCTCAGGGCGTTCGCCGCTCAAATCGCGCCACCGGCGCGATTTGCCCCTTCGGGTCGCGTTTCACTGCTAAAACGCCCCATGCTCGAAAAGGCAAAAGCGGCGGCAGAGGACAAGGACCCGCCGCGGCTGATCACTGTCGGGGCGGCGCAGCGGAAGATCGCGGCCCGCCTCGACGGCTCCCTCGACAATGGGCGATTGACCCCGGTCGTGTGCCTCGCGGGGCTGGTGCGGGGTGGCGAGGATTTCTCGGCGCTGGCGCGCCAGCTGCACGAGATGGCGGCGGCCGACTGGCCGGTAATCCGCATCGACCTGATCGGGCGGGGCGGTTCGACCCCGGAATTGCGGCGCCTGCCCTATTCGACGATGCAGGACGCGGCTGACGCGCTAGCGGCGACGCGGGCGCTCGGCGTCCACCGGGCGATCTGGCTCGGGCAGAATCACGGCGGCCAGGTGATCCAGACCATCGCCGTCTACCATCCGGGGGCGATCGCCGGGGCGATCCTCTGCGATTCGGGGCCGGCGATCGATGTGCGCGGGCTGGTGCGGCTGAGGGGCAATCTCGATTATCTCGCCTCGATCCGCGGCGAGACGGCGTTTCTGGAGGCGAGCCGGCAGATCCTCTCGGTCGCTTATCCGCTCCTGTCGACCGCGGGGCTCGACCGGCTGGCGCTCAGGACCCACCGGGTCGGCCGGCGCGGACGAATCGAGCCGAAATTCGACATGCGGATCGTGCGCGGGCTCGACAAGTTCGAAAATACCGACCTGCTGTCGGCGCAATGGCAGATGTTCGACGCGCTCGGCCACGCGCCGCTGATGATCATGCGCACCGAGCTCAGCGACCTGTTGCGGGTCGACGTCTTCGACAAGATGGCGGGGCGGAGGCGCGATGCGATCCGCATCGACATTCCCAACGAGGGATCGCCGGGGCTGCTCGAGGGACCATCGGAAGCGGGGGCGCTGGCGGGGTTCGTGTCGTTCGTGTCGGAGGAAGACCTGAAGACGCGGGTCTAGCTGCCCTTGGCCGCCAGCGCCCGCGCCTGGGCGACCCACTCGTCGCGGTCGATCCGGCCCTTGAAACTGAGAAAGGTATCGACCCAGTCGATATTGCCGCGCGACCAGGCGGCGATCTGGTCGTAGTGATAGATGCCGAGCCCGTTGAGCGCCGATTCCAGTTTCCGCCCGATCCCCTTGATCCGCCTAAGGTTGTCAGGGGCGCCATCGCGCGGCGCCGAAAGCCCGGCGGGGCGGTTGGCGCCGCCGGCCCCGGCGTCGGCCTCGGCGGTCGCATCGAGACTTGCCTCCCCGGCGGGCGCCGGCAGATCGCCGGCCCGAGCCCCGTCCATCGCCCGCAGATCGTTGCGATCGGCGGTCGCTTCGTCTTCTTCCTCGATCGCCGCCTCGCCCGGATCTGCGGCCATCGCGGCGATGTCGGACGCCCCGGCGGCCGCGGCGGCGCCGGCGGCGGCCGCACTGATCGAGGGCGAGGATTTCGGGCGCGGGGCGATCTCGGTTTCCGAGCGCGCCGGCATGGGCATGGGTTTCGGCGCAGCGGCGGGCATTCCGGCCGGCGAAGTTGTGGCGGGGGCCATTATCCGGCGCAGGAAATAACCGATCACACAGCCGAGAAGGAACGCGACCAGCAGCAGCAGCGCAACTTCGATCACATGGGGCGAGAACATCGGCAGCCCCCTATTTCGCCGGACCGCTGGCGCTGAACCAGCCGGTGAGGATGCCGATAATCAGCGCGAGGGTGAGGAACACCCAATACTCGGAGATAAGGAACGTCAGCCACACGAATGACACAGGCCCCTCCCCTTATTGCCCGGCGCCGGGTTCGACGATGGTGAAGACGATGCGCCGGTTGCGCCGCTTGCCGTCGTTGGTCTGGTTGGAAGCGATCGGCAGGCTCTCGCCATACCCTACCGCATAAAGCCGGTCGCTGTTGACCCCCAATTCGATCAGCCGGTCGACGACCGCCTCGGAGCGCGCCAGCGCCAGCGCCAGATTGTAATCGTCCGAGCCGTCGGCGTCGGTATGGCCTTCGACATGGACTTCGGCCTGCGGGCAGGCGCCGAGCCAGAGCGCGAGCCGTTCGAGGGCGGCCTGCGAGACGGTGACGATACGGGCGCTGGCGGGGTCGAAAAGGATGGTGTTGACCGAGGAAAAGGTCGCGACCTCGGCGCGGCAGCGGTCGATGGCGGCCGACGGGCTGGGCGCGGAGACGGTGATGGAGGCGACCCAGGCGGGCGTCGGCTGCGGATCGGTGGCGAGGGAAGCGAGCGCGGCGGCGTGGGCGGCTTCGTCGGCGGCATGGCCGGAGAGCGACCAGATTTCGCCATCGAATTCGACGATGCCGATTTTGAGCGAGCCGAGCGCGGAAATGCCGTTCAGCGCGACTAGGCCGAAGGTGGCGGGAGCGCCGGGCGCGACCTCGGCGGAATCGGCGCTGACGGCGCCGGCGCGCAGCGCGAAGATGCGGCGGGCGCCTTCGCTGGGGACAAGGCCGGCGAAGGCGATGGTGCCGCCGGATTTGGTGGCCGACCAAGTGTAAGGCGTCACCGAATCGGGTTCGACCACAGGTTCGGGCTCGGCGATTGTCGCGACGGGCACGGGAACGGGTTCGGGGAAAGTGATCGAGGTGGTCCAACCGCCGGCGGGCGGCGAGAACGGGTGAAGCGAATGGAGCGCTAGACGGCGGGTCATGGCGTTGGCGGAGCGCCCGGATAGCGACCAGGATTTGCCGTCATATCTTACGATGCCGATGCGCAGC
>JBBECE010000025.1:0-21211 GCA_040881985.1 Cucumibacter sp.
CCCCCTTGACCCCTTAACCTTTTTGCGCCTAACAATGGCGGATTGAACCGGAGAGACCGCGTGAAGGCTCTTATCGTAGTGGGTGCGCGCATCGGCAACGTGGGGTAAACCCCCGCGGGCAGCGGTGCGCGTCAACAAGGTCCCTCAGGGGGCCTTTTTTGTTGGCTTTTCGGGCGCGGAAAGCGTTTGGAAAGGCGGGAGTGGGAGAGTAGCGGTTTGCCCTCATCACCGGGCTCGTCCCGGCGATGAGGGCCGCGAGTAGAAGACTGGATCACCCGGATAAACCGGGTGATGAGGAAAATGAAGAGGGATGAAGACTGGATTGCCGGAACAAGTCCGGCAATGAGGCGACTAAGCAGACTGCGGACACTCGAGAAGGACGACGGAGAGACACATGGCCACGGAAATGACCGGCGCGGAAATGGTCATACAGGCGCTCAAGGATAACGGGGTCGAGCATATCTTCGGCTATCCGGGCGGGGCGGTATTGCCGATCTACGACGCGCTCATCCAGTCGGAGGGGATCGAGCACATTCTCGTCCGCCACGAGCAGGGCGCGACCCACGCCGCCGAAGGCTATGCGCGCTCGACCGGCAGGGTCGGCGTGGTGCTGGTGACTTCCGGCCCGGGCGCGACCAACGCGGTGACCGGGCTGACCGACGCGCTGATGGATTCGATCCCGCTCGTCTGCATCACCGGCCAGGTGCCGACGCCGCTGATCGGCTCCGACGCCTTCCAGGAATGCGATACGGTCGGGATCACCCGCAGCTGCACCAAGCATAATTATCTCGTCAAGCGCGTCGACGATCTGGCCCGCGTCTTGCACGAGGCGTTCTACGTGGCGCGGACGGGGCGGCCGGGGCCGGTCGTCGTCGATATTCCAAAAGATGTCCAGTTCGCGGTCGGCGCCTATCATCGCCCGAATGGCGGCGTGCATGCGAGCTACCATCCGCAGACGGTCGGCGATCCGGCGGCAATCAAACACGCCGTCGAGATGATGCTGACCGCCGAACGGCCGGTTTTCTATACCGGCGGCGGGGTGATCAATTCGGGGCCGAAGGCGTCGGAGCATCTGCGCGAGCTCGCCGAGCTGACCGGCTTTCCGGTGACCTCGACGCTGATGGGGCTCGGGGCCTTTCCGGCGTCCAAGCCGCAATGGCTCGGCATGCTCGGGATGCACGGCACCTACGAGGCCAATCTGGCGATGCACGATTGCGATCTGATGATCTGCGTCGGGGCGCGGTTCGACGACCGGATCACCGGGCGGATCGACAAGTTCTCGCCGAATTCCGAGAAAATCCATATCGACATCGATCCCTCCTCGATCAACAAGAACATCATGGTCGATCTGCCGATCGTCGGAGATTGCGGGCTGGTGCTGGCGGAGATGGTCCGGGTGTGGCGGGCGCGGACCAACGCGCCGCGCACCGAGGCGCTGGCGAAATGGTGGCGCGCGATCAGGAAATGGCGGGCGGTCAAGTCGCTCAGTTACAAGGCGTCGGACAAGCTGATCAAACCGCAATTCGCGGTGCAGCGGCTCTATGAAGCAGTCAAAGACCGCGACGTCTATATCACCACCGAAGTCGGCCAGCACCAGATGTGGGCGGCGCAGCATTTCCGGTTCGAGGCGCCGAACCGCTGGATGACCTCGGGCGGGCTCGGCACGATGGGCTACGGGCTGCCGGCGGCGGTCGGCGTGCAGGTCGCGCATCGCGACGCGCTGGTCATCGATATCGCCGGGGAGGCGAGCGTCCAGATGACCATGCAGGAAATGTCGACGGCGGTGCAGCACGAGCTGCCGATCAAGATTTTCATCTTGAACAATGAGTATATGGGGATGGTTCGGCAGTGGCAGGAATTGCTGCATGGGGGACGCTATTCGCATTCCTATTCGAAGAGCCTGCCGGATTTCGTCAAGCTCGCCGAGGCCTATGGCGGCCACGGGATACGGTGCAGCGATCCGGGGAAACTCGACGCGGCGATCGAAGAGATGCTTGCGGTCGACAAGCCGGTGCTGTTCGATTGCGTCGTCGACAAGACCGAGAATTGCCTGCCGATGATTCCGTCGGGCAAGGCGCATAATGAAATGATCCTGCCGACGACGGCCGATATCGGCAATATCGTCGACGAACGCGGCAAGGTGCTGGTTTAGGGAGAGGCGAAATGAAGGCGCAGGCGAAAACACCGGCGAAGCCGCCGCACACGATCCAGCCGAGCGGCTCGGCGTATTTCCTGACCAAGGAAACCGCGGCGGGCGAGCGGCATACGCTGTCGGTCTTGGTCGACAACGAGCCCGGGGTCCTGGCGCGGGTCGTCGGGCTCTTTTCGGGGCGCGGCTACAACATCGATTCGCTGACCGTTTCGGAGACCGAGCACGACCGCCACCGGTCGCGGATCACCATCATCACCATCGCGACGCCGAAGGTGCTGGCGCAGATGAAGCTGCAGCTCGAGCGGCTGGTGCCGGTCCACAAGGTCCACGATCTGACCGCCGAGGGAAAGTCGCTCGAACGCGAGCTGGCGCTGGTCAAGGTCGCCGGCAAGGGCGACAACCGGGTCGAAACGCTCCGTCTCGCCGAGGCGTTTCGCGCCCAGGTGGTCGATGCGACGATCGACAGTTTCGTCTTCGAGATTACCGGGCGCTCCTCGAAGATCGAGCAGTTCGTCGCGCTGATGGCGCCGCTCGGGCTCGTCGAGGTGGTCAGGACCGGGGTCGCGGCGATCTCGCGCGGCCCTGCGGGGATGTAGGCGCGCTTGGGCGGGGGCGATTACATCGACATTCTCGGCCACCGCACCTGGTTCGCCGAGCGCGGGCAGGGCGATGAAACACTGGTCCTGCTGCATGGCGGGCTGGTGCATTCGGACCTGCTGCTCGACACGATCGGGAAATACCTCGGCGAGAAATACCGTGTGGCGGCCGCCGATCGCCCCGGCCATGGCTATACCGCCGACGACGGGAAAGCTTTCGGCTATCGTTCCATGGGCGCGCACACCGTCGCGCTGCTGGAGCATCTCGGCGGCGCGCCGAAGACGCTGATCGGCTGGAGCGACGGCGGCGTCGCGGCGCTGTTTGCGGCGCTGGCGCGCCCCGAGCTCGTCAAGTCGCTGGTGCTGATCGGCACGAATTACCACCATAACGGCGTTGCCGCGGCCGGCTTCGCGCGCGGCGATCCGGCCTATCAGTGGCTGCTGGCCGAGTATTCGCCGCGCTCGCCCGACGGGGCGGAGCATTTCCACGACATTGCGCCACGCATGTTCAAGCTCTGGGCGATGGAGCCGCGCTTCGCCATCGCCGACTTGGCGCGGATCGCCATGCCGGTCCTGGTCATGGCGGGCGACCGCGATCTGGTGAAGCTCGATCATCTCTTTGCGATGTTCAACGCGCTGCCGGACGCGCAACTCGCCATCGTCCCCGGCGCGACCCACGGCCTGCCAATGGAAAAGCCCGATCTCGTCGCCCGGCTGATCCTCGATTTTCTCGCCGGGCAGGGCGCCGCCAAGGGTTGAGTTCGCTCTTTGCCCCAGCTAGGTAAGCCGCTGCAAACCGACGGGCCTCATGTCAACGTCCAACTCCAATCTCAGCGGCATCGGGTTGATGATCGCCGCGACTTTCGCCTTCACCCTCAACGACACGCTCCTTAAGCTGGCGACCGAAGGCCTGCCGCCGTACGAGACGCTGTTTTTGCGGGGGGTCGCGGCGTCGCTCTGGTCGATCCCGCTGATCGCCTTCACCGGCAACGCCAGCCGGCTCGGCGAAATGTTCAACCGGCGGGTGCTGCTGCGGAATTCGTTCGAGCTGGTCGCGGTACTCTTCTTTATTTTGGCGCTGGCCAACCTGCCGATCGCCGACATCACCGCGCTGATCCAGGTCGCCCCGATGCTGATGCTGGCCGGCATCGCGCTGATTTTCCGGGAGAGGATCCGGCCCATCCAGTGGCTGCTGATCGTCATCGGCTTTGCCGGGGCGCTGCTGGTGGCGCAGCCGGGCGGGGCGGGGTTCTCGGTCTATACGCTGCTCGGACTCGGCTGCGCGGCGATGACCGCCGGGCGTGACATTGTCGGGCGGCGGGTGCCGAAAGAGATTCCGGGCCCGGTGGTGGCGGTCTGCACGATCCTCCTGGTGACGCTCGGGGCGGGGATCGCCCATGCCGTTCTCGAAAGCTGGACGGTGCCCGATCCGCGGCACCTCCTGCTGCTCGCGGGCTCGGGGCTTTTCCTGATGTTCGGGCATTTGTTTGTTTTCCTCGCCTACCGGACGGGGGACGTCGGGGCGACGGCGCCGTTCTTCTACATGTTCACGCTCTGGTCGCTCGCCTCTGGGGTCATCGTTTTCGGTACGCTTCCCAATCCGCTGGCGCTCGCCGGGATGCTGCTGATCCTTGTCAGCGGGGTGACGATCGTGACCATCGACGGGCGGCGGCGGCGGCTCTCGCCGGTGGCGTAAGCGGGCGGCTGTGCTAGAAGGCGCCGCATGGAACGCGCAGATTCAAGTTCGCCGGTTAGACACGTCCTTCCCGACCTTCTTCAACCCGGACTCCGGCTTGTGTTCTGCGGAACCGCCGTTGGAGATGAATCCGCCAGGCGGCGCTCCTACTATGCAGGTCCGGGCAACAAGTTCTGGCGCATCCTGGCTGAAGTTGGCTTGACCGACCGACTGCTCAAGCCCGCAGAGTACGCACGCTTGTTGGACTTTGGAATTGGACTGACCGATTTGGTAAAGACAACGCACGGCCCGGATCGTGGTCTTTCTCAAAGCGACTTTGATGTCGTCGGATTGGTTGATCGAATTGCCGTGGTGAGCCCAAAAGTTCTGGCCTTCAATGGAATCACCGCTGCTCGACAATTTCTTGGCCTCGCGAAGAAGGATGTCGTGGTCCCCGGACGACGTGTCGAACAACTTGGTCGCACGTTGATCTATGTCTTGCCGTCAACGGCGGGAACCGCGAGCGGATACTGGTCCGCAGAACCTTGGTCTGCGCTGGCCGCCGATCTGAGTTCGATTCAATGATCCGCCTTTCAGTCAATCTCAATGCGGTGGCGATGCTGCGGAACCGCCGGAAAGTCGGCTGGCCGAACCTCACCCATATCGCCCGGGTGGTGCTCGAAGCGGGCGCCGACGGGATCACGGTGCATCCCCGGCCCGACGAGCGGCATATCAGGCGCGCCGATGTGCCGGAGCTCGGAAAACTCGTCCGCGAGGGCTTCCCCAAGGCCGAGTTCAATATCGAGGGGTTTCCGGGCCCGGAGTTTCTCGATCTCGTCGAGGTCAACCGGCCCGACCAGGCGACGTTCGTCCCCGACGATCCCGACCAGGGAACCTCCGACCACGGCTGGGATATTCCCCGGCATTCCCCGTTGCTGCGCGCCGCGATCGCGCGGATGAAAGGGGCAGGGATCAGGGTGTCGCTGTTCATCGACGCGGACCGTCGCGCCCCGGGCAACGCCGCCGATGTCGGCGCCGACCGGGTCGAACTCTATACCGGCCCGTATGGTGCGAGTTTTTCGACGCCGGAGGGCGGCAGGCAGCTCGAGATGCTGGCGGCGACGGCGCAGGGCGCAGCCGCGGCCGGGCTCGGGGTCAATGCCGGGCATGACCTGACGCTCGACAATCTCGGCGAGTTCATCAAGGCGGTGCCGCAAACCATCGAGGTTTCGATCGGCCACGCAATCACCGCCGACGCGCTGACGATGGGATTTCCCGAGGCCGTCCGGCGCTACAGGGGATTGCTCGGGGGCGTGTCGGTCGGTTCAGGCTCGCGATAGGGGGTGGGCTCGGGCTCGGGATCGACCATGATCCAGCCGCGCCGTTTGGCGAAGCGGTAAGCCAGCATCACAATCGCGACGCCGATAATCGGAATGGCGATCAGCCAGACCGTCGGCAGGTGCCCGACGCTCGCCCCGAAGGCGACCGAAATGACGATCACCGGCAACATGCCGACCGCGCTCGTCCACAGGAACGTCCACCAGCTGACCGGGGTCAGGCCCGCGGCGTAGCTGACAAGGGTGAAGGAAATGAACGGGATCAACCTGCTGACCAAAAGCGTCGCGGCGCCCTGCCGGCGGTTCCAGCGGTCGAGCCAGTCGCGCTGCTTCTGGTTGAGCAGCCGGTCGACGAACGGCCGGCCGAGGACGCGCGAAATATAGAAGGAGAGCGCCCCGCCGGCGACGGTGCCGATCCAGACCAGAACGGTGCCGAGCAGCAGTCCGTAGGTCGCGCCCGCCGCGATGGCGGCAAATTCGAGGGGAAACGGGATGAAGGAATGCAGGATCATCAGCAAAATCACCATCAGCCAGCCCCAGGGGCCGGCGTCGCGGACGATGCCGGTGAAGGAATCCTGCATGGCGCCGAGCGCTTCGTGGTCGAAATCGAAAAAGACCGAAAACAGCACCACGCCGACCGCGACCGCAACAGCCAGCCCGATCTGCAGACGCCGGTCGCGTTTGAGGGCGTCACGCAGCTTTTCGTAGAGGGGAAAGTGCATCGGCGACCCGTGATCGAGGGCAGTTCGATCTATCTAGTGTGACGGCGGGGAGGCCGCAAGGCGGAGCTGGCTCAGAGGGCGGCGGGGGCGAGGGTGACCGAAGCGAAGCGGGCGGCCTGCGCCCCGGCGAGGTAGCTTGAGACTACGTCCGAAAGGACGAGTTCGACGCTCTGGCCCGGCGCGATGGCAAAGCCGCCGTCAACCCCGGGCATGCCGGGCTCGCCGTCGACATAGACATACCAGGGGGTCAGACCGACTGGGGTGGGCGTGTCGTTCTCGAGGTGGAGGATGAATTTCGGATCCTCGAGATCGGGGGCAAGCGACGCGGTATCGGAGCCCGAGGGCGCCGAGACGATCTCGATCACTTCGTCGAGGGTACGGATCAGGCGCAGCGACAGGATGTAACTCTGTCCGGCTTCGGCGGGCGCCGGTTCGATTTCGAGCACGGCGAGGTGGTCCGCGGGCACCCGGGCGCCGGCGAGGATGACCGGCATCAGGGTCTGGAATTCGGCATAGGCCTGGTCAGCGATCTCGACGCAGGCGCCCTTGGCGGTGACGGGCATGATAGTCATCACCGCGCTCTGCCGCGCACCGAGCGTCTCGGCGCAGGATTCGGCGCTGCCTTCGGGCACCCGCAGGGTCGCCGGGAGCGCGGCGGGCCGGGTCGCGGCGAGGGCGACGGGCAGGCTCGACAGCGGAATGGTCGCTTCGACCTGCGGCGAACAGGCGGCGAGGAGGGCGATGAGAGCGATGCCGGCGACTTGGCTCGGGCGCATAGTCCCAAGGTGCCCGGGAATACGGGTTGGCGCAACCGCGTGGTCGCGGAATGACTAAGACATCGGTTACATCGCGCCTGAGCGCTAAGCCTTCAGCCGATACCCGGTGCGGAAAATCCACCAGATGACGGCGAGGCACGCGAGCATGAAGCCCAGCGTCGCGGCGAGGCTGATCCAGACATCGACGTCGGCGATGCCGTAAAAACTCCAGCGGAACCCGGAGATCAGATAGACGACCGGGTTGAAGAGGGAGACCGTCTGCCAGACGGGCGGCAGGACCGAAATCGAATAGAAGCTGCCGCCGAGGAAGGTCAGCGGGGTGACGATCAAGAGCGGGATGACGTTAAGCTTTTCGAACCCGTCGGCCCACAGCCCGATGATGAAGCCGAACATCGAGAAGGTGACCGAGGTCAGGACCAGAAACGCGAACATAAAAAGCGGGTGTTCGATGTGCAGCGGCACAAAGAGGCCGGCCGTCAAGAGGATGATCGCGCCGAGGATCACCGACTTGGTGGCGGCGGCGCCGATATAGCCGACGACGATCTCGAAGGCCGAGATCGGAGCCGAGAGGATTTCGTAGATGGTGCCGGTGAATTTCGGAAAGTAAATACCGAGCGAGGCATTCGAGATCGACTGCGTCAGCAGCAACAGCATGATCAGCCCGGGGACGATGAAGGCGCCGTAGCTGACGCCCTCGATCGACTCGATGCGGCCGCCGATGGCGGCGCCGAAGACGATGAAATAGAGCGAAGTCGAGATGACCGGCGCGAGGATCGACTGCATCAGGGTGCGGCCGGTGCGCGCCATTTCGGCCCGGTAAATCGCCCAGACGCCGATGAGGTTCATTTGGTCTCTCCCACCAGATCGACGAAGATTTCCTCGAGCGAGGATTGACTGGTCTCGAGGTCGGAAAAGGCGATGCCGGCTTTCGACAGATCGTCGAGCAGCGCGGTGATGCCGGTGCGGCCGGCGCGGGTGTCGTAGGTGAAGACGAGTTCGCCGCCGCTGGCGACGAGATCCAGCTTGTGCGCGGCGAGCGCTCCTGGGATGGCGGCGAGCGGGGTGCGCAGCTCGATCGTCAGCTGCTTCTTGCCGAGCTTGTGCATCAGTTCGACCTTATCCTCGACAAGGATCAGCTCGCCGTTGTTGATGACGCCGACCCGGTCGGCCATCTCCTCGGCCTCGTGGATGTAGTGGGTGGTGAGGATGATGGTCACCCCGTTGGCGCGCAGCTCGCGGACCAGCTGCCACATGTCCTGGCGAAGTTCGACATCGACCCCGGCGGTCGGCTCGTCGAGGAAGAGAATCTTCGGCTCGTGGGCGAGCGCCTTGGCGATGACGACCCGGCGCTTCATGCCGCTCGAGAGGGTCATGACCTTGCTGTCCTTGCGGTCCCAGAGGGTCAGGTCCCTGAGCACTTTCTCGATATGGGCCGGGCTCGCCGGCAGGCCGAACAGCCCGCGGGTGAAAGTCGTGGTGGTCAAGGGGGTTGCGAAAAAGTCGATGGCGGTTTCCTGCGGCACGAGCCCAATCAGCGCCCGGGCGGCGCGGTATTCGGCGATGATGTCGTGGCCGGCGACGGTGACGGTGCCCGAGGTCGGGGTGACGAGGCCGCAAATGGTGGCGATCAGCGTCGTCTTGCCGGCGCCGTTGGGGCCGAGCAGCGCGAAGATCTCGCCCTCTTTGATCTCGAGATTGATGTTCTTCAGCGCCTGCAGGCCGCCGGCATAGGTTTTCGAGAGGTTGTTGACCGAGATGACGGACGGCATGAGAGGGTCGCGAAGTTGAGGCCTGGCGCGGCGGGCTGTGCTTATGTCGGGTGGGGGGGCGGTTCGTCAAGGAGGGGTCGCCGGGCGACGGGCTTGCCATATACAGTACCGTACGGTACGGTACTGGAAATGAGCGGCACGGTCGAAGTGAGCGAGGAAACGTTGACGGCGCGGCAGAGCCATGTGCTCGACGCGGCGCTGTCGCTGCTGGTGGAGGCGGGCGAAAGGTTCACCATGACGGCGCTGGCGCGGCGGGCGAGCTGCTCGAAGGAAACGCTCTACAAATGGTTCGGCGACCGGGACGGGCTGTTGACCGCGGCCGTCCAGTATCAGGCGGCGAAGGTTCGGGTGGTGCCGGTCGATCCGGCGCAGCTTGACGGCAAGGCGTTGCGCGCGGGGCTCGATCGGTTCGCGACCGATCTGTTGACGGTGATTTCGGGCGAGACTTCGGTGGCGCTCAACCGGCTGGCGATTTCGCACGCCGGCGCCGACCGTCAGGGTCTCGGGCGGCTCGTCTTGCAGAACGGCCGCCACGCGATCGGACGGCGCCTCAAGCCGGTGCTTGAAGCGGGGCGCGCCGCCGGGCTGCTCAAGTTCGCCGACGCCGAGGCGGCGTACCGGACTTTTTTCGGGCTGGTGGTGCGCGACGCGCAGATCAGGCTCCTGCTGGGCGACCGGTTCGACACCGCGCAAGCGACGATCAAACGCGAAGCCGCCGAAGCGGCCCTGGAATTTCTCGTCCTTTACGGGACAAAGCGGAACGGGAGTCGGGACGCCTGAACGGTAAAAAGGGAGAGCAAGATGCGTGTCTATTACGATCGGGATGCCGATCTTAATCTGATCAAATCGAAAAAGGTCGCGATCATCGGTTACGGCTCGCAGGGCCGGGCGCACGCGCTCAATTTGCGCGACAGCGGGGTGACGAATATCGCCGTCGGGCTACGCAAGGGCAAGTCGGCCAAGAAAGCCGAGGCCGACGGGCTGAAAGTGATGAGCGTCGCCGAGGCCGCCAAATGGGCGGATCTGATGATGATGGTCACGCCCGACGAATTACAGGCCGACATCTATGCCAACGAGATCGCGCCCAACATCCGCGACGGCGCGGCGCTGGCCTTCGCGCATGGGCTCAACGTGCATTTCAACCTGATCGAGCCGAAGGAAACCGTCGACGTCATCATGATCGCCCCGAAAGGTCCGGGCCACACGGTCAGAGGCGAGTTCGAGAAGGGTGGCGGGGTGCCGTGCCTCGTCGCCATCCATCGCGACGCGTCGAGCAAGGCGCTGGAGTTGGCGCTGGCTTATGCGTCGGGGATCGGCGGCGGGCGGTCGGGGGTGATCGAGACGACATTCCGCGAGGAATGCGAGACCGATCTTTTCGGTGAGCAGGTGGTCCTCTGCGGCGGGCTGGTCGAACTGATCCGGGCCGGCTTTGAAACGCTGGTCGAAGCGGGATACGCGCCGGAGATGGCGTATTTCGAGTGCCTCCACGAGGTCAAACTCATCGTCGATTTGATCTATCAGGGCGGCATCGCCAACATGAATTACTCGATCTCCAACACCGCCGAATATGGCGAATATGTTTCCGGCCCGCGGATCATCACCGGCGAGACCCGCGCCGAGATGAAGCGGATTCTCGCCGACATCCAGACCGGGCGGTTCACTTCAAAGTGGATTTCGGAATGCAAGGCCGGCCAGCCGAGCTTCAAGGCGATGCGGCGGGCCAACGACAGTCACCAGATCGAGGCGGTCGGCGAAAAGCTGCGCGGGATGATGCCGTGGATCAAGGCGGGTGCATTGGTGGACCGGTCGCGCAACTAGCGCGAACGTCTGCCACGGGAGAAACGCATGCGCGCGGCGCGGCTGAGATCGCCGGGAAACATCGCGGTCGAAGAGGTCGCAAGGCCCGTCCCGCGCGGCGACGAGTTGCTGCTGCGGGTCGAGGCCTGCGGCATCTGCGGCAGCGACCGGCACATGTTCCTCGGCGACTATCCGACGGCTTCGCCGGTAACGCTGGGGCATGAATTCTGCGGCATCGTCGAGGCGCGCGGGCCTGAGGCGTTGCGGATCGCGGCCGGGACCCGGGTCACCGGGGACCCCAATATCGCGTGCGGTCATTGCCCCGCCTGCCGTGCCGGGCGCGTCAACCTTTGCGCCAATCTCGCCGCCATCGGGGTGCATCGCGACGGCGGGTTTGCCGACTATGTGATCGTGCCGGAGGGGCAGGCGTTCGAGCTGCCGCCGACGCTCGATCCGCTGCATGGGGCATTCTGCGAGCCGCTGGCGTGTTGCCTCCACGGGCTCGACGTGGCGCGCATCGTGCCGGGCCAGTCGGTGGCGGTGCTGGGCGGCGGGGTGATCGGGCTGCTTATGGCGCAGCTCGCCCGGCTCGCAGGCGCGACCACGGTCGTGCTGTCGACGCGACAAGCGCCCCGGCGGGTACTGGCGGAAGAGCTCGGCGCGACGGCGACTATCGATGCATCGGCGGCCGATCCGGTTGCGGCGCTCCACGCGCTGTCGCCGGGCGGGGTCGAGGTGGTGCTCGAATGCGCCGGGGTGCCGCAGACGTTCGCGCAATCGCTGCGCATGGCGCGGCGGGGCGGCACGGTGGTTGTGTTCGGGGTGATGGCAAAGGGCGTCGAGGTGGCGGTCACGCCCTACGATCTTCTCGTCAACGAGCTCAGGGTCGAGGCAGCCTGGCTCAATCCCATGACCCATGGACGGGCGGCGGCGATGGTCGCCGCGGGGACGCTAAAGCTCGACCGGCTCATCACCCGCACCATTCCACTCGAAGACGTGCCGGCGGCAATCGCCGCGCCGCCCGGCTTCGGCGAGGTCAAGCTGATCGCGGTGCCGGGCGGCTGACAACGAAGTATGATGCCGTGGGGAGGGCCGGTACGCTCGACGAGGCGCGGCGAACGGCGCCGGCGGACCTTGGGGCGGCCCGCGCCCGGCCTGAGTTTTCCCCTATGTTGCCGGCCGGTGAATTGACTTGGGGGCGGAATCGCCCAAACTCCGCGCCCGGGGCCAAGGCGGGCGATGCGACACTCTTTCTATATCGTCGACGTGTTCACGCGCGACCGGCTGGCGGGCAACCAGCTGGCAGTGGTGATGGAATCGGACACGCTGAAAGACGCACAAATGCAGCGCGTCGCCAGCGAGTTCGGCTTCTCCGAAACCGTGTTCATACAGGCCCCGCAGGACGCTCGGCACCTGGCGTCGCTGCGCACCTTCACCCCGAAGATCGAGCTGCCGTTCGCCGGTCACCCGACGATCGGCGCGGCGGTGCTGTTGGGCTTGAAAAAGCGCGTCGCGGCGATCCGGCTCGAACAGCAGGTCGGGCTCGTTACCGTGGTGATGGAAAAGATCGACGACCGGACGGGTAGCGCCAGGTTCGCCCTGCCGCGGCTGCCGGAGAAGATCGGCGAGCCCATGGTCGCGGCGACGGTCGCCGGCCCGCTTGGGCTCGAGGCGGCGGACGTCGGGTTCGGCGCTTTCCGGCCGGCGGTGTGGACGGCCGGGGTGGCGTACACCCTGGTGCCGCTCAAGGACGTCGAGACGCTCGGCAGGATCCGCATCCAGCGGCGCGGCTGGCGGGACGTATTTGTCGAGGGCAACGGCGCCGTCTATGCGTTCACCGGCGGTTCGGCGGCGCAGGGCTTCGACTACGCGGCGCGGATGTTCTCGCCGATGACCGGGATCGACGAGGACCCAGGGACGGGTTCGGCGGCGGCGGCGCTGACGGGGCCGATCACGCTTTATGGCGGGCTCGGGGACGGCGGGCACTCGCTCAGCATCAGGCAGGGCGTCGAGATGGGCCGGCCGAGCACGATCGAATTGCAGGTCAGGATCGAGGGCGGCGCGCTCACCCATGCGGCGATCGGGGGAGACGCGGTGATCCTCGCCGAGGGCAAGATCGACGTGCCGGGCTAGTTTAGGCACGGAGCGGGGCCGGCGCTAGATTGGCCTCCCAGGGGGATCATGGACATCTTCGTCAAACTGTTGCTGTGGCTGCATCTGGCGGCGCTCGGCATTGCGGTGGGCGGCGGGGTGGCGCTCGGTTTCGTCGGGCCGGCGATGGCCAAGGCGACGCCGGAACAGCGTCCCGCGCTTGCCCCGATCCGGCGCCGCATCGCCGACAGCGTGACGCTGGGGTTGCTCACGCTGATTATCACCGGGCCGCTGATACTCTGGCTGAAGTTCGGCGGCACCGAGGGCATGACCTGGTGGTTCTGGGCCAAGATGACGCTGGTTCTGGTATTGCTCGGGCTCAACTTAAGGTCGCGGGTTCTCCTGAAAAAGGCCGAGGGCGGGGACATGGCCGCCGGCAAGGCGCTCGGCCAGACCGGGCTGGTCGGCGGGCTGGTCGTGTTCCTCGTCATCCTCGCGGCGGTTTTCGCCTTCAATTGAGGCAACCACGTTGCGCTGCGGCGGGAAAATGTTAACATCGCCGCGCAAGACTCTGATCCCGCGCCAAAAGCCGACCGACCGATGAGACCGAGCTTGTTCGCCATCGCCGACCGGACTTCGCTCCCGGCCCCCGCCGGGCGGCGCGATTTTCTGTCGCTTCTCCTGCTTATCAGCCCCTGAGTGCCAAAAGTCCTCTGAGAGGACGGGCGCTGAGGGGAGGACATCAAGCCGACAGAAGTCATCGGCCGTAACGGCCATCCGATCCGAGAAGCGAAGATGAGCAAGCAGCAAGCCAACAAGACCGCCAATACAAGCCGAGTCTACATTTTCGACACGACCCTGCGCGACGGCGAGCAGTCGCCGGGCGCGACGATGACGCTGGAGGAAAAGCTCCAGGTCGCCGAGGTTCTCGACCATATGGGCGTCGACATCATCGAGGCCGGGTTCCCGATTGCGTCGAACGGCGATTTCGAAGCGGTCGCCGAAGTCGCCAAGCGGTCCAAGAACGCGGTGATCTGCGGGCTGGCGCGGGCGATTGCCGCCGACATCGACCGGGCCGGCGAAGCGGTGCGTTTCGCCAGGCGCGGCCGCATCCATACGTTCGTGTCGACCTCGCCGATCCATCTCGCCCACCAGATGCGGAAGGATCAGGACGAGGTGCTGGAGATCGTCACCAGGACCGTCGCTCAGGCGCGTAACCTGATCGACGACGTCGAATGGTCGGGGATGGACGCGACGCGAACCCCGGTCGAGTTCCTCGCCCGGTGCGTCGAGGCGGCGATCAAGGCCGGGGCGACGACGATCAACATTCCCGACACGGTCGGCTACGCGACGCCCGAGGATTTCTACGCCCTGATGAAGACGCTGATCGAGACGGTGCCGAACTCCGACATGGCGATCTTTTCGACCCATTGCCACAACGATCTCGGGCTAGCGGTCGCCAACTCGCTCGCCGGGGTGCGGGCCGGGGCGCGGCAGGTCGAATGCACGATCAACGGGCTCGGCGAGCGGGCGGGGAACGCCGCGCTCGAGGAGATCGTCATGGCGCTCAAGACCCGCGCCGACGCCTTGCCGTTCCATACGGGGATCGATGCGACGCAGATCGCGCGGGCCTCGAAGATCGTCGCGGCGGCGTCGAACTTCCCCGTCCAGTACAACAAGGCGATCGTCGGCAAGAACGCCTTTGCCCATGAGAGCGGCATCCATCAGGACGGGATGTTGAAGAACGCCCAGACCTACGAAATCATGACCCCGGAAAGCGTCGGCATCAAAGGCTCCTCGCTGGTCATGGGCAAGCATTCGGGGCGGCATGCGTTTCGCGAGAAGTTGAAAGACCTCGGCTACGAGCTCGGCGACAATGCGTTTCAAGAGGCTTTCCAGCGCTTCAAGGACCTCGCCGACCGCAAAAAACATGTCTATGACGAGGATCTGGTGGCGCTGGTCGACGACGAAATCGGCTCGGTCCTCGACAAGATCAAGCTCGTCTCGATGAGCGTTGTCTCGACGACCGAAGGCACCCATCGCTGCGATATGACGCTGTCGATCGAGGGCCGCGAAGTCTCGGTCGCGGTTCAGGGAACGGGCTCGGTCGATGCGATTTTCAACGCCATCAAGAAAGCCGTCGGGGCCGACCCGCATCTGCTTCTCTACCGGGTCGATGCGGTGACCGGGGGCACCGACGCGCAGGCCAACGCGCACGTGCGGCTCGAAATGGGCACGAAGATCGCGAGCGGCGGGGCTACGGAACCCGACACGCTCGAAGCCTCGGCGCGGGCGTATCTGAACGCCTACAACCGGCTGCTGATGGATCGCGGCGCCTCGGCACAAGGCGCGATGGCGGGGTAGGGATCACCGCTTCACTTCTACTTCGTCATTCTCGCGCTTGACGCGAGAACCCACGTTGAATCTCAGTCCGCACGGCGCGACTGACGGATTCGTCGAGAGGCCTCAAGGTCCTCGGGTCGAGCCCGAGGATGACGAGGGGAGAGGGTTTCGCCCCATTCCCCAGGACCATGTTGATGTCGGCGATGTCGTCACCGGTGAGGGGTTCGACTCCCCCTGAATTCAAGCAGCGCGCGGATTGATCCGGTTGAGGTCGCGGTCGATCGCGCGCCGCCTCTCCATCAGATCGTAGTCCGTCTGCAGGCCCAGGAAGAAGCCCTCCGACAGGCCAAAATAGCGGGCGAGGCGCAAATCGGTGTCGGCGGTGACATCGCGCTTGCCAAGAACGATCTCGTTGATCCGCCGCGGCGGGACATACACCGCCCGCGCCAGCGCGTTCTGGCTCAGGCTCATTGGCCGCAGGAATTCCTCCAGCAGAATTTCGCCGGGATGGGGGTTCGGCAACAAGCTGGCCTTAGCCATGATAGTCGACGATTTCGACATCGCTCGGACCTCTTTCATTCCAGACGAAGCAAATACGCCATTGGTCGTTAATGCGAATGCCGTATCTGCCGGCCCGGTCGCCCTTCGGGCGTTCGAGGCGATTGGCGGGCGGAATGCGCAGATCGTTCAAGGTCCGGGCCTGATTCAGCATGCGCAGTTTGCGAAGCGCCACCGCTTGAATGTCTAGCGGCAGTTTTCGGCTTCTTTGCCCCGACCAGGCGAGCGCGGTTTGCCGGTCGGCGAAGCCTTCAATCATGCGATTGTATAACGCATCGCGTCATATAACGCAAGACGTTATGGACTACGCCCCGTTGCCCAAGACCATATTGATCTCGGCGATGGTGTCGGCGGGGAGCGGCCCGAAATCGAGCGCCGCGGCGTTCTCGGAGGCCTGGGCGACCGTGCGGAAGCCGGGGATCGGCAGCGTCGCGCGGCTCATCCCCCAGATCCAGCCGAGGGCCCCTTGCACCGGGGTGCGCCCGCCCGCCGAGAGGAGCGCGATGACGGCGTCGAGCTTGGCGACAAAGTCGGGATTGAGCTTGCCGTCCTTGAAGGGTTTCAGCCACGGCACCGAGGAGCCGCGAATGTCGGCCTTGTCGAACTGGTGGCCGGGGCGGAATTTGCCGGAGAGAAATCCCATGGCGAGTGGCGAGCGGATCAGCGCCATGAGATCGAGCTTTTCGGCGAGGCGCACCGACTCGGGCGCCGGGGTCATGATGTTCATGTCGAACTGGATGGCGCGGAAACTCGCCCCGCCCTGCCAGCTCTCCGAGCGCGCCGGATCGTCGGTCGACCAGCCATAGGCGCGGATGCGGCCCTTTTGGACGAGTTCCTCGAAGACGTCGCGGACGGGCCTCGCTTCCTCGACGCTGAGCACCCCGATATGCAGCTGATAAAGGTCGATCACATCGCGGCCGAGGCGCTGCAGCGACGCCTCGCAGGCGGCGCGGATGTAGGCCGGGTCAGGATTGGGGCCGAGGACTTGCCTCTTTGCTTCGTCGAAGGCGTTGCCGACCTTGGTCGCGACGAACACGTCGCGGCGTCCCCGCAACGCCCGTCCCAGCACGCGCTCGGAATGGCCGGCGCCATAAACGTCGGCGGTGTCGAAGACGCGGATGCCGAGATCGAGGC
The DNA here is from genome assembly GCA_040881985.1 of Cucumibacter sp. Taxonomy (GTDB): domain Bacteria; phylum Pseudomonadota; class Alphaproteobacteria; order Rhizobiales; family Devosiaceae; genus JBBECE01. Next base: position 16,951 of record JBBECE010000025.1, read on the forward strand.
CGCGATGAATGGCGCGGACGGATTCTTCGTCGTCGACCTCGCCCCAGCCGCGCGGGGTCGCGTCCAGCCAGTAGGGGCCGCCGATCGCCCAGCAGCCGAAGCCGAGGCGCGGCACCGTCTGGCCGGTAAAGAGAGTGATCTCGGGCCTGGCGGTCATTTGTCGATGCCCTTGCCGATGGAAACCGAAGCCGCCGCCGCGGTGGTGGTCGCCCTGGCCTGCGCCTCGGCCTCGGCGCAGGACTTGCCGTCGGGGACCGGGGCGGCATCGATCGCCGGCGCCTCGCCCCTGGTGAAGAGGGTGAGCTGCGGGGCGGAGAAGGCGATGCGGTGCCGGTCAAAGCCGAGCTTGGCCTTCTCGCTCAGGGCAAAACGCGTGTCCCAATAATCCTCGGTCTTCGCCCAGACGCGCAGCATGACCTCGACCGAGGCGGGGGCGAGATTGTTGACATAGACCATTGGCGCCGGGTCCTTGAGGACGCGCGGCTCCGCCTCGGCGATCTCCACCAGCACCTTGCGGGCGCGGGCGAGGTCGGCGCCGTGCGAGATGCCGATGATGAGATCGAAGCGGCGGGTCTTGTCGCGGGAGTAGTTGGTGATGGTGGCGTCCCAGATTTTGTGGTTGGGGGTGAAGACATAGACGCCTTCGGCATTGCGCAGCTGGGTTGCGAAAAGCCCGATTTCGACGACGGTACCGGCGATGCCTTCGGCGTCGATATATTCGCCGGCCTGCAGCGGCCTCAGCCAGATGAGCATGATGCCGGCGGCGAGGTTCTTCAGCGTATCCTGCAAGGCGAGCGCCACGGCAAGGCCGGCGGCGCCGAGGACGGCGAGGATCGACGTCGTCTGCACACCGAGTTCGCCGAGCGCGATGACGATGGCGAGTATGAAGACGCCGTAGCGGACGAGCTGCGCGGTGAGCGGGCGGACGGTTTCGTCGAAGGGGCGCCGCGCCGGGATGGCGCGGGAGACAAGCCGGCTCAGCCAGCGCGAAAGGAACCAGCCCACCACCAGCACAAGGGCCGCCATCAGCAATGGGGGGCCGTATTGGGCGAAGTAATCGAAAACGGCTTTGGGGAAGTCCGGGTTGAACAAGGCAATCGGGTCCGGTCGATTTCTGGCGCGCGTCGCACCTTAGAGCCGGGGCCGGGCGAAATGAAGGGGCGGCGAACTGGACAGGCTTCGCCGCGTTTGTTACCAACCCGCTCCCTTTGGGACGGGTGTGTAGCTCAGGTGGTAGAGCAGCTGACTCTTAATCAGCGGGTCGCGGGTTCGAGTCCCTCCACACCCACCAATTTTTCCTCCCGCCGACAGACCGGTTCTCGCTTCGTCACCGCCGCAGAAGCGGGCGATGCGACTGGGAACCGGGTCGGGGTTGCGCTATCACTTCGCCTCGACCGGGCGCCGTTGACGACCTTCCGCCCGGTCTGGAGGCGCTTCCGGCTGTCATGACTGCGAAAAAGGCGACGCGGCGTCTGGCGGCTATCCTGGTGGCGGACGTCGTTGGCTACAGCGCGCTGATGGGCGCCGACGAGGCGGGCACGCTGGCTGCCCTGAAACGGCATCGCGAGACGATCTTTGACCCGGCCGTCGCCGCCCATAATGGCCGGATCGTCAAACTGATGGGCGACGGGGCGCTGGTCGAATTCGGCAGCGTTGTCGATGCCGTCAATTGCGCCCTTGCTATCCAGCGTGCCGCACCGATTGCTGCAAGCCCAGACATCACGCTCAGGATCGGCATCAATCTCGGCGACATCATCGTCGACGGCGACGACATCTATGGCGACGGGGTGAATGTCGCGGCGCGCCTCGAGCCGCTCGCCGAGCCGGGCGGCATCTGCATCGCGGCGATTGTCCGCGAGAGCCTCGGCAATCGAATCGATGTCGCCTTCAGTGACGGCGGGGAGGTCGAGGTCAAGAATATCGAACACCCTGTCCGGGTCTGGACGTGGCATCCTGGCAAGCCGGGCATGCAGGACGCGGCGGCGAGCCTGCCCGACCGGCCGTCAATCGCGGTGCTGCCGTTCCAGAACATGAGCGGGGATGCCGAGCAGGACTATTTCGCCGATGGCGTGGTCGAGGACATCATCACTGGGCTTTCCCGCTTCAAGTCCTTCGCCGTGATCGCCCGCAATTCCTCCTTCGTCTACAAGGGCCGCGCCGTCGACGTTCGGCAGGTCGCCAGAGAACTCGGCGTCCGCTATGTGCTCGAAGGGAGCGTCCGGCGCGCCGGTGCGCGTCTCCGGATTACCGCGCAGATGGTCGACGGGACGTCGGGAGCGCATCTTTGGGCCGACCGGTTCGACGGTGCCGTGGAAGACGTGTTCGACGTGCAGGACCGGATCACCGAAAGCGTGATCGGGGTCATAGAACCGCAAATCCGCCAGGCCGAGATCGAAAGATCGCGGCGGAAGCGCCCAGAAAGCCTCGATGCATACGATCTTTGCCTGAGGGCGCTGTCGAAGATCTACGCGATGCGGCCTGACGACAATGCCGAGGCTTACGCCTTAGTGATGCAAGCAGTCACTCTCGAGCCCAACTACGCTCCCTTCCTCACCACCGCCTCCTGGGTACTTATGGCCCGCATCATCGCGGGCTGGCCGATGCTGACCGGCGACGACCGGGCCGCCAGTCTCGATCTCGTGCGCCGCGCCATTGGCGATGCGCAAGGCGATCCAGAAGTGCTGGCGTATTGCGGCCTCGTGTTGGTGAATATCGGGCACGACTACGACCGCGGCATGCAGATCGTCGTCAACGCCGTCGAGGCGAACCCGAACAACCAGATGGTGCTGATGTGGGCGGGCATCGCCAAGATTCACTCCGGGAATCTCGAGGAGTCACTCACCCATAGCCGGCGCGCGATCCTGATGAGCCCGCGCGACCCGACGGCGCACCTTCCCATGACCGCGATCGCGCATGCGCAGATGGCGCTCGGCGACTACGGGGAAGCGCTGAAAGCGGCCGAGCGATCATTGGCGGTCAATCCGAACTACGCCCCGACTTATTGGATGCTTATCGCCGCCAATGCGCAGCTTGGCCGCATGGACGAGGCGCGACGCTGGCTGGCGAAGTTCCGGGCGCTTGCGCCGGGTGCGACGGTCGCCAGCATCAAGGCCATGCAGCCGGCAAAGGACCCGTCGCGTATGGCGGCGATCCTCGAAGGCCTGCGACTCGCGGGGCTGCCGGAGAGCTAGTCGCCGGCGGCCCGGCGGCGCCCTGCACCGTCAACTGTCTTTGGATGGCCTTGACGTCGCCGTCGCAGGCGCAGCCGGTATGGGCGATCTCGCCGCTGATGCCGGAGCTCTGAGAGGTCCATTTATCCCCGCTCGCGCGGGCGGGGTTAAACTGCGCTTCCAACGTTGCGATCGTGGGAAGCGAAATGGACCAGTCGGCGCGGATCGGCCTGCCGTTTATTCAGCCCGAGCAGGCGCTGAAACACATCACCCATAACGAGGCGCTGCTGCGGCTCGACGCTCTGGTGCAGCTTGCGGTCAAGGACCGGGATCTGACGGCGCCGCCCGGCTCGCCCGCCGAGGGCGATTGCTACATTGTGGGGGCGGGAGCAACCGGCGCCTGGTCGGGCGAGGACGGCGCCATCGCGGCGTATCAGGCTTCGGGCTGGAATTTCTTTCCGCCGAACGAAGGCTGGCTCGCCTGGGTCGAGGACGAGGATTCGCTCGTCGGCTGGGACGGGGCGGGGTGGATCGCGGCGAGCGGGGGCAGCGTCAATCCGGCTGCGCTGGTCGGGGTCAATGCCACCGCCGACACAACCAACCGGCTCTCGGTCCGCTCCAACGCGATCCTTTTCGATGCAATCGATGCGGTGGAAAGCGGGGACGGCGACGTCCGGGTGAAGGTCAACAAGGAGACCGCGGGCGACACGGCCTCTTACCTCTTCCAGACCGGATTTTCGGGCCGGGCCGAGGTGGGACTGACCGGGGACGACGATTTTCACTTCAAGGTCAGCCCGGACGGGGCCGCCTGGCTCGACGGCATCGTCATCGACAAGGACACGGGGGTGGTGACGTTCCCCAATACCAGCCTGTCGGGGGGCGGCGACGTCACGGCGGCCGCGAACCTCACCGACAATTATCCGGTGGTGGGCGACGGCGGGGTCAAGGGCGTCAAGACCACCTCGCCGGCGACGCATTTCGGCGCGATCAAGCAGGCGGCGACGACCAGCGCCACCGGGGTTGTCGAGGGCGCAACCGACGCCGAGGTCTATGCGGCGACCGCCGACAAGTTCATCGACGCGGCGCTGATC
>JBBECE010000026.1:0-93724 GCA_040881985.1 Cucumibacter sp.
CGTTTTTTGTGCGGCTCATAACCTGAAGGTCACAGGTTCAAATCCTGTCCCCGCACCCAACATTCCCACACGACTTGGGCCCGCCCTTCGCGGGCCCAAGTCGTTCGTGTGGGAATGTTGTCCCCCGCTGGCGGGGGCCCAGTTCTTGCCGTGCGGCGCCGGCTCAGGTCCTTGGGTGTGAATTTGTCCGCCGAGGAGCTAAACCCCCCTTCGAAGTCGAGCGCCGCCGGCTTGCGGGCTTGTCTGCGTCGGCTTCAGGTGATCGCAACCCGGACATTGTGACCTTGACGATTCTAAGAACGGCGGCCCGGGACGGCAGGTTGCTCGCCGCCGCGAGGGCATGAAGGCAATAGCTGGCCAGCTCACCGGGCGCAACGTCCTTCCGGAAGTCGCCGGTTGCGGCGCCGTCGGTTAGCAAGTCCCGGATCATCCCAAGAAGCTGCTGTTGTGCTCCCAGAACGTGCTCGTCTCGATGCACGAACGCCGAGAGTTCGGTGTCGTGACGCCCGTGGTGCTCGTGCGAAATGAACGCGTAGGCCTCCAGAACAGCTTCGAGCCGCTGGCCGGCGTCGCCGGCCTGATCCCGGACCCGGGCGAGATATTGGAGGTGGCTACGGACCTGACGGTCGTGCCAGGCAAACAGGATGGCCTCGACGGCGGGGAAGTACTTGTACAGCGTCGCTCGTCCGATGCCGGTCTCCGCTGCGATCTGCGACATCGTCACCGACAGCGGACCGTGCTCGGCTGCCAGTGCCGCGGTCGCGTCAAGGATCGCGTTGCGCACGTCGCGGCGATGCGTCTCAATCGTCTGGTTCCAGAGTTTTGGCATGGGGCGATCATACGTGAGGACGGCGTCTATACAAAATGTATTTGACATATACATAGTGTATCGTAACCTTCCGCCGTCACCAGAACCTTGACCGCCGTGCACGACCGGGGAGAAGCAAGTGACCGACCGGCCTCCTTACGGCGGCGCGCCACGCTGGGTGAAAGTGTTCGGGATTGTCGTCGGCGTCCTGGTCCTGCTGGCGGTGGTCGTGATCGCGGCCGGGATCGCCGGTCCCCACGGCCCGGGTCGCCACATCCCGTCGGCGGACGCCGATCGTGGCGCGCTGCCCGTCGGCGATTCGGAAAATTCCGCGGCGCCCGCGGGCGTCAGCCGATGACCTTGACGCCCTTTCTCCGAAAGTTCTGGCTCACCCTCCACGTCGCCTTGTCGGTTGGTTTTCTTGGAGCGGTTGCGGCCTTTTTGGCTCTTGGCGTCAACGGTTTGATCAGTCAGGAACCGCAGACGGTGCGCGGCGTCTATCTCGCGATGGAGTTGATCACCTGGTCCATCATCGTCCCGTTGAGCTTCGCGTCGCTGGTAACCGGGCTTGTCTCGTCACTGGGGACCGTGTGGGGGTTGTTCCGGCACTATTGGGTCTTGTTGAAACTCCTCCTGACCGTCCTTGTTGCCATCGTCTTGCTACTGCAAGCGCAGTCTATCGGCTACTTGGCGAGCGTGGTGGACGAGAGGGTGCTTTCAGGCGCTGATCACTACGCGCTGAGAATCTCCCTGGTTGTCCACGCCGCTGGAGGGCTTTTAGTGTTGCTGGTGATCACGACGCTGTCCGTATACAAGCCGCAGGGCCTGACCCGTTATGGGTGGCGCACGCTGCGGGAGCAGGGTACGAAGCCGCGGGCGTAATTCCGCCGAGCTTGCTAGAGGTTTGGAAGTTCGGACTGGAACCTCGACCCGAGTCCTACGCCGCCCGCCGCCTCCGCCGTCCCCGCGATTGGGGACGCGGCGCCCGGGCCGCGCTGTGCGGCCTTCCGTGGCCGTGCGCCTGTTGCGGCTTGTTGCCGTGATGGTGGGCGCGACGCGGCTCGGTCGAAGCAGGGCCTGACGGCGCGTGGCCGATGACGTTGAGATTGCGCCGGATCAGCCGTTCGATGTCGCTGAGAAATTCGCGTTCGGCGGGATCGCAAAGCGAAATCGCAATGCCCCCGGCGCCGGCCCGCGCGGTCCGCCCGATACGATGGACATAGGCTTCGGGCTCGTTCGGCAATTCGAAATTGATCACATGGGTGACGCTATCGACGTCGATGCCGCGGGCGACGATGTCGGTGGCGACCAGCACCCTCACTTTGCCGGCGCGGAAGTCGGCGAGCGCGCGCTGGCGGGCGCTTTGCGCCTTGTTGCCGTGGATCGCGGCAATCTCGATGCCGAGCCTGGCGAGCTGTTCGGCGACGCGGTTGGCGCGGTGCTTGGTGCGGGTGAAGACGAGAACGCGCGACAGCGCCGGATCGGCGAGCAGTTTGCCGAGCAGCGGAATCTTGCCGGAGGCGGGGACGAAATAGACGCCCTGCTCGAGGGCCTCGATCGGGGTCGCCTGCGGGGTGACCTCGACGCGCACCGGACGCGCGAGTATCTCGGCCGAAAGCCGGGTGATCTCCTGCGGCATCGTCGCCGAGAACATCAGCGACTGGCGCCGGCGCGGCACCGCCGCGATGATCTTCCTGACGTCGCGGATGAAGCCCATGTCGAGCATCCGGTCGGCCTCGTCGAGAACGAGGAACTCGACCGAGCCCAGATCGATGCGCCGCTGGTTCATCAGGTCGAGGAGGCGGCCGGGGGTCGCCACGAGTATGTCGATGCCGCGATTGATCGCGTCGACCTGCGGGCGCTGGCTCACGCCGCCATAGATGACGGCGTGGCGGAGGTTGAGTTCACGCCCGTAGGCGCGAAAGTCCTCGTAGATCTGGATCGCGAGTTCGCGCGAGGGCGCGAGAATGAGCGCTCGCGGCGCGCGCGAACCATTGGCGCGCGGGGCGTTGGCGAGCCTGTGCAGGATCGGCAGCGCGAACGCCGCGGTCTTGCCGGTCCCGGTCTGGGCGATGCCCAGCACGTCGTGGCCGGCCATGAGCTCGGGGATGGCCCGCGCCTGGATCGGCGTCGGGACGATATGGTTTCTGGCATGCAAGGCACGCTGGATCGGATCGGCGAGGCCGAGTTCCGAGAATTCTGAATGGTTCACGTAATTTCCTTTGCGCCCGGCGCGCGCGTTTCATCGCGGCGAGCCGTGGCGTTTGCCCGTTTGCCGGGCGCGGCCGGTCGGGGAGTTTTGTTGATTGTACCCGGGAGATGGGCGCCGATTGCCGGCGCTTCGCGCTTTCGCGAGACAATGTGTGGCCCGCATATGGGGGCGCGGGCCCGAAATGTCAAGCAAAACGCCGATTTGCCGCCAGATGCGGTAAACAAAAGGGCCGCCCTAAAAAATCCGGGGCGGCTCGGGAGAGGCGTGCGTGGCGCGGCGGGCCCTCTAGTTGAAGCCGGTTTGGGTGATCTGGTAATTGCCGCTGGTGTCCGCCTCGATGATGATCGTGCCCTCCCAGCCCGTGCCGTATATGGCCCGCTCGACAATGACCGTTTGATAGTCGGTCTCCTGCGCCGACGCCGCCGGAAAGGCGCCGGGGCTTGTGCGCGCATCGCTGACGATGCCCGGAGGGTCCTGCAGAATCGCAATGGTGCCCAGCCGTGGATGCCCGTGATCCCATGCTGTGGCCGGTCCCCGCTCCTGCGAATCGCCCATCGAAATCACCGCAACCCTCGGCGTCATGATGCCCATCAACGCGTCCGAGGTATCGTCGTCGGCGCCATGATGGCTGACATGGTAGATATCGACGTCGAAGACGCCCAGATTGTCGGCATATTGTTCGCGCAGGTCTCCTTCGCCCTGATCCTGCAAATCCCCGGTGAACAGGAATGAGGCCTGACCGAAATCCACCCGCACGATGACGCTGTGATTGTTGGGGCTGGTGTATTGCGTCGAAGTTGAAACCTGCTCGTTCACGCCACCCCAGAACGCGGTGATCACCGGATCGACTGTCGGACAAATGATTGGATCTATGGCGGCGTTCGTCACCCCGGTTGCGACGACCTGGCGGGCCAGTTCGATCGCGGAATAGGCCGCCCCGTTGGCCCGGGCGCGATCGCGGAATAATGTCTGCGCCTTCAGCGTGCCGCTGTCTCCGGTCTGGCCGTTGTCCACCACGCTCAGGATGTCGAACGGTCCTTCGCCAGTTTCATCGAGCAGCAGGCCGGCGCCTTTGACGTGGTCGGCGTGGGGATGGGTGAGGAACACGACATCGATGGTGTCGTTGAGGTGAGGCCGGGCAGCGAAAAACTCCGTGAGATAGTCGATGAACAATTGGGCGCCGTCGGTATCTCCCTGGTACTGGCCACCCACATCGATGACAGCCACCTGGCAGGGAAATTCGAGAATTGTCGCATCGCCCTGTCCGACATTGACGAAGTGCGCCCGCATTCTGGCGAGCGGGCCGGAATGTGCTACCGACAGCGGTGGCGGGGCGGGCAAGGCGATCGCCGCGCCGAGGGCGCCCCGCGCTGGGGCGAATGCGCGGCGCAGGGGTATGCCGGGCAGGGCCCGGCCAGAGATGCTTTCGGAGGGCATGGACAGGGTGGACAGGCTGGCGTGAAAAGCCTCCTGCGGCAGAGCAAGCAGGGCCGCCGGGACGGCGATGCCGGCATTGGGGCGGCCGATCAAGTAGGGCAGGCCCGCATCGTCGGGCGATCGCGGCATGTAGCCCGGGCCGAAAATTTCCTCGCCATTCTCGTCGACATGCAGGAACGAAATCTCCGAATCGTCCGCAGCCGGTTGGGCATATGCGCTTGCGTTCACGGACCATAGGCCGAAGGCAAGCAATAATGATGGGCGGATCATTCCAAACTCCTCCCTTGCCAGTATGGCGCCAGCCTATCGGATGTGCTTGTCCGGTTTGTGACCGGGGTGCGGGGAGCCGATGCGCGCTTGTCCGTCACCACCCATTCGGGCACGCCGCAACTCGCCAGGCCGGTCATGCGCATTTGTGCCGATGGGCCGGGCACCGGCCCAGGCAAAAGGGCCCCCCCAAAATTGGGGCGGCCCTTCATGAGTTTCCGTTCGTCCCCGGGTCGGGAACGAGGTTCCGCGGGAGGCGTCGTCAGGACGAAGGCTGCTCCATCACCGGCGACATCACTCCAAAGCCCAGGGACATCCGAGAAGTCTCACTTGACATTGGACCACCTCCTTTCGTTCGGTTGCGTTGGGTAAATCATACCCAACAGCGGGCCCGGCGCAAGACCTTCGTAAAGGCTGGAAATCCGGGCTTTATGGCACTTCAGCGCACCGAACGATGGCCGCCGGAGAGGCAGGGGATGCAGGCGGGCGCCGCCCGCGCTTGTCTGCAAGTCGCTTTTGCCGGCCGGTGAGGGCCTAGCGCGCCAGCACGTCGGCCCAGTCCTTGTGGCGGCGGAATTCCGCCTCGACATAGGCGCAGGCGGGGATGATTTTCAGGCCCTTGGCCCGCGCGTCGGCGATCGCGCGGAGCATCATTCGCATCGCCATGCCGCCACCGCGACGGGCGGGCGGGGTGAAGGTGTGGTCGATCGAGATGACATTGGGGCCGGCCCAGCGCCAGGTCATTTCGGCCTCGCTGCCATCGGCGAGGCGAATGACATAGCGGCCATCGCCGCCGCCGAAATCCTCCTCCTCGATGGGAGGTTCGTCCGCCTCGGGCGCGGCGGTCAAATCGCGACCTCGGGCTCGAGCAGTTCGGGGAAATAGCGCCGCTCGTTGAGGAACGGGTGAATTTGCAGCCCGCGCAGCACCATGCCGAGGGCCGCCGGGCGGTTGTCGAGCTGCAGATAGATGGCGGCGGCGCCGGAAAGCGCCCCGAAGTGCCGCGGCTCGCGGGCGAGGGTCTCCTCGACGTCGGCGAGCGAGGCCTCGAAATTGTGAAGGATATAGTGGATCGTCGCCCGCTGGTTCCAGCCCTCGGCATAGTCGGGCCAGCGCACGACCATCGCATCGAGGAGCTCGATGCAATGGTGGTAGTCACCCCCGGCGCGCACCGCCAGGACCTGGATCATCGCCGCGGCGAGTTCGGGATCGTCGGGATGGGTCCAGACGTACCAGATTTCGGCGGTGACCATTTCCGCCGAGAGCGGATCGGGAGCGGCTTTCAGCACCTCGAAGAAATATTCGAGCGCCTCGGTGTCCATATAGGCCTGGGCCGACGCCGGCGCGGGAACCAGAGCCAGCGCAAGGCCAAGCCCGGCAGCCGCGACAAGCCGCGCCGAGAAGCCCGAAAAACCGGGAATGCTCGTAATCATGGCGCCCATAATGACCGCCCCTGCCATCGGGCGGCAAGCCAATTCATCGCGATCCGGCGCCGGGGCGCTTTCAGGGGCGCTGGACCCCGCAGGCCCCGACCGAGATCGCATAGACCGCCTGCGTCGCGGTGATGAACAGGCGGTTGCGGCGCGGGCCGCCGAAGGTGACGTTCGAGACCTTTTGCGGGGTCCGGATCTTGCCCAGCAATTCCCCCTCGGGCGAATAACAATGCACCCCGTCCCCGGCGCTCGTCCAGAGATTGCCTTCGGCATCGAGGCGGAAGCCGTCGGGGATGCCCGGGGAGACCTCGGCGAAAACCTTGCCCCCGGTCAGCGTGCCGTCGCGCTTCACCCTGAAGGCCCGGATATGGTGCGGCCCGTCCGGGTCGTGGCTCAGCCCCGAATCGGCGACATAGAGCAGTTTCTCGCCGGGCGAAAAGCAAAGCCCGTTGGGCTTGTCGAAATCGTCGGCGACCACCGTCAGCGCCCCGCTCGCGGGATCGAGCCGGAAGACGAAACAGCCCTTCTGCTCGCGCTCGGACTTGTAGCCCTCATAGTCGGAAATGATTCCGTAGTCGGGATCGGTGAACCAGATCGTGCCGTCGGATTTGACCACCACGTCATTTGGGGAATTGAGTTTTCCGCCCCGGTGGCGGTCGGCGAGCACGGTGATTTGACCGTCGGGCTCGGTGCGCAGCACCGCTCGCGCTCCGTGCGAGCAGGAGATCAGCCGCCCCTGCAGATCGCGGGTATTGCCGTTGACATAGTTGGACGGCGTCCGGAACACCGAAACCCCGAGATCGGGCACCCAGCGCAGCATCCGGTTGTTGGGAATGTCCGACCAGAGGAGAAAGCCCCCGTCGTTGAACCAGACCGGTCCTTCGGCCCAGCGGCAGCCCTGATAGATCGGCTCAAGCTCGGCGATCGGCACGCTCAGCGCGAAAAACCGCTTGTCGAAATATTCGAATGCTTCGCCGACCAGCGCCATTCCCCCTCCCGATCCCGGACCATTCAAACAGGTCGGGCGGGGGCGGGCAAGGCGCCGGTGGCGCCGCTTCGGCGGCTCCGCTAGGCTCGCCCTCAAGGGGGCGAAATGAACCAGATCGACCTTCAGGGCCAGGCAGCGGTTGTCACCGGGGGCGCCCGCGGCATCGGGCTCGCCATCGCCGCCCGGCTCCATCGGTCGGGGGCGAAGGTCGCGCTCTGGGACCGGGACAGCGCCGGGCTCGAAGTCGCGGTCGCGGGGCTCGGGTCCGGTGCCCATCCCGAGTCGGTCGACGTCACCGACTATGGGCAAGTCGAGGCGGCGGTTGAGACGAGCGAGGCGGCGATCGGGCCGATCTCGATGCTTGTCAATTCGGCCGGGGTCGCCGGGCTCAACGCCGATCTCGACCGATACCCGCTCGAGGAATGGGGCCGGGTGATCGCGGTCAATCTCACCGGCACGTTCCACGTGAACCGGGCGCTCGTCCCCGGCATGAAGGCGCGCAATTACGGGCGGATCGTCAATATCGCCTCGATCGCCGGCAAGGAGGGCAATCCCACCGCCTCGGCCTATTCGGCGTCGAAAGCCGGGGTGATCGCGCTGACCAAGTCGCTCGGCAAGGAGCTCGCCAAATACGACATCGCCGTCAATTGCATCACGCCCTCGGCCGCCAATACAAGGATGCTCGAGGACGTCACCCCGGAATTCATCGCCTACATGCTGGCGCGGATTCCGCGCGGGCGGTTCGTCGAAGTCGAGGAGATCGCCGCGATGGTCGTCTGGCTTTGCTCGAAGGAAAACAGTTTCACCACCGCCGGGGTGTTCGATCTTTCCGGCGGCCGGGCGACCTATTGAGGTCAGCCGGCGAGGACGCGGACCCTGTTGCCCCAGGGATCGGCTGAGGCATAGCCGCCCTTGATCGCCTCGAGCGGGGCGCACGCCGCCGAGAGCCGCCCGGCAAGCTCGGCCACCGCCGTCTCGTCGGGCAAGAGGATGGTGAAATACCTGAGCCCGGCGACCCCTTCGGGCGGCTGGGCGACATCGCGCCCGTTCCAGACATTGAACGCCAGAATATGTGGCTGGTAGCCGACGGTCACGTCGCCCATGCCGAATTTCTGGCTCAGCATCTGCCCGCCAAAGCCGATAACATCGCGATAGAAATGCATCGCCTTGTCGAGATCGCCGACATGCAAATGCACATGCCCGATGCGGGTGCCGGCGGGCAGCTTTTCGCGATCTTTGGCGGCGAAGAGTTCGCCCATCAGCTCGTCGACATCGATCGGCTCGCGGCCCGAATGCGGCTTGCCGTCGGCGGTGAGCGCGTAGCCGCCCGCCTCATTGATCGCCAGCCGGCCGCGCCACGGCGTCTCGAAGGTGATCTCGATGCCATTTTGGTCGTGGTCCCACAGATAAATCGCCTCGGAGACGAGATGATCGGTCGGGGAAACGGACACGCGCTTGGAAATGGCTCGGGCCAAAAACGCCGCGAGGTCGGGCCGGGTCGGCACATGGATGGCGACATGATAAAGCCCGGCGGTCCCGCGCGTCGCCGGGCCAACGGCATCGAGCCGCAGGACGATCAGCGTCTGGCCGCCGGCCCCCAGGCTCAATTCCTTGCCGGTCTCGGAAATGAGCCCCAGCCCGACCGTGTCGCGCCAGATGGCGAGCGCCGCTTCGCGGTCGCTGACCCCGATATGGACCGGGCCGAGCCGCGTGCCGGCGGGCACAAGCGGGGAGCTTTCGACGGTTTTTGCGGCTTTCCGCCGGGTTGCCGTCTCGTTCATGGGGCTGCTCCGGCTGGTTGAATCGAAGAGATAGTCCGGGTCCCCGGCGATTCAACCCGATTGCCGGTGACCGCCAGGCGGGCCGTCATCCAATTGTCACGGGCTTGGTGTTGAAACGCTCGCGGCTGGGGGGCGCGATGGCCGACAAGAAACTCAATGTCCTCTTCCTCTGCACCGGCAATTCGGCGCGCTCGATCATGGCCGAGGCGATCCTCAACCGCGAGCGGAAGGGCAAGTTCCAGGGCTTTTCGGCCGGCTCCTACCCGAAGGGCGAGGTCAATCCCCACGCGCTGGCGCTGCTCAAGCGGCTCAACTACGACACCTCGCACGCCCGCTCGAAAAGCTGGGACGAGTTCGGCGAACCCTTTGCCCCGAAGATGGATTTCGTCTTCACCGTCTGCGACATCGCGGCCGCGGAGACCTGCCCGATCTGGCCGGGCCAGCCGATGACCGCCCATTGGGGCGTGCCCGACCCGGCGCTCGCGGAGGGCACCCAGGCCGAAAAAGAGCTCGCCTTCGCCGACGCCTACCGGATGCTCAGTAACCGGATTTCGATTTTCGCCAGCCTGCCTTTCAACCGGCTCGACAAGTTGAAGCTGCAAAAGCACCTCGACGCGATCGGGAAAGCGAAGCGCTAGATCGCCGCGACGAGCTGCCGCCAGGCGCTGGTCGCAACCGTCTTCAATTCATCGGGCGAAAGTTCGCCGACCATGGCGCAGCTCAGCACGTCGCTCGTCCAGTAATAGGTATGCAGCGTCCCGGCGGCGGCATAGTCGACTTCCGGCGCGCCGGCGCCCCCGGCGGTGATGTAGAGCGTCAGCCGGCCGCCGTCGGCGTCCTCGTACATCAGCTGCGCCGCGGCCGCATCGTCGAACGGCAGGAGCCGCCCGCCGATCAGCGTGAAGCCGAAGCTCGCGAGATCCGGGGCGACCAGCGGCTCGCCCACCCGGTTGGACAACCAGGAGACGAGATGATCTTCCTCGGCGGCGGCGACCTCGACGGCGTGCCGTCCTTCCGCGGCAAAGACCTGGTGGGCCTCGAGCGCCGCATAGGCCAGCGCCTCGCCCGGATTTTCGGCCGGGGTCGCCACGATGCTGGCGAGCCAGCCGAGCCCGATGCCGCCGGCAAAAAGGATCGAGGCTGCGGCGGCGGTCACCAGCCAACGCCGGCGGCGCATGGCGAGTACCCTGGCGATCCGGTGCGGCTGGAGGCGAGCCGGAACCGGCTCGTCGGCGACTGAGCCGAACAGCGCCCGGATCGCCTCGTTCTGGCGCATGAAGGCTTCGACCTCGGCGGCACGCGGCTCGTCGCCCAGAAGATACGCTTCGACCGCGCGGCGGCGCTCGGGGTCGAGCTGGCCGTTGGCATAGGACTGCAGGTCGGCGTCGGTGATCAAGGGTTCGTGGCTCATCATTTCACCGTCCTGAGCCGCGTCTCACCGCGGCCATCCGTCATTTGCCGCAGCGCCACCCGCGCCCGGCCAATCCGCGACATCAGCGTGCCCTGCGGAATGGCCAGGGCCTCGGCGGCCTCGGCATAGCTTAGTCCTTCGAGAACGACGAGGAGAAGCGCGGCGCGCTGTTCCTCGGGCAAAAGCTCGAGCGCCCGCGCCGTCTCGGCAAGCGCCATGCGCCCCGGCTGCGGGGCGGCGACGTGCGGCAATTCGGTCACCAGGTCGATTGAAATCGTCGCCGGGCGGCGGCGGCGGTGGCGCAGATCGTTGCGATAGATATTGAGCAGCATCCGGAACAGCCAGGCCCTCAGCGGTCCCGAAGGGCGCCACAGCGCCTGCTTGCGGATGGCGCGCTCGAGGCAGTCCTGGACGAGGTCGTCAGCGTGATCGGCGTTGCGGGTCAGGGACCGCGCATAACGCCTCAGGGGCGGCACGCATTCTTCAATCTCGTCCAGGAACTCGCTCACAGCCTACATTGCGTCGGCGTCGACGATGACGTGCCAGACCCCACCGACGCCGTCGCCGGTGGTGTCGCCCGGGACGACGTCGTCGGACCAGTAATAGAGCGGCCAGCCATCATGCGCCCATTGCAAGGTGCCGTCGGTACGCGCGACGAGGGTGAAGTCGCCCTCGGCCATGGCGCCCGCGGCGGCGAGCAGCGGCGGCCATTTGGCGGCGCAGCCCTCATAGCAATTGGAGACGCCAACGGTATCATTGTCGAAGATATAGAGCGTCATGCCGTTGGCATCGGTGAGGATCTCGCCGAGCGGCGATTCCATCGTCTTGACGGCGCCGCCAACGTAGTCCACGGCGAAGGCCGCTGGGGCGAAGGCCGCGGCGACCGCCGCGGCAAGGAAAATCTTGTTGAGGTGCATTTGGGGGTAATCCTCCCGGTTCAGCTTATGCGTCGCGGCAGGAAATCGCCGCCCGCAACCCGTCAACACCTTTGGACCCCACTTATTCCCCCGTCTGGGCACAATTTCCAGCCTTTGCGCGCCGTTGTCCATTCCTTCCGTCACCCGCCGGGTGGCGCGCGGGCGGCTTCTGTGCGATTGATTTCGGCCGATTTTCCGGATTGCAGCCGGGTAAGGGGGTCGCATGTTCAATATCGGTATTCTGGGGGCGGCGCGAATCGCGCCGGCCGCCATCATCGAGCCGGCACGCCGGCGCACCGACGTGAAAATTCTCGCCGTCGCCTCGCAGTCGGGCAAAGGCAAGGATTACGCCGAAAAGCACGGCATCGCGCGGATTTACGACAGCTACGCGGGGCTCTTTGCCGACCCCGACATCGATCTCGTCTATATCGCGCTTGCCGGCAATCAGCACGGGCCGCAGTCGATCGCGGCGCTGGCGGCGGGCAAGCATGTGCTCTGCGAGAAGCCGTTCGCGATGAACGCCGGCGAAGCCCGCGCCATGGTCGCCGCCGCCGCGAGCGCCGGCAAGCGGCTCGTCGAGGCGTTTCACGACCGCTATCACCCGCTGTTCCTGCATGCGCTCAAGGCAAAATCGGACGGACGGCTTGGGGCGATCAAGTCGCTGAAGGCGGCCTTCAGCACCGAAATCGGCAACCGGCCGGGCGAGCTTCGCCACAACTGGGCGATGGGCGGGGGCGCCTTCATGGACCTCGGCTGCTACCCGCTGCATTGGGTCCGCTCGTTCATGGGCGAGACGGCAAAGGTCGTCTCGGCGACCGGCACCCGAACCAAGTCGGGAGTCGACGAGGGGATCGCCGCGAAATTGCGCTTCGCCTCGGGGGTCGAGGCCGAAATATCCTGCAACATGGCCAAGGGCCAGAACTATTACGCCGAATTCGTCATCGAGGCGGAGAAGGGCCGGATGACGCTCAAGAATCCCGTGCTGCCGCATCGCGGCCATTCGATCGTCGAGGAGCTCGGCGGCCCGAAGCAGGAGTTCACCCTCGCCGCCGGGACGACCTACGACTATCAGCTCGCCGCCATCGTCGAGGCGATCGACAAGGGCACGGCACTGCCGACCGGGGGTGAGGATTCGATCGGCAATATGGAGATGATCGACGCGATCTACGCCGCCGCGGGCTTTCCGCCGCGCTGACCATGTTCGTCGTCGCCGGGGAAAGCCTGATCGATCTCGTCTCCGAGCCCCGCGATCGGAGCGGTCTCGTCAGGATGCAGGCGCATCAGGGCGGCTCGCCCTACAATTGCGCCATCGCATTGGCAAAGCTCGGCGGGGCGACCGGGTTTCTCTGCCCGATTTCGACCGACGGGTTCGGGGATTATCTCCTCGAGCCGCTGCGGGCGGCGGCCGTCACCCAGCTTCTGCCGGTACGCACCGACGCGCCGACGACGCTCGCCGTCGTCACCCTCAACGACCGGCGGCAGGCGCAATATCAGTTCTACCGGGAGGGCACCGCCGACCATGATTTCACCTGCGAGCGGCTGATCGCGGCGCTACCGTCCCGGATTGCCGCCTTCCAGTTCGGCGGCTTCTGCCCGATCCTGCCGCGCGATGCGGCGATTTGGCTCGATGTCGCCGCCGAGGCGGGAAGGCGCGGCGCGACGATCTGCATGGACCCGAATCTACGCCCGTCGCTGGTCGATGATTTCCCCGCCTACCAGGCGCGGCTCGAAAAGTTTTTCAGCATCGTTCACCTCGTCAAGCTCTCCGACGAGGATTTGCGGCTTCTCGATCCGGTGCTGGCGATCGAGGATCACGCGCGGACGCTGCTCGCCCGGCCGAATTGCCAATTGGTCGTCGTCACCCTGGGGGAAGCCGGCTCGCGCGCCTTCAGCCGTTCAGGAGAGGCAAACACCGGCATCTATTCGCCGCCCAACTTCGGGGACACAGTCGGGGCCGGGGACTGTCTGATGGCGGGCGTGCTCACCGCCATCGCCGATCGCGGCGCGCTGGCCCCGGATGCTCTCGGCGCTCTCGACGAGCGCGCGCTCGGCGAGATTTTGCGCTTCGGTTCGGTCGCCGCCGGGCTCAATTGCGCGCATTTCGGCTGCCACCCGCCATCGCGCGTCGAGGTCGAGGCGGTGCTGGCGGGCTGAGCGGCCGCAGCTCACGGTCTTTTGAGAAGGGTTTTGCGGCGCTGGCCTGCGCCCGGGGCTATGTCCCTGCGGATGACCGAATTCTTCTTCGCCTATCTCGCGGGGCTTTTGACCCTCATCAACCCCTGCGTGCTGCCGCTCTTGCCCATCGTGCTCGCGGGCGCCATCGCCAGGCACCGGGCCGGCCCGGCGATGCTGGCGCTGGGACTGGGGACAAGTTTCGCGGTCTTCGGCTTTCTCATCTATGCGCTGGCCCAGGCCGCCGGGCTGCAGCAGGAAGACATCTCCGCCACGGGCGCGCTCGCCATGATCGGCTTCGGGGCGATCCTTCTCGCGCCGCGCGCGCAGGAGGCCTTCGCCCGCGCCGCGTCGGGTCTCGCCTCGGGCTCGAGCCGCGCCACCGGTGCCGTGGAAGGCAATGGTCTTCTTGGCCAGGCGGCGGCCGGCGCGTTGATGGGACTGGTCTGGTCGCCCTGTATCGGCCCGACGCTCGGCGGCGCTATCGCGCTGGCGAGCCAGGGCGAGAACCTTTTCTTCGCTTTCGCCATCATGGCGGCCTTCGCCGCCGGCGCGGCGAGCGTCGTGCTTGCCCTCGGCTATGGCTCGCGCGAATTGATCCTCAGCCGCCGCGACAGGCTGATGCGGCTTGCCCGCTACGCCAGGCCGGCCATGGGCTGGGCGCTGATCGCGGTGGGGCTCGCCGTCTGGTTTCACGCCGACCGCCTGGTCGAAGGCTGGGCGCTCGAAAATCTTCCCGCCTGGCTCACCGATCTGTCGGTTTCGATCTGAAGGAGACGATCATGCTCGCAACGCTGCGCCGCGCCGCTCTGGCACTCGCATTCTGCGCGCTTGCCACCCCGGCCGCGCTCGCCGATTACAGCTACATTGTCTATTCGCCGCAGGTGCTGGCCGAAGCCCAGGCCACGGGCAAGCCCTTCCTCGTCGATTTTTACGCGACCTGGTGCCCGACCTGCCACGCGCAGGAACGCGTCCTCACCTCGCTCTATGAAGGCGACAGCAAGTACAACGCGATCCCCGTCATCCGCGTCGACTGGGATACCTGGCGACGCTCGTCGCTGGTCGCCGACTGGGGCATTCCGCGCCGCTCGACGCTTGTGCTGATGCAGGGAACGCAAGAACTCGGGCGTCTGGTTGCCGACACCCGGCCGGAGGCGATCAAGGCGCTTCTCGACCTCGCCTTGTGAACGATCCGCTCTCGACATTCTGATCGCGGCGATCTCTGCCGCCGGTTGCCACACCGATTCGCCTCTGTTTTGATCGCGCCAGGCGTTGCGGGGAGAAAAAGATGCGGCAGTGGCGATGGATCGGGCTTCTGGCTGTCATCATCGGCGTCGCAGTCGCTGTCTATCTCCTCAAACCCGTCGCCGGGCCGGCGCGCGACCTGACGCTTCTCGGCGACGCCGAGCATGGCGCCTACGTGCTGCGGCTCGCCGGCTGCATTTCCTGCCACACCGATTCGAAGAATGGCGGGGCGATGCTCGCCGGCGGGGCGCCGCTCGCAACCCCCTTCGGCAGCTTCGTGCCGCCCAATATCACCCCCGATCCGGTCGCCGGGATCGGCAACTGGACGGTTGCGGAATTCGCGGCGGCCTTGAGCGACGGCATGGGGCCTCAGGGGCATCTCTACCCGTCTTTCCCCTACGACAATTACACCCTGATGAGCGACCGGGACGTCGTCGATCTTTTTGCCGCGCTCAAACAGGTGCCGCCGGTCGCGACCCCGGCCGCGTCTCATGCCGTGATCTTCCCCTTCTCCATCCGGCTCGCCAATCTCGCCTGGAAGAATCTGTTCTTCACCCCGGAGCGCTTTCTGCCCGACCCCGCCCGCTCCGACCGCTGGAACCGCGGG
The DNA here is from genome assembly GCA_040881985.1 of Cucumibacter sp. GTDB lineage: Bacteria > Pseudomonadota > Alphaproteobacteria > Rhizobiales > Devosiaceae > JBBECE01. The sequence continues at coordinate 15,279 of JBBECE010000026.1, forward strand.
GCGTATCTGGCCAACGGACCCGGCCATTGCTCGGCCTGCCATACGCCGCGCAATATCTTCGGGGCGCGCGACGACAGCCAGGCATTCGCCGGCGCGCGCGGCGGGCCGGGCGGCAATTCGGCGACGCTGACGCCGGAAGCGCTAACCCGCAAAGAATATGACATCGCCGCGCTCGCCGACACGCTCTCGTCCGGCTTCACCCCGGGGTTCGATATTTTGGGCGGGGCGATGGGCGAGGAGATCCGCGATTCGACCTCGCACTGGACTCTCGAGGACCGCGAGGCGATCGCGGCGTATTTGCTCGACCAGGACTAGGCGTTCGCCCGGATTTCGAGCGCCTCTTCCAGCGTCATCGTCGTGTGGTCCTGGAAGGCCGGGTTCTGTTCGGGAAAATCGGTGCGGAAATGGGCCCCGCGGCTTTCGGTGCGCCTCAGCGCCGCCGCCGCGACCAGCGTCGCCGAAATCGTCATGTTCAAATAAGAGCGCGTCACCCGTTCCGCCGTCGTCTCGAGCCAGGCGATCTTCCGCAGCGCCTCGCGCAGCCCCGCCGCGTCGCGCTCGACCCCGACGAGATCGGTCATCAAATGCCTGAGGTCCTGTACCGCCTTGAGGTTTCTGAGGATCGCTTCGGCCTCCTCGCCCTTCCGCTCGTCCCAGCCGATGCCCGGGAACGGCGGCAGGTTCGAGCGCAGCGCTTCGAGCCCGGAAATGTCCTCGGCAATGCGAGCCCCGAACACCACCGCCTCGAGGAGCGAATTCGAGGCCAGGCGATTGGCCCCATGCAATCCCGTGCAGCTCGCCTCCCCGCACACCCAGAGCCCGGCGAGCGAGGAGCGCCCGCGCTCGTCGACCTTCACGCCGCCCATGTGATAATGCGCCGCCGGCGTCACCGGGATCATTTGCGTCACCGGATCGATCCCCGCTTCGGCGCAATATTCGGCGACCGTCGGGAATTCGGTGAGGATTTTTTCGCCCAGCGCCTTGCGGGTGTCGAGAAAGACCTTTCGCCCCGCCTTGATCTGCCGGTAGTTGGCCCGCGCCACGATGTCGCGGGGAGCGAGTTCGGCGTCAGGATGCTCCTTCAGCATGAACCGCTCGCCGAGATCGTTGACGAGGATCGCGCCTTCCCCGCGTAGCGCCTCGGTCGCCAGTGGCGCCGGATCGAGCCCGACCGCCATGGCCGTCGGATGGAATTGCACGAATTCGGCGTCGGCGATCAGCGCCCCGGCGCGCGCCGCCATGCCCATCGCGTGCCCGCGCACCCCCGGCGGATTGGTGGTGATCGCATAGAGCCCGCCAAGGCCCCCCGCCGCGAGGATCGTCGCCCGCGCCCTTATGAATGCCGGCTCGACGAACCGGTCGCCCAATTTTCGGGCATAGACGCCGATGACGCGGCCGTCGGCCCGCGCCAGGTCGACCGCGGTGATGCCCTCGACAATGCGGATCGAAGGGGTCTTGCGGACTTCTTCGATCAGCGCCGCCATGATCGCCCTGCCGGCCCGGTCCCCGGAGACGCGGACAACGCGATTGACCGAATGGGCGGCTTCCCTGGAGAGGAGATAGTGCCCCTCCGCGTCGCGGTCGAAGGGCGTGCCCCAGCGGGCGAGGTCCTCGATCCGCGCCGCGGCTTCCCCGGTAACCGACCGGGCGAAGTCGAAATCGACCATCCCCGCCCCGGCGATCTCGGTATCGAGGGCATGGGCCTCGGGACTGTCGCCCTTGCCCACGGCCGCCGCCACGCCCCCCTGCGCCCAGGCGGAGGACGCCCCGGATCCCAGGGGTTTCGGCGAGAGGACCGTCACCGGGCGCGGCGCCAGTTTGAGGGCGCAGAAAAGCCCGGCGAGCCCCGCGCCGACGATCAACGCCCCGTTGGCGTTCAGAACATTATCGACGATCGGCAAACGCGCGCCCCCCAAGTCGGTCACCCTTACCTGAAGGCAAGTGACGCGGCTAGTTCGCCCGGCGCGCCCGGTTGAACTCGATCATTGCCTCGACCGCAGCGCGGGCCGGGACGGCGATCGCCTCGGGGATGGTGACTTCCTCGGTCATGGTATGCAGCGACCAGAGGATGTTTTCGAGATTGATCCGCTTCATATGCGGGCAGAAATTGCAGCCCTTGAGGAAAGTCACCTCGGGGGTCGAGGCCGCGACATTGTCCGACATCGAGCATTCGGTGACCATCACCACTTTTGGCGGCTTGTTGGTCTTCACCCAGTCGATCATTTTCGAGGTCGAGCCGGCGAAATCGACCGAAGCGATGACGTCGGGCGGGCATTCCGGATGGGCGATGATTTTCGCGCCGGGATAGGCGGCGCGAAGCTCCGCGATGTCGGCCGCCGTAAATGTCTCGTGGACGATACAGGCCCCCGCCCAGGTGATGATTTTCTTCTTCGTCTTCTTGGCGGTGTTTTGCGCGAGGTACTGGTCGGGGATCATGATCACCGTTGAGCCCTCGACGCCCTCGACAATGTCGAGCGCGTTCGACGAAGTGCAGCAAATATCCGAAACCGCTTTCACGTCCGCCGAGGTGTTGACGTAGGTCACCACCTTGGCGCCCGGATATTGCGCCTTCATCGCCAGCACGTCCTCGGGGGTGATCGAGGAGGCGAGCGAACAGCCGGCGCGGCTGTCGGGGATCAGCACGGTCTTTTCGGGATTGAGCAGCTTTGACGTCTCGGCCATGAAGTGCACGCCGCACTGGACGATGACCTGGCTCTTCACCTTGGTCGCTTCCTGCGCCAGCTGCAGCGAATCGCCAAAGAAGTCCGCGACCCCATAGACGATCTGCGGCGTCTGGTAATTATGCGCCAGGATGACCGCGTCGCGCTTTTTCTTGAGCGCGTTGATCTGCAGGATCAGCGGTGCGTAAGACGCCCACTCGATTTCCGGGATTTGGTCTTTCAGCCGGCCGTAGAATTTCGCGGTCGAACGGGCGACGGCCTTCGAATACTTGAGGTCGTAAGCCGAGGCGAGCGCCGCGCGCGCATCGATCAGGGGCATTGTGGAGTTGATGAGCTGCACTTTTCTGCCCCTTTGGCGCCCAACGGGGCAACGGCCCCACGCGGGGCGGAACTTAAGGAGTTGCGGCCCGGTTTTCAATGAACGGCGGCATCGCGACGGGGGCAGGCTCAGATGTCGGTGAGAACCACCTCCCCCAGAAAGGGGAGAGCCTGTCCTCGGGCTCGACCCGGGGATCGGCGCGGAGCGCCGGGTGGGGGTTGATGGGCGCCAATCCCCACCCCGACCCTTCCCCATACTGGGGGAGGGAGCTTTCCCGGGTCGCATCCCCGCGCTAGTCTGCGCTTTCCTTCATCGAACACGACGAAGCCGATGCCCCTGCGCGTTTTGTTGCCGGTCGTCCTCTTCGCCGCGTTCGCCGACCCGTCCGCCGCCCACGCCCAGGCGCGCGTCATGGCAGCGGCAAGTCTTGTCGATGTGCTGGCCGCGCTGGCTGAGGATTTCACCGTGACAACCGGGCTGACTGTCACCATCGGGGCTGACTCCTCTTCGACGCTTGCCAGGCAGATCGAGGCCGGCGCACCAGCGGGCCTCTTCATCTCCGCCAATCGGGAATGGGCCGACTATATGGTTGAGAAGGCCAACTATGCCGTCCCCGTTCGTTTTGCCGGCAATGCGCTCGTGGTTATCGGACGTGACGGCGCTGCGCCCCTCGCCACCCTCGCGTCGCTGCCCGAAGCTCTCGGCGAGGGCCGCCTCGCGCTCGGCGATCCAGAGCATGTTCCCGCCGGCACCTATGCCAAAGCGGCGCTCGTGAAAACCGGGCTTTGGGAATCCTTGGCCGATCGGGTCGCGCCCGCCGACAATGTCCGCGCCGCGGTACTGCTGGTCGAGACCGGCTCTTCCCCCTATGGAATCGTCTATTCGACCGACGCGCAATTTCCCGGCGTGACCAGGGTGCTCGACATCGACCCCTCGCTCTATCCGCCGGTCGTCTATTGGATGGCGCTGGCGACCGATGCCGCCGACGCCGACCGAGCCTTCTTCGACTACCTCACAACCGATGCCGCTCACGCGATCCTCGGCGCAGGGGGTTTCCTGCCGTGAACGCCGGCGTCGTGGAAATTGTCTTCCTGTCGTTGCAGGTCGCCGCCGTCGCCATGCTCTGGGCGGTGCCGCTGGCTTACCTCATCGCCTGGCTGCTGGCCCGCCACGACTTCCCGGGCAAGACCCTGCTCTCGGCGCTGGTGATGCTGCCGCTGGTCATGCCGCCGGTGGCGCTGGGGCTGTTGCTGCTCTGGGGTTTTGGGCCAAACGCCCCGCTGGGCCAGTTCTTTGCCTCGATCGGCCTGCCATTGGCTTTCCATTGGGAAGGCGCGGCGCTCGCGGCTGGTCTTGTCGCTCTGCCGCTGATCGTCCGGCCGATAAGGCTCTCGCTTGAGGCCGTCGATCCCAAACTCGACGAGGCGCTGGCGGTCGCCGGTCACGCCCCGCTCAAGCGGTTCCTGACGCTGCATCTGCCGCTCTCGCTTCCCGGCATCGTCGCCGGCTTGCTGCTCGGCTTCGCCAAGGGGCTCGGCGAGTTCGGCGCGACGATCACTTTTGTCGCCAACATCCCGGGCGAAACCCGCACCCTGTCGCTGGCCATTCATTCCGCCCTGCAATCGGTCAGCGGCGCCCCGACCGTACTCGCGCTCTGTCTCGTCTCGATTGCGCTGTCGGTCGTCGCGGTCGCGGGCTCCGAATATCTCCTGCGCTGGCTGACCCCGCTGCTCACCGGCAGAACCGGATCCGGTGGCGCCGAGCCGATCCGTGCTTGAAGTCGACATCGAAGCAACGGTCGGCGGCTTCTCGCTCGCCGCGCAATTTGCCATCCCGAACGGCGCGACGGCGCTGATCGGCCCTTCGGGCGCCGGCAAGACAACGCTCCTCAGGATGATCGCCGGCCTCGCCAAGCCATCGCGCGGCCGCATCGGACTCGGCGGGAAGACTTTGTTCGACGCGGCATCGCCAATCGGCGTGCCAACCCATCGCCGCCGCATCGGCATGGTCTTTCAGGAGCCGCGCCTGCTGCCGCATCTCAACGTTCACGCCAACATCGCCCTCGGGGCCGCAAACGCGGGTGCCACGCGCATCCGTGGGGTTGCCGAACGGCTGCACCTGGGGGCGCTGTTGCCGCGCCGCATCGGCGGCTTGTCGGGCGGGGAACAGCAGCGGGTGATGCTCGCCCGGGCGCTGGTCGGCGATCCGGAGCTTATTCTCTGCGATGAGCCGCTGACCGGCCTCGACGCCCCGCTCAAGGCAATCCTGCTCGAGGCAATGCGGACGCTCTTCGCCGGGGCGAACGTGCCGATCCTCTATGTCACCCATTCGATCGACGAGGCGGTGCGGCTTTCGGACAATTTCCTCGTCATGCGCGAGGGAAAAATCACCGATCGCGGCGAGGCCGGCGCGGTCCTGTCGCGGCTCGGCGACGATCTCTCCTTCGAGTCCGGCGCCTCGAGCCTGCTCACCGGCACCGTCGCCACCATCGACCAGACCTACGCGCTGGCGCGCATCGCGGTCGGGCGTCAGTTCGTCGAGGTGCAGGCCGGCACGTTGAAAGTCGGCGATCCCGCTCGGCTTCGGCTTTGGGCAAAAGACATCATGCTGGCGCTGCGCCTGCCCGAAGCGATCAGCGCCCGAAATGCGCTGGCCGCGACCGTCGCATCGATCCGCCCGGTCGGCGACGCGCAGGCCGAAGTCACCGTCATGTTGGAAGAAATTCCCGTCCGCACCCGGCTGATGCGGAAGACCGTCGCCGAGCTCGGCCTGAGCGAGGGCCAGCCGGTCTGGATTGTGTTTAAGTCCGCATCGGTGGAATAATTGCGTTTGAGGAGGCAGCGATGGATTTGTTTTGTTTTGCGTCCCGTAGCGAGGAAAACATCCGTCGAGGGATAGCAGCTGATTTGTGGGCGGTCGCTACTGTCTCGCACTCAGCGATGCGGGCTAGAGTCACGAAGGCCAATCGTTACTTCCACATTGGCTCTCGGGGCCTCTTGTACTGTCGCCCAACACACTCGTTCACCACGCCGTTCATTACGCAATCGGCGGCTGACCCACTCAGAGTCGTGACAGATATCTGGCCCGAGCCGTGGGTTTTGCCGTTTTCCATCCGACCCCTTGGTGATTTGAGCCGTCAAATTCCCGCAGATGTTGCGCGCCAACGTTGGCCCGTCGTTTCCACGCGCTGGCCGACGATGGGAGGTATCTCCGCAGCCATGAATATTACCGGCGCAACCGCCTTCTCGCCAGTTCCGATCACGGATGACGACTGGAAAATCATGCTTGGCGATCTTGCCACTGATCGCGGCGCATTCTGAGCTGCCTTAACCGTCTGCGACCCGTGCCATCCCGTCTGGATCATCTTCAAATCGGCGGGGGTGGAGTAGCGCGGTGCGGTTGCGCCCACCGATTGTCCCTCCCTATCCGATGTTATAAGCCTCCCTCCCGAGCCGGAGGTTTTCGTGCCGCTCAAATTCTTCGATGACGTGACCGACCCTTCGCTCGCCGCCTTCGTCGGTGCGCGCACGGTCGGGGTGCTGCCTGTCGCGGCGACCGAGCCGCACGGCCCGCATTTGCCCACGACCACCGATTGCGACATCGCCCGCGGCCATCTCGCTTCGCTCAGAAATTATCTCCCGCCCGATCTCTCCGTCGCAATCCTGCCGCTGCAGGAGGTCGGCTATTCGATCGAGCACGCCGCCTTCCCGGGTCTCCGCAATCGCGAGCCCGAAGAGCTCCTCGCCGACTGGGGCGAGATCGCCGCTGATTTTCATCGCGTCGGGGGACGGCGTCTCGTCATCGTCTCGAGTCACGGCGGCAATTCTCCCGTCGTCGATATTCTGATCCGGCGCCTGCGCGTCCGGTTGGCGATGCTCGCCATCGGCACCGCGTGGATGCGCTTCGGTCAGCCCGAAGGTCTATTCGACAACCTGGAGTTGCAAATTGGAATCCATGGCGGGGATATCGAGACTTCGCTGATGCTCCACTACGCCCCCGAAAAAGTCCGCACCGAGAGATGGCAGAAGTTCACGGAATTCGCGCCTACGAACACAGAGGTGACGCCATTTGGGCCACATAGATTCGGCTGGATGAGCCAGGATTTGAACCCCTACGGCGTCGTCGGTAACGCCGCCGCGGCAACGGCCGAAAAAGGCGCGGCGAGCGCAAGGCAAGCCCTTGAAGGATTTGCAAAATTGCTGACCGAGGCGGCGGCTTTCGATCTCGAACTGCTGCGCCCGGCGGGCGAGATCGACGGGTGATCCGTTTCGCCGCGCTGGTGCAGGTCCTTGTTTTACAAGGGATAATTCTGTGCATCGGAACCCTGCCGGCGCTTGCTCATCCGCATATCTGGGTCGACGCCACCGCCGAGATCGTCTTCAACGCCGCCGGCGAAGCCGTTGTCATCCGGCATAAGTGGTTGTTCGATGAGGCTTATTCGGCTTGGGCGGTGCAGGGCCTCGATGCAGATGGAGACGGGCAACTCACCTCGGCCGAATTGCAGCCCCTCGCCGACGACAACATGGTCGGTCTTGCCGAATATGGCTTCTTCACTTTCGGGTCGACGGGGACGGCCGAGATCGGATTTTACAATCCGATCAATGCCTTGATGCGATACGAGAGCGGCGTTCTGGAGCTGTCGTTCGAGCTCGCCTTCACCCCGCCGGCGCCACGGGGAAGCTTTGAACTCGAAGTCGGGGACCCGGAATATTACGCCGCCTTCAGCTTCCAGAGCATTGATGCAGTGAAACTTTCCGGCGCGCCCGCAGGTTGCTTGGCACGCATCGAGCCGCCGCGCGAGATCGATCCCGGCACCGCCGCCGAACTGCTGGCGCTGCCGGCCGACATCACGACGCTGCCGCCGGACTTGCGCCAGGCGGCGCGGCAGTTGTCGAATCTGGTCGATGTCGCTTGTCCCGGAGCGCCGCCGGTTACCGCTTCGCAAGCCATTGACGAACAAGTCAGAACAACCGGTACGCCGTTTGTCGCCCCGCCGGCCGAGCCGGGTGGGCGGCCGAACCAGGGCGGCTTGCTCGGCTGGGTCGCCCTACAGCAGCAGACCTTCTATCTGGCGCTGACGGACGCGCTCTCCGGCCTCAAGATCGGCAGCAACGCCTTCTGGATATTGGGGCTTTTGAGCTTTCTCTACGGTATTTTTCATGCGGCTGGGCCGGGCCACGGCAAGCTCGTGATCTCCTCTTATGTCGTTGCACGGGAACGGGAAATCGTCCGCGGCGTGGCGCTGAGTTTTGCTGCGGCCTTCGTTCAATCGCTCACCGCCGTTGTCTTCATTCTCGCCGCCGCCGGCGTTTTGCGCCTCACCAGCTTCGCGATGTCGGACGCTGCCGGATGGCTCGAAAAGGGTTCCTACGCGCTGATCGCGGCGCTCGGCGCCTGGCTCGTCTGGCGGAAGCTGCGCTCGCTCCTCGCCTCGCGCGATCAAACGCATCACCATGATCATGAAGGGGAATCCCACGGTCATCAGCATGTCATCACGCCAACAGAAGTGCACGGCAATTGGCGTGAGGCGGTCGGGATCGTGCTCGCCGTCGGACTGAGACCTTGTTCGGGCGCGTTGATCGTCCTCGCCTTCGCTCTGGCCCAGGATTTGCTCCTGGTGGGAATCGCCGCGACCTTCGTCATGGGTCTCGGTACGGCGCTGACGGTGTCGGTGCTTGCGGGTTTCGCTGTGCTTTTCAAAGGCTTGGCACTGAGGGCGGCGCGGGGCGGCAACCGGACCATCGGCTGGCTGGTGTCGCTCGCCGAACTCGGCGCGGCGATCACCGTCTTCGGATTCGGGATCGTGCTGCTGATGGCGAGTCTGGCCTGAACGCTGGCGACAAAATGACCCCTTCACAGCAAGACGCCCCGGATGGGTTCCCCCGGGGCGTCTGTCTATGCGGGCGTCGGAATCTTCACATGCCGCCGACCGTGGTGATGCGGCCCTCGACCGCCGACGTCACCTCGCCGGTCGCCTCGATATAGTTCATCACGTCGTTGGCCATCAGGTTGCCATTGCCAGCGTTGATGAGGACGTTGCCGCCGCCGAGCGCTCCATATCCGTCGCCACCCCTCAGCATGAAATCATTGGTGGCGACCTTGTAAGTCGCATTGAAATCAAGTTCGGCGCCGTTGACCTTCAGTGAAACGATGCGTGAGCCAGGCTCGGCCGTCGGATCGTAGACGACCTCAATGCCTGACACCTGCGGGAAGCGGCCGGCGCCGTCCTCGACCTGGCTGAAGCCATTCTCCAGGGCGTCGAATATCTGCTGGCCGTTGATTTCGGTGACGACAGTTACGTTGCCGAACGGCAACTCGGTCAGGATGTCGCGCCGGGTCAGCATCGTGCCCGGATCGTAGGTGCGGTCCGCCCGGATGCCGCCGCCGTTGGTAATCGCAACGTCGGCGCCGTTGGCCGCACGCATGGCGTCGGCGATCAGATTGCCCATCGCCGATTCTTCGCCGCGCACGACGTTGCGGCGCGAGTCGAGAGCGCCCAGAGTGACGCCAATTTCGATGTTCAGGCTGGCGTCCAGTTGGGTCTTGAAGCCGTCGACAAGCGCCTGAGTTTCGGGATCCGGCGTGACCGACGCCGTGTCGATGTAGCGGAAAGCCGGCGTCCAGCCGATGGTGCGTTGGCCGTCATTGTCGCCGATCTCGACATAGAGATCGAGCGGCGCGAGGTATCTGGCGTCAGTCGAGGTTTCGACATAGGCGGTGATGCCGTCATACCCGGTCATGTAGTCATGATCGTCGCCCGACATGATGACGTCGAACGCACCGCTGGCCACCATGGCACGGTCATCGGCGTGGTTGGTCTGCACAACTCCCACCACGAGATCCGCTCCGGCTTCACTCGCAGCACGGGCCGCGGCGATGGCGCTTTCGACCGAGTTGCCGAATTTCAGGTCGCCGGAACTGGAGACAACCGGCGTTGTGTCCTGAGCGACGGGGACAAGCGCGATCGTCAGGCCGGCAATCTCCTTTATCATCGTGCCGCCGAGCCCTTGGATTGGCGAGCCGTCCGCATTGGTGATGTTAACCGCCGCCCACGGATACTCGGAAGCAGCCATTTTCTCGAAGAAATTTTCAGGTCCGAAATCGAACTCATGATTTCCGGGCACCGCAATGTCGAACGGGACCAGATTGGTCAGGTCAATGGTGTTTTGGCCCTTGTCGAAACCTGAGAGGATCGAAGGCGAGAGCATGTCTCCGTTAAAGACATAGATCGTGTTCGGGTTGGCCGCTCTTTCGGCCTTGGCGACGGCATTGAGCCGGGCAAAGCCTCCTCGGGTCGCGTCCCCCGCGAAGTTGTAGAGATCGCCGACGCCAAGAATAGTCAGCTTGACGGATTGGGCGTGGGCCGATGCGACGAACGTGCCGCCGGCGGCCGCCGCAAGCAACAACAAAGCTGCGAGACGATTGAATTTGTTGGACATGTGGATTCCTCCGTGAATTGGAATTGCCACCCTGATCGTGGCGGCCTGTTTCACCTCAATCTTCCCGATCGCATCAAAGCGGTCGTGCCTTGATCAGCCGGACCGGTTTAGATATGGCCGGCGGACGATAGCCGGCGCCTATGTCGGACTTGATACGGTTCTTCTTGCCGACGAAAGGGACATCATCGCCAATAGGCTATGCCGCCAAACCAGCAATTAGATGACAGAAAGCCGGAAGTGAAAAGCCCCGATTTGGCCGATTGGCGGGATGTTGGCTGCTGGGTCTTGGAAAGACTTGCGATATCGGGGCAATTTGTGCACGCCTTCGCTGCGTGTGTGGTGCAGCAGACGGCGCCAAAGTCGACTCCGGTGCGTGAAAGGCTCAGATGATTCCGCCTCTGCCCGAAGGCCACCCACCGGTCGTGACCCAAAAGATTGGCGTCTTGCTGCTTAATCTCGGCACGCCGGACGCGACGGATATTGGCGCGGTGAGGCGGTATCTCAGGCAGTTCCTGTCCGACCGGCGGGTGATCGAGACACCACGGCTTCTATGGTGGCCGATTCTCAATGCCATCATCCTCACGACCCGGCCGCGGCGCTCGGCCGGGGCCTATTCGGCGATCTGGGATCGCGCGAAAGGCGACAGTCCGCTGAGGGTCATCACCCGCGCTCAATCGGAGAAGCTCGCTTCGGCGTTTTCTGCGGACGACCGAATCATTGTCGATTTCGCCATGCGCTACGGCAACCCGGCAACGGGAGAGAGGCTCGAGGCGCTGCGGGCGCGAGGCTGCGACCGGATCCTGCTGGTGCCGCTTTATCCGCAATATTCGGCGACGACGACCGCCTCGGCGAACGATGAGGCCTTTCGGGCACTCGGGCGGATGCGCCGGCAACCTTCGGTCAGAACGCTGCCGGCCTATCATGACGACCCGGCCTACATCGATTCGATCGCTTCGAACCTCTCCGGCACGTTGGGAAAGCTCGATTTCGCGCCCGAGCTCGTGCTCGCCTCCTATCACGGGCTGCCGAAATCCTACCTCGAGAAGGGCGACCCCTATCACTGCTTTTGCCAGAAAACGACACGGCTCGTTCGCGAGCGGCTCGGCTGGCCGCAGGGGCGCTTGACGACGACATTTCAGAGCCGGTTCGGCCCGGGGGCTTGGCTTTCCCCCTATACCGAGGAAACGCTGAAGGCGTTGCCCGGCACGGGCGTCACGAGGGTCGCGGTGATCGCGCCGGGGTTCTCGGCGGATTGTCTCGAAACTCTGGAAGAGCTTGCGATCAGAGGCCGTGACCGGTTCCTCGCGGCGGGCGGCGAGAGATTCGCCTACATTCCCTGTCTCAATGACAGTGCGACCGGAATGCGGCTGATCGAGATTTTGGTGCGCCGCGAGCTTTCCGGCTGGGTGTGAACCGTCTCTTCGCGGCCGGGATTGCGGCGACACTTGCCCGCGCATACATAGTGTGATGCCGCTCGGGCACGAGGAGGAAGTGAGTCATGGACGGGTTCTCGATTGCGCTGATGGCGCTGGTGGTGCTTGCGGTTCTGGTGCTGTTCGCCGGGGTCAAGACCGTCCCTCAGGGCTTCAACTACACGGTCGAGCGGTTCGGACGGTACATCAGGACGCTCAAGCCCGGCCTCAACATCATCCTGCCGTTTATCGACGGACTGGGTCACAAGCTCAACATGATGGAGCAGGTTCTCGAAGTGCCCTCGCAGGAGGTCATCACCCGCGATAACGCCACGGTCGAGGTGAACGGCATCACCTTCTATCAGGTGCTCGACGCGGCGGCGGCGGCCTATGAGGTGTCCGGTTTGCAGAATGCCATTCTCAATCTCACCATGACCAATATCCGTACCGTCATGGGCTCGATGGACCTCGATGCGTTGCTGTCGAATCGCGACGAGATCAACGACCGGCTGCTGAAAGTCGTCGACACCGCGGTCTCGCCCTGGGGCGTCAAGATCACCCGCATCGAGATCAAGGACATCGACCCGCCGAAGGACCTCGTCGATTCGATGGCGCGGCAGATGAAAGCCGAGCGCGAGAAGCGCGCGGTTATCCTCGAAGCGGAAGGCAAGCGGCAGTCGGCGATCCTCCAGGCGGAAGGCCAGAAACAGGCGCAGGTGCTGGAGGCAGAAGGCAGGCGGGAAGCAGCCTTCCGCGACGCCGAGGCGCGGGAGCGGTCGGCCGAGGCCGAGGCGAAAGCGACCGCGATGGTCTCGCGCGCGATCGCCGAGGGCGACGTGCAGGCGGTCAACTATTTCGTCGCCAACAATTACATCAAGGCGCTGGAGAGCATCGCCAAGTCGCCCAACCAGAAAATCCTGATGCTGCCGGTCGAAGCGGCGAACGTGATCGGCGCGTTGGGCGGCATTGCCGAGATCGCCAAGGAAGCCTTCGGAGACGGAAGCGCGCGGGCGGCGCGGGCCGCCTCGCGCCCGCCTTCTACCCGCGTCCCGACGGAGTAGGCGATGGACCTGATCGCGCTGATTTCGGCGTATGGCGGCTGGTCATGGGTAGCGGGCGGCGCGGTGCTTCTTGCCATCGAGCTTGTCGTGCCGGGCGGAGTTTTCGTCTGGCTCGGCATATCGGCGATCACGGCCGGTTTGGCGACGCTCGTCTTCGGCATTCCCTGGCAGTGGCAATGGGCGATCTTCGCGGTGCTCTCGATCGTCAGCGTCGTCGGCTGGACGATGCTCGTCAGACGCCGGCCGGCGACGACGGAGAGCCCATTCCTTAACCGGCGCACCGGACGGTTCGTCGGACAGGTGCACACGCTCGGCGAGCCGATCGCCAATGGGGAGGGGCGCCTCAGGATCGGGGACACGACCTGGCGCGTCAGGGGGCCGGACGCGCCCGCCGGCGCACGCGTCAAAATCGTCGGGGCGGAGGCCTCGATTCTCGAGGTCGAGCCCGCCCCGGCCGAATGACCGGGCACAGGAGCGCCGGCGGCGCCTGGACGGGTGCCGCGCGGGGCGGCGAAAGGCTTCCTTAACCATAAAAGGCGAGGCTGAGGCATCCCCGTCCCCAGGGTGTCGCCCTGCCGTGCCCGATCGTCTGAATTTGCCACTACTTGCCCTCGTGCCGGCGCTGCTCCTGGGCTCGACGGCAACCTCGCCCCATGCTCTGGCGGAGGATTTTTCGCGAGGGGTGGCTACCGACAATCCGGCACTGCTCTATCCGCCCTTCGCCGGCAGATGCATCGATTCTCAGGGCAACATCGCGCCCTGCCCCGAGGCGGTGAACTGCGTGCCAGACACCTTGAGCGGGGGGACGAGCGGTTGCGCGAGCGGGGAACTCGTCAAGCTGCGCGTGGGGGAGGGGCCGGACGAGGATCCCGGTTCGCTTTTCGAGGTGACTTGGTCTTTGACCAAGAGTTTTGCCCGCGGGTATTCGGCCGGCGGGGCGCCGCGCTCCCTCGCCGAGGTGCGCTCCGAGGCGGAACTGTTCGGCGACGGGATCGGGGCGGATTTGACCGCCAATATCGGAAGCGATTTGCGTTACCTGCCGGGCGGCGGCGACCCCTATGTCTCGTCGTTCGACGCGGGGCTCATCGGCGACTTTGCGCTCAATTCGCTGACCTCCGCGTTTGTCTCGGGCTCGGTCGAGGGCTCGATCCCGGACCCGGACGATGCCGGGTTGCCGTCGGGGACGGCAGTCCCGCCGCTCTTGGTCGAGTGGCGGGGCGAGGCGGGGCTGCGGCAGCGGCTTGGGATGCTGAGTGCCGAGGCGCGGGCGAACGTCTTGCGCGAGACGGTCTCCGAGACGGTGCTCGACGATTCGACGGTGCTCGACAATTCCGAATTCGGCCGCAGCGCGTACGGCGCCAACGGCCGGCTCGGCCTCGATCTCACCCCCGTCCTAGGTGTCTTCGTCGATGCCAGCTGGCGGCGGGAGGCGTTCGATGCCGCCTCGACCGGCTTTGGTGTTCCCCTCGACAATGTGACGAGCCGGACCGAGGCGGGGATCACCTTCGAGCAGGGCGACGATCTGAACGGGGAAATGTCGCTCGGAGTGTTGCGGCGGGGCTTCGACGACGGCTCGCTGACCGATGTGACGACTTTTCTGGCGGACGCCAGCCTCAACTGGTCGCCCAACCGAACAACGACATTGAGCGCCAGCGTTTCGACCGATCTGTCCCCGACGACGGAGCCCGGCGCGACCACCGATATCAGCCGCCTCGCCAGCCTCGAGGCATTCTATGCGGCGACCGACACGCTGCGCCTGCGCGGCGGCGTCGAGTTCGGTCGCGACGAATTCGCCGACCTGGTCGAAGAGACCAGCACGACGACCGTCGGAGTTGGCGTCGACTACCTCCTCAACCGGTTCACCACCATGTTCGCGAACCTCACCGGCAAGGCGATCGCCGATACGACCGACGGTGAATCTCAAAGTCTTGCGATCGAGGCCGGGATTACCTTTTCCCGCTGAGCTTGACGTGATCGCCGACCGGGTGGGGCAACGCGCCGGTCAGCTTGCGCAGCTCTGCCATGAAGTCGGCTGAAATGTCCGGCCGGTCGAGCGCGAAGACTACGTTGGCGGTCAGGAACCCGATCTTCGAGCCGCAATCGAAGGACTGCCCCCGGTATTGCACCCCGGTGAATGGCTGGATGTCCATCAACAGCCGCATCGCATCGGTTAACTGGATTTCCCCGCCCGCGCCCTTGGTCTGTTCGCTCAACAGCATGAAGATTTCGGGCTGCAGAATATAGCGCCCCGAAATCATCAGGTTTGAGGGAGCTTCGGGGGGGGGGGGCTTTTCGACCATGCCGGTGATTCGAAAACTCTGGTCGGACCCTTCGCCGCGGGCGACGATGCCGTAGGCCGAAACGTCGGCGGGATCGACTTCTTCGACGGCGATGACATTGCCGCCGATTTCCTCGTAGGTGGCGACCATCTGGGCGAGGACGCCGGGGTTGGCCCGGAACACCATGTCGGGCAAGAGCAACGCGAAGGGTTCCCGGCCGACAATGTCGCGGGCGCACCAGACGGCGTGGCCGAGGCCGAGCGGCTCCTGCTGGCGGGTGAAGCTCGTCTGCCCGGCCCTTGGCAGGTCGCGGCGCAATTCGGCCAGCTCCTCGAGCTTGCCACGGCTTTCGAGGGTTGCCTCGAGCTCGAACTGCCGGTCGAAATGGTCCTCGATGACGCCCTTGTTGCGGCCGGTGATGAAGACGAAATGCTCGATTCCGGCCTCGCGGGCCTCGTCGATCGCGTACTGGATCAGCGGGCGGTCGACGACCGGCAGCATTTCCTTGGGCATGGCCTTGGTGGCCGGCAGGAAGCGCGTCCCAAGGCCCGCAACCGGGAACACCGCCGTTCGAACCCGTTGAACCACCCTCGTCTCCTCTCGTCCGATGGCGCGTATGGCTAAATCAACCCCTTGTAGCTAGCATCGCCGCCGATCAAAGCAAAATGGGATTGCTTGCCGATGAGCGTGCTGGTGACCGGCGGGGCCGGATATGTCGGCAGCCACATGGTCTTGAGGCTGCTTGACGCGGGCGAGAAGGTGGTCGTGCTCGACAATCTCGCCACCGGGTTCGAATGGGCGGTCGATCCCCGCGCGAAGCTGATCACCGGCGACGTCGGCGACATGGCGTTGGTCGAGAAGATGATGGCGGAGTACGGGGTCGAGGCGGTGATGCATTTCGCCGGCTCGATCGTGGTGCCGGAATCGGTTGAAAAGCCGCTCAAATACTATCGCAACAACACCGCCAACACCCGAGCCCTGATCGAGGCCGCGGTCAATCGCGGGGTGAAGCGGCTCATTTTTTCCTCGACCGCGGCGGTCTACGGGATGACCGGACTCGATCCGGCCTTCGAGGATGCGGCGCTCGCCCCGATGTCGCCCTATGGCCGCTCGAAGCTGATGAGCGAGACCATGCTCGCCGACGTCGCTGCGGCGCATGATTTCGGTTACGGGATCCTGCGCTATTTTAACGTCGCCGGTGCCGATCCGAAAGGCCGGTCCGGCCAGTCGACGCCGCTCGCGACGCACCTGATCAAGATTGCCTGCCAGACGGCGCTCGGGCTTCGGGAGAGCATGCAGATTTTTGGCACCGACTATCCGACCCCGGACGGCACGGGGGTGCGCGACTACATCCATGTAACCGATCTCGTCGAAGCCCACGCGCTGCTCCTCGGACACTTGCGCACCGGCAAGGCGAGCGCAACGCTCAATTGCGGCTACGGGCGGGGCTATTCGGTGCGCCAGGTGATCGACACCGTGAAAAAGGTATCCGGCATCGATTTCGAGGTGACGGAGACCGAACGTCGGCCCGGCGATCCCGCCTCGGTCGTCGCCGGCGCCGAACGGATCAAGGCGTTGCTCGGCTGGTCTCCAGCCCATGCCGATCTCGAGGCAATCGTGCGGTCTGCCTACAGTTGGGAGAAGCGCCTGATGACCCGCAACGATCCGCCGGCAATCGCCTGAATTCGGCCCCCAGCATGGGTGACAATCGGGCAATGGCCCGAACGCACACTCTGCCGGTCGTGCTCGCTGCCGGGATGCTCATGTTCGGCGCCTCGGGTGCTTGGGCGCAGCCGCAAGAGAGTTTTGCTTCATTTTTACGCAGCTTCGAGGCCAAGGCAGTGACGGCGGGGATTTCGCCCAGTGTCTATGAAAGCGCGACCCGCGGCCTCACGCCCGACCCGACGATTCCGGAATTCAATGCAGCGCAGCCGGAGTTCGAAACCCCGGTCTGGAGCTATCTCGACCAGCGGATAACCGAGGCGCGGATCGAGCGAGGCCAGGCCGCGTTCGCGACGAACCGGGCGCTGTTCGAGCGGGTCGGGCGCGAGTTCGGGGTTGATCCTTTCGTGCTCGCTTCGATCTGGGGAATCGAAAGCGATTATGGCGCGGTGCTCGACAATCCGACCTACATCAAGCCGGTGATCCGGTCGCTGGCAACGCTTGTGCATCAGCGGCGGGAACGCGTCGGGGCGGATGAGCGCGAACTCATTGCGGCGCTCAGAATCATCCAGGACGGTGAGGCAACGGCCGAAACGCTGGTCGGCTCCTGGGCCGGCGCGATCGGCCATTTGCAGCTGGTCCCGACCGCCTTCATCGATCATGCCATCGACTATGATAGCGACGGCAGGCGCGATCCGCACCGCTCGCTCGCCGACGCGCTGGGTTCGAGCGCCAAGTTCCTGCGCGATCTCGGCTACCAACCGGGGTCTGATTGGGGTTACGAGGTCGCCTTGCAGGAGGCGTTCGACTATGGGCTCGCGGGGCGGGAGCAATTGCGGCCGGTGAGCTTCTTCGCGGCGCGCGGGGTGGCGCGGGTGCGGGGCCGAGACTTTCCCGATCCGGATGAGCCGGTCTTTCTCTATGTGCCGGCCGGCCACGACGGGCCGAAATTCCTGATGACGGCCAACTATCTCGTCTTCAAGGGTTACAACTTCTCGGATTCCTACGCTCTCACGGTCGCGCATCTGACCGACCGGCTGAAGGGCGCCGGCCCGCTTGCAGGCGATTGGCCGCGCGGGGCGCGGTTCCTCGGCCGCGCCGAGCGGGTCGAATTGCAGGAATTGCTGCAGGAGGCCGGCTATTACCGGGGAACCGTCGACGGGCGGCTAGGCCCGGTCACCTCGGCGGCATTGCGCGACTGGCAGGCCGCCAACGGATTCACCGCCGACGGGTTCGCGACTTCTGAGGCGCTCGCGGCGCTGCGGGCGGCGCTCCAGGGCAATTGACATTGAATCGCCATCGCTCCGGGCGATAGGGTCAGGCAGTTGAACCGCGGAACAAGAATGCACCGGTTGTTTGCGATCCTGATTATTGCGCTGGCCGCCGCCTGGACTTCCCCGCTGCCCGCGCCGGCCCAGCAGCAGGCGTCGGGCGTGTCCGTTGGGGAGCGGTTTCATCTCGCCCAGGAGCAGCCTCGCCGGCGCACGCTGCTCGACATATTGTTCGGCCGCAATTCCGGCGGCGCGGAGCCCGAAGCGGCCTCACCCGCCGCCAGCGCGGCGCCCCGGGCGCCGGTCGCTTCGCCCTCGTTCATGACCGTCGAGACGAAGAACGTCAACGCGACGCGGGTCGCGGTGTTCGGGGATTCGCTCGCGAGCGGCCTCGCGCGCGGCCTGAGCCGGCTCTATGCGCAGGATCCGAACGTCGTCGTTGTCAACAAGGCGGCTGGCTCTTCTGGCTTCGTCCGCGACGACTTCTTTGACTGGAACGCGGCAATCAGGGAATCGATCTCCGCCGACGAGTTCGAACTCGCAATCATGATCGTCGGCATCAACGACCGGCAGTATATCCCGACCCCGAACGGCAACGCCCCACCGCTCAGCGACGACTACAGGGCCGAATATTTGCGCCGCATCGTCGAGGCGATGACCCAGTTCCGGATCGCCAACCGGCCGCTGATCTGGGTCGGACTGCCGCCGATGCGGGCGGGGGAGTATTCCTCTGCTCTGGCGCAGATTTCCTCCCTGCAGCGCAGCGCCGCCTTCACCAGCGGGGTCGAGTTCGTCGATATCTATGAGCGGTTCGTCGACGAAGATGGCAATTACACGCCCTACGGACCCGACCTCAACGGCCAGCAGGTGGTGATGCGGCTCGATGACGGCATCCACTGGACCGACGACGGGTCTGACCGGGCGGCGTTCTTCGTCGACAAGGCAGTGCGGCTGTTCTACCGGGGCGGCACGGTCACCATCGAGGTCGCCGATCCGCTGGCGGGCTCCGACGTCCAGTCGATGCTGCGGCCACCCTATCAGGGGCTGGGGCAAATCCGGCTGCTGGAGGTGGCGGGGCTGATCGTGTCGCTCAACGAACCACGCCGGGCCCTCGATGGGCTGGTCAGGGCTAACCCGCCCGCGGCGGGCGCCGGGATCGATCTTTCGGCGATGGTGAATGCCCCGGTCGGCCGGGCCGATAGTTTCGGGGTGGGGGTCGATCCCTTGGCGACGCCGAGCCTTTCGCCGGAGCCGCTCGCCAACTAGCGCGGCAGGTCGGTTGCGCCCATCAGGCTCTGGTCGATGGCGCGGGCGCATTGTCGGCCTTCGCGGATGGCCCAGACGACAAGGCTCTGGCCGCGCCGCATGTCGCCGCAGGAGAAGACCTTTTCCTTCGACGTCTGGTATTTGAAGGTGTCGGCCAAGACATTGCCGCGTTTGTCGAGCTCGACGCCGAGGTCCTTGACCATGCCCTCCTGCACCGGGCCGAGAAAGCCCATGGCAAGCAGGACCAAATCTGCCTTCAACTCGAACGCCGTTCCAGGGATGGGCTGGAACCTTTCGTCGGCGCGGGCGCAATGGAGCGACTTGACCGCGCCGTTCTCGCCGGTGAACTTGACGGTCGCAACGGCGAAATCGCGAGCGACGCCTTCTTCCTGGCTTGAGGACGTGCGCATCTTCATCGGCCAGAGCGGCCAGACCAGCGCCTTGTTTTCCCTCTCGGGCGGAGCGGGCATGATCTCGATCTGGGTGACCGAAAGCGCGCCCTGACGGTTCGTGGTGCCGATGCAGTCCGACCCGGTGTCGCCGCCGCCGATGACGACGACATGCCTTCCCCCGGCGAGGATCGGCTTCACATTATTCAGCGGCTCGTCCGAGACGCGGCGGTTCTGCTGCGGCAGGAAATCCATGGCGAAATGGATGCCGTCCAGTTCTCGGCCGGGGATCGGCAGGTCGCGCGGGTGCTCGGCGCCGCCGGCAAGGGCCACCGCGTCAAATTGGGCGACGAGATCGTCGATCTTCACCTCGCGGCCGACATGGGCGCCATAGTGGAAGGTGACGCCCTCGGCCTGCATTTGGGCGACGCGGCGGTCGAGATGGCGCTTTTCCAGCTTGAAGTCGGGGATGCCGTAACGCATCAGCCCGCCGGCTTTGGCGTTCTTCTCGTAGAGATGCACGTCGTGCCCGGCGCGGGCGAGCTGCTGCGCGCACGACATGCCCGCCGGGCCGGAGCCGATTACGGCAACCGCCTTGCCGGTCTTTCGTTCCGGCAGCTCGGGATGCACCCAGCCTTCTTCCCAGCCCTTGTCGACGATGGCGCATTCGATGGTCTTGATGGAGACTGGGTTGTCGATGATGTTGAGCGTGCAGGCCGCCTCGCAGGGGGCGGGGCAGATGCGTCCGGTGAATTCGGGGAAGTTGTTGGTCGAGTGGAGGTTCTTCAGCGCCCTGAGCCAGTCGCCTCGATAGACGAGGTCGTTCCAGTCGGGGATCTGGTTGTTAACCGGGCAGCCAATCTGGCAATACGGGACGCCGCAATCCATGCAGCGCGAGGCCTGCTGACGCGTACTGTCGTCGCCGAGAGGAATGACGAACTCATGATAGTGCGCGAGGCGCTCCGCCACAGGCGCGTACCTGCGCTCGCGGCGATCAACTTCGAGAAAGCCGGTGATCTTGCCCATGACGCTGGCTACTCCGCGGCGACGCTGAGGCGGGCCCGCTCCTTTTCGAGCTCGGCGAGGGCGTGGGCGTATTCGACCGGCATGATCTTCTTGAATTTCGGCAGCCATTCCGTCCAGTTGGCAAGAATCTCCGCCGCCCGGGTGGAGCCGGCGAAGCCCTTGTGGCGCAGAAGAAGCTGGCGCAGCCGGTCGGCGTCGTTGCGGCCGAGATCGGACATGATCTCGACGAGCCCCTTGGTCTCGAGGTCGCCGGCATGGCCGAAATCGCGGTCGTTGAGCGTTTCTTCCTCGACTACCGGCTCGAGCGAGACCATGGACATGTTGCAGCGGCTTTCGAAGCTGCCGTCCTCGTCGAGGACATAGGCAATGCCGCCCGACATTCCCGCCGCGAAGTTGCGTCCGGTCTTGCCGAGCACGACGACCACGCCGCCGGTCATGTATTCGCAGCAGTGGTCGCCGGCGCCCTCGACGACAGCGATGGCGCCGGAGTTGCGGACGGCGAAGCGCTCGCCGGCGACGCCGCGGAAGTAGGCCTCGCCGGAAATCGCGCCGTAGAGGACCGTATTGCCGACGATGATCGATTCTTCCGGCACGATGCCGGAGTCCTCCGGCGGGCGGATGGCGATGCGTCCGCCGGACAGGCCCTTGCCGACGTAGTCGTTGGCCTGGCCGACGAGGTCCAACGAAACGCCCGCCGCCAGCCACGCGCCGAAGCTTTGGCCGCCGGTGCCGGTCAGCGAAATCACGATGGTGTCCTCGGACAGACCGGCGTGACCGTAGCGCCGGGCGACTTCGCCTGAGAGCATTGCGCCGGTCGAGCGGTCGGTGTTGCGGATCGTGCCGGTGATCTGTACAGGCCGCTTCTCGTCGAGCGCGGCCTTCGCCTCGGCGACGAAGCGCCGGTCGAGGATATCGCGGAGCGGGTGGTTCTGTCTCTCCGAGTTCCAGATCGCCACGCCTTCCGGCGCGTCCGGCTTGTGGAAGAGACGCGAGAAATCGAGGCCCTTCGCCTTCCAATGGCTGACCATCCCGGTCCTGTCGAGCATCTGCATCTGCCCGATCATCTCGGAAAACTTGCGATAGCCGAGTTGCGCCATCATCTCGCGGACCTCTTCGGCGACGAAGAAGAGGTAGTTGATGACGTGCTCGGGCTTGCCGGTGAAGCGCTTGCGGAGCACCGGGTCCTGCGTGGCGACGCCGACCGGACAGGTGTTCAGGTGACATTTGCGCATCATGACGCAGCCGACGGAGATCAGCGGCGCCGTCGCCATGCCGAACTCGTCGGCACCAAGGAGGGCGCCGATCACCACGTCGCGCCCGGTTCGGATGCCGCCGTCGACCTGCACGGCGATGCGGCCGCGGAGCCGGTTCTTCACGAGCGTCTGGTGGGTCTCAGACAGGCCGATCTCCCACGGCGAGCCGGCGTGCTTGATCGAGGTCAGCGGCGAGGCGCCGGTGCCGCCCTCGTAGCCGGCGATGGTGACGTGGTCGGCGCGCGCCTTGGAGACGCCGGCGGCAACGGTGCCGACGCCGACTTCGGAGACGAGCTTGACCGAGACCTTTCCTTCTGGATTGACGTTCTTCAAGTCGAAGATGAGCTGCGCAAGATCCTCGATCGAATAGATGTCGTGGTGGGGCGGCGGCGAGATGAGGCCGACGCCCGGGGTCGAATGGCGGACGCGGGCGATGATCGCGTCGACCTTGTGGCCGGGCAATTGGCCGCCTTCGCCGGGCTTGGCGCCCTGCGCCATCTTGATCTGCATGATGTCCGAGTTGACGAGATACTCGGTGGTTGCGCCGAAGCGGCCGGAGGCGACCTGCTTGATCGCCGAGCGCATCGAGTCGCCGTTCGGCAGCGGCTTGAAGCGATCGGCCTCCTCGCCGCCCTCGCCGGTATTCGACTTGCCGCCGATCCGGTTCATGGCGATGGCAAGTGTGGTGTGCGCCTCGCGGCTGATCGAGCCGAAGGACATGGCGCCGGTCGAAAAGCGCTTGACGATTTCCTTCGCCGGCTCGACCTCGTCGAGCGGCACGGGCGCGCGGCCGTCTTCCTCGGCGGTCTTGACGCGGAAGAGGGAGCGAATGGTGAGGTACTTGTCCTCGGTCTCATTTACCAGGCGTGAAAACTCGCGGTAGCGATCCGGGGCATTGCCGCGCACGGCGTGCTGCAAGGCGGTAACCGTTTCGGAGCGCCACACGTGCGCTTCCCCGCGCAGGCGGAAGAGGTAGTCGCCGCCGACGTCGAGTGCCTCCGCCAGCACCGGCGACGAACCGAACGCATCGCGATGACGGCGCGCGGTTTCTTCGGCGACCTCGGCGAGGCCGACGCCTTCGATGGCGGTGGCGGTACCGGTGAAGTAACGGGCGACGAAGGCGCTCGACAGGCCGACCGCGTCGAAGATCTGCGCGCCGCAATAGGACTGATAGGTCGAGATGCCCATCTTGGCGATGACCTTGAGGATGCCCTTATCGATCGACTTGATGTAGCGGTGCTCGACCTCGAGCGCGTCGACCTCCTCGGGAAAGTCGCGCTCCATCGCGGTCAGGGTCTCGAAGGCGAGATATGGATTGATCGCCTCGGCGCCGTAGCCGGCGAGCACGCAGAAGTGATGAATCTCGCGCGCTTCACCGGTTTCGACGACGATGCCGACCGATGTGCGCAGCCCGCGGCGGATCAAGTGATGGTGGACGCCGGCGGTGGCAAGCAGCGACGGCATCGGAATCCGGTCCGGCCCGACCATGCGATCCGACAGGATGATGATGTTGATGCCGGCGTCAACGGCTGCCTCGGCGTCGGCGCACAGGCCATCCAGCGCGCTCGACATGCCACTTGCCCCGGCATCGGTCGGATATGTGATGTCCAGCGTCTTCGACCGGAACGGGTTGTCGTCCATGTCGCCGATGGCGCGGATCTTTTCGAGGTCGGCGTTGGTCAGAATCGGCTGGCGCACTTCGAGGCGCTTTCGCCGCCCCAGACCTTCGAGGTCGAAGAGGTTCGGTCGCGGCCCGATGAACGAGACGAGACTCATCACCAGCTCCTCGCGGATCGAGTCGATCGGCGGATTGGTGACCTGGGCGAAGTTCTGCTTGAAGTAGGTGTAGAGCAGCTTCGGGCGGTCGGAGAGCGCCGAGATCGGCGCGTCGTTGCCCATCGAGCCGACGGCTTCCTGGCCGGTGATTGCCATCGGTGCCATCAGAATCTTCAGGTCTTCCTCGGTGTAGCCGAACGCCTGCTGGCGATCGAGCAGGCTGACGTCGTCGCGCGTCGGGTGGGCGGCCACCACCGGCAACTCCTCCACCACAATCTGGGTGCGCGCCAGCCAGTTGCGATAGGGGTGCGCCCTGGCAAGGCTCGCCTTGATCTCGTCGTCGGCGATGATCCGGCCTTGCTTCAGGTCGATGAGCAGCATCTTGCCGGGCTGCAAGCGCCATTTGGTGACGATCCGGCTTTCTTCCACCGGCAGGACGCCAGCTTCCGAGGCGAGGATTACCTCGTCGTCCGCAGTGACCATGTAGCGCGACGGGCGCAGCCCGTTGCGGTCGAGGGTGGCTCCGATCTGCTGGCCGTCGGAGAAGGCGATCGCCGCCGGTCCGTCCCACGGTTCCATAATTGCCGCGTGGTACTCGTAGAAGGCGCGCCGCTCCTCGTCCATAAGCGGGTTGCCCGCCCATGCCTCGGGGATCAGCATCATCGCCGCGTGCGGCAGCGAGTAGCCGCCGCGCAGGAGGAACTCGAGCGCGTTGTCGAAGCAGGCGGTGTCCGACTGGCCCTCGTAGGAGACCGGCCAGAGCTTCCTGATGTCGTCGCCATAGAGCTTCGATGTGACGCTCGCCTGGCGCGCCGCCATCCAGTTGACGTTGCCGCGTACCGTGTTGATCTCGCCGTTGTGGCAGACGAGACGATAGGGGTGCGCCAGGCGCCACGACGGAAAAGTATTGGTCGAGAAGCGCTGGTGGACAAGCGCCAGCGCCGACTCGAAATCCGGATTGTGCAAGTCGCGGTAGTAGTCGCCGAGCTGGTAGGCGAGGAACATCCCTTTGTAGACCAGCGTCCGGCACGACATCGAGACGACGTAGAAGTCGTTTTGCAGCCCGCCGTAGGTGGCGAAGATGCGAGCCGAGATGACCTTGCGGACGATGTAGAGCTTGCGCTCGAAAGCGTCTTCGTCGGCGATCTTGGCTCCGCGGCCAATGAACACCTGACGATGGAAGGGTTCCTTGATTGCGAACTCGGGCGCCTTCGACAGACAGGCGTTGTCGGAGGGCACGTCGCGCCACCCGAGGAGCGTCTGGCCTTCTTCGGCGATGACGTCTGCGACGATCTTCTCCATGGCAGCGCGCATCGCGACGTCCTGAGGCATGAAGATGAAGCCGACGGCGTAACGGCCGGGCCCGGGCAGGGCGAAGCCGAGGCGCTCGGCCTCCTTGGCGAAGAAGGCATGCGGTATCTGCACGAGCATGCCGGCGCCGTCACCCATCAGCGGGTCGGCACCGACGGCACCACGGTGCGTCAGGTTCTGAACGATCCTGAGGCCGTCCTCGATGATACGGTGGGACTTCTTGTTGTGGAGATTGACGATGAAGCCGATGCCGCACGAGTCGCGCTCATGCAGCGGGTCGTAGAGGCCGGGCCCCGACGGACGGCCAGACACCGGGCGCAACGCGTCCCGGGCGATCTTCGGCTCAAATCCAACCGGCGCTTGCGCCATGGCGTTCCTCTTGCATCCCGTCCCCGCTGATGTACTTAGGGGCACTGGCTCTACCCGGGTTGCGGGGTTGCTTCCGTCCCTCACGGCTCGTTGCTACCGACGCAAATCTTGTCTGTTGGCGGCGCTTTATCCAAATGGCCGCCCGATTGGTCCTGCCCGTCAGCGACGGGCTCACTCGGCCCCACCCTTCCGGTCCCTCGACCCGGCGGGC
Source organism: Cucumibacter sp. (assembly GCA_040881985.1). GTDB lineage: Bacteria > Pseudomonadota > Alphaproteobacteria > Rhizobiales > Devosiaceae > JBBECE01. Next base: position 41,004 of record JBBECE010000026.1, read on the forward strand.
GCAACAGCCTTGCTGCCGGGAGACAGCAGGGCGCTGTAATGGACAACAGTACTGTCCTATCTGCGTTGACACTGCCAGATTTTACCAAAAGGGGCAAGCGCCGCGACGTAGATTCTTGTACCACATTTCGGGCTCACAGCTGCGGCTCGGACAAGCAAAAGGCGCGGCCGGCGGGCCGCGCCTCAAATCGATCTTGAGGAGGTCGCCCCGCAGGGACTGCGGTCTAGTGGGCGGACATGTCCTCGATCGTCTTGCCGTTGGCAACCACGATCTGGCGCGGACGCTTGCTCTCGGGCAGTTCGCGCTGCAGGTCGATGTGCAGGAGCCCGTTTTCGAGCTTGGCCCCCTTCACTTCGACATGCTCAGCCAACTGGAAGCGCCGCTCGAAGGTCCGTTCGGCGATGCCGCGATGCAGGAACTGACGTTGCTTGTCCTCGACCTCGGTGGTCTTGGCACCGCGGACGCTCAATGTGCTTTCCTTGGCCTCGATCGAGATCTCATCGGCGGTGAACCCGGCGACCGCCATGGAGATGCGGTAGGCATCCTCGCCGGTGCGTTCGATGTTGTAGGGGGGATAGGTGACCAGGTCCTGCGCGACCGAGCTGTCGAGCAGCGAAAAGAGCCGGTCAAAGCCGACGGTCGAGCGATAGAACGGCGAAAAATCAAGAGCTTGCATGGCACATTCTCCTTGTTGAGCAACATGCGTTGGATGCCGGCCCTGCGATCCCCTAGCGGGCGGATCAGCGTCCGGGCCGCCGCGCCCGAGATACCGGCACGCGGCAGTGCAAATGTTGGATTCGCCTTCGAGCGTTTCAAGGGCATCTTCAGGTGAACGACCGATGAATACGCGCTTCCGGCCCGGTTCAGCGGTGCGGAACTAGACATTGCGCCAGACGGCGGGAGCGTTCCCGCCGTCGTACCCAGGACGCCAGCATTGCCCCCCGCATGGCGTCCCCTCACGCGAGGCCAGCAGCCCCCAAAAAGGCTGCTGGCCTTCGTTTGCGCCCTTGCGGTCCGGCCCGCCCGGGCCTAATTCTCGGCCCATTCGGAGGGTGGGCGATGGGCAACCTCGCGGTCAGAGAAAAGGCGGTCCTTCTGGACCTCAAGGCCAATCCGGTGCCGCCCGGGGCGCGGGCGGCCTATTTCACCACTTCGGACAAAGTGCAGCTGCGCTATGCGATCTGGCCACGCACGACCGGCCCCAACCGGGGAACGGTCTGCCTCGTGCACGGGCGCACCGAGACGATCGAGAAATATTTCGAGACGATCTCGGACTTTCGCCTGAGGGGGTTCTCAGTCGCCACTTTCGACTGGCGCGGCCAGGGCGGTTCGGAACGGTTCAACTCGACCAGCTATTTCGGCCATGTCGACCGGTTCGACGACTATTGGCTGGATCTGAATAGCTTTCATTCCGAAATTCTTTTGCCCGACTGTCCGCCGCCCTTCTACCTCGTCGGCCATTCGATGGGGGGGCTCGCCTCGCTGATTTCGGTGGCGCGGGACCGGCTGATGTTCGACCGGGTGTTCCTGTCGGCGCCGATGCTCGCCTTCGAGGGACTGCCGCTCGGCCTTTCGGCGCTGGCGACGGTTTTCGAGGGGCTGAAACTCGCCGGTTTCGGCCGCCTGCCGTTTCGCCGGCCGCAAGACAAGCCCTCGACCGAGGAAGGCTTCGCCGGCAATCCGCTCACCTCCGACTTCAAGCGCTATATGCGCTCGGTCGAGATTTTTCGGACTCGGCCGGACCTGATCACCACCTCGCCGACGATTTCTTGGGCGGCGACGGCGCTCAGGACCATGGCGCGGATCAACCGTGACGATTTCCCGCCCCGCATCAACGTGCCGGTGCTGATGCTGGCAGCGGCGCGCGACACGGTCGTCTCCACTTCGGCGATCGAACAGCTCGGTTTGAGGCTCAGAACCGGCCGGCACGCGGTCATCGCCGGGGCGCGGCACGAACTGTTCATGGAAAGCGACAATCTGCGCGGCCAGGTCTTCGCAGCGTTCGATGCGTTCATCACCGAGCAAAGTCCGCACTAGTGCGCGGCCGGCGCGAGAAGCTCTGACGCCTGGGCATGCAGCGCCGGGGTTGCCGCCGCGACGATCTGGCCGCCGCCTTCGGCCCGCCCGCTGCGCCACGTCGTGATCACCCCGCCCGCCGCCTCGATAATCGGGATCAGCGCAGCGATGTCGAACGGCTGCAGTCCTTCCTCGATGACGAGATCGACATGCCCTGCCGCCAGCATGCAATAGCCGTAACAGTCGGTGCCGTATCGGGTGACGCGGGCGCGCGCCTCGACCGCATCGTAGGCAGCGCGCGACTGAGGCGACTCGAAAAGGCGCGGGCTGGTGGTGGCAAGGCGCGCCGAAGCAAGGGAGGTGACGCCGCTTACCTGCAGCGGCCCGGCCGTCGTTCCTCGCCTGAGGCGCGCGACGCCGCCAGCGGCGAAAAAACTCTCGCCGAGATAGGGCTGGCTCATCAGCCCGGCGATCGCCCGGCCAGAGCGGGTCAATCCGATCAGCGTGCCCCAGAGCGGCAGACCGGAGATGAAGGCGCGGGTGCCGTCGATCGGATCGACCAGCCAGACGTAGGGGCTGGCTGACCGGGTCTCGCCCAGTTCCTCCCCAATGATACCGTGGTCGGGAAATGCAGTCGCGATGACTTCGCGGATAGCGCGTTCGGCGGCGCGGTCAGCCTCGGTAACCGGATCGAAACCGTGGGCCGCCTTGTTGGCGATGCCGAGTGCGGTGCGGAAAAAGGGAAGGGTGTGGCGGGCAGCCGCTTCTGCCGCGCGCTCGAACACCGCCAGAATCCGTCCCGAATCAATCTCTTCGGCGTCTTTCTGCAATCCAGCCAAGTTCTTCACCTGGGTTAAGTACTTGTCGTAGTTGTGCGATCAGGAAATCTGGCAGGTTCGGGGCGGTTTTGCGGCGAAATTGTGAGTCATTTATGCAACAGCCCCTGGTCATTACTGGCTTATCCACCGGCGAGGCCGATGGCGAGGCTTGCGTGATTTCGGCAAATCAGTGCAACCAAGGGATGCATGATGGATCGATGGCCACTCGGGTTCGTCATGATCCCGGCCATCGATGTTTCCTCCCTTGACTTCGGGCCGCGCATTGCGGCCCGTTTTCTTTTCCGAGCCCTGCGTTCTGCCCGCCGGAACATGCCTATTCGGCCGCGGTCCTGGTGGGGACGAGTTCGGCGAGTTCGATCGAAGCAAAACTGTCGATGAGTTGGTCGATGGTCGCGCGCAGAGCCTCGAAGCCCTCATGGGTCTGCAGGCTCGCCTCGTCCATATAGAGGTGCCGGCCGATTTCGATCTGCAGCGCATGCAGCCCGTGTTCGGGGCGGCCATAGGTGCGGGTATTGTGCCCGCCGGCGTAGGGCCGGTTGCGAGCGACCTTGAGCCCGGCGCCGGAAAGGATCGTGTCGGCTCGCTCGATCAGCGGGGCGGCGCAGGCGCTGCCATAGCGGTCGCCGAGTACAACGTCAGGGCCGGCCCGGTCGCCGCTGCGGCTGAGGCGCGGCATGGAATGGCAGTCGACGAGGACGGAAACGCCGAACCGGCTGAGCGACTCCCCCAGCAGTGCTTGCAGCGCCTGGTGATAGGGTTTGTAGATGCCCTCGATGCGCATCAGCGCGTCCGGCAGGCGCAACTTCGTCCGGTAGATTTGTTTATTCTCGGCGACATTGCGGGCGATCGTGCCGAGCCCGGCGGCGACCCGCGGCGAGCGGGTATTGAACCGCGGCGGCAACGGGTCGGCGAACATGTGCGGATCGAGTTCGTAAGGCTCGCGATTGACATCGAGATAGGCGCGCGGGAAATGCGCCCGCAGAAGCGGCATGCCGCGATGCGGGGCGCGGGCGAAGAGTTCGTCCACATAGGCGTCCTCGGACTGGCGGATCGACAGAGGATCGAGGCAGGCGATGCCGAGGAAGCGGTCGGGATAGTCGCGGCCCGAATGCGGCGAATTGAACACGAAGGGCGCGAGCAGACGGCGCGGCCGAACGGTTTCGAAAGCGGGCCTGTCGGCGTAGTCGGATCGCATGCTGGCGCGCATCCCCAAGGGCTTTGGAGCAATTTGCCCAAAGGCAACAAAATAGTCCAGTTCGCTCAAAGGTGGTCGATGGCGGCGATTTGCTGTTCATTCCGGCGCCGAGCGATGATAACGATTTGGCGGGACAGCATTGCCTGCGCGCTGTCGGAGGTGATCGAAGAGGCCCATGCACCGGATCCTGCTTGCCGAAGACGACAACGACATGCGCAAGTTCCTGACCCGGGCGCTGACCCAGGCCGGCTACGAGGTCGTGGCGTTCGACAATGGGCGGTCGGCCTACGAGCGGCTCAGGGAGGAGCCGTTCTCGCTCCTGCTGAGCGACATCGTCATGCCGGAGATGGACGGAATCGAGCTCGCCCGGCGGGCGACCGAACTCGATCCGGACCTCAAGGTGATGTTCATCACCGGCTTCGCGGCCGTCGCGCTCAATCCAGACAGCGAGGCACCGAAGAATGCTTCGGTCCTGTCAAAGCCGTTTCATCTGAAAGATCTCGTCAACGAGGTCGAGAGGCTGCTCGCCGCCTGACGCGTTGGTCAGCCGAAGAAGCGCTTGAGTTCGGCCTCGATGGGCGCCGCGTCCTCGCGGCCCGGCATGTGGTGCGCCTGCTCCATCACCATTTCCCGGCCGATCGGCAACGCCTTGCGGGCGTGTTCGCGCGTCCGCTCGAAGGGTAGGAGAACGTCCCGGCGCGAGAAAGCGATGAAGACCGGCTCGATTGTGTCCTTGAACTGGCCCGCCGCGAACATGCCAGCAGGCCGGTGCCGCCAAAAGTTCGAGGTTTTGATGATGAGGTCGAGATAGTCGAGGTTCTGCGGCTCCCACTTGCGGCACATCGGGGTGGCGATCGGCTCGAGCACGGGCCGGTAGGGCAGGTAGCGGTAGCCCATCCAGGTGACAAAGAGCGGGGCATAGGCGCTGAGGTACGGCATTGACGGGGTGAGCCCGGCCGTCGAGATCAACGCAAGCTTGCCGACGCGCTTTGGCTGCAGAGCCGCAAGGTCGAGGGCGATCGAGCCGCCGAAGCTCGGGCCGATGATGTCGATGCGATCGAGCTCGATGGCGTCGAGGACTTCGATCAGCCACTTTCCATAGGCGTTGTCCCGCGGCGAGAACATTCGGTCGGCGCTGAGGCCTGGCTGGCCGACAAGGTCAGGCGCGATCAGCATCCGGGTTGCGGCGAGATAGTCGAAGAATTCCAACATCATCGGGGCGCAGATCGACATGCCCGGCAGGATGAGGATCGGGGCGGAGTTGCGCTTGCCGCCGATCGCCAGGTGGGTGCGCCCATAGCGGGTCGGCACGCTCAGGCCGCGTACCGGGGTATTGAGCCGGGCGACGATCCGGTCATAGGCTTCGAGGAATTGCCGCCGCGCCGCCACTGAGCGATAGATTGAGCCCTTCGGCAGGCGATCGTTCGCCGATGCAAGCACGCTTGCCGCATCGGACGTGGCGACGGAATGGTCGAGGCTCACGCGGAAATGCCCGCCCTGGCCGGAGCGGAGCGCCGCGGGGTGCCGACGGTGATGATCTGTACACCGTCGGCGCGCAATTCGTGTTCGACCTCGCGAAACATCCGGGCATGGGCGGTGAACGGCGCGCGAGGGAATTCGTGATGCAGGAAATGGTGGTTGTTGAGCCAGAAGAACGGGCTCACCACCCATTCCCACAACCGCTCGCCGCGGACAATTAGAGTCGTCATCCTCCGATCGGTGCTGACGACCGGCCGGTGCAGCATCGAATGCGAAAGATTGACGATGCCGGAGGCGACCGATGCGGGGAATACCCAGAGGAGAAACGCCTTGCCGGGCGCGACGATCATCGCGGTGACGACGGCCGTCATGATGAAGAGGATCCTGACCGCCGACCAGATCGCGTCGCGACGGGGCACCAGGCCCCTGCGGACGCAAACCACATAGAGGCGCAGATAGTGGAGCGGGCTGAACATCGCCAGGAAGAAAATGAGGAGCGGATGGCGGCCTTGCATCCAGAAGTCGGGATCGGCGGCAGGATCGTTGGTGTTTTGGTGATGCCGCATGTGCAGATAGCGGAAGGTGCTGAAATCGTAGGTGAGCATCCAGCCATGCAAAGTGCCGATGATCTCGTCGAACCACCCGAAGCCCTTGATACCGCCGGTGACCGCCCGGTGGCTCGCCTCGTGCAGCACGGCGGCGCTGGGGTGAATGCAAAGGAACGCGAGGATGCAGCCGAGCCAGATCGGGATGAAGCCGTTGAGGGCGAGAAACAGGATGATCGCGAAGGCGCCAATGATGACGGCGGACGCGACGGCGGTGGGCCAGACGATGCGGCCCATCTCTTCTTTCATGATCCGTGTTGCGGCGGCGGCATAGGGCCGCGCAGCGGGTCGCGCAATGTCGCTCATGGCGGGCACCACTATGTCAAAGTCTCTTAAACTCTGTCCAGCGGATGTTGCACGCCGCCCCGGCGAGGGCAACCGCGCATAAGCCAATCTGAGAGCCTATTCCGGTCAAATTGCGGCGCCCCGCAACTATTGACCGGCGCGCGGATAGTATGGTCTATCGGCGGTCGCGGCTGTGCTCAGGCGGCCGCTTCTGCAGGTGTTGCGGGCGTGTAGCTCAGCGGGAGAGCACTACGTTGACATCGTAGGGGTCACTGGTTCGATCCCAGTCACGCCCACCATTTACCGGCGAAACGGCTCAAGAATTGCGCGAATTTGACGCACGTTTGCCGCCAGCGGGCGCGTAGCTCAGCGGAAGAGCACTCCCTTCACACGGGAGGGGTCACAGGTTCAATCCCTGTCGCGCCCACCATCGCCCAGTGGCTTAGCCCGGGCTGACCGGGCTCTGCTTCTGGTTTCGCCGCGCTTCGGCGAGGTGCCGTATTTCCTTCAGTTCCGAGATAGTGGTGATCAGGTCGCCGAGCTGGCGTTCGAGATCGCGAAGCCGCTGGTTGACCTTGTCGAGCAGCAGCGAATCCTGCGCGCGCTGGTCGGCGTCCGCCTCGTAGAGCGAAAGATAGTCGAGGACATCCCGGAGCGAGAAGCCGAGGCGCTTGCCCCTCAGGATCAGGATCAACCGGGCGCGGTCGCGCCGCCGGAACACCCGCGTATTGCCGACCCGTTCGGGGTGCAGCAGCCCCTTGGATTCGTAGAACCTTATGGCGCGGGTCGAAATCCCGAACTCGGACGCGAGATCGGCGATCGAATAGAGGTCGCGACCGGCGGCGGGCTCACGCCTATTCATAGGCCCTGGCCTTCGCGTCCTGCATTTCCTGCTTCAGCTCCTTTTTCGAGAGCTTGCCAATGAGCGTCTTCGGCAAATGGTCGCGGAAGACGATCTCGCGCGGCATCTCGATCGGCGACAGGTCAGCGGTCAGGTACGATTTCAAGTCCGCCTCGGTGACATGCTGGCCCTCGACGAGCTTGACGAAAGCCATCGGCGCCTCGCCGCGCTTGTCGTCCTTGACCCCGATAACGGTGCATTCGAGGACCGCCGGGTGCTTGGTCAGCGCCTCCTCGATGGTGCGCGGATAGACGTTGAAGCCGTTGACGATGATGATGTCCTTGATGCGATCCACCAGGAAAGAGAAACCATCGGTATCGACATAGCCGACATCGCCGGTGCGCAACCAGCCTTCGGCGAAGGACTCCCGGCTCGCAGCGTCGTTGCCGTAGTAGCCGAGCATGACCTGCGGGCCCTTGACGACAAGTTCGCCGCGTTCGCCCAGCGGCACCTCCCTGGTGGGATCCTCAAGATCGACGAAGCGGATGTCGGTGCCAGGTAACGGCATGCCGATCGACATGGGTTTCGACGGCGAGCGCAGACCTGCGCAGCAAACTACGGGCGAGCACTCGGTCAGCCCATAACCTTCCGCGAGGATGCCGTTCGAAACCCTGGCGAAGGCGGCGCGGGTCTCGTCGGGGAGCGCGGCGCCGCCCGAAATGCAAACCTCGAGGCAACTCAGGTCGTGACCCTTGCTCAGCGGCGAAGTGGCGATGGTCTGCAGCAGCGTCGGCACGGCGGGCAGGATGGTCGGCCGCTTGCGGCGGATCAGCGCCAGCAGCGCCTTGAGATCGAAGCGCGGCAGCATCACCACTTCCCCGCCATTTGCGAGCGGTGAGTTGAGGCAGACGGTCATCGCGAAGATGTGGAAGAAGGGGAGAACGGCGATCGTTTTGGCGGGAAATTTGAAGAGCCCGATCCCGTAATGGTCGATCTGCGAGAGGTTGGCGGCGATGTTGGCGTGAGAGAGCATCGCGCCTTTCGGCAGGCCGGTGGTGCCGCCGGTATATTGCTGCACTGCCACGTCCTGCTTCGGATCGATCTCCACCGGCACGGGTTTGTGCCCCGCGGCGATGAGATTGTCGAAATGGACTACCCGATCGGCAAAGGCCGAGCGGGCCGGGTGGGCGAGGTCGCGGCCTTTGGCGAGGCGGAAAAGCAGCGCTTTCACCCCCGGCAGCACACGGGTGAAGGGGCAAACGACAATCTTTCGCGCCAGCCCCTTGCCGGCGAGCGCCTCGGCTTTTTCGAACAGCGCCTTGAGATCGAGCGTTATGACCAGCTCGGCGCCGGAATTCTCGAGAATATGGGCGAGCTCGCTGACGGTGTAGAGCGGGTTGCAATTGACAACGGTCGCTCCCGCCTTAAGCGTCGCGTAATACGCAACAGCGTAATAGGGCGTATTGGGCAACAGGAACGCGATCCGCGTCCCCCTCTTGACTCCGAGCTCCTTCTGCAGCGCGCCGCAAAAGGCGTCGATCTGCCGCCCGAACTCGGCATAGGTCGTCTCCGCGCCAAGAAAGTCGAACGCAACCCGGTCGGCGAAAGTCTCGCATGCCATTGCCACCCGCTCGAAGACCGGGGTCGTATCGATCCTGGCAAAATAGTCGACGCCGGGCGGATAGTGGTCGACCCAGGGCCGCTTGTGCGCCGTGTTTGCGTCGGTCATCGCTTTGCTCCAAGCCCGATCCCGAAACCCGGACAAAGTCACTATGTCAACGCCTTACGCTTGCGTCAATTGGACTACGTGGCGTCGTGAAGTGCAGCGGATCGGGGTTGAACTTGACGCAAATTCTGGCGGTGGACGACGGCCGCTGCGACACAAAACCGGCGCAATCCGCGTGCCGATTGACCTCGTTTCGCGGACGTTGGCTTCGATTGACGCAAAGGTAGGCGTGTGCGATTTAAGGCGGGTGCGATCGGCGCCGGCTGCGAGTCCGGCGCTGTTTTCGAATGAGCCGAAGGCACGCCGGCTCCGGCCGCCGCGGGGCCCGGCAGGGCCCGAAGAGGATGCCATGACATCGCTGATCCTCGCTCTGTCGATAGCAGCGTTCGTCGCTCTGGCGCTGCTCGAGGTGCCGCTGTTTGTCTGGGGCGTCGTGGCGCTCGCCATCGGCGCGATCAGTCAGCTCCTGACCGGTGGCGGCGCGGTCGCCTGGAGCATCGCGCTGTTGCCCGGAGCACTCCTCACTCTTGCGAGTGTCCCCCTCATCCGGCGCCGCCTGATCGCGGCGCCTGTCTATCGGGTAGTCAAGCGCATCCTGCCGCGTGTCTCGCGCACCGAACAGGAGGCCCTCGATGCCGGCACGGTCGGCTGGGACGCTGAACTGTTTTCCGGCCGGCCGGATTTCGCCAAGCTGCGCGCTATTTCGAAGCCGGTGCTAAACATCGAAGAACAGGCCTTCCTCGACGGGCCGACAGAGCAGCTTTGCGCCATGCTCGATGACTGGGATATTCGTCACAACCGGGTGGATCTGCCGCCGGAAGCCTGGCGGTTCATCAAGGAGAACGGCTTTCTCGGCATGCTGATCGGCAAGGAGCATGGCGGTCTCGGTTTTTCCGCTCAGGCCCAGTCGATGATCGTCTCGAAGATCACCAGCCGGTCGTCGGCGGCGGGGATCACGGTGATGGTGCCGAACTCGCTTGGACCGGGCGAACTGCTAGAGAAGTACGGGACAAAGGCGCAGCAGGAGAAATATCTGCGGCGTCTGGCGCGCGGCGAGGAAGTGCCCTGCTTCGCTCTGACCGGCCTGCACTCGGGTTCCGACGCCGCCGGGATGCGGGACGTGGGGGTTGTCTGCGAGGGCGACTTCGAGGGCAAGCGTGTCCTCGGGGTGAAGCTCAACTGGGAGAAGCGCTACATCACCCTCGGCCCGGTTGCGACGCTCCTTGGCCTTGCCTTCTATCTGCACGACCCCGACAACCGGCTCGGCAAGGGCGAAGACGTCGGCATCACGCTAGCGCTGATCCCGACCTCGCATCGCGGCGTTGAGATCGGCCGGCGGCATTTTCCGGCGCGCTCGGCGTTCATGAACGGGCCCAACCGCGGTCGCGATGTCTTCATCCCGATCGACTGGATCATCGGCGGGGTCGAGTATTGCGGGCAGGGCTGGCGGATGCTGATGGAGTGCCTCTCGACCGGCCGGGCAATCTCGCTGCCGGCGGTCGGCACAACCTCGGTCAAGGGCGCGCTTCGGGTCACATCAGCCTATGCGCGGATCCGCCGTCAGTTCGGTATCCCGATCGGGCTGATGGAGGGTGTCTCCGAGCCCTTGGCGCGGCTGGTCAAAAACGCCTACCAGTTCGAGGCGGCCCGGGCGATGACCGCCGCCATTGTCGACGATGGCGGCAAGCCGTCGGTGATTTCGGCGCTTCTCAAGTACCGCGCTACCGAAGCGATGCGGCAGGGGCTGAACGATGCCCTCGACGTGCATGGCGGGCGCGGGGTCTGCGACGGTCCATCGAACTATCTTTTCGCCGCCTATGAGGGCGTGCCGGTAGCGATCACCGTCGAGGGCGCCAATATCCTCTCTCGAACGCTCATTACATTCGCGCAAGGCGCGCTTCGGGCGCATCCTTACCTCTATGCTGAGATCAAGGCGTCCCAGAGCGGCAACGAAGCCGAAGGCGTCAAGGCATTCGACAAGGCGTTTGCCGGCCATGCCGGCTTCATGCTGCGCAATGTCGTCGCGACCCTTGTCCACAATCTGACGCTCGGCCGCCTCGCGCGTTCGCCCGACAAGGGGCCGATGCAGCGCTGGTACCGGCAGCTGCATCGAGATGCCCAGTCCTTCGCGCTCGTAGCCGATTGGGTGGTGGTCGTCCTCGGCGGCGACCTCAAACGCAAGCAGCGGATTTCAGGACGCATGGCCGATGTATTGTCCGACCTCTACCTCCTCTCGACCGCGATCAAGCGCTGGGAAGACGACGGTCGAATCGCGGAAGATCTGCCGATCGTCGAGGCCATCGCCCAGGACCGGACCGCGGCGATCGAGGCGAGCTTCGCCGCGATCTTCGCGAATTTCCCGAACCCGTATCTGAGGGCCCTGATGCGCGTCCTGGTCTTCCCTTATGGCCGCCACGCCAAGGGCTCGTCCGACCGGCAGAATTTTCGGCTGGCCAGGGCGGTGCTCGGCCAGTCGGCGCAGCGCGACCGGCTCACCCGCGATCTCTATGTCAGCTTCGATTCGAATGACCCGACCGGCGTGCTCGAGGATGCGCTGGTCAAGGTCGAGGCGGCGGCGGGGGCCGAGACCAAGCTGGTGCGGGCGATCAAGAAGGGGGTGGTCACCCGAAGGCTCGACCGCGACGTGATTGCCGATGCGGTCGAGGCCGGAGTGCTGGACGAGCGCGAGGCGGCGCTGATGCGGACCGCCGACGAGGCGACCGACCGAGTGATCCGGGTCGACGATTTCGCCCCGGACGCGCTCGCCGCCGCCAATCCGGCGCGGGCCCGGCCGAAGCGGGCGGCGCCGCCGGAAGCCGCCGAATAGTTAGATCCCGCAGGCTCGAAGGAAAGCGCGCCGACTTGGCCCAGCCCGCTATGCCGAAACTGAAGCACTGGCGCTTCTCCGTCGATTTCGAGCGCCTCGGATGGCTCACGATCGACACCGCAGGCTCGCCGGTCAATGTGATGAGCCGCGAGGTCATCAACGAGCTCGAGACCATTGTCGGCCGGCTTGAGGATCTCGTCGCCTCGGAGGAAGTGGCCGGCATTGTCCTGCTTTCGGGCAAGGACAATGGTTTCATCGCCGGCGCCGACGTCCGCGAGTTTGACGAGATGGCGGACCCCTCCACCCTGCCTGAGGCGCTGCGGCGCACCCACGCGGTAATGGACCGGATCGAGGCGCTGAAGGCACCGATTGTCGCAGGTATTCACGGCTTTTGCCTCGGAGGCGGGCTGGAACTGGCGCTCGCCTGCCACTATCGGGTGGCGGTCAACGACGAGGCGACCAAGATCGGTTTTCCCGAAATCAGGCTTGGCATTTTCCCCGGTTTCGGTGGCACCGGCCGGTCGATCCTGAGGGCCGGGCCGGTTGCTGCGATGACCGCAATGTTGACCGCGCGCACTCATTCGGGCCGCGCCGCCCGCGCCATGGGCCTCCTCGACAAGCTCGTGCCGCATCGCGACAGTCTCAGATGGGAAGCTCGCAAGGCGGTGATGCAGGAGCGCCGGTCAAAGCGGGCATGGGTCTTCAAGCGCCTGCCGGCCATGGGGTTGTTGCGCTCGCTCACGGCGCGGCGGATGCGCGAGCAGACCACTCCCAAAGCCAACGCGAAGCACTATCCCGCGCCCCACAGGCTGATCGACCTCTTCGAAGCGCACGGGGCCAATCCGCGCGCCTTTATCGAGGCCGAGATCGAAGCTTTCCCGCCGCTGATGGCAACCCGGACCGCGGCCAACCTGCGACGCATATTCTTCCTCTCCGAGGGTCTCAAGGCTCAGGGTGTCAAAGGATCGCCGAGGCCGGTCTTCAGGCGGGTGCATGTGGTCGGCGCCGGCGTTATGGGCGGGGACATCGCGGCCTGGTGCGCGCTGCGGGGGCTGGCGGTGACGTTGCAGGATCTCGACATGGTGCGGGTCAAGCCGGCGCTCGATCATGCGAAAAAGTTTTTTCAACGCCGGCTCAAGTCAAAAAAGGAAATCGACGCCGCAGTGGCGAGGCTTGCGGCGGACGTCGCCGGCAAGGGCGTGGCGCGCGCCGACGTCGTGATCGAAGCGATTGTCGAGCGGCTCGAGGTCAAGCAGCAGCTCTTCGCGGGAATCGAACCGAGGCTCAAGCCTGGCGCGATCCTCGCTACCAACACCTCTTCAATCCCGCTCGAAGAGATCGGCACGGCGCTGAGAGACCCCTCACGTCTGATCGGCCTGCATTTCTTCAATCCGGTGGCGCAGCTGCCGCTGGTCGAAGTGGTCCGCGCCACCGCCAATTCCGAAGACTCGATCAGACTCGGTTGTTCCTTCGTCCTGGCTATCGGCAAGAGCCCGGTCGTGGTCCGGAGCGCGCCGGGGTTCCTCGTCAACCGGGTGCTGATGCCCTACATGCTCGCCGCAGTCGAGCGGGTCGAGGGCGGCGAGAATCCGGTCACTATCGACGAGGCGGCGGTCGCATTCGGCATGCCGATGGGGCCGATCGAGCTCATGGACACGGTCGGGCTCGATGTCGGCAAGCTGGTCGCCGAGGAACTCGGCCATACAGTGCCCTCTGGCAGCCGGTTCGCGAAACTGGTGGAGGCGGGCAAGCTCGGGCGCAAGGTTGGCGACGGGTTCTATCGGTGGAGAGACGGCAAGCCAGTCAAGCCGAGCGCGCCGGCGCATGGAGACCTGAGCGCGCTGGGGCGGGAACTGGTCGAACCGCTGGTCGACGAGTGCGAGCGGTGCCTCGAGGCGAAGATCGTCGCCAGCGCCGATCTCGTCGATATCGGGGTCATACTCGGCACCGGGTTCGCGCCATTTCTCGGCGGACCGCTGAAGGCCCGCGCCGATGGGGAGGCCTGAGCCATGGCTGAGGAGACGATCCGCAAAGTGGCGATCGTCGGCGGGGTCCGCATCCCCTTCTGCCGTGCCTATACCGGCTATCGCGACGAAACCAACCTTTCGATGCTATCCGGCGTCCTGGCCGGGCTTGCGGAAAAACACGGGCTGAAAGGCACCCATATCGACCAGGTGGTGGCCGGGGCGGTGCTCAACCAGTCGCGCGATTTCAATCTGGCCCGCGAGGCGGCGCTGAATGCCGGGCTCTCCCCGTCGACGCCGGGCACAACGATCCAGATCGCCTGCGGCACCTCGCTCGAAGCGGCGCTGATGCTCGGCGCCAAGATCGCGAGCGGCGAGATCGAGTGCGGGATCGCCGGCGGGTCGGACACGATTTCCAATTCGCCGATCGTCTTTTCCGACAAGTTCGCCCACCGGCTCGCCGACCTCAACCGCGCCAAATCTGCGCGACACAAACTTGCAGCGCTGAGAGGCTTTTCATTCGCCGAAATCGCTCCGCTCGTGCCCTCGACCGCCGAGCCGCGCACCGGACTGTCGATGGGCGAGCATTGCGAACTGATGGCGCGAGAATGGGGGATCACCAGGGAGGCGCAGGACGAATGGGCGCTTGGCAGCCATCGGAAGGCCGCTTCGGCCTATGAGGCGGGCTTTCACGACGACCTCGTCGTTCCCCATGCCGGGATCGTGCGCGACAACAATGTACGCGCCGACACAACGCTTGAGAAAATGGCGGCGATGGCGCCGGTCTTTGACCGCAAGTCGGGGCGGGGGACCCTGACCGCGGCCAATTCCACCCCGCTTACCGACGGGGCCGCCGCGATTCTGCTCGCCAGCGAGGACTGGGCGATGGAGCGCGGCTTGCCGATCCTTGCATGGCTTGAGGCGGGGGCGGTCTCGGCCAATGATTTCGCGCATGGTGACGGGCTCCTGATGGCCCCGACCGTCGCCGTCTCGAACCTCCTGAGGCGCAAGGGGTTCGGGATTGCCAATATCGACCTCTTCGAGATTCACGAAGCGTTCGCGGCGCAGGTCTTGTGCACGCTCAAAGCCTTCACCGACCGGAAATATTCCCGCGACGTGCTCGGCCGTGACAAAGTGCTCGGCAAGATCGATCCCGAAAAGATCAATCTCAAGGGCTCCAGCCTCGCCTACGGGCATCCGTTCGCGGCGACCGGGGCCCGAATACTCGGCCTCACCGCCAAGCTGCTGCACACCGAGGACCGTTCGCGGGCGCTGATCTCGGTTTGTACGGCCGGCGGCATGGGCGTTGCCGCGCTAGTTTCCCGGGCCGGCCAATGAGTGCTTGCCAACAAGTTTCGGGCAAGGATACGCTCGAAAACAGGCGTCCGGACAAGGTCCAGGGCGCGGAATTCAAGGCCCGAAGCCACCTTTTGCCAGAAAGACGGGGGGATCGGGAGGGAAACGTCAATAAGGAGAGAAGCAATGAAATTCGCCTCCATCATGAAAGCGGCGGCGCTGGCGGGCGCGACGGCCGGCGTATTGGCCGGATCGGCGCTCGCGGCCGAAGTGCCGGCGGGCACCAACCTTGCCGCCGAACAGGTATTCAGATACCGCGTCCTCGACAATATCCGCGCGCTCGACCCGCAATTGGCGGAAGACGTCGATACCGCCTACGTCGTCAACCAGCTCTTCGAGGGCCTCTACAACGAAGATGCACTGGGCAACCCGGTTCCCGGCGCCGCCGAGAGCTATGAGGCGAATGAAGACTACACCGTTTACACTTTCCATCTGCGCGATGCGAAATGGTCGAACGGCGATCCGGTGACCGCGCAGGACTTCGTCTATGGCTGGCAGCGCGCCGTCGATCCGGCGCTCGCCTCGACCTACGCCTACTATCTCGGCCTGGTGAACATCGTGAACGCCGATGACATCGTCGCAGGCACCAAGCCGCTTAGCGATCTCGGCGTGAAGGCCCTCGACGACAAGACGCTTGAAGTCACGCTGAAGGTGCCAACGCCGTGGTTTGTCAAGACCCTGGCGCACTCGACGCTGTTCGCCGCGCCCAGGTCAGTCGTCGAACAATACGGCGCCGACTGGACCAACCCGGAAAACATCGTCGGCAACGGCTCCTACATCCTTGTCGAAAACTCGCCGGGCGAGCGCGTGGTGCTTCGGCGCAACCCGAACTACTGGGACAATGCCAATACCGTCATCGAGGAAGTGCAATTCCTCACCATCAATGACGAGAACCAGGGCCTGACCCGCTGGCGCGCCGGCGAAGTCGACCAGACCGACGTCCCGGCCGGCCAGTATCCGTCCCTCGAAGCCGAACTGCCCGACCAGACCTACTCGGTGCCGCAGTTCTGCACCTACTATGCCAGCGTCAACATGACGGGCACTGCTCCTGACGCACTCAAGTCGCTGCAAGTGAGGCAGGCGCTCAACCTCGCTATCGACCGCGACGTAATCGTTAACGCCGTTCTACAGGGCGGCCAGACCCCGGCCTATTCGTTCACCAACCCGCACACATCGGAGTTCGAGATGCCGGATATCCCGGCCGCTTCGATGACGCAGGGCGAACGCGACGCGATGGCCCAACAGCTGATGGCAGAAGCGGGCTACGGTCCGGACAATCCCATCACCCTCGACTACATCTACAACACGTCCGAGGCGCACAAGGCCATAGGGACCGTGATCGGTCAGATGTGGAAGGAAAAGCTTGGCGTGACCTTGAACATCTCCGACATGGAGTTCGCCGTACTTTCCGATCGGCGGCACTCGCAGGACTTCGAATTGGCTCGCAACGCGTGGTGTGGTGACTACAACGAAGCCTCGACCTTCCTGTCGCTCCATGACTCGAAGTCGGAGCAGAACGACAGCGGCTGGGCCAATGCCGAAGTCGATGCGCTCCTCGCCGCCGCCAAGACGTCAGCCAACCCCAACGAGCAGTACAAGCAGATCGAAGCGATCGCGGCCGAAGAAGTCCCGATCATGCCGATCTACTTCTACGCCAAGGTGTTCATGCAGACGCCGAATGTGCATGGCTGGCCCTTCAATAACGTTGAACAGATCTGGTACGCCAAGGACATGTACATGACGGAGTAGACTACTCCGGCGAACAACGAAGCCCCCGCGCCCGGCGCGGGGGCTTTATCGCTTTACGAAGGGCGAGACCCCTCGGATAACCCAAGATGCTGAAGTTCATCCTCAGACGCCTCGCCATCGCCATCCCGACGATCCTGTTGTTGATTGTCTTCTCGTTCATTCTCATGAAGATCGCGCCGGGCACGCCGTTTTCCGGTGAAAAGGCGATCCCCGAGGAAGTTCTGAAAAACGTTTACGCGCGATACGGCCTCGACAAGCCCGAGTGGCAGCAACTGCTCGAATACATCTGGAACATCGTCGCCCATTTCGATTTCGGTCCGTCTTTCAAATATCGGGACCGAACGGTCAACGACATCATCGCCCAGGGCTTCCCGGTTACCCTGACCTATGGATTCTGGTCCTTCATCGTCGCCACCACGTTTGGCGTCGCTTTGGGGATCGTCGCCGCAGTCCGCCAGAACAGCTGGGTCGACTATTTTGCCGTCGGGGTGACGATCGGCGCCCAGGTGGTGCCGAATTTTGTGCTCGCGCCAATCCTGGTGCTCGTCTTCACGCTGTGGCTGAACTGGCTGCCTGGCGGTGGCTGGGAAGGTGGGGAGTTGAGTCACATTATCTTGCCGGTGATTGCGCTGTCGGCCACCTTTGTGGCGAGTATCGCGCGCATCATGCGCTCCTCGATGCTGGAAGTGCTCAATTCCAATTTCATCCGCACGGCCAGGGCAAAGGGCATGCCGGGCTGGCAGGTGATCGTCAAACACGCGCTGAAGCCGTCTCTGCTGCCGGTCGTTTCCTATCTGGGGCCAGTGTTCGTCGGCATGATCACCGGATCGGTCGTGGTCGATCTTTACTTTTCGACCGGTGGGATCGGCCAGTGGTTTGTCAACAGCGCGCTGAACCGCGACTATTCGACAATCCTCGGCATCACCATCCTGCTCGGCGCGCTCACCATCACCGCCAACCTAGTGGTTGACGTTCTCTACGCCTGGCTCGACCCCAAGATCCGCTATTAGGAACCACGGCCATGCTGGCAGACTCCCGTATCGAAAGCCTGACGACCCTGGAACGAAGTGAGGTCACATCGGTCAAGGGCCGCTCCCTCTGGCAGGACGCCGGAAGGCGATTCCTCAAGAACAGGGCTGCGTTGGTGTGCGCAGTGCTCCTGGCACTGATCGTCACCTTTACCCTTGTCGGTCCGTTCTTTGCGAAATGGTCCATCGAGAAGATCGATTGGACGGTGATCGGGAAGGTCCCTCAACTCGGCTTTCCATCCTCCCAGACCGGTCATTACTTCGGCACCGACCAGGTCGGACGCGACCTCTACTCTCGCCTGATCCAGGGGACGCAGATTTCACTCGGCGTGGGCATGCTGGGCGCCTCGGTAGCGGTCATTGTCGGCACACTTTACGGGTCAGTCGCCGGCTATTTCGGCGGTCGGCTCGATAGCGCCATGATGCGTTTCGTCGACGTGCTCTATTCGATCCCTTACATGTTCATCCTGATCCTGCTGCTGGTGATGTTCGGCCGATCGTTCTTCATGCTATTCATCGGCATCGGACTGATCTCATGGCTCGGCATGGCGCGGGTGGTGCGCGGGCAGACGCTTTCGCTCAAGAACCGTGAATTCGTCGAGGCAGCGGTCGCGACCGGCGTCCGACCCTTCGGTATCGTCATTCGGCATGTCGTCCCGAATCTCCTCGGCATCGTCGTGGTTTACGCGACGCTCCTCATTCCCGAGATGATTCTGATCGAATCCTTCATCTCCTTCCTCGGGCTCGGCATTCAGGAGCCGAACACCTCCCTCGGCATGCTGATCAGCGAGGGCGCGCAGACGATGCAATACGGCACACTCTGGCAGCTGTTGTTCCCGCTGTCCTGCTTCGTCGTCATGCTATTCAGCTTCTATTTTGTCGGCGATGGGCTGCGCGACGCCCTCGACCCGAAGGACCGCTGAATGGCCGAAGTGCTGCGTGTCGAAGACCTGTCGGTCGAGTTCGACCTTCACCAAAGCGTCGTCGAAGCGGTCAAGGAGCTGACCTTTACGCTGCATCAAGGCGAGACGCTCGCCGTCGTCGGAGAATCCGGCGCTGGCAAGAGCCAGGTTTTCCTTGCGATCATGGGTCTGCTGGCGCGCAATGGGCGTGCAGCCGGTCGGGCCTTGCTCGGCAATGTCGACCTGCTAACCCTCTCGCCGGGACGGCTCAATCGCTATCGCGGCAAGGACATTGCGATGATCTTCCAGGATCCGATGACCTCGCTCAACCCAACGCTCCGAGTCGAAGCGCAGCTTGCCGAGGTGCTGGTCGAACATCAGGGCATGGGCCGCGAAGCAGCGGTCAAAGCCAGCATCGCCATGCTTGAACGGGTTGGCATTCCCGAACCGGTCAAACGATCGCGCGCCTATCCGCATGAGCTTTCGGGCGGGATGCGGCAACGGGTGATGATCGCGATGGCGCTGCTTTGCCGGCCGAAAGTGCTGATCGCCGACGAACCTACAACCGCCCTCGACGTGACCGTACAGGCGCAAATTCTGACGCTCTTCAAGGATCTGACCAACGAACTCGGCACGGCCTTGGTGCTGATCACCCATGATCTCGGGGTAGTCGCCGGTCTCGCCGATCGCATGATGGTCATGTATGGGGGCAGGGCGGTCGAGACGGGGCCGGTCGATGACGTTTTCTATGATCCACGCCACCCCTACACGTTCGGACTTCTTCATTCGACGCCGCACGCGGCGGCGAAATATCACCGGCTTACGCCCATCGAGGGCCTGCCCCCGAGCCTCGAACATCTGCCCACCGGTTGTTCATTCCATCCGCGTTGCGCCTTCCATTTCGACCGTTGCCTCAAGGAACGGCCGCCGCTGAAAGGCTTCGCTGGCGAGCGGGCGCGCGCCTGTTTCTACCAGGGCCGGATGGCCTATGAGGAGATCGGCTCGTGAGCGCCGTGGCCGGCCCGCCGCTGCTCAGGGTGGAGGGGCTGAGCAAGCGCTTCTACATCTCCGGCGGGCTCCTCGCGCGGCCGCTGGTGCTGACTGCGCTCGACGACATCTCCTTTTCCGTCCGGAGCGGGGAGACGCTCGGTATCGTCGGGGAATCGGGGTGCGGGAAATCGACGCTCGGCCGCTGCATCCTGCAATTGATCGGGGTCGATCAGGGGCGAGTCTTGTGGCTCGGCCAGGACCTTACCGAACTCAGCGCCGAAGCGATGCGCCGCCGCCGCCACGACCTGCAGATTATTTTTCAGGACCCGCTCGCCTCGCTCAATCCGCGAATGACGGTCGGCGAGATTATCGGTGATCCGTTGCGCGCTCTGGCGCCCGAATTGTCGAAACTTGAGCGCGTCGAGCGTGTGTTCAAGGTGATGGAGTCGGTCGGGCTGCTGAAGGAGATGGTCAACCGCTATCCGCACGAGTTCTCGGGCGGGCAGGCGCAGCGCATCGCGATCGCCCGGGCGCTGATCACCGAGCCTAAGCTGATCGTGTGCGACGAACCGGTCTCGGCGCTCGATGTGTCGATCCAGGCGCAAATCCTGAATCTGCTCGCCGATCTCAAGGACCAGTACCAGCTCACCCTCGTCTTCATCAGCCACGATCTCAGCGTCGTCAAACACGTCTCCGATCGCATTCTGGTGCTCTATCTCGGGCGGATCGTCGAACTGGCTCCGGCCGACGTGCTCTATGGGGACCCCAAGCACCCCTATACCCAGGCGCTGCTGACCGCGGTGCCGATCCCCGACCCGAAGCTCGCCCGGGCTCGCACCATCGACGCGCTGGAAGGGGAAATCCCCTCTCCGATCAGTCCGCCCTCGGGCTGCCATTTCCGCACCCGCTGCCGCTATGCAATCGGCCGGTGCGCCGAGGAAGTGCCCCCGCTCGAGGAAATACCGGGCGGGCGGCTGATTCGCTGCCATCGCTGGGCCGAGATCGACGCCCTGTTGACCGGCGTCGTGCAAGTTGACTCTGTGGCTGAATAACCCTATCAAGGCCGCCGATTGATGGCGCCGGGCGGCGCCAATTTTGTGGCTAGAGGCCTGCCGCGATGAAGGTCAGGAATTCGCTTAGATCGCTGCGCACCCGCCACCGCGCCAACAAGCTCGTGCGGCGGCGCGGCCGCCTTTATATCATCAACCCCGTCAACCGACGCTACAAGGCCCGCCAGGGCTGAGCGCAGCCGGCGCACTCATAGCGAGGCCCGTTCCGTACGGGCCTTTTTGCTGTCCGGAGTTCAGGGTTTCGCCAGGGCGTCGATAATGCGCACCCACGAGCGGATGCCGCGGTGGAAGCTCGCGAGGTCGTATTTCTCGTTGGGACTGTGGATCTGGTCGTCGTGTCCCGCAAAGCCGATCAAGAGAGTGTCGAGCCCGAGCCGCTGCTTGAATTCCATCACTACCGGAATTGAGCCGCCGGAGCCGATCAGGACGCCTTCGTGGCCCCATTCGTCCTTGAGCGCCGCCAGCGCCTTGCGGACATGGACCCCGTCGCTCGACACGGTGACGGCAGGTGTCGCCGAGCCGCCGAAGAACTTGACCGAGCAATCAGCGGGGATACGGGCGCGGACATGGGAACGGAACGCCTGGCGCAGTTTTTCGGGGTTCTGGTCGCCGACGAGGCGAAAAGTGACCTTGGCGCGGGCCTTGGCGGGAATGACCGTCTTGGCTCCCTCGCCGGTATAGCCGCCCCAAATGCCGTTGATCTCGCAGGTCGGGCGCGACCATGTCTGTTCGAGCACCGAGCGCCCTTTTTCCCCCGCCGGCACGCTCAGGCCAACATCGGCGAGGAATTTCCGCGCGTCGAAGCCGAGCGTCGTCCAGCGAGCCGCGACGTCGGCGGGAACTTCGGCGACGCCCTCGTAGTACCCGGCAATTGCGACGGCACCTTCGTCGGTTCTGAGGCTCGCGATGATCTCGGCGATGAGCTGGATCGGGTTGCGCGCGGCGCTCCCATACATGCCTGAGTGCAAATCCTTGTTCGCCGTCCGGACTTCGAACTCCTCGGCCACGATCCCGCGCAGCATAGTGACGATCGCCGGGGTTTGCGGGTCCCACATATCGGTGTCGCACACCAGCGCAATATCGGCTTTCAGCTCGGCGGCGGCGCCGTCGATGAAGGCGGCGAGATTCCGGCTGCCGCTCTCCTCCTCGCCTTCGAGTAGGACGCTGACCTTGAGCGGCAGGTGCCCGGCGACCCGACGCCAGGCACGGCAAGCCTCGAGGAAAGTCATCAACTGACCCTTGTCGTCGGAAGTCCCGCGCCCGACGATCCGTTTCTTGCCGTCGGGTGTGGTGATGAGGGCCGGCTCGAAGGGCGGCGTTGTCCAGAGCTCGAGCGGATCGATGGGCTGGACGTCGTAGTGGCCGTAGAAGAGCACGTGCGGGCCGTCCCCCCGCCTGTCATGGGCGACCACCACGGGATGGCCGGCGGTCGGCCGCATCGAGGCGTCGAACCCGTCGGCGGAGAGGTCGGCCGCGAGCCAGTCGGCGGCGCGGCCGCAGTCTTCGGCATAGGCGGGATCGGTCGAGATCGAGGCGATGCGCAACAGCTCGAAAAGCCGCGCCAAGCTCTCGTCGAGTTGGGTGTCGACGACGCCGAGAACGGCGTCAAGGAAAGCGGAAGCCATGTTCGTCCCTTAGCGCCCGCGTCCGCCCATTGCCTCGATGAAAGCGATACGCAGCATGTTGGTCGTGCCGGGGGTGCCGAGCGGCACGCCGGCGGTAATCGCGATGCGGTCCTTGGGCTGAGCGAAGCCTTCGCGGCGGGCGATCTGGCAGGCGCGATCGACCATGTCTTCGAGGCTGGCGGCATCCTCGGTCTGGACGCAGTGCAGCCCCCAGACGAGCGACAGGCGGCGGACGGTCGAAAGGATCGGAGAAAGCGCTACGATGGGCTTTGCCGGCCGCTCGCGGGCGGCGCGCAGGCCGGTCGAGCCGGACGAGGTGTAGGTGACGATGGCGGCGAGATCGAGGGTCTCCGCCACCTGTCTGGTTGCCGCCGAGATCGCGTCGGCGGCGGTCCGCTCGGGCTCGGTCTGCTGGGCGCGAATGATGCCGGAATAGAGCGCGTCGTGTTCGACCGCGATCGCTACCCGATTCATCATAGCGACAGCCTCGACCGGATATTCACCGGCCGCCGATTCGGCGGAGAGCATGATCGCATCGGCGCCTTCGAAGACGGCGATCGAGACATCGGAGACCTCGGCGCGGGTCGGCACCGGCGAGGAAATCATCGATTCGAGCATCTGGGTCGCCACGACCACCGGCTTGCCGAAGCGGCGCGCCAGCCGGATCATGCGCTTTTGCAGGCCCGGTACGTTTTCGAGCGGCATTTCGACGCCAAGGTCGCCGCGGGCGATCATGATGGCGTCCGAATTCTGCATGATCGCCTCGAGCTGCTCGACGGCCTGGGGCTTTTCGATCTTGGCAAGAACGCCGGCTTGGCCGTCGACGATCTGCCGGACCTCAATCACGTCCTCGGGGCGCTGCACGAAGCTCAGCGCGATCCAGTCGACGCCGGTGGCGAGCGCCGCCTCCAGGTCGGCGCGGTCCTTGTCGGTCATGGCGCCGAGTTCGAGGAGCGTGTCGGGCAGCGAAATGCCCTTGCGGTTGTCGAGAGTGCCGCCGACGACGACCTTGCAGGCGATCTCGTTGGACTTGTGCTGCAGGCAGAGGAATTCGAGCTTGCCGTCATCGAGGAGCAGCCGGTCTCCCTTCTTGATGGCGGCGAAGATTTCCGGGTGGGGCAGGTGGACCCGCTTGCGGTCGCCCGGCGCGGGCGAGGTGTCGAGGCTGATCTTGTCGCCCGGCAAGAGTTCGATCGGGCCCGCCGCGAACGTGCCGATCCGAAGTTTCGGTCCCTGCAGATCGACAAGTACGCCGATCGGCCGGCCAACAATCGTCTCGACTTTCCGGATCATCGCGACGGTGGCGCGAAGCCAGTCGTGGTCGGCATGGCTCATATTGATGCGGAAGACGTCGGCGCCGGCGCGGAAGAGCTTTTCAACGATCTCTTCGGTGTCTGAGCTGGGCCCTAGGGTTGCGAGAATCTTGACTTTGCGCAGCCGTCTCATTCGCCAATCGCGCCGGTTACGTCCGCCTCGGTCAATTGAAGCGTCCAGTCGGTCCTGTTCTCGGTATCGACCTCGAAAAAGCCGGTGCGTTCGTAACCGCGCGCCAGACAGTCCTCGACCCCGAAGATCGTGAAACTGTCATCCCTGGTGCACATGAACACCCTTCCGTCCCAGGCACCGCCGTTCACGTCGTCGGCCGCGAACAGATAATAGAAGCGCGCGTCGAGCGGGCCGTCATAGACCACGGCGCACTCGTCGGGATTGGCGACCCACCAGCCCTCGGATTCCCAGCCGCGCTCGGAGCGAAAGCCCAAGGCGATGGAGACGGTCCGTTGGGTCGCGTTGCACACCCGCATGTCGGCCGCCGCCGGCACGGTCATCAAGCACGGCACGGCCAGGCCGGCGGCAACGGCAACCAGGATGATGCGCAATAGCGTCACGGGCAAGAATGAAGGCATTTTTCGGGCGCCGTGAGTTGTGCAGAAGGGTTCTGGCGTGTCAATCGCTATCCGGCGGATTAGGCAGGAGTTGGGCGGGGCGCGGGCGTTGACTTTTGGGCCACGGCTTGGAACGAGAAGCGCCTTGCAGTAGCGGCGGAGTGCAAACGCATGGCGCAGTCGACGGTCGCCCGGGAGAAGCTCAGAGCTTATGTCGAGCGGATCGAACGGCTCGAGGAGGAACGAAAGGCGATCGGGGGCGACATTCGCGACGTGCTGGCCGAGGCCAAGGCCGACGGATTCGACACCAAGGTCATGCGGCAGGTGATACGGCTCAGGAAGCAGGATACGATGGAGCGCCAGGAGCAGGAGACCCTGCTCGACCTTTACAAGCACGCGCTGGGAATGATCCAGCAAGCCGAGGAAAGTTGATGCCGCAGATCGCGCTGCAAGCGCATTCGCCGACGAGGTTGGCGCCCGCCGCGCGGCTCCTGGCGCGCACCGGGCTCGCCGCCGCGCTCGAGGAGCGCGCCGTCGCCGGCCGGCCGATCCGGGTCGGGCTGATCGGCTGCGGGGAGATGGGCACCGATCTCGTCACCCAGATTTCGCTGATGCGCGGCATCGTCGTCGGGGCGATTGCGACCCGCAAGCCGGACAACGCGCGGCGGGCGCTCGGCATCGCGGTCGGCTCGGACGAAGCGGCGCGGTTCGTCGAAGGCGCCGCGGCGGTCGACCGGGCGATCGAGATCGGCTTGATGGCGGTCGTCGCCGATGCAGCGGATATTCTCGCGGCCGGCCGGATCGATGTCGTCGTCGATGCCACGGGCAAGCCGGCGGTCGGCGCCGAGATCGGGCTCAAGGCGATCCGCGCCGGCAAGCCGCTAGTGACGATGAATATCGAGGCCGACGTGACGATTGGCCCGTATCTCAGGCGCGAGGCGGACCGGGCCGGCGTCGTCTATACGATCGGGGCGGGCGACGAGCCCTCCTCGGTTCTCGAGCTTTTTGATTTCGTGACCGCCATGGGCCATCCGGTCGTCGCCGCCGGCAAAGGCAAAAACAACGCCTTCAATATTGATGCGACCCCCGACCTCTACGCGGCGGAGGCGCGGCGGCGGGACATGAATCCCCGGATGCTGGTCGAGTTCGTGGATGGCTCGAAGACCATGGTCGAGATGGCGGCGATCGCCAATGCGACGGGACTCGTGCCGGACAGGCCCGGCATGCACGGGGCCGAAGCGACGCTCGAGAACCTGCACAAGGTGCTCTGTCCGATCGAGGACGGCGGAATTCTCAGCCGCAAGGGCGTGGTGGATTTCACCGTCGGCAAGGGGGTGGCGCCGGGCGTCTTCGTGATCGCCGAGATGGCCCACCACCGGATTCGCGAGCGGATGAACGATCTCAAGCTCGGGGCCGGGCCCTATTACACCTTTTACCGGCCCTATCACCTGACGAGCCTCGAAGTGCCGCTCACCTGTGCCCGGGTGGTGCTGACCGGCAAGCCGGACATGCAGCCGCTCGACGTCCCGGTCGCCGAAGTGTGCGCGCTCGCCAAGCGCGATTTGAAGCCGGGCGAGCGACTCGATGCGATCGGGGAATATTGCTATCGCTCCTTTACCGTGACGGTCGAGGACGCGCGGGCGCACGACGGCGCCCCGGTCGGGCTCCTCGAAGGCGGTAGGGTCAAGACGCCGGTCAAGAAGGGCGAATTGATCCGCTATGCAGCGGTTGAACTC
This sequence comes from Cucumibacter sp., assembly GCA_040881985.1. Classification (GTDB taxonomy): domain Bacteria; phylum Pseudomonadota; class Alphaproteobacteria; order Rhizobiales; family Devosiaceae; genus JBBECE01. The sequence goes on from JBBECE010000026.1 coordinate 67,120, forward strand.
GATGCCGCCTCGCCGTTGGTGACGATGCGGCGCGCCCAGGACGCGATGCTGGCCTGACCGGCCTGGCTCTTCTCAGATTGGCCGTGGATCGTTGGCGAAGCTCGCCGCGAGCTTTTCTTCGCCGAGCGCGGCGAGCGCCGTTTCGACAATGCCGGCGCGGTCGAGTCCCGCTACTTCATACATGTCGCTTTGATTTGCCTGTTCCATCAGGACATCCGGCATGAACATTGGCCGGAATTTGAGCCCGGTGTCGAAGATGCCGGCCTTCGCCAGGTGGGTGGCGACAAAGGCCCCGAAACCGCCCGCCGAGCCTTCCTCGATGGTGATGAGGATTTCGTGGTTGCGGGCAAGGCGTTCGACCAGACCGGTATCGAGCGGCTTGGCGAATCGAGCGTCGGCGACGGTCGTCGAAAGGCCATAGCTCTGCAGTATCTCGGCGGCGGCGAGCGTTTCGGCGAGGCGGGCGCCGTAACTCAGGAGCGCGATCGAGGTGCCCTCGCGCAGGATGCGGCCGCGGCCGATCTCGAGCGGGGTGGCGCGTTGCGGCAATTCCACGCCAACGCCCTCGCCGCGCGGGTAACGAAACGCGATGGGGCCTTCATCATGGGTCGCGGCGGTGGCAACCATATGCCTGAGTTCCGCCTCGTCGCCGGCGGCCATCAGCACAAAATTGGGCACGGTGCCGAGATAGGCGACATCATAAGCTCCTGCATGGGTTGGGCCGTCGGCGCCCACATAGCCCGCCCGGTCGAGTGCGAAGCGGACCGGCAGCTTCTGGATCGCCACATCGTGAATCACCTGATCGTAGGCGCGCTGCAGGAAGGTCGAATAGATCGCGGCGAAGGGTTTAAGACCCTCCGCGGCTAGCCCGGCGCTGAACGTCACCGCATGCTGCTCGGCGATGCCGACATCGAAAATGCGGTCGGGGAAGATTTCCGCGAACTTGTCGAGGCCGGTGCCCGAGGGCATGGCGGCGGTCACGGCGACAATCTTGTCGTCGCGCCGCGCCTCCGCGATCAGGGCCGACGCGAACACCGAGGTGTAGGACGGCGCGTTGGAGGCGCCTTTCGCCTGGGCGCCGGTGATGACGTTGAACTTGCCGACGCCGTGATACTTGTCGGCCGAAGTCTCGGCGGGCGGATAGCCCTTGCCCTTCTGGGTGACGACATGGATGAGAATCGGACCGCTGTCGGCGTCGCGGACATTTTTCAATACGGGCAGCAGGTGATCGAGATTGTGCCCGTCGATCGGGCCGACATAGTAGAAACCTAGCTCCTCGAACAAAGTGCCGCCGGTCCAGAAGCCACGGGCATACTCTTCGGTCCGGCGGGCCTTTTCCGAGAAGAATTTTGGCAAATGGGTGGTGAGCTGCTTGGCCGTCTGGCGCAGCGTCCGATAGGCTTTGCCGGAGACGAGCCGGGCGAGATAGGCGCTCATCGCTCCGGTCGGCGGGGCAATCGACATGTCGTTGTCGTTGAGGATGACAATCAGCTTGGCATCCATGGCCCCAGCATTGTTCATCGCCTCGTAGGCCATGCCGGCCGACATGGCGCCATCCCCGATCACCGCGATGACGTGGCGCTTTTCGCCCTTGAGATCGGCCGCGACCGCCATGCCGAGCCCGGCCGAAACGGAAGTCGAGGAATGGGCGGCGCCGAACGGGTCGAATTCGCTTTCGGCGCGCCGGGTGAAGCCGGAGAGCCCGTTTTTCTGCCGGAGCGTGCGGATGCGGTCGCGGCGGCCGGTCAGGACTTTGTGCGGATAGGACTGGTGGCCGACATCCCAGATCAGACGGTCGTGCGGCGTATCGAATAAGTAGTGGAGGGCGACCGTCAGTTCGACGACACCGAGCCCGGCGCCCAGATGTCCGCCGGTGATCGATACCGCATCGATGACCTCGGCGCGCAGCTCGTCGGCGAGCTGGCGCAACTTGGCGCGATGGAGCGCCCGGAGGTCGCCCATCGTTTCGATGGTGTCGAGAAGGGGAGTGGAAGGTCGCTGGGTCAACACGAGCTCACTTGCCTGTCGCGAGGCCGCCAGCAAGGGCGCGGGCCGTCGCAGCCGAAGAGCAATAGCAGACAAGCGGGCGAATTCAACCGCTTGACGCGGTCGTGCGGGGATCAGCGGGAGGCGAGGAGAAGCGGCGAGGGTGGCGCGAACCTGTAGGACGCACGGAAACCGGAGCTTTCATAGCTGAAACGCACCGTGCCGGTGGCGACGCCCAATTCCGTCGCCGGGTCAAAATCCGCCCGGTCGGGCAGAAACAGCTCCGCGAAGTGGCTGCTGTTGAGAGGTGAGGGGTCGATAAGGAAGTCGATCCCATGTTCAAAATCGGGGGCGACGAGGTCCGGGTGACGGGTCTCAAGCTGCAGCGCCATGGGGACGGGTCGCGAGACGAGCGCGGGCAAAGGTTGCTGGACCGGATCGGCGCCGCGCCCAAAGATCAGCGCGCCGATATCCGGTTGGGGGCCGAAGGAGGCTGTGACGATCGGGGCCGCCTCGACATTGAGGGCGCCGTTACCGATGGCGATTTCGCTCTTCTGCTGGTTGAGCAACATGTCGAGCGCGCGCCGGGCACCCGGCGAGGGGTCGGCCGCGGCCTCGTACGCTGCGACCAGCATTTGCTGACGGTCGGCAGCGGAGGTTTCGGCGAGTCGCTGCTCGATCAGCATTTCGACGGCCCGCTGGGCACTTGCCGGTCCCGACGAGACCGGCGCGTAGGCGGCGAAGAGGCTGTTGAGTTCGCCGCCGTCCGCCGGAATCGTCGCGCGCAAGCCGCGGGCCGGACTGTCGGGAAGGGGGGTCTCGAGCCAGGCGACCGCGATGCGATCTGCCTCAAGGGTTGCGGTCGGCGCCGGCGGAGCCAGGAATTGCGCAGTCAGCGTTGCAAGCTCGATTGCCGCCGGCTTGACCGGCGGGACGGGCGCCACGTCGGCGCTTGCAAGTTCGATCGCCGGTTCAGGCCGGGCGGGCGGGACGGGCGCAACCAGCACCGGCTGGGAAGTGACATTTCGCGAAGTCGGCGCGGAGGCGACTTCGATTTCTCCTGCCTCCTCCTCATTGCTGCGGAAAATGTCGAGCAGCGAGCGCCGTTCGCCCGTCGAGGCGAGCTGGATCGTCTCCCCAGAGGTGGAGCGGGACGAGCAGGGCACCTGGTGGCAGCGCTGCCATTGGGCGGCCGCGTACTGGCGACCCTCCTGTGACAGCGGTACGCCGTCGGCCGGCAGGTGCAGGGTTCTTCCGTCCGGGAAGATCTGCTGCAGTTGTGCCCTTGTCATCCGTGGCCAGGCGCGGACGCTGCCGGTGTCGAGATGCACGAAGGGGCTGCCGGAGGAGGGGTAGTAGCCGACGCCGCCCACCTGATACTTCATGGCGACGGCGCGCAAAGTCGAGATCGGAATGCCGGGAATGTAAAAGTCCATCGCCATACCCTGGGTATGACGGGAATTCTTGGCCACGGCGCTGGAGCGGGAGCGCAGCATTTCGTTGGTTTCGGGGGCGCGAAAGGCGGAGACGATGTGGATCGGCTGGGTGGCACCGACCTCCTCATAGACTTGCCAGACGAGGTTGAAGAGGTCGGGATCCATGTTGGCAACTTCGCCGCGCCGCCAGTCGCGCAGGAACTGGTTCAGCTGCGCCAGGCCCCGCTGGTCGAAATGGCCGTTGCGCCAGAAGGTGATGCGGGCGGTCTCGCTGGTGTGGGTGTAGAAGAGGTAGAGGGTGCGCTCCTCGGCGGAAGCGCTGGCCGGGAAGCTACAGGCCAGCAACGCGCCCATAGCGCCCAGCATCGCCGCAATAGCGCGGCGCAACACATAACTGAGTGCGACTGTCCCCGTCCCCGACACCGGCCGCCCTGTCCGTTTTCCCCAACCTGAAAATCGGCGCAGTCTAATCAACTAGTTGATTAGACTTTCTTAACAATGGCAGACAGCGGGCTGAATCCCACTCTGCCCCCGAACCCGGCGGGAAAGCTAGCGGCGAAACAGGGCCGAAGGAAGGCAAGAATCCTAACGAAACGTGAACAAGTTGAACTGCTTGGCCTCACCGGGCAAGCAGATTCACCAGCCGTTCATTGTGCCCGTAAATGTCGGCATAGGTGCGCAGCGTTCCGTCCTCGCTGACGCGGAGGGTGAAATAGCTGATGTAGACGGGCACGTGGCGCTCGATATTCACCCAGCGTTCGGAGCTGCCGAACAAAGCGGCGAGCTTGGCCGAATCGAGGTCGGGCTCGTATTCGAGCAGCGCATCGGCGAAGTCCATCGGGTTCTGGACCCGGATGCAGCCGTGACTAAAGGCGCGGATCGATCGCGCGAACAGCGATTTCGACGGGGTGTCGTGCAGATAGACGTCGTGCTGGTTGGGGAACAGGAACTTGATGTTGCCGAGCGCATTGCCGGCGCCGGGGCGCTGCCGAATCCTGAAATTGTTGACCGATGTCTCCGACCAGTCGACCGAGGAGGCGTTGATCACCCGGCCGCCATACAGGAGTTCCATATTGTTGTTGGCGAGATAGCCCGGGTTTTCCCGCAGCAGCGGGGCGATCTCGTTGGAGGCGATTGACAAGGGCACGTTCCAATAGGGATTGACGACGATATGCTCGATCTCGTCGTAAAAGATCGGGGTCTGGTGGGTGCGCTGGCCGACAACAACGCGGGTCGAATAGGCCACCGCGTCGGCGTGATGTACCTCGAGGCGGAACTCCGGAACGTTGACCAGGACGTAGAACGCACTGAGGTCGCGCGGCAACCAGCGCCAACGTTCCATGTTGGCGACGACGTCCTCAGCGGAGGCGCCGTGAGTGCCGTTGAGGGCGGCGACGGTCGCCGGGCCGACGACGCCGTCGGGGATCAGGCCAAGGGATTCCTGGAACGAAATCAGGGCCTGCCGGACGGTCTCGTCGAAGACGAGCGGATCGGTGGCGGGGAAGGGCACGTTGAGCCGCTCGCGAAGTAGGGGCACGCGCGCGTCGGCCATGTTCGCTTTGATCAGCTCGCCGTCGGGAATGGTGACGAGCTGCTCGACATCGCCCGCGGCAATCCTCGCCAGCTGTTCGCGCAGCGCCAGGAATTCGCGGTGGGTCGGATGCAGGGACAGCAACATCTCGTCGGGATTGTCGGCCGCAGCGAGGTTGACCAGTAGTTCCGACGGATCGATCTGAGTTGGGCGAATGGTGATCATCCGCGACACCAGGCCCGGAGCAATACGCCCGCCGACCGCGTGCCGGGCGTAAAGGTAGGCCGACGCCGAAAACGCGGTTTCCACCGAGGCGAGGCGCGCGGGATCGTTGCCGGCGTCGCCGATGTCGATGCCGGGGGTCAGATAATCTGCCGGACGGAAGCCCTGATAGCCGGCGTCCTCGAAAACTCCGAGGATCTTGCCTGCGGTAGCCGAATAGGCGACGCCATTGGGTGTTTCGACCAGCCACAGCGGCTCGAAACGGCGCCCGGCATAGAAGAAATAGAGCTTCTGGGCGGCCAGCCATTCGGCGGTCTCGGGTCGCGCCGCGTAGTAGCGGTCGCGCAATTCCGCCTTGATGATCCGCGCGAGTTCCGACCGGGCCGGCGGGATGACGATGCGGGTCGCTTCGACCCCGTCGATCAGCATCGTTTCCTGGGCAGGCGCCTGCGCCGCGAGGCCCAGGGCGAGCGCACCAATAATCAACGGTCGGACCAGCGTCCTGATCATCCGGTTCATCCTGAGCTGAGCCGCATCAAAGGCCGCCACGCCTGGCGCCGAAACCCCGCGTCCTGCGGGCGAGTGCGCACAATTGTGTCTAGGCATTCGGGGATTCGATGACAATCCTATCTCAGCGAATTGAACGCGCGGACGGGCGGTTGCGGCACCGGTGTGACGTAACGGTAACAGGTGAAAATGAATGGGGCCTAAAGATCAGGCGGCGTCGTCTTTCTCTTCGGCAAGCCCATAGGCCCTGAGCTTGCGGTAGAGGGTCGAGCGGCCGATGCCGAGCGCCCGGGCGACCGCCGCCATGCGGCCATTGTAGGTCTTGATGGCAAAGGCGATCAGTTCGCGCTCGATGTCGATCAGGGGGGCGACAGAGCCGTCGGGCTGGATGAACCGGTCGACCGGCGGCCGAATGATCGCAGGGGCGGGCCTGGAGGGGGTGTCGACACGGTCGATGTGGCTCGGCTCGGCCGGCACCGGGCGGGCCGAGGTTTCGCGCCGGACGTCCTCATGGCCATCCAGATGCGCCATGATCTGCGGGAAGTCGGCGGGCTGGAGGGTCTGCTGTTCGGCGAGGACCACCGCGCGATAGACGGCATTTTCGAGTTGCCTGATATTGCCGGGCCAGGCGTAGCGCTTGACGAGCTCCGGCACTTCGGGCGAGTAGCCATCGACGCGCTTGCCTTCCTCGGCGGCGAACCGGGCGACGAAGTGGTCGAGCAGGACCGGGATGTCGGCCAACCGCTCGCGCAAGGGGGGCACATAGATCGGAAAGACGTTGAGCCGGTAGTAGAGATCCTCGCGGAAATCGCCGGATTTTGCGAGATTGAGAAGCCGCCGGTTAGTGGCCGAAATCACCCGCACATTCACCCGTTGCGCCTTGCCGGCGCCGACCGGTTCGATCTCGCCGTCTTGCAGGGCGCGCAGAAGCTTTACCTGCATGTCGGCGTGGAGTTCGCCGATCTCGTCGAGAAACAGCGTTCCACCGTGCGCTTCGGCGAATTTGCCGGAATGGTTCTCGTGGGCGCCGGAGAAGGCGCCCTTCACATGGCCGAAAAGGGTCGATTCGACGAGCTCGCCCGGAATGGCGCCGCAATTGACGGCGACGAAAGGCCGGGTCGCGCGGTCGCCGGTTCCATGAATGGCGCGCGCCACCATTTCTTTGCCAACTCCGCTTTCGCCCTCGAGCAGGACCGGAATTGTGCTGGCGGCGGCCTTGCGGCCGAGTTCGATCACCCGGCGCATCACTTCGGAGCGGGTGATGATGTCCTCGAAGCCAAACCTTCCCTCACGGACCAGCCGGCCGGCGCGCACGGCGGTCTCGAGCGCGTCGAGCTTCAGGGCGTTCCGCAGTGAGACCATCAGCCGTTCGGGGGCGACCGGCTTGACGAAGAAATCGGTCGTTCCGGCGCGCATCGCCGAGACGATTGTCTCAAGCGAGGATTTGGCGGTCTGCACGATGATTGGCTGGGTCATCCGCTCGCGCTTCATCGTTTCCATGACGCTCATGCCATCCATCTCGGGCATGACGAGGTCGAGGATGACGGCGGCGATGCCGGGATCTTCTCGCAGCATCGCCAGGCCCATTTCGCCCGATTGGGCGGTGAGCGGCTCGAACCCGGCCTTGCGGACAACTTCGGCGGTGAGCCGGCATTGCACGGGATCGTCGTCGATCACGATTACGCGTTTCATCCGAAAGGTCCATTTCCCGGTTCGGCGCCAGAATCAGGCTGTGCCAATTCGGGCCACAGTAGGCGGCGGCGCTTAACACCCGTTTAATCGGATGGCGCAGATTGAACCGGCTTGAGCGGGCCGGGCGGCCCCGATATGGTCCGCCACAATTCGAGGCCCTTCCGGAGCAAACCGATGCAGACCGAGCCGCACGCTACGGCGAACGAGGCTCCGGCTGCCGAGCCGAATTTGGGCCTGCTGCCGGAATGGGATCTGAGCGACCTCTATGACGGTCGCGACAGCGCGACGCTGGCGGTCGATCTGGCGCGCTGCGAAGCCGAAACCAAAGCCTTCGCCCAGACTTACAAGGGCAAGCTCGACGAGTTGGCAAAGCAGGGCGGGCTCGCCAAAGCGGTTATCGGTTACGAGGCGATCTCCGAAGTGATGGGTCGTATTGGCTCGTTCGCCTATCTGCACTACGCGATGAACACCGCCGACGAGGCGCGTACAAAGTTTCTCGGCGACATGAACGAGAAACTGACCACCTTTTCGACACCGCTGATCTTCTTTTCGCTTGAGCTCAATCGTATCGACGATGCGACACTCGACGCCGCCTTTGCCGCCGACGCCACGCTGGCGCGCTACAAGCCGTGGTTTGTGGAGTTGCGCAAGTCGCGGCCCTACCAGCTTGAGGACCGCGTCGAGGAACTCTTCCACGATAAATCGGTCACCGGCCGTTCGGCCTGGAATCGCCTCTTCGACGAGACCATGGCAAGCCTAAAATTCCAGGTCGAAGGTAAGGAGCTTTCGCTTGAGCCGACGTTGACCTTGCTCACCGATCGAAACCCGAAAAAACGCGAAGCGGCATTCGGCGGTCTCACCCGGACACTGAGCAGCCATCGGCGCCTGTTCACCCACATTACCAATGTTCTCGCCAAGGACAAGGAAATCTCCGATCGTTGGCGCGGCTTCAAGGACGTTGCCGACAGCCGGCACCTCGCCAATTCGGTGGAGCCCGAGGTCGTCGCGGCGCTCTTGGCCGCCGTGCGCGGCGCCTATCCGCGTCTGTCGCACCGCTACTACAAGATGAAGGCCAGATGGTTCGGCGTGGACCAGCTCAACGCCTGGGACCGCAACGCGCCGCTGCCGGATGACGACGACCGCACCTTCGACTGGGAATCGGCGAAGCGGACAGTGCTCGACGCCTATGAACGGTTCTCCCCCAAGCTTGTCGAGGTCGCGAGGCCCTTCTTCGGCTCCGGCTGGATCGACGCGCCGGTCAGGCCCGGCAAGCAGCCGGGGGCCTTCGCGCATCCGACCGTGCCGAGCGTCCACCCATATTTGATGCTCAACTATCTCGGCAAACCGCGCGACGTCATGACCCTGGCCCATGAACTCGGCCACGGGGTGCATCAGCGCCTTGCAGCCGCCCAGGGCCCCTTGCTCGCCGACACGCCGCTGACGCTGGCCGAGACAGCCAGCGTTTTCGGCGAAATGCTCACCTTTCGGTCGATCCTTGCCTCCACCTCCGACAAGCGGCAGCGCTTTGCGCTCCTCGCCCACAAGGTCGAGGACATGCTCAATACGGTGGTGCGGCAAATCGCCTTCTACACCTTCGAACGTGAGCTCCATACAGCCAGGCGCAACGGCGAGCTGCGAAGCGAGGAAATCGACAGGATCTGGCTCGAGGTGAGCGCCGAAAGCCTCGGCTCCGGGATTAAGCTCAACGAGGGCTATGAGATCTTTTGGGCCTATATCCCGCACTTCATTCATTCGCCGTTCTATGTCTATGCCTACGCGTTTGGGGATTGCCTTGTGAATTCGCTGTACGCGCAATATGAGAAGTCGCAGGAGGGGTTCGTCGAGCGCTATTTCGACATGCTGAAGGCGGGCGGATCGAAACATCATTCGGAACTTCTGGCACCGTTCGGGCTCGATGCGCGCGATCCGCAGTTCTGGTCGCTCGGCCTCGGCATGATCGAGGGCCTGATCGACGAACTCGAGGCAACGCAGGACGCCTGAGGCGGGCTGCCAAATGGGGAAACATATGGCGAGTAAGGACACGACCGCCGATGTCGACGAACATCGACGGACTTTCAGCCTGTTCCTCAGGCTGATCAAATGGTCGGTCGGGCTGATTGCCGTGACGCTTCTGGCGCTCTTCTTCCTCTTTGTCGGTAATCCCTACACCTGACCGCGGGTCCCTTGCCAGCGCGCCAGCGCTGTGATGAGTGTGCCGCGCCCGCAGTCAAGGTGAATTCATGAAAATTGCCGTAGCCAGGGAATTCGGGGCGGATGAGCGCCGTGTGGCCGCCACGCCCGAGACGGTGAAACGGTTGGTCAGTCTGGGTGCGTCGGTCAGCATCGAGACCGGTGCGGGACATGCCTCACGCATCGCCGACGAGGACTACGCCACGGCCGGCGCGACAATCACTGCTTCCGCCGCGGCCGCGCTCAAGGACGCCGACCTGGTGCTGACGGTCGGGCGACCGGGGGCCAAAGCGCTCGCCGGAATCGGGAAGGGCGCGCTGGTCGCCGGGATGATGGATCCCTTCGGCCACGAGGCCGAGATCGGCGCGTTGGCTGGAACCGGGGCGAGCGTCTTCAGCATGGAATTAATGCCGCGCATTACCCGCGCCCAGTCGATGGACGTACTCTCCTCGCAGGCCAACCTCGCCGGCTATCAGGCGGTGATCGAGGCGGCGCAGGCCTATGGACGGGCGCTGCCGATGATGATGACGGCGGCCGGGACGGTCCGGCCGGCGCGGGTCTTTGTGATGGGTGCGGGGGTCGCGGGGCTGCAGGCGATTGCGACTGCCCGCCGGCTCGGCGCGATCGTGACGGCGACTGACGTGCGCCCGGCGGCCAAGGAGCAGGTCGAAAGCCTCGGGGCGAAATTCATCGCCGTCGAAGACGAGGAATTCAAGCAAGCCGAGACCACCAGCGGCTATGCCAAGGAAATGTCGAAGGACTATCAGGCCAGGCAGGCGGCGCTCGTCGCGAGCCACATCGCCAGGCAGGACATCGTCGTCACCACTGCGCTCATTCCCGGCCGGCCGGCGCCGAAGCTCATCTCGAAAGCGATGGTCGAATCGATGGCGCCGGGATCGGTGATCGTCGATCTTGCGGTCGAGCGCGGCGGCAATTGCGAGCTCTCAGAGCCCGGCAAGGCCGTCGATCGTGGCGGGGTGACGATCCTTGGCTATGCGAACCTCGCCAGCCGGGTCGCGGCGAGCGCCAGCCAGTTCTACGCGAAGAACCTCCTCGCCTTTGTCGAAACGCTGATCGACAAGCCGCAAAAGGCGTTGGCGATCAACTGGGAGGACGATCTGGTGAAAGCGACGCTGCTGATCCGCGACGGCAAGATCGTGCATCCGAACCTTCAGCCCAACGGAGGCAAGTAATGGAGACAACCGAGCAGCTCGCCGACGCCGCCGGCGCCGCCGCGGCCGCCGCTTCGGGTGGAGCGATCGACCCCTTCGTCTTTCGCCTGGCGATTTTCGTGCTGGCGATCTTTGTCGGCTATTACGTTGTCTGGAGCGTCACCCCGGCGCTGCATACCCCGCTGATGAGCGTCACCAACGCCATCTCCTCGGTCATCGTGGTCGGCGCGCTGCTCGCGGTCGGGGTGGGACTGGTCGGGGCCGAGGGTCCGTCGCGCTGGTTTGGTTTCGTGGCGCTCATCCTTGCCAGCGTCAACATATTCGGCGGTTTCCTCGTCACCCAGCGCATGCTGTCGATGTACCGGAAGAAGGGTTAGGCGAGAGATGACAGCCAATATCGCCGCGCTTCTCTATCTCGTCGCGGGCGTCCTTTTCGTTCTGGCGCTCAGGGGATTGTCGAGCCCCGTGCTCGCCCGCCGCGGTAACCGCTTCGGCATGGTCGGCATGGCGATCGCCGTCGGCACGACGCTGTGGGTCGCCAACCCGTTCGGCGATTGGGTCGCGCTGGCCCTGATTGTGGTGGGGCTCGCGGTCGGCGGGGGGATCGGCGCGACGATCGCGCGGCGGGTGGCGATGACGGCCATGCCGCAGCTCGTCGCCGCGTTCCATTCGCTCGTCGGCATGGCGGCGGTTTTTGTCGCCGCGGCGGCGCTCTACGCCCCGGGTGCCTTCGGAATCGGGGTCCCCGGCGACATCCACGCCTCCAGCCTGATCGAGATGAGCCTCGGGGTCGCGATAGGCGCCTTTACCTTCACCGGCTCGGTAATCGCCTTCGCCAAGCTCAACGGCAACATGTCGGGCAGGCCGATCCTGCTGCCGGCCCGCCATCTCGTCCACGCGGGGCTCGCGGTGCTGCTCGTCTATCTCGCCGTGCAGTTTGCGCTCTCCGCCGAGCCCTGGCTTTTCTGGGCGATCACCGCGGTGGCGTTCCTCCTCGGCGTCCTGATGATCATCCCGATTGGCGGGGCCGACATGCCGGTTGTTGTCTCTATGCTCAATTCCTATTCGGGCTGGGCGGCGGCGGGCATCGGCTTCACGCTGGGCAACACCGCGCTCATCATCACCGGCGCGCTGGTCGGCTCGTCGGGCGCGATCCTCAGCTACATCATGTGCCGGGCGATGAACCGCTCCTTCATCTCGGTCATCCTTGGCGGTTTCGGCGGCGAGGATACGGCGGCCGGCTCCGGCATCGAGGAGAAGCGGGCGGTGAAACAAGGCTCGGCCGAGGACGCCGCCTTCATCATCAAGAACGCCGGCAAGGTGATCGTCGTGCCGGGTTATGGCATGGCGGTGGCGCAGGCCCAGCATGCGGTTCGCGAGATGGCCGACAAGCTCAAGGCCGAAGGCGTCGAGGTCAAATACGCGATCCATCCGGTCGCGGGCCGCATGCCCGGCCACATGAATGTGCTGCTCGCCGAAGCCAACGTGCCCTATGACGAGGTGTTCGAGCTTGGGGACATCAATTCGGAATTCGCCCAAGCCGACGTCGCCTATGTGATCGGGGCCAACGACGTGACCAACCCGGCCGCGAAGACCGACAAGACTTCTCCGATCTATGGCATGCCGGTGCTCGACGTCGAAAACGCGAGAACGGTGCTGTTCGTCAAGCGCGGCATGAGCGCGGGCTATGCCGGGGTGCAGAACGAGTTGTTTTTCCGCGACAACACGATGATGCTGTTCGGCGACGCCAAGAAAATGACCGAGGATATCGTCAAGGCGCTTGGCTGATCGCGGGCTGGCGCGATGAACGCGGAACTTGTCGCAGCCCTGCTGCCATTCTTCGCGGCTTGCATCGCGGTCGAGCTGACCCCGGGGCCGAACATGGCGTATCTGGCGCTCCTCGGCGCCAACCGGGGGCGCTTTGCGGGCTTTTTCGCAGTCGCGGGCGTGGCGCTCGGATTGCTGACCATCGGGCTTCTGGCGGCGAGCGGGGTATCGGCGGTCGTCGAGAGCAACCGGTACGTGTGGGAAGCGCTGCGATGGGCAGGGGTCGCGTATCTCTTGTGGCTCGCTTACGACACATGGCTGGAATCGCAGCTGCCGGCCGATGATCCGGACCTCGATCTTCCGCTCCTTGTATTCTTCCGGCGCGGGCTCGTCACCAATCTGCTCAATCCCAAGGCGGCGATCTTCTACGTCACCGTGATGCCGAACTTCACCCAGGCCGGGACCCCGCTCTGGCCGCAAATGGCAATCCTGACGCTGGTCTATGTGAGTGCGGCGACGCTGGTCCATTCGGGTATCGTCGTTGTCGCGGCGAGCCTGACGGCGGCATTCGCTCGCGACCATTGGCGGCGGACGCTGGGGATCGTCTTTGCCCTGTTGCTCGTTGCGGTCGCCGGCTGGCTCGCGGTCAATACGGCGCGGTAGGTCTGGCCCCGGGGAGCGAGGTCCGAAGGGCTTTACAGCGCGCCGGGAATATGTCCCCCATCGCGCCATCGGAGCGCCGGGGGAGGTGCCGATGAAAAACGTCGGTCGAGAAGACAAGATCGCGACAAGCAATGCCAGCTCGGCGAGCGCTGGACCCCCGACGCAGCGGCGCCAGGCGATCGTCATCGTTCACGGCCAGGGCAAGCCCCGCCCGATGGGCACGCTCCGGGACTTCGTCAAGGTTCTGTGGACGCAGGACCGGTCGCTCAAGCTCGCCGACACTGCGATGATGGACCCGGCCGGCAATCCGAGCTGGATCGTGCCGGACGACAAGACCGGGCTTCTCGACCTCCAACGAATTAGCTGCCCGCCGCTCGCCAGCGGCAGGATCACCGATTTCTTCGAGCTGTATTTCGCCGATATCGTAGGGGCCTCGCCGCTGCAGAATTTCTGGCGCTGGCTCAACCGGCTCTTGTGGATCGATCCCCACGAAGTGTCCCGGCCAATGCGATTAGGCTGGGTCGCGCTCTGGGTCCTTTCATTGCTGGCGCTCGCGGCCTTCTGGATCATGGTTCTTTCGGTCGAGCGGCTCGTCCATCTCGATTGGATCGGGGTGCTGCTCGGGGAGGACAATCGGGGTGCGCTCGGCGCCTTCGCCGCCGGCATTGGCCTCTTTCTGGTCGCCAGCATCCTGGCGCGCGCCACCCGCTTCCAGCGCCTTGTCACCTGGCCGGCGATGATCGTGGCGGCGGCGGCGATCGCCTACATCTACAGGGAGTATCCAGTGTTCTGGGCGGCGGCGGTGTTCTTCTTCCTTGCGTCGCTCGGCCAGCGGTATCTGTTGCCGTATTTCGGGGCGGCGGCGAGTTATCTCGGCGCCGAGGCCGGCACCGTCGGTATCCGTAACCGGGTGCGCGAGCGGGGCCTGTCGCTGCTGCGGGCGCTGCACGATGACCCTCGCTACGACCGGATTGTGCTGGTCGCGCATTCTCTCGGCGCGGTCCTCGCCTACGACCTGTTGCACTTGCTGTGGTGGCAGGTGGGCCCGACGGCGGGTAATCCGCCGGGCGAGGAAGCCATTGCAGAATTCAACGCAGTCGACGATTTCATCGCGGCTCACCCGGAAAAAGTCTGGCCGCCGGAGACGGTCGATGCGTTCCAGCGCTTGCAGGGAGTGGTTTGCGAGGCGTTAAGCCGGCAGCCGTCGCGGCCGCAACCCGGTGATCCGGGTCGCCACTCCCCGCCGGGCTGGAAGCTGTCGGACTTCGTCTCGCTCGGCTCCCCGCTCGCCAACGCCCAGTTCCTGATCGCCGAGGGCAAGGCGGATTTCGCCCAGCTCAAGCATGCCTGGATGCTGCCCTGCTCGCCGCCCAACAAGAGCACGAGGTTCAACCGGATGGTCAATACGATCAGGGGGATCGAGGCCGCCCATCACGGGGCGGTATTTGGCGCTGTCCGCTGGACTAACCTCTACGATCCGTTCCATCCGGTGGCTTTCCTGATCGGAGACCCGGTCGGGGGGCCGGTCGCGGGGCTGGAGCGGTTCGGGCGCGGTATCGCCGACCGCGCGGTCAGAATGCGGCATGCGGGCTGGGTGCCGCGCTTTTTCACCCACAACTACTATTGGACCGACACCAACAGAAATCCGGAGGCACCCGCCGAACAGGTGCGGCTCCTGCGCGAGGCCGTCGGTATCGGGCGGTGAATCCCGGCTAGTTGTTGAGCTCGAGGCTCGCCACTCCGACCGCGAAGTTGAGGCCGGTCTGGGCGGTAACGCTCAGCGGCTGCAGCGAAAATGTGTCGCTCGAGCCCCCGATCAGCAGGTTGCCGCCAACCCCGACTCCGATCGTCGCCTCGCCACTGACGCCGATATAATCCCCGGCCAGCGCGCCGGGCGAGTAATCGGCGACGGTCGGGGCGAGCACCAGCCAGGCGAGATAGCTGCGGCGGGTCATCCCGATATCAAGGCCGAATTTGCGGATAACCCCATGATAAACCTCGCGAGTTCCGACGACGCCGTCGGCGGGGTCGAATTCGCAGCGGATGTTTTTGCGCGAGCCGAAAATAAAGCCGAAGCCGCCCTCAACGGTGCATTCGAGCAGCCCGATTTCGGTGCGGCGTTCGGCGGCGGCGGCAGTGCCGGGGATGCCCATCAGGGCGAAAATAGCCAGGAAAATCAACTTCTTCATCGTCGTCCTCCAGATTTTGCCCCGGTGCAATCTAGCATGATTTCGTGCCTTGAAAATCAATGGTTTAGCGGGATGAGGCGGATGGTGTGGCCCATCTTGCGGCCGGGGCGGATTTCGGCTTTTCCATAGACGTGGACGCTAACGCCTTGAATTGACGTGGCTTTCAGCACCTCGTCACCGAGGAGATTGCGCATTTCGGCGTCGGCGAAACGGCCGGGATCGCCGAGCGGCCAACCCGCTAAGGCCTTGATATGTTGGGTGAATTGGGAGGTGACGGCGGCCGCCTCGGTCCAATGGCCAGAATTGTGGACCCTCGGGGCGAACTCATTGATAAGTAAAGGCTTTTCGGGTCTGCCGGTGACGAAGAACTCCACACCCAGAACCCCAACATAATCAAGGGCTTGGGCGATGGTCCGCGCGGCGGCGACGGCCGCCTCGGCCACTTCCGGGCTGACTTTGGCGGGCACAAGG
This sequence comes from Cucumibacter sp., assembly GCA_040881985.1. Taxonomy (GTDB): domain Bacteria; phylum Pseudomonadota; class Alphaproteobacteria; order Rhizobiales; family Devosiaceae; genus JBBECE01. The sequence continues at coordinate 82,946 of JBBECE010000026.1, forward strand.
GACGACCTAAGGATATGATTTTCATGGATATTTTCGATGACATCATAGGCGGCGGTGGCGCCGTCGTCGCCCCGCGCCAGGATCACCGAGACCTCGCGCTCGAAGGGGATAAAGGCTTCAAGAATCGCCGCAGCACCATTCAACCCCTTGAAAATACGCTCTAAATCGTCGCCCGCCCGGACCATGATTTGCCCCTTGCCGTCATAGCCGAGGCGGCGGGTTTTGAGCACCGCAGGGGAGCCGAGGGCGACAAAAGAAAGCTTCAAAGCGTCAATGGAATCAATCGCTTGCCAGGGGGCGACGGGCAGGCCGCACTCCATCAGGAAGCGCTTCTCGAGCAACCTGTCCTGAGATATGCGCAAACTCGACGAACTTCCACGCACTTTGCGCGCTATTCCATGAACTTCTGCCATGTCTGCCGGGACGTTTTCGAATTCCCAGGTGATGGCGTCGACGCTCTCGGAAAATCGCGCCAGCGCCACCATGTCGTCAAACCGTGCGACGGTCTTCAGCGACGCGACCTCGAAAGCGCAAGCGTCGGGCTCGGGCGCATAGATGTGAGCGCGCAGCCCGAGCCGGTGCGCGGCCATCGCCAGCATCCGGCCGAGCTGACCGCCCCCGAGTATGCCGATGGTCGCCCCGAGCTTGAGCGGAGGCCGCGCCTCAGACGTCATCGACCGGATATTCGGGGACCGCGTCGGACTGGGCGCGGCGATACTCAATGAGCGCCGCGAGCACTTCGCTATCGGCGAGCGAGAGGACGGCGGCGGCGAGGAGCGCCGCGTTGATCGCGCCGGCCGTCCCGATGGCGAGGGTGCCGACGGGAACCCCGGCCGGCATCTGGACGATCGAGAGAAGCGAATCCTGCCCGCCCATGGCCTTGGATTCGATCGGCACGCCGAACACCGGCAGCGTCGTCATCGCGGCGATCATGCCGGGCAGATGCGCCGCCCCGCCGGCCCCGGCGATGATCACCTGGAAGCCGTCGTCGCGGGCCGAGGCGGCGAACTCGTAGAGGCGGTCGGGGGTGCGGTGGGCGGAAACGATCCGCGCCTCGTAGTCGATCTTCAGCTGATCGAGCGTCTCGGCGGCGGCGCGCATGGTCGGCCAGTCGGACTGCGAGCCCATGACGATGGCGACGGGCGGATTGGCAACCATCTGAGCCCCCGGAGGCGGAAGAGAAAGGAGTTAGAGGAAAGGGCGCGGAGGGGCAAGGGAGGGGGGCAAGGAGGGGGATGGGTTTGCAGGATAGGTCGAACTGCATCTTCAATGGACTTCACTGCCGCCCTTAGCGATTCGCCTATGTCATCATTGTTTCTCGAGCCCCATCCAATTGCCTGCCGGAGTCGTTTTCGACTATCTGGATCCAATTCCGACTCAGTTCGGTCGGCGTCAAGCATTTCCCAGACGGCCGCGGAGAGTCCTAGAGACTCCGCCCGCTCCCAAGAAAGCGAAGCGAAAGGCCAAACGACCTAATTCGAACTAATTGCCGTTTGCAGGGCTTCGTTCCACGCAAGTCGAAGCTCTGCCGGAACGCCCGTAGAGGCTAGTTGCGCGACCAGCCTGTCTTGAAAGAGCGTGCGGCCTTCTGGGCCAATCGTTGCCAGCGCTTTGTGCGCCCAACTCGACAAATCCACGAAGTTCATGTCGTGACCGGCGGCAGTGTAGTTTTTTGCGGCCTCGAACGCTTCCGGGTCAGGCTTCGCTGTGGTCACAAAGAGGTAGTCTTTCACCGCAGCAGGAGAGATTTTTTGGTCGAAAACTAGGGTCACACGATCTCGACTAATCGGGCGTTCAGTTATTTCGACTCCGAGAACGGTAGCGCCGTCTTTCTTCACGGTCACATCTCCCACCGCGCCGGTAAACTTGTCCGCAACGTTGATGCCCTGAAACTCAACGTCCCAGCCGCGGTCATAGTGCTCACCGAGGGTTTGAAAGAGCGCGACCGTTACGTAGGAAGAAACCCGCCCACCGCTCTTCATCCCAAGCATGTGATGAATGATAGACATGAGCTGAGGCAGGCTCGGCTTTCCGACCCTCCTGAGGTGGATGTTGGCCGCCTCTCTGAGCTCAACAAATTCCGCGAGGAGCCGGCGCAAGAATTTGCGCGCGGTCGCCGCGTCCATCTGGGACAACTCCTCAACCAAGAACACAAGAGTATCGAAGCCTTCCTGGTCGCGCTGAATGCGCGGCTGACCGCCCGGAATGAATTTTGCGCCGCCTCGGAGGGATGACAAATACGGTGAGGCAGACACAGGGACTGCCTTAGCGCGAAGTGCCGGGGTCACAACCTTGTCCGCCAGTGACCTGCCGCTAAACGAAAACTCGCTTGCAGTTGTGTCCGGGTAGTGAACGTCCACTTTTGGGTTAACGAGCCTAGCGACGCAGCAGCCAACCAGCGCCTCTCGATAGGCCTGAGTGTCCGACTTGAACAATCTTGCTATGGCGGTGACTTGCTCGGCGGGAATCGTTTGCCGCTTGCCGTCTCGGAAGTCATCTTCTGCGACGGCAAATATTTCCTCTAACAGCTTGTTTGCTGCCCCGTAATCGATCGAAACTGGCACGACCCCCCAAACGTTAGTAGTTCAGCCAAAGGCATTCTTGGCGCTTCTTCTTAATTGAGTGCGCCACCTTCTCGGCACCGTCAAAGCGGCGCCAGCCCTTGAACAGTTTGTCCATGAGCTTGTTGCGATAACCTGAGAGGGCAACCTTCCCCCTCACGCTCTTAAGCGTTGCCGCGAGACTGATGTGTTCCTCTTCATTCATCTCAAAACCATAAGCCTTGCTGTCGCCCCGCGTGTCGTGAAGGTAGGGCGGGTCGCAGTAGAAAAGAGTCGTCGGGCCGTCATAGAGGCGGATCACATCGAGGGCCGGCCGGTTCTCGATCTGAACTCGGATCAGCCTCTCCGCGATGTCCGATAGCGCGTCAACGCCTCCAAGCCAGCGCGATACAACGCCGGACATGCCAGCGCGGCTTGTGTCCTTGCAGTTTGCCCAACGGCCTAGGGAAGCCGTTTGGGCGAGGCCGGTGCGGGTTTGTCGTGCCCGGATGTAGAACCGGCGCGCACGCTCAAAGTTCGTATCAGCTCTCGGGTAGTCCGTGACCGCCTTGTGGTATTCTTCGCGCGAGAATGGCGTCAGAGAGATCAGACGCTCAAGCTCCGGCCCGTGGTCGCGGAGCATGCGAAAGAAGTTCACAACGCCACCGTCTATGTCGTTGTAGGTCTCAACTGGGGACGGAGTCCTATTGAGGAGCACGGCTCCCGACCCGCCAAATGGCTCGCAGTAGTGGTGCGCTGGCGGCAAAAGGGGCAGCAGCCAATCTAGGTGGCTGAACTTTCCGCCATACCAGCCAAAGACGATCTTCTTCTTCGAGGCCCGGCGCTTCCGAGCCAATGCGATTGGAACCTCATCCGCCTCTTTCTCATCGAGGTAGATGGGCGAAACCCGACCCGCCATTCGGATCACTCCCCCTTATTTGATCCTAGAGAATCACGAACGCGGCCCGCTGCCAAGCGAGGTTTGTCAAAGCCATAATCCCCCCCGCGCCCCTAGAACGGAACAAGAACATAGAATAATGTTGTCGGCAAGAGCCGATTCGTCGGCTTCGGCCAAATGGAGGGCAAAATGCCCAGCAACAACAGATTTGTCGTCCAGCATCCTGAAGGCTGGGCAGTGAAGGCAGGTGGTGCGGATCGCGCAAGCGGCGTCTTTCCGACCCAGGCCGAAGCGGAAGCCGCCGCAAAGCAAACCGTCGCCAATCTTGGTGGAGGCGAAGTCCGCATCCAAGGTCAAGACGGCAAGTGGCGTGATTCGGACACGGTCGCACCGGCGAAGGATCCGTTTCCTCCTCGCGACAAGAAGCACTAAGCGGAGTTATGAGGGGTCCTCGGGACTCTGCTCCGCCTCGCGCCGGCGGGCTGGCCGGGTGATGAGGGGGAATGGTGTGCTTCGCACCTCACCATGAGGGAAGTGTGGAGCGGGCTCTCTGCTTCCATCGTCATTCTCGCGCTTGACGCGAGAAGCCATGTGGCGTCTCCGCAAGCACAATGCGCGGTTGCCTCGTTGCGCTTCATCATGGGTCCTCGGGTCAAGCCCGAGGATGACGAAGGGCGGTGTCCTGGTTCGAGGCTCGGCGCGAACAGCGCCTCATCATGGGTTCTCGCGACTCTGCCTTGCCTCGCATCGGCGGCCTGGCAGGCTTTCGCCGGCGGCATGGTCGCGCTCTCCGACCGCTTCAGCATTTTCGGCGAGGTGCGGTTCCAGAGCGCCTTCGGGGAGGTCGATGTCACCGACAGCTCCAGCACCTACCCGGTCGAGTACAATCGCACCGTTGCGCTGATCGGGCTGAGGGTGACGACCGACTAGCTGCGCCGCCTATCGTCCCCGCAGTTTTCTCAACCGGCGGCGGAGAGCGGCGCGGGCGCCGGCGAAAAGCCCGCCGGTTGCGCGGGAGGCGGTCGATGCCGCCCCGCCCTTGCGGTGGAATTCAAACACCAGATAGCGCGCCGGGGTCTTGCCCGCGCCTTTCAGCCCGTGGATGCGCCCGGCCGGGTGGTAGAGCAGCGCCGGCGCCGCGACGGTCTCGCCCAGCGTTTCGATCTCGCCTTCGAGGAGAACGATGGCGACGTCATGGGTGTCGGCATGCGCGCCATAGCCGCCGCCGGGTCGGACGATCGAGACATGGGCGTGGAGCCTGTCGAGCCAAAGGGTCGGCTCGTCGAGGAGCCGGGTCGAGGCGAAGGCTTTTGCGGGCGATCCCGCCAGCGCCTCCCCGAAGGCGACAAAGCGGGTCGCCAGCGCCTCGCCTTGGCGCCCGGGCGGGGACGTCCATTTGAACATCACATAGCTGACGGGCCCCGGCCCGGGATTGTCGAGCGTGTGCCAGCGCCGCGCCGGGTAATAGGCGAATTCGCCGCGCCTGAGGCGCCGGCGCGGGGCCTCGCCTCCCGGGCCCTCGGGCAGGACCAGATCGGCCTCGCCGTCGAGGACGAGGAGTATCTCTTCTTCCTTATGGCGGTGCGGCGGGTGCGGGCGGGCGCCGGGCGCGAGAATCGAGGCGTGCGATTCGACGTCGGCCATCACCGGCGTCGCGCCGCGGAAGAAACCCTTCGACTTGAAGCGTCCGAACTCGCCGAAGAGCGGCAGGGCGAAAGCGTGCGCCTGGTGGTCGAGTCCCGGCCTGGCGGAGGCGGGCGGGGGCACGAGGCGATTGACCCCGGCGGGCGCCACCCCGCAAACGAGGATGCAGGGCGGACGGCGAAGGATTCGATAGGCGAACGGCCATTTGTAGCCGCGCGAGGGGATGCGCGCCCGCCGGCCGGCGGCGGCGTATTGCAGGAGGAGCGCCGTCCGCGCCGCCCCGCCCGAATGACGCGAGCCATGCCAGAGGCGGCCGTCGAAAATGAACGCCTCGCCGTCAGCGATGGCGGGATGGGCGAGGCGGGCGCCGGCGACGCGTTCGGTCGCGAGCGCCAGCACCTCGGCGTCGGACCAGCCGGCGCCCGACTCGGCGACCAGCTGCTGGATCGATTTGCCGACGCGATGCGAGCCGGCGATGAAGTCGAGACCGGTGCCGGCGTTGACATTTTCAAGGCCGATCCACACCGAGGCGAAGCCGCCCGCCGGGTCGGCCGATTCAACGTCGGTGTGCCAGCGATGCACCTGCCCCGGCCCCCTGACGACGAGGCACGCGCCCCACAGGACGATGTCCGGCCCCAACAGTTGGCGCAGCGGGGCGAGGAGGTTTTCGTGCGAGGCGACGGCCCAAAAAGCCGGATCGCTCGCCGCCCGGCCCTTGGCCCAGGTTCCGGGGGCCGGCGCCCCGGGGCTGGTCAATGCCGCCACGAGGGTACGGCACTCGTCGGCGCTGTAGAGCGGGATCGGGCCGGCAAAGCCGTCCAGAGTGAAATTGTCCGGCACCGGGCGTTTCCCTTGCAGGGGTTTTTCTTACCGCCATAATCGGTTAGCACGGGCGGCGGGCAAGTTGCACCCGGGGAGCAAAGGAATTGAGCAAACCGGTGAATACCGAGATCGCCGCGGCAGTGGGCGCATGGCAAAAACACGCCACGATTACCGGGCCAATCGTGATGATCGGCTTCGGCTCGATCGGGCGCGGCACGCTGCCCTTGATCGAGCGGCATTTCAATTTCGACCGCAGCCGCGCCGCCATCATCGATCCGGTCGACGCCCACCGGGGGCTCGCCGAGGCGCAGGGCTGGCGCTTCATCCACAAAGCGGTGACGCCGGAGAACTACAAAAAGCTCCTGACGCAACTGCTCACCGCCGGGGGTGGGCAGGGGTTCTGCGTCAATCTGTCGATCGACGTGGCCTCGCTCGATCTGATGGTCCTCTGCCGCGAGCTCGGCGTCTTCTATATCGATACGGTCGTCGAGCCGTGGCTCGGGTTCTATTTCGACCGGTCGCTGCCGGCGGGCAACCGCACCAATTATTTCCTGCGCGAGGAAATCCGCGAGGAAAAGCGGCGCCATCCGGGCGGGGTGACGTCGGTCTCGTGCTGCGGGGCCAATCCCGGCATGGTCTCGTGGTTCGTCAAGCGCGCGCTCCTCGATCTTTGCGGCGATCTCAAGCTGAAGGCCGACGAGCCGACGAGCCGCGAGGAGTGGGCGCGGCTGATGCAGCGGGCCGGGGTCAAGGGCATTCACATCGCCGAACGCGACACCCAGCGGGTCGAGGCGCCGAAGCCGCACGAGGCGTTCTGGAATACCTGGAGCGTCGAGGGGTTCCTCGCCGAGGGATTTCAGCCGGCCGAGCTCGGCTGGGGCACGCATGAGCATTGGGAACCGACGAACGCGCGGCACCACGAGACCGGCGGGCGCGCGGCGATCTATCTGCTGCAGGCGGGCGCCGACACCCAGGTCAGGAGCTGGTGCCCGACGCCGGGGCCGCAATACGGGCTATTGGTGCCCCACAATGAATCGATTTCGATCTCCGAGTATTTCACCGTCGGGGAGCCGGGGGCGCCCGACTACCGGCCGACCTGTCACTATGCGTACCATCCGTGCAATGCCGCGGTCCTGTCGCTGCACGAATTGTTCGGCCGGGCGGGGCGGGTGCACGACGAACTGCATGTGCTCGACGAAACCGAGATTTATGACGGGATCGACGAGCTCGGAGTGCTGCTTTATGGGCACCGCAAGAACGCCTATTGGTACGGCTCGCAGCTGTCGATCGAGGAGACCCGCGCGCTGGCGCCCTATCAGAACGCGACCGGCCTGCAGGTGAGCTCGGCGCTGATGGCGGGGATGGTCTGGGCGCTGGAGAATCCCGAGGCCGGGATCGTCGAGGCCGACGAGATGGATTTCCGGCGGTGTCTTGAGGTGCAGCTGCCGTATCTGGGGCCGGTCAGGGGCTATTACACCGACTGGACCCCGCTCACCGACCGGCCGGGATTGTTTCCCGAGGATATCGATACCAGCGATGCGTGGCAGTTCCGCAACGTCTTGGTGCATTGATCCAAGAATTCGTCATTCTCGCGCTCGACGCGAGAACCCAAGCGGCATCGCCGCGGGCACAATGATGATTGTTCTTGCTGAAAGGCATCATGGGTCCTCGGGTCACGCCCGAGGATGACGAAAAGCGGGGGGTCACGCGATAATGTCGGGCAACAGGATATTCTCGAGCACGACGATGCGGTCCTTGAGGAGGAGTTTGCGCTTCTTCAGGCGCTGGATGAGCGTCTGATCGGCGGCGGCGGAGCCGACGAGGGTGACGATCGCCGCGTCGAGGTCGGCGTGTTCGGCCCGCTTGGCGGCGAGCTCCTGTCCGAGCTTTGCCTCAAGTTCCCGGCTCAGAGGCAGCATGGAAGCATGGTTGGCTGTCCCCTACCGCAATCGATACCAGCCGTTGCCAAAAACCTAGCGCAAAGCGGGCCCGGGATAAATCGAATCCCTTGCCGCGCGCACCGGATTTTCCGGCGCCGCGGCGGGCGGGATAAGGAAAAACCCCAGTATTCCCGGGGCTTGGCTCCTTCACGGGTTCTCCACCACAGATTCGGTGAGGGGTTGGACAAGGCGACGGAATCTTGTCACCATGGCGTGTCGAGAACGCATAAGGGGAGTTGCCCATGACAACGGTTTCCCATCTCGCCGCGTTGCAGCGCCGCCACGAAACCCTCCAGCAACAGATCGACGAGGAAATGCTGCATCCGAGCCACGACCCGCTGCTGATCAATTCGCTCAAGCGCAGGAAACTCGAGGTCAAGGACGAGATCGTCCGGCTCGAGCGCGAGACCCAGCACTAGATTTTCGCCGATGCGTGTCGAAGGCCCCGGCTCCTCCCGGGGCCTTTCGATTCAGGGGGCGAGGAACATCCCCGTCGCCCCGTCCCAGACAAGCTTCAGCCCGAGCAGAAACACCAGCACGTAAGCGAGCCGGTAGAAAAATTCCGTCGAAATGCGGCGCATCGCCCAGATGCCGATCAGCATCCCGGCGATGGCGACCGGGAAGAACCACAGGGCGAGGCGGAGAATCTCGGCGTTGAGCTGGCCGAGGCTCAGATAGGGAAAGACCTTGGCGCCATTGAGCGCGGCGAAAAACACCGCGGTCGTCCCGGCATAGACGGCCGGCGAAAGCCGTTGCGGCAAAACGAAAATCTGAAACGGTGGGCCGCCGGTATGGGAGACGAAGCTGGTGAAGCCGGCGAGCGTCCCGCAGACAATTCCCCAGGGCGTCGAGGGCTTGACCGCTGCGAGTTTTTGCCGGAGCGGCAGCCATGCGTCGAGCACGAAGACGAGTGAGATGATACCGATGAGAAGTCGCACGGCATTCTCGGAGGTCACCGCCCAGAAGAGCCAGCCGGCGCCGGTGCCGAGCAGCGCGCCCGGGAACAGAATGGCGAGGTTGCGCCAGCTGACTTCGCGGCGCCAGGCGATGAGGGCGATCGCGTCCATGACGAGGAGCAGGGGCAGCATCAGAGCCGCCGCCTCGCGGGCACCCATGACGAGGGTCAGGAGCGGTACGCCGAGCAGCCCGAGGCTCGAGAGCAGGCCCGACTTGGCCAGCGCGACGATGAACACTGCGCCGGCGGCGACAAGCACGAAGACCGGATCGACGCTCATGGCCTAGATGCGGGCGGCTTACTCGTCCTCGGCAAGCCGCTTGATGGATTTCAGCGAGGAAAAGAGGTTTTCGGCGGTGATGGCGTCGCCCGGCCGGCGTTCGCCGTCGGGGCCAGCGGGCGGGCGGGCGGCGGCTTCGGCGGCGGCGCGGGCGAGGGCGTCCTCGGCGCTCATCAGCCCGGTGCGCGGCCTTGTGTCCTCGACAAGGGGCGCCTCGGCCGCAGCCTTGCGGACCTCGGCGTCAAGCTCGGACTGAGTGCAAAGCCCGATGGCCACGGGGTCGACGGGGGCCTGGTTCGAGGCGTTCCAGTGGGTGCGCTCGCGCACCGATTCGATCGTCGGCTTGGTGGTGCCGACCAGCCGCATGATCTGGGAGTCTTTCAGCTCGGGATGGTTGCGCACAAGCCAGAGAATGGCGTTGGGCTTTTCCTGGCGCTTCGAGACCGGGGTGTAGCGCGGGCCCTTGCGCTTTTGTTCGGGGACATGGACCTTCGGGTCGGATATCTTCATCCGGTGGGCCGGGTCGGCCTCGGCCTTTTCGATCTCCTCGTGGGTCAGCTGGCCGTTCTGGACCGGGTTAACGCCCTTGATCCCGAGCGCAACGTCGCCATCGGCGACGCCCTGCACCTCGAGGGGATGCAGCGAGCAGAAATCGGCGATCTGGTCGAAGGTCAGCGAGGTGTTCTCGACCAGCCAGACGGCGGTCGCCTTCGGCATCATAAGGGCTGTGGTCATGATTTCTCCTTCGCGGTGCGCGGATTGCCCGCGCACGTCCCATGAAGCAAGGGTTCGTGGAATGAGGGCTATATAGGGGCGGGCGGGGCCCGGCGCAACCGGATTCGAGGCGAGGGGCGGTTTTCGCGGGCGTGGCAAGCGACTAGACTGGCGGGGAGGAGACGATCATGGACGACGAAGACGCCCAGCGCCGGCCGAAGCCGCACGAGATCGGCATGAAGCTCGACACGCTCTCGGTCGATGAGCTCAACGAGCGCATCAGGCAGCTCGAAGTAGAGATCGCGCGGCTGAAAGCGGCGATCCGGCACAAATCCGCCAGCCGCGATGCGGCGGAGGTGTTTTTCAGGCGGTAGGCACAGCACCCCCTCCCATCCTCCCCAATGGAAGGGGAGGTGACGTTGCTGCACTTCTTCACCCTCCCCTTGATGGGGAGGGAGAAGCACAGGCGGGGCGAGGGGTTTTTTCTTGAATGGTAGGTCAATCTTCATGGGGAGTTGCCGATGATCAGGACGAAATCCGTTTACTCGCCGATTCACCGACCCGAAGATGGACTGCGCATCCTCATCACCAGATTCCGGGGCCACGGGCTGAAGTCCAGTCGCTACGATGTGTGGATGGCCAATCTAGCGCCAAGCGAGCGCCTTCTCAGATCGTTCTGGAATGAGGAAATCACCTGGTCGAATTTCGCGCGCGGGTACAGGCGCGAACTCAAGGAAGGTGGCACGATCGATCGTCGCAACAAGACCATCAAGAACCACGGGCAGAAATTCACCTTGCGGCTGATTCAAACGCTTGGTCGCAAAGGCACAATTACGCTGATGTGCCACTGCGAGGAAAATCAGCATCGCTGCCACAGGTTCATTCTTCAGTCGGTTCTCAACGGAAACGTCTAGGGAACCGCGATGCGGCCGAGGGGATTTTCAAGAGTTGATTCCCCGGATTCGTCATTCTCGCGCTTGACGCGT
>JBBECE010000027.1:0-91745 GCA_040881985.1 Cucumibacter sp.
TTGCCTTTCTATGCGCTGCCTTGGTCGCGGCAGTGAACTTCGCCATGACCGCGACCTCGGCGTCTGCGAGGTCGGCCTTCTGGTTCTTGGCAAAGCAGGCGATCAAATAAATTGGGGCATCCTCGTCGAAATAGAAATAGATAATCCGGCTGCCACCGCTCTTGCCTTTGTTTCCCGTCGCGAACCGCACCTTGCGAACGCCGCCCGAACCGACAATTTCATCCCCCGCCAGCGGATTGAAAGCGATCATCGAAGCGCAGGCGATGCGCTCATCCTCGCTGAAGAGCTTCTTCGCTTCGCGGGCGAATTGCGGCGTTTCGAGTACCGTTTGCATGGCAATCATATAACCCAATGGGGTAGAATGCAAGCCCAATGGGTTAGGGAGCTGTCAGGCTTGGGCTCGGTTGTTCATGAGCCGGCGGAGCTTAGGCCAGGTGCCTGCAACCGCCAATGGGCACGCGGCGGATCGCCGGACCACCGGCAAACAGGGGGCGTCAGGCGCAGGCTTGACGCTCTTCTGTTTTGGGGGGCCTCAAGGGCGAGAGTGGCTACCTGACCTCTCGATAGGTCACGAACTGAACAAAACGCTTGGCGGAAGGCGATGCGCTTGGTTCGTATTTGCGATCGCGCCAAGGCAATTCACATTTACGAATCTGACATTATATGTCGCTAAGTTATTGACAATCTGACATAGACTGTCAGAATGCGAATGATGGAACTTGTAAGGCTGAAGCCCTACACCAAGGCGCTGAAGAAGCTGAATGCGTCGGAAGCTGACATTAAGGAGGCAGAAGACAGTATTGCCGCCAATCCCACTTTGGGGGCTCCGATGGAAGGGAGCGCCCGCAAGCTGCGGTTCAAGATGGGCGGGCACGGGAAGCGGGGCGGAGGTCGACTCATTTATTTCTACGCCGCGCGGGATGAAGTCGTCTTCCTTCTGACTGCGTACGACAAGACCAAGAAAACCGACCTCTCCGGGGCCGACACGGCGGTCCTAAGAAAACTGATCAAGTCACTGGAAGGCGAGCTACGAAAGGCACGAGAGAAATGACCAAGCGTACGAAACTTGGACTCGAAATTGAGGCCGGGCTTGAAGACGCAATCGCATTTGTCCGTGGTGAAGTTGCGCGACCGGTTCGGCGTATCGAAGCGCCGTCCGCGGAACACGTCAAAACGGTTCGCAAAATGGCCGCAAAGTCCCGCCCGGATTTTGAGCGCAGATTTGGGATACCAGAAAGAACTCTGCGTGCATGGGAAACCGGCCAATCAACGCCCGACATGGCAGCGCGGTCGCTTCTGGCGATGATCGAACACGATCCAGACTCTATCGCCGCCATATATGCCGCCGTCCTGAAAGATGAGGCACGGGGCGCAACTACCGCGTAGGAAGGTCGGCCGCTCCCCTTCCAGTCAGCTTCCTCAATCGACTCCAGAGCCGCCGATGCCCGGGCTTCGTCCGTGCATTTCGAATTCGGTGAAGCATGCGGCGGATCGCCGGACCACCGGCAAACAGGGGGCGTCAGGCGCAGGCTTGACGCACTTCTGTTTGGGGGGGGTTAGCTTGGAGACGATGTTCGCAACGCAGGCCTATCGCCATATCGGATTCTGCATCTATTGCGGTAGCAAAAGGCCCCCGCTAACCCGCGAGCACGTTATTCCGAAAAGTCTCGGCGGAAAGATAACGCCGGTTGGAGCGCATACTGCTGCGGTTCTCGGCAAGGCCAGTTGTGAGGATTGCCGCAGAGTCACCCACGCCTTCGAGACCTACTGCCAACGTGGGTTGTTTGGACACCTACGGGTTCGATTAGGCATGGCACAACGGGAGATTCCAAACAAAGTCTCTGGCATACTCAGGACCACAGATGGCGGTTTTCGAGAAGTGGCTGGCGCTCCGGATGATCTTCCCGCGTTTCTGGTGCTTCCACTGTTCTCGACTAGGGCAGGGCTCTTTGCTCCGAAGGCAGACGCGCCGCCAAAACCAGAATTCTTCACGCGAGAAATCTTTACGCCTCGGCCTGGGTCGCCGTTTGAATACGATGAGACGGGAGCGTTCGTTAGCCTTCGGATCGATCAGTTTCAGCGAATGATTGCGAAAATCGCGCTTGGCACCGCGATGATCAGGTATGGTCCGAAATATTTCAGTTCCATTGTGGGACCATTTATCCGAGGTAAGGAAGCCGGTCTTCACAAGTACGTCTTCGGATTTCCGTCTTCGCAGGAGAAGCCGCCCTACATGAGCGAGACTCACTTAATTCAGATACGTGAGAACTCAGTCTCAGGCGTCCGCTACCTGATCGGTTTTGTTCGACTTTTCGCCATCTTTGGCGCGCCGACCTACGGCGTCGTTATAGGCACAGTCAATTCGACGCACGAGCCGGAGCGACGAGTCTAGGAAAACAATCCTTGACACCGTGACGGTGGTTTGATAGGAATTGGCTACGGTCGAAGAAATGCGGCCGAGGCGAGGGTAACGCCCCGCCAACAAGTCCCCGGAACATATTCCTTGATCCCCGATTCACCCGACCGGCCAGCGCCGGACGGCGCTGTTTTGCGCGCGCCCGATGCGCCCATCGATTGGCAGGCGATCAAGCGCGACTATGAGGCGGGCAAATCCGCCGTCACCGCGATCGAGGCGCGATACGGCGTCACCCAGGCGCAACTCTATTGGCGCGCCGACCAGGACGGCTGGACCAAACGGCGGCGCTTTGCGCGCGTCTCGCGCACCCAGCTTATCGCGCGCCTATTTCACGTACTTGAGACGCAGATCAGCAAACTGGAAGAACGCATGACGCAAAAACCCTTCGGCGAACAGGAAGTCAGAATCCTCTCCAACATGTCGCGCTCGCTCGACAAGCTCATCGAAATGGACAAGGCCGAACGCAAGGGCAAGGTGCGGGTCCGCTCGCGCACGGGGCGCTCGATGGAAGATCTGCGCCGCGAGCTGACCGAGCGCATTGTCAAACTCTCTCAGCGTTGAGGAATTCGCGCGACGGGCGGACGCCTGGGGCGCAACGCTGACGCGCGAGAAAATCGAATTCGCGCTCTACCACTGGCCGTCCTGGGCGCGGCCGGCGCAGCTGCCGCCCAAGGGCGACTGGACGAACTGGCTGTTGATCGGCGGGCGCGGCTCGGGAAAAACCCGGGCCGGGGCCGAATGGGTGAAAGCTCTCGCGCTGGGCAAGGATTGGGCGTCCCCGGCGAAGGTCTCGCCGATCGCTCTTGTCTCGGAGACGCAGGCGCAGGCCCGCGCGGTGATGCTCGAAGGCGTCTCGGGACTGCTCGCCGTCCACGACAATGAAGACCGGCCGAATTTCGACCGCGGGCGGGGGGAGCTGGTTTGGCCGAACGGATCGATGGCGCGGATTTTTGGCGCGGGAGAACCCGATAGTTTGCGCGGGCATCAATTCGCCGCCGCCTGGTGCGACGAGCTCGCCAAATGGCCGCGCGCCGAGGCGGCCTGGGACATGCTGCAATTCGGTTTGCGGCTCGGCGAGCACCCGCGGCAACTGGTGACGACAACGCCGCGGCCGATCGCGCTGCTGAAGCGATTGCGGGCCGAGGCGGGGACGGTCGTCACCCACATGACGACCGAAGAGAACAAGGATTTTCTGGCGCCGGATTTTCTGGCGCGGATCGTCGCCCGCTACCAAGGCTCGGTGCTGGGGCGGCAGGAATTGCTCGGCGAATTTGTCGAGGACGATCCCGACGCCCTTTGGCGCCGTGCGGATTTCGACCGGGGGCGGCTGTTCGACCTGCCCGAGCTGGGGCGGATCGTGGTTTCGGTCGACCCGCCGGTGACGAGCCATGAACGCTCCGACGGCTGCGGGATTATCGTCGCCGGGCGGGCGGGAGAACGGGCTTTGGTGATCGAGGATTTGACGCTACGGCCGGCGCCGCTTTTGGACTGGGCACGGCGGGCAGTCGCGGCGTTTCATCGGCACCGGGCCGACGCCATCGTCGCCGAAGTCAATCAAGGAGGCGAGCTCGTCGCCAATCTGATCGCCCAGGTCGACGCGAAAGTCCCGGTCAAGCAGGTCCGCGCCAGTCGGGGCAAGTGGCTGAGGGCCGAGCCGGTCGCGGCGCTCTACGGGCGCGGGCTGGTCAGCCATTTCGGCGCGCTGCCGGAACTGGAAGACGAGATGTGCGCCTTCGGCCGCGACGGGATCGCCAGGGGCTCGCCCGACCGCGTCGATGCGCTCGTCTGGGCGATCACCGAGTTGATGCTCGGGCGGGAAGGAACTCCGCGGGTGCGCTAAAGAATTCCCTCCCCCACAAGGGGGGAGGTGAAGGATCATTCTTGAGGAGCCTTTCATGTCCACATGGCTCGACCGCTTCACCGGCGCGCCGGCCCGCGAGGAGAAAGCCTCGGCGCTGAAATCGCTGATGGCGATCTATGGCGGGGAGGCGAGCTGGACCGGCCGGTCGTTTCCGGCACTGGCGATCGAGGGCATGGCGCGCAATCCGGTGGTTTATCGCTGCGTCCGGCTGATCTCGGAATCGGTGGCGCGGATTCCGCTGGCGGTCGAGGACGCAACCGGCCGGCTGACCGAGCATCCGGTGCTGGCGCTCCTCGGCAATCCCAATCCGCGCCATTCGGGCGCCGAGCTCGTCGAGCAGATCTGCCTTTATCTCGAGACGGCGGGAGACGCTTTCCTCGAAGCGGTGTTCGTCGAGGAGGACTTGCGGGCGATCTATTGCCTGCGGCCCGACCGGGTCAGAATGGTCCCCGGCCCGGACGGCTGGCCGCGCGCCTATGAGTATGCCGCCGCCGGCAAGACGCGGCTGATCCCCTTGGGCAATGCCGGGGTGGCGAAGGTTCTGCATCTCGGGCTGCTGCATCCGCTCGACGACCATGACGGGCTCTCCCCGCTAAATGCCGCCCAGACGAGCCTCGACATTCACAATGCCGCCTCGCGCTGGAACAAGGCGCTGCTCGACAACGCGGCGCGGCCCTCGGGGGCGCTGGTCTATACCGCCGGCAACGGCAATCTGACCGAGGAGCAATTCGAGCGGCTCAAGTCCGAGCTCGAACGCGGCTATCAGGGCGCGATCAACGCCGGGCGGCCGCTGGTGCTCGATGGCGGGCTCGACTGGAAGCCGCTGTCGCTGACCCCGAAAGACATGGACTTCATCGAGACCAAGAATTCCGCGGCGCGCGACATCGCGCTGGCCTTCGGGGTGCCGCCGATGCTCCTGGGGATACCGGGCGACAATACCTATGCGAACTTTGTCGAGGCCAATCGGACGCTCTGGCGGCAGACGGTGATCCCGCTCGCCATGCGGGTGACCGCGACGCTGACCCAATGGCTGCAAGCCGCCTATGAAGGGCCGTGGCGGCTCGTGCCCCAGCTCGACCAGGTCGAGGCCTTGGCGACCGAGCGCGCCGCGCTCTGGGAGCAGATCGGCAAGGCGGATTTCCTGACCGCCGACGAAAAGCGCCAGCGGCTCGGGCTGCCGCCGCTGACGGGGCGGTAGGCGCGTGACATGCGGAGCGTGGCGATGGGCGAGTTGACGCGCAGCGTAATCGAGCGCGGCGATCTGGCGCATCTGGCGCTGTTCCTGTGGGCGAGCGGGGCGAGCGGGCTCCTGGTCTGGACGCTGCGCGAGCTGTCGACCGCCAACCGGCGGTTCAACGACTTCGTCTCCGAAATCGCGGCGCTGAACCGGCTGTTCGGGCGGGGGGAGTGAATTCATTTCTCGTCATTCTCGCTCTCGACGCGAGAACCCATGAGGCGGTGACACCGCTTTCGGCGTTCGCAAGTCCATGGCGAGCTGATGCTCATCATGGGTCCTCGGATCAAGTCCGAGGATGACGAGTCGGGGCCTGAGGATGACGAGGTGGGGCCCGAGGATGACGAATTGAGGGACCGTTAGTCTCTCCACCTGGGATCTTTCTCAATGTCCAATTCCACCCACCGCCGCGGCAAGGCGCCGCCGGCGCGGGAGACATTTCGCGAATTTGCGTGGCGGCTGGCAGGCGCGCTCGGGGCGTTGAAGCAGGCGCGCGGCGGCGAGGGCGGAACGCGGGCAGGCATTCGGGCGGGCGAGATCAAGAGGCGCCCCAAATGAAGGCCGAGATCGCCCCCGACGGCAGCTTTGCGGGCTATGCGAGCCTTTTCGGGGAGACCGACCAGGCGGGCGACCTCGTCATGCCGGGCGCCTTCCGGCGCTCGCTGGCGCGGCGCCCGGCGGGGCGCGTCCGGATGCTGTTCCAGCACGACCCCAAAGAACCCATCGGGGTGTGGACGCGGATCGCCGAGAACGCCAGCGGCTTGTTCGTCGAAGGACGGCTGATCGAGGGGGTCGGCCGGGCCGAGACGCTGAAGACGCTGATTACCGCCGGGGCGGTCGACGGGCTTTCCATCGGCTTTCGCACCGTCAAGGCAACCCGCAATCCGGCCGACGGGGTTCGCCGGCTCTGGCAGATCGATCTTTGGGAAGTCTCGATCGTGACCTTCCCGATGTTAGACGCCGCCCGCATCGGTCCGCGGGCGATGTTTTCGGAATCACGGCTCGCCCGGTCCCTGGGCGCAGCCATCCAAGCCCTCCAAACCTGAACCAAGGACATATCCACCATGACCAGACCGGAGACCCCTTCGCACGAGGTCAAAGCGCAGATCGGCGCCATCCCCTCGGGCGACATCGGCGCCCTGCTCGATGAATTCCTGACCAACTTCGAGAGCTTCAAGACCGAGAATGATTCCCGGCTGAAGCAGCTCGAAACCCGCGGCGCGGCCGACCCGTTGACAATCGACAAGGTCGACCGGCTCAACCGCGCGCTCGACACGGCCAAATCCATGATCGACCGCAATGCCCTCGAGAGGTCGCGCCCGGCGCTCGAGACCGGCGGACCGCGGACTTCCTTTGGCGTTCGCGCCACGCAGGCTGGCACCGACGAATACAAGGACGCCTTCGCGTCCTACGTCCGGCGCGGCGAGGAGAAGGCCCTGCAGGTCGGCTCGAATCCCGACGGCGGCTATCTCGTCCCCGGCGAGACCGAGATCGAAATCGCCCGGCGGCTGACCGAGGTCTCCCCGATCCGCTCGATCGCGGGGGTCCGGGTTGTTTCGACCTCGACCTACAAAAAGCCGATCTCGATCACCGGCCCGGTCGTCGGCTGGGTCGGGGAGACCGACGCCAGGCCCGAGACCGACTCGCAGATCCTCGATGCGATCGAATATCCGACCGCCGAGCTCTACGCGATGCCGGCGGCGACCTCGGCCTTCCTCGACGACGCCGCGGTCGATGTCGGCCAGTGGATCGCCGAGGAGGTCGACGCGGCCTTCGCCGAGCAGGAGACGGCCGCCTTCATTCTCGGCGACGGGGTGAAGAAGCCGACGGGCTTTCTCGACTACGACCAGATCGCCGAGGCGAGCTGGGCCTGGGAGAAGATCGGCTATATCGCGACCGGGGTGAGCGGGGACTTTCCGGCGAGCGATGAGTCGGATGTCCTCATCGACCTCGTCTATGCGCTGAAGTCGGGCTACCGGCAGAACGCCACCTGGGTGATGAACCGGCGGACGCAGGCGGCCTTGCGGAAGCTCAAGGACGAGAACGGCAACTATATCTGGCAGCCGTCGGCGACCCCGATCGGCCGGGCGTCGCTGATGGGCTTCCCGGTGGTCGAGGCCGAGGACATGCCGGACATTGGCGCGGGGACGACGCCGATCGCCTTCGGGGACTTCCGGCGCGGCTATCTGATCGTCGACCGGCAGGGGATCAACGTCATCCGCGATCCGTTCTCGGCGAAACCCTACGTGCTCTTCTATACGACCAAGCGGGTCGGCGGCGGGGTCGCCGATTTCGACGCGATCAAGCTCTTGAAGTTCGCGGCGTCGTAGGCGTGCCCTCTCTCCCCCAGCAAGGGGGAGGTGAAAAAACAACATTGCCGTCAATCGCAACACTTCGTCCGTCCGGGACCCCTCGGGCGGGCGGGAGAGCCCCGGCCGGTTGTCCCCTCCCCGCCGGCCGGGGCGTTGCATTTTGAGGTGAAGCCATGACGTCCATCCTTCTCGCGGGACCCGCGACGGAGCCGATCTCGCTCGCCGACGCGAAGGCGTATTTGCGCGTCGATTCCGGCGACGAGGACAATTTGATCTCGACGCTGATCGCCGCCGGCCGGGTGCATCTCGAAGCGATCACGCGCCGGGCGATGATCGACCAGAACTGGCGGGTCATTCTCGACGCCTGGCCGCAGGGCGACGAAGTCTCGTTGCCGCTCGGCCCGTTCCGGGCGCTGCTGGCGGTCAGGATTTTCGACGAGGCGGGAGCGGCGACCGAGCTGCCGCTGGCGCAGTTTCTCCCCGAGACGGGATCGGCGCCGGGACGGATCGTCTTGCCGGGGACGGTCGCGGGCATGCCGCTTGCAAGAGAAAGACTTGCGGTCGAGATCGATTTCACCGCCGGCTATGGCGAAGACCCCGGGGACGTGCCGGCGGGGCTCAAACAAGCGTTGATGTCGCTCGTCGCCCATTGGTTCGAGCATCGCGAGGCGGTGCTGATGGCCGGCTCGGGCGCCATCGTGCCCGCGAGTTTCGACCAGCTGATCGCGCCTTATCGGGTCATCGCGCTGTGAACGAGAAACCCCCGCCGCTCGGGACGTTGCGCGAGCGCGTCGGAATTTTCTCGAAGCAGACCTCGATCGACGCCGAGGGCGGCCATGACGTGAGTTTTGTCCCGCTCGGCCTCGCCTGGGCGCGGGTGTCGGCGACGGTGGCGCGCGACCGGATCGGCGACGGGGTCGCGACCGCGATCACCCATACAGTGGTCCTGCGCCACCGCA
Organism: Cucumibacter sp.; assembly: GCA_040881985.1. Classification (GTDB taxonomy): domain Bacteria; phylum Pseudomonadota; class Alphaproteobacteria; order Rhizobiales; family Devosiaceae; genus JBBECE01. The sequence goes on from JBBECE010000027.1 coordinate 8,783, forward strand.
CCGACATAGCGCCGGGCGACCGGATCGTCTGGGGCGGGCGAACGCTGGAGGTGATCGGCGCCGAGGATCTCAACGGCCGGCGGGCCTATCTGGTTTGCCGGTGCCTCGAGACCGTGATCGCGGGGTGAGCCGATGCACGCCTGGATGATCGCGCTGCAGAGTGCGCTGGTCGCGGCGTTCGCGGCGGACGCGGGGCTCATCGCGCTGATCGGGGCGGACGCGGTGTTCGACGCGCCCCCGCAAGGCAAAACGCCTCCCTATGTGGCGATCGCCCGGCACGATGCGATTAATCGCGACGCGCTTGCCGCGCCCGGCACCGACCATCGGTTGACGCTCAATGTCTGGGCCGGCCGCGCCTCGCGCCGGGCGGCGCTCGAAATCGCCGAACGGCTGGCGACAGTGGCGCTGACGGCCGGGCTCGACGGGGGCGGGCTGAAAGTGACGCACCGGCTCTGCGAGCGCACCGAGACCGAGATCGACCTCGATACGGGGCGGGCGCGGGCGGCGGTGAGGCTGCGGTTTTTCTGCGAGGCGGACGCCTGACTTTCCACCCCCCTGGAAGGGGGAGGGTAGGGGGGTCCGCTAGTGAACTGGGACCAACCCCCACCCGGCGCTACGCGCCGTCCTCCCCCCTTCTGGGGGAGGTGAATTTCATGAGGAGCCTTCCATGAGCGCCCAGTCCGGCAAGGACATGCTGTTGAAACTCGACGAGACGGGGGCGGGGAGTTTTGTCACCGTCGCCGGGCTGCGGAGCCGGTCGCTGGCCTTCAACGCCCAGTCGATCGATGTGACCGACGCCGAGTCGGCGGGACGCTGGCGCGAGCTGTTGGCCGGCGGCGGGGTGAAACGCGCCGCGCTGACCGGGGCGGGGATTTTCAAGGACCAGGCCTCCGACGCGGCGATGCGCGAGATTTTCTTCGCCGGCGAGGTGCGCGACTGGCAGGTGACCATTCCCGATTTCGGCACGCTGACCGGCAAATTCCAGATCACCGCGCTGGAATTCGCCGCCGATCATGCCGGGGAAGTGACCTTCGAGATCGCGCTGGAGAGTGCCGGCGCGATTGCGTTTGCGGCGGTCTAGGCGCCGGGTTTTCGGGCGATGAAATAGTGGTTCTGACAGATGCCGGGCAAGGCGCGTGCCAGAAGGTCGTCGGCGCCGTCGAGGACGGCGACGAAGGCGCGGTTGTCGGCAATGGATTTGAGCGGCGGCGGCAGGCGTCCGAACGTATCGCGGGGAAAAAATCCGTAGCGGCCACGCTCGAGAAGGGTGAAACCGCCAGCGGCGCAAAGCGGCGCGATGTCGCCGGTGCGAAAGCGCCGCCGGTGTCGGTAGCGCTTGACACGGAAAAGCGCCGCAGCGGCCTCGATCCACGAAAAACGGTTGGGGAAATGGAAGCAGAGGAAAAGTCCGCCCGGCCGCAGAATGCGTGCGATCTCGCGTAGCGAGGCGACGTCCTCGCCGCCCGTCTCATAGACATGTTCCAGGACGCCGATGCTGAAGACCGCGGCGAATGCGCCGTCGGGGAAGGGCAGGCGGGTCGGCTCGGCGGCGCTGCCGCGCACATGGCGAAAATTGTCGACTCCGGCGAGGAGCGGCGGCGAATCGCCGAAAGAATAACCGACCGTCTCGAAGCCAAGCCGCGCCAGATACCACGAGAAATGACCGACGCCGCACCCCCAGTCGAGCAGCGGGCCGGGCGAGGCGAGATGAGCGCGTGTGCGCGCATAGACGAGGCGCAGCTGCCGCCAGGTCGCGCGCGTACGGAAATGCGGAATGAAGGTGAGACCGGCGGAGCGGATCTCGTCATAGGCGTCGCGCAAGCCTCGCCTCCCGATAGTTGTTTTGCGACAGAGTGACGATGCCGCGAGCCAAGCGCAAGGCGCCGAGGTGAAACGCGCGGCGCTGACCGGGGCGGGGATTTTCAAGGACCAGGCCTCCGACGCGGCGATGCGCGAGATTTTCTTCGCCGGCGAGGTGCGCGACTGGCAGGTGACCATTCCCGATTTCGGCACGCTGACCGGCAAATTCCAGATCACCGCGCTGGAATTCGCCGCCGATCATGCCGGGGAAGTGACCTTCGAGATCGCGCTGGAGAGTGCCGGGGCGATCGCCTTCGCGGCGGTCTAATTCTTTCTTTACCTCCCCCACGGTGGGGGAGGTGAAGGACTATTCGCGCGAGGACCCGCGCTGCTGGGTCCTCGGGTCAAGCCCGAGGATGACGAGGAGAGAGCGATGCCCAACGCGTTGCGCGGAGAAATCGAGGCGACGATCGGCGGGAGGACGCGGGTGTTGTGCCTGACGCTCGGGGCGCTGGCGGAACTCGAAGCGCGGCTGGGGGCGGGCGATCTCAACGGACTGGCGGAGCGCTTCGAGAAGGGGCGCGTGTCGGCGCGCGATCTCGCGGCGATCATCGGCGCCGGCCTGCGCGGCGCCGGCGAGCCGGTGAGCGATGAGGAATTGATGCGGATGCCGGTCGATGGCGGGGTCAAGGGCGCGGCGGAAATCGCGGCGCGGCTGCTCAGCGCGACTTTCGGCGGCGACGGCGAGTGAACCGGTTTCCCTGGGCCGAGGCGATGCGGCTGGCATTCGGGCTGATGCGATTGAGCCCGCGCGATTTTTGGGCGCTGACGCCGCGCGAGCTTGCCGCGGTGGCCGAGGCGCTGGCTTGGGTCGCCCCGACCGCACCGAGCCGGGCGGCGCTCGACCAACTGATGCAGAAATTTCCCGACGCGAGGCGCGATGGCTGAGAATTCGATCTTCGGCGAGCAATTCGAGAGCGAGCTGAGCGATGTCTCGGTCGAGCTCGACAGGATACGCGACCTCGCCAACGCAACGGGCAGCGCCATCACCACCGCCTTCCGGCGGGCGATCATTGACGGCAAATCGCTGAATTCGGTTTTGGCCGACGTGGCACGGCGCTTTGCCGATATTGCGTTGAAGGCGGCGTTGAAGCCGGTAGGGCTGTTGATTTCGGGATTCGTCGAGCGGCTGTTCACCGCGGCGAACCCGGCGCTGGGCGTGACGCCGTTCGCGCGGGGCGGCGTCGTCAACCGGCCGAGCTATTTTCCGGCGAGTTTCGGCCGCGTCGGGCTGATGGGCGAAGCGGGACCGGAAGCGATCATGCCTTTGGCGCGCGGCGCCGACGGGCGGCTCGGCGTTGCCGGCGGGGCGGCGTCGATCTCGATTTCGATGACGGTCAATGCGAGCGACGCGCCGAGCTTTCTGCGCGCCGAGGCGGAAGTCTCGGCGATGCTGCTGAGGGCCGTCAGGCGCGGCTCGAGGGCGAGCTGATGACTTTTCACGCGGTTCGGTTTCCGCTCGACATCGCGCTCGGGGCGCGTGGCGGGCCGGAACGGGCGACCGATGTGGTGACGCTGTCGAGCGGCGCCGAGGAGCGCAATTCGCGCTGGGCGCATTCGCGGCGAAGATACAACGCCGGTTATGGCGTCAAGTCGGTCGCCGACATGGACGCGGTATTGCATTTCTTCGAAGAGCGGCGGGGGCGGTTTCATTCTTTTCTCTTCCGCGATCCGCTCGATCACGGCTCGGGCGCGCCGGGCGCGGTCCCTGATGCAGAAGATCAGGAGATTGGGGCAGGCGACGGGGCAGAAACCAATTTCCAGCTGGTCAAGACTTATGGCGGGGAGTTCGATGCTTACGTCCGGCCGATCGCGCGGCCCTTAGCAGCGACGGCGATCGTCGCGCTGGATGGGGTGGAGCAGGAAGCGGGCACGGACTTCACGGTGGCGGCGGGGGGCGTAGTGACATTTGCCGAGGCGCCGGAGGAAGGCGCGGTTGTGACCGCGGGATTCGAATTCGATGTCGAGGTCAGGTTCGACACCGACCGGCTCGATGTGGAACTCACCAGTTTCGATGCGGCACAGGCGCCGAACATTCCGCTGATCGAGGTTCTCTGATGCGGACGCTCGATGCCGGTTTTGCGGCGCATGTCGAGAGCGGCGCGACGACGCTCGCGACCTGCTGGCGGCTGATCCGCACCGATGGCGTCGTAATGGGGTTCACCGATCACGATGTGACACTGAATTTCGACGGTACGGATTTTTCGCCGCGCGCCGGTTTCGACGGCAGCGAGATTGCTTCCCGGCTCGGGCCCGAGATCGACACCTCGGAAGTCGTCGGCGTCATCGCGGGCGAGGCGATCACCGAGGCCGACATCCGGCTTGGGCGCTATGGCCGGGCGCGGGTCGAGACGTGGCGTGTCAATTGGCGCGACACGTCGGTCAGGCATCTGGTGCGCGCCGACACGATCGGCGAGATCGTCGAGGAGGACGGGGTATTCCGCGCCGAACTGCGCTCGGCGCACGCGGCGCTGAATGTGGTGCGGGGGCGGCTCTATCACCGCAGCTGCGACGCCGAATTGGGCGATACGCGGTGCGGGGTCGATCTCGACGATCCGGCGAACTGGCGCGACGTGACGGTAGCCGAGGTCATCGACAGGCATTTTCTGCTGGTGACGGGGCTCGGCGACACCGATCCGGGCTGGAGCGCTTTCGGGACGATTGCCTGGACGACCGGCGCGCGGACGGGCTTCACCGACCGCATCGCCCAGCAGGCCCGCGACGATCTCGGCGACCGGCTCGGGCTCGAGGCGGATCTGCGCGGCGCGGTTGCCGCGGGCGACACCGGGCGGGTCAGCGCCGGCTGCGACAAGCAGTTTTCGACCTGCAAGGCGAAATTTGCCAACGCCGACAATTTCCGCGGGTTTCCGCACATTCCCGGCACGGATTTCATTCTGAAATATCCGAAGCGCGGCGACCGGCTCGACGGGCAGGCGCTATTCTCGTGAGCGGCGACGAATTGGCGGAGATGGCGCGATCCTGGGTAGGCACGCCGTACCGCCACCAGGGGAGCGCGCCCGGCATCGGGCTCGACTGTCTCGGGCTGGTGCGGGCGCTGTGGCGGGCGAATTTTTGCGCCGAGCCGCCGATGGTCGTGCCGGCCTATCGGCCCGACTGGCGCGACCGGATCTCTGGCGCGGCGCTGGAGGAGGCGGCGCGGACGTTGCTCGGGGCGCTGGCGCCCGAGGCGGCGGGGCCGGGCGATGTGGTGCTGTTTCGTTTTCGGCGGCATCTGCCGGCCAAGCATTGTGGCGTGCTCGTCGCGCCGGGCCGGTTTGTGCATGCGCAGGAGCGGGTCGGGGTCGTCGAGGCGACGCTGTCGGCGTGGTGGGTGCGGCACGCGGCGGGTTTTTTCAGATTTCCCGCTGAGCCGGACCTGAATCACTGAAACGCAACCCCCACCCGGCCTTCGGCCGACCTCCCCCTTTCCGGGGGAGGCGAAAGGAATGTGAATGGCGACGCTTGCGCTTTCGCTGGCCGGGCAGTTTGTCGGCGGCGTGCTCGGCGGGCCGATCGGGGCGACGATTGGGCGGGCGCTCGGGGCGCTGGCCGGCAACGCCATCGACCAAAGATTGTTCGCGCCGGAGGTGGCGCCCGCCGGCGGCGATATTCGTCTCCAGACTTCGAGCGAGGGCGTCGGAATTTCCAGGCTTTACGGCTGGTCGCGGCTCGCCGGCAACGTCATCTGGGCGACCGATCTCGAATTGCTCGACGCGGCGGGGGCCGGCGCCAAGGGGCTGGGGGCGACCGAGGAGGGCGAGACCGTCGCCGCGAGTTTCGCAGTCGGGCTTTGCGAGGGCGAGGTCGGGCATCTGGGGCGGATTTGGGCCGACGGGCAATTGCTCGATGCGCGCAACGTGACGTTCAGATTCTATGGCGGCAACGGGACGCAGGCGCCGGACTCGTTCATCGAGGCGAAGCAGGGCTCGGGCAACGCGCCGGCCTATCGCGGCCTCGCTTACATCGTCTTCGAGCGGCTCGATCTTTCGCCCTTCGGCAATCGCATTCCGCAAATCACCGTCGAGCTTTGCCGGGCCGTCGGCGAGCTGGAAGCGATGATCCGCTCGGTGTGCGTCATTCCCGGGGCGACCGAATATGGCTATGACCCGGTGCCGCGCGTGCGGCTCGTCGGGATGGGGGCGACCGAGCCGGAGAATATCCACCAGATCGAAGGCGTCGCCGATTGGGACGTCTCGATCGACGAGCTGGTGGCGCTTTGCCCGAACCTCGAAAACGTCGCGCTGGTCGTCGCCTGGTTCGGCGACGATTTGCGCTGCAGCGAGTGTTCGATCGCCCCGCGCGTCATCGACAATGGGCGGGTAATCAAGGATGCAAGCTGGGTGGTGAGCGGGGTCGGCCGCGCCGCGGCGCTGGAAGTGAGCGAAGCCGACGGCGGGCCGGCCTATGGCGGCACGCCTTCCGACGCGGCGGTACTGGCGGCGATCGCCGATCTCAAATCGCGAGGGCTCGGCGTCACGCTCTACCCGCTGGCGATGATGGATATTCCGGCGGAGAACACGCTGCCCGATCCGTACACCGGGGAGGTCGGCCAGCCCGCTTATCCGTGGCGCGGCAGAATCACCTGCGATCCGGCGCCGGGGCAGGTTGGAACGCCGGACATGTCGGGTGACGCCGCGACGCAAGTCGATGCCTTCATGGGCAGTGCCGAGATCGGGGATTTTTCGGCGGGCAGCGGCACGGTGAATTTCTCCGGTGACGAAGATTTCGGCTACCGCCGGTTCATCCTCCACTATGCGCATCTGGCCGACATGGCCGGCGGGGTCGAGGCGTTTTTGATCGGCTCGGAATTGCGCGGGCTGACGACACTCAGAACCGATTTCCGCGATTTCCCGTTCGTCGATTCGCTCTGCGCTCTCGCGGCCGATGTGCGCAGCGTGCTCGGGCCGGAGCCCGCGATCACTTATGGCGCCGACTGGTCGGAATATCACGGGCTGCAGCCGCCCGACGCGCCGGGCGACAAGCTTTTCCATCTCGACGCGCTCTGGGCGCACGAGGCGATCACCGCGGTCGGCATCGACAACTACATGCCCGCCGCCGATTGGCGCGACGGCGAGGCGCATCTCGACAGACTTGTGGCCGATATTCCGCACGACCTCGATTATCTCAAGGCAAACATTTCGGGCGGGGAGGGGTTCGACTGGTTTTATGCGTCGGGCTACGACCGCGATCACCAGATCCGAACCCCGATCACCGACAGCGAATATGGCGAGCCGTGGGTCTGGCGGTTCAAGGACATCGCAAGCTGGTGGGGCAACGCCCATTATCATCGGGTCGACGGCGTCCGCGACGCGGGCCCGACCGGCTGGGTGGGGCAAGGAAAACCGATCTGGCTGACCGAAGTTGGCTGCGGCGCGGTGCGCTTCGGCGCCAACCAGCCCAACGCTTTCGCCGATCCGAAATCCTCGGAGAACGCGCGGCCGTATTATTCCGACGGCAGCGCCGATACGGCGATGCAGCGGGCGCTGCTGCTGGCGCATCACCAGTTCTGGGCCGAGGCGGCGAATAATCCTCAATCGGGCGAATATTTCGGGCCGATGGTCGATGCCGGCCGGCTCTATCTCTGGGCCTGGGACGCGCGGCCGTTCCCCGCCTTTCCTGCGCGCGCCGACGAATGGAGCGATGCCTCGGCGCATGCGACCGGCCATTGGCTCAACGGCAGGCTCGGCGCGCTGACAGCGGATGAATTGGCGGCCGCGGTTTTGGCGGATCACGGGATTTCGGTCGCCGCGCAAAAAATCATTCCGCCGCTGATCGACGGGGCGGTGATCTCCCGGCCCTCGACGGGGCGCTCGGCGCTCGAACCGCTGATGGGGGCGACGATGCTGCGTTTGCGGGTTCTGCCGGCGGCGATGGAACTCGACCGGCTGACCGCACGTCCGGTGAGCGAGTTGGCGTTCGACGACCTCGTCAAGGGTGACGGGCCGGTGTTGGGCTGGCGGCATGGCGACGACCACGACAGGCCGCGGCGGCTGAGCCTCGGATTCACCGATCGCCTCGCCGACTATCGCGCCGGCACGGCAATCGCCCGGCTCGACACGCTCGAGGGACATCTCCTCACCGAGGGCGCCGACTGGACGCTGCAAGCGGCGCCGGCCGGGGAACTCGCCAAAGGCCTGCTCGCGGCGCGGCTCGATTCCGGCGAGACGATTTCATTTGCTTTGCCACCGTCGCGGGCTGCGCTGGAGGTCGGCGATCCGGTGCAACTCGAGGACGGAACGCGCTTTGCAATCGAGACGCTGCGCGACGGGCGGGCGCGCGAAATCGAGGCGCGGCTGATCGACCAGCGGCCCGAGCTTTCGGTGATCGTCGAGGGTGCGCTCGCGGCGCCGCCGATCATCGCCGGGGAGTCGGCGCCGGTCGTCTTGGCGGCGACCCTGCCGCCAAGCGATGCATCGGAGACGGCGTGCCGGCTGATCCTCGCCGCCTATGCGCGACCCTGGCCGGGCTTTGTCAGCGTCCGCGACGAGGCGATGGGGACGACGCTGGCCGTGCTCGACCGGCCCGCCGCGGTCGGGGAATTCTCGACCGATCTCGTTCCGGGCCCCAGCGCGGTGTGGAACCGCGCCGAAATCGAGATCACGCTCGCGGGCGGGCATGCTTTTTCAGCCGAGGAACTGCCGGTGCTGGCCGGCGTCAATCGCATTTTGGCGCGCCACGACGACGGGGCCTGGGAGGCGATCGGGTTCAGGACCGCGACGCTGATCGGCGCTTCGACCTATCGGCTCGAAGGCCTGCTGCGCGGGCTGGAAAAGACCGGCTATGCCGTCGCCGCGCCAATGCGCGCCGGGGCGCAGGCCATTCTGATCGGGGCGGGGGAGAGGACCTTCACTCTCGCGACCGACCGGCTCGGGATCGAACTGGCGCTGACTGCTTTTGCGGGCAGCGCCGACGCCATCGGCACGGAGATTTCCGCACCGACCAGTCTCGACGTGCTGCGCCCGCTGTCGCCGGTGCATGCGCGGGCGGCGCGCGGCGCATCGGGCGATATCTCATTCAGCTGGGTGCGGCGGACGCGACTCGGCGGCAATGACTGGTCGGGGATCGATGTGCCGCTCGATGCCGCCTCGGAGAAATATCGCGTCACCATTTTCGACGGCGCCGACCCGGTGCGGGTGATCGAGGGGGGCACACCGGCCGCGACCTACACGGCAAGCCAGCAGACCGCCGATTTCGGCGCCCCGCCCGACGAATTTGTTTTCACCGTCGCGCAGCTGAGCCCGGCGCTGGGCGCCGGCCACCCCGCCGCCCAAACCTTCGCCGCCTGACGCCTTTCTAGGGATCGACCGATGACCGATGAAACCCCGTTCGACCGGGCGCTCGACCACGTGCTCGGGTTCGAGGGCGGCTATGTCGACGATGCGCGCGACCCCGGCGGGGCGACCAATCTCGGCATCACCCGCAAGACGCTGGCCAAATGGCGGCGCATTTCGCCGTGGTGGAAATTGCCGAAATCCGAGGTCAAGGCGCTCGGGCAAAGCGAGGCGACGCAAATCTATCGCGCCGCCTATTGGGAGGCGGCACGCGCCGACGCCATGCCGGCGGGTTTTTCGCTGGCGCTTTTCGATTTCGCCGTCAATTCCGGGGTCGGCCGCGCGGTCAAGGCGCTGCAGGCGATTGTCGGGGTGAAAACCGACGGAGCGGCGGGGCCGATCACCCTCGGCGCCCTCAAAGCCTTCGTCGTCGGCCACGGCGTCCGGGGCCTGATCGAGGCGCTCTGCGACCGGCGGCTCGGGTTCCTCAAAAGGCTCGCGATCTTCGCGGTCTTCGGGCGCGGCTGGTCGCGCCGCGTCGCCGCGACAAAGGCGCTGGCGCTGTCGCTCGCGCCTCAAACCGAAACTTCAACACCCATCCACAAACGGAGATTTCTCATGGATTTTCTGTCGGGCTACAAAACCTACATCGTCGCCGCGATCATGGTCGCCATCGGGGCGGCGCAAATCCTCGGCATCGAGGTGCCGAGCTTCGAGGGCCATTCCGGCGGCCAGCTGCTGATGGAAGGCTTCGCCATCCTGTTCCTCAGGAAGGGGCTGAAGAACGAGATCGGGAATGCGTGACCGGCGTTAACCTTCCCCCGTTCATTCCCGGTTCAGGCCGTCCCTGCTAGAAGCCGGGCATGATGGAGAAAATCTCGCTGACGTTGCGGGCGATTGTTCTGGCCGCGGCGCTGGGTCTGGGTCTCGCCGGCCCGGCCCTGGGGCAGGTCCGGCTGCATCTGCCGCTGCGGCTTCCGGCGGCGATCGGGCTGATTCTCAATTTCGCCCAGGCGGGCCTGTGCTTTTCCAATCCTCAAATCCAGGCTTCCGTGGTCTCCGGCCAGATCCTGCCGCTCGCCGCGCTTCTGGCGCAGGCGGGAATCGGGCCGGGTGCGCAGGTGCTGAGCGCCAAGGTTTGCGAGACGGGGCAGGGGCCGGTCTATTTCGTCTCGGTCCTCGACGCCTATGGAGAAGCCCGCAACATCGCCTTGAACGCCATCGACGGCTCGCCTTACAGTGGCGAATAGCGAGATTTCGGGGCATTCTTGTGCGCATCCTGGTAGTGGAAGACGATCCGGCGCTTAACGCGCAGCTTTGCGAAGCGCTGGCCGAGGCGGGCTATGCGGTCGACAAGGCGTTCGACGGCGAGGACGGGCATTTCCTCGGCGATACCGAGCCCTATGACGCGGTCGTCCTCGATATCGGCTTGCCGCAAATGGACGGGATTTCGGTGCTCGAGAACTGGCGGCGCGACGGCAAGACCATGCCGGTCCTGATCCTGACGGCGCGCGACCGCTGGAGCGACAAGGTGCAGGGGATCGACGCCGGCGCCGACGACTATGTCGCCAAACCTTTTCACATGGAAGAAGTGCTGGCGCGCGTCCGGGCGCTGCTCAGGCGCGCCGCCGGGCACGCCTCGAACGAAATCGAGGCCGGGCCGATCCGGCTCGACACCAGGGCCGGCAAGGTCACCGTCAACGGGCGGTCGATCAGGCTCACCTCGCACGAGTTTCGCCTGCTTGCCTACATGATGCATCACAAGGGCGAGGTCATCTCGCGGACCGAGCTCACCGAGCATCTTTACGAACAGGACTTCGATCGCGACTCCAACACCATCGAGGTCTTTGTCGGGCGCCTCCGCAAAAAACTCCCCGACGACACGATCCAGACCATCCGCGGGCTCGGCTACAAGCTCTCGACACCTTGATGGGAAAAACGTCGATCGCCGCGCGGCTCTTCTGGCTCAGCGCCATCGGCCTGGTGCTGGCGCTCGGCGCGACGGGGCTGTTGATGTCGGAGTTGTATTCGCGGGGGCTCGAACGCACCCTCAGCGAGAGCCTCGACTTCCAGCTGACGACGCTGGTCTTGCGGGTGCTGGAGGCGGGGGACACCACCCCCCAGTCCGTCGCCGCGCCCGACCCGCGCTTCTCCCGCCCCAATTCCGGCTTTTATTGGCAGATCACGTCCGGGGACGGCACCGTCCTCAACCTGTCGCAGTCGGCGGTCGGAGTGGTTTTGCCCCGGCTCGACAGGGCGTTCGATGCGACCAACACCCGCAGCGGCAATGCGCTCGACGCCGGGGGCATCTGGCTCAGAATCCATGAGCGGCGGATCATCCTTCCCGACATCGGCACAATCGACATCGCGGTCACCGCCAACTGGGAGGAGCTGGCGAGCGAAGTCGCGGCCTTCCGCCAGCAATCGCTGACGGTGTTGGCGGTGGTGGGGCTGCTCCTTGCCAGCCTCTCGGCGGCGCTGGCGCGGGTGGGGCTTGCTCCGATCAACCGGCTGCGCCGCGCCATCGAGAATATCCGCGGCGGGGCGGCGCCCGAAATCGAGGGAGAATTCCCGCGCGAACTCGCCCCGCTGGCCGAGGAGGTCAACGAGCTGTTGCGCTCCAACGCCCAGATCGTCGAGCGGGCCCGCAATCAGGTCGGCAATCTGGCACACGGGCTGAAAACCCCGCTGGCGGTGCTGCGCAACGAGGCGCGCGGGCAGAAATCCGAAATTGAAAAAACCGTCCTCGCCCAGACCGAGACCATGTCGGGCCTCGTCACGGCCTATCTCGACCGGGCCCAGCTGTCGGCGCGTTCGGCGATCGTCGGGCAGAAGACCGATGTCGGGCCGGTGCTGACCCGGCTCGGCAATGTGATGGCGACGCTGCATCGCGAGCGCAACATCGCGCTCGACGTGCCTGACGCGGGCATTCTCTGGTTTCGGGGCGACGCCGGCGATCTCGAGGAGATGGCCGGCAATCTCATCGACAATGCCTGCAAATGGGCCAGGGCCGATGTGACGGTCTCGGCGCGGCTCGCTCCGGGCGGGGAGAAGCTGACGATCGAAATCGAGGATGACGGGCCGGGGCTCGACGGCGCAGCGGCGGACAAGGCGACGCGGCGCGGTGTCCGGCTGGACGAAAAAGCGCCTGGCTCCGGGCTTGGCCTCGGTATCGTCAAGGAACTGGTGGCGATTTATGGTGGCTCGCTCGATCTCGGCCGGGCCGGGCCGGGCGGACTCAGGGCGACGTTGACGCTTCCGGCGGCGCGTATTATGCCGCGCTGATCCAATTTCCGCCCCAATGGCGGTCGAGAAAGCCGCCATCCCGCCGCCAAGAGGCCGCCATGCCGCGTCTGCTGCCTGTTGTAGTGTTCGCTTCGCTGGCCCTTGCCGGCTGCGCCCGGATGGAGGCGATGTCGCCGACGGCCTTCTCCGCGACCCAGGACAGCGAAATTGCCGCAGCGGCGACCCCGACGGCGCAATTCGCCTCGACGACGATTCTCGGCTTTCTCGATCCGGCGGCGGCCGCGAAAATGACCGAAAAAGAAAAGAGCGAGGCGGCCTCGGCGCAGTATTACGCGCTGCAGTTCGGCCGGCCGGGCGCCCCGCGCCTCTGGCAGGGCGACGTCTCGGCCTCGGGCGAGGTCACCGTCGGGCCCTTCGTCAAGGTCAACGAGCTCGACTGCCGCGATTTCAGCCATCTCGTCCGTATCGGAGGCGTCGACTACAGCCGCTCCGGCACCGCCTGCCGCGAGGCGGGCGGGGAATGGCTGGTGGTGGCGACGAACTAGCGGCCTCAGAGCCGGCGGAGGAGTTTCACTAGCCGCCCCGGCACGCGTACGCCGAGGTCGGCGATCGAAACCGCCTGTCCCTCCTCAAGACCTTTCCCCGGACCGAGCACCACCGTCATCCCCGCCGCGCCGCGCGCCGCGCCAAGCGCCACCCCGATCGCGTCCTCGGGGCGCTTCAGGTCGGACGACAGAAAGATCAGCCGGCCGGCTTCGACCGCGCGATCGTCGTCGGGTTTGAGGAGGTAGAGGGCGGGCTTCGCCCCGAATCGTCCTTCGAGGAATGCGGGGAGGGTCCAGCCGTCTTCGTCGGGGGCGAGCTCGGCGGCGGGTAGGGGCCGCATCGCAAAGCCAAGGCTTTCATGGCGAAGCGTCCGGCTTTCGACGATCCGCTCGGCGGCAGCGACCGGCACCGATTGCGGCTCGTATTCGCCTGAGGCGACTTTCGCCGCGGCGGCGAGGATGCTGAGCGCGATAGCTTCCTGCGGGATCGTCTCGTCCCCGGCGGCGAAGAGGCGCTTGACGAGGCTGCGCGGTTCGGCGGCCAACGGGATCGTCGCGAGGCTCGCCCCGGTATCGTAATAGCCCGGCAGCCCATCGCGCGGCGCGGGCAGGCTCACCGGCCAGACCCCGTCGCGGCTTTCGAACGCCTCGTCGATGAGCTTCTCATCGAGCCGGGTGAGCTTCTGCTTGAGAAGCAGCCGCACGGCGTTCAACCCGCTGACCGTCGCGCCCTCGAGCGTCCGCAGCCCGGCGCAAGCGCCGGCAAGTGCGATCCCCGCCTCGCGGCGCGAGGGCATCAGGATTTGCCGTTGCGCGTCCCAGGCGACCCCGCCCCCCGCCTGCAGCCAAAGCGTCAGGTCCGGCTGCAATCCCGCCGAAATCACCAGCGTGTCGCACTCCTGGATGTCGGCGCCCGGCCGCGCTCCGGCGACGGTGATCCGCGAATTGATTTTCAGCCCGCCGGTCAAATCCTCTTGGCGCTCGACCTCGAAGACTTCGGCGCCGTGGGTCAGGCGAATTCCATAGGCCTTGGCGAAAGCGATAAAGCGCGAGGCAGGATCGGGGCGCGAATCGAGAATACGGGCAACCGAAACCCCGGCATCGGCGAGCGCCAGCGCGAACCGGTAGGCCTGGCTCGCCGACAGCGCGAACTGCGCCGTCTCGCCGTGCCAGACCCCATAGAGTGACGCCATCCGCCAGGCTTCGATCGCGGGGACGACCCCGACGGCGCGATTGCCGGCGAACAACGGCAGCTTTTCCCGGGTGCCGGTAGCCAGCACAATGTGCGGCGCCCGGACGGTCAGCCGAGCGACGGCGACCGCGCCATACTCGGCGCTTTCGGTGGCAAGTGCCACGACCGCGCCGTCGCCGGCAGTAGTGACCTCGGCGAAAGTGTGGATGGTGATGGCGTCGTTCGACTCGACCGCCCGGGAAAGGTCGGCGACCGCCTGTTCGGGCGGCTCTTCGCCTTCGGCGCGGCCGAAATAGTCGGCGAGCCCGCCAAGCATCGGACCGCGTTCGAAGAGGCGAATCTTTAACCCCTGCCGGGCGCCTTCCAGCGCCGCCGAGAGCCCGGCGAGCCCGCCGCCGACGACGATCAAGTCGGCCTCGGCGCTGCGGGTCGAAGTGGCGAATCTGACCCCGTCGCGGTTGGGCTCCGGCGGGCTCAGGGCCTGGTCGAGGGATCTGAGGCCCTCGCGCTTGCGGGCAAAGGGCAAGCGCAGGCCGCCCTCGACTTTGAGCGGGGCGAGCGTCGAGAGCTCCATGGCATCGGCGACCGGCAGGCGGGCGGCATGGATCACCGATTTCGGCGTCTCGCCGCCGGCGCCGGAATGGACGAAGAACGGGCAGTCCCCGGTAAGCTGGAGGATCGCGCCTTCATGGGTGCCGAAGCCGAAAAACCCGGCCCCCATCGCCGCGGAGAGAACCGTATCGCCGGCAAACCCGTCGATTTCGATGCCGTCGAGGCGGAATTTGAGCGGCCGGTTGCGGTCGATCAGAGCGCCGGCAAGCCGGTGCGCGCCGGTATCGGCGAGCCGGCAACGCGGCGTCACGCCGCACCGAGGAGCGACGCGCCGAGCTCATCGACGCGGGGGCCGCCATCGCGGCCAAGCGCCCGGGCGGCCCAGAAGGACTTTTCCTCGGGGGAAGCGGCGCCGGTGAGATAACGCGCCAGCGACGGGGCGAGGAAAAACCCGCTCTCGCCGAGCCCGCCGACGATCGAGGTGCGGCGGGTCTTGCCGCGCCCGGCCTGCGGCGCGCCGTCGCGCGAGTCGAATGAATGAAAATGTGCCCGTCCGGCGAGCCGGGCATTCTCGAACATCGGCAGAAAGCGCAGGAGGCGCTCGGCGGCGGGCCCGCCCGCCCCGTCCCCGATGGCCGAGAGCGCGCCGCCGGGCCGCTGCAACAGCGAGAAGCCTTCGCCGAGGACGACCGTGACGCGGCCGGGCAGCCGCTCGGCGATCGGCTCGGTGAGAAATCCGGTCCTGACCTGGCTGCGCAGTCCGACGCTGACGTCGGGGGCGTTGGCATGGTCGTGGATCGCCTCGTCGTCGGCGAGGATAGAATTGTCGACGGCGATCCGCCTCCCGCCGACGCTCATCCGAACGGTGCCGTCTCGGGTGATCAGCAATTCCTCTATCCCGGCGCGGGCCAGCCGCTCGACGCCGAGCTTTTTGTGCCAGGCGGCGAAGCCGTCATGGCCGCGCTCGCCGGCAAACCTCCAGGCGTCGCGGATGAGGAGCGCATGGGCGCCCCGACCCACCGCGTCCCATGCCGGGTTGGCGGGCGCGGCGATCCGCTCCACGGCAATGCCGTGGGCACTGGCCATGGCGCGCACATGACCGAGCGCGGCGCGGCCGGGCGGACCGGCACGCATCATCAATATGTCGCAATGCTCGAGGGCGCCGGAAAGTCCCGCCCCGCCGAGCCGGCGGAGAGTTTCGGCGGTCCCCTCGACAAGCCGCCGCCAGGCCTCCGGCCTGGTCAGCGCGCCGACCGACAGATCGAGGCCGCGCAGCAGCCGGACCCGCGTCGCCGGATTGTGAATGAGGACAATTCGCCGCGATTGGTCTTCGGCCAACATGGCTGCTAGATAGAGCGCCAGCGGGGTCGACCCGAAGACCGCCAGGTCATACTGGCTGGATTGCATCGACCGGCTCCGTCCCCATTCCCGCCAACCCCGGGC
This sequence comes from Cucumibacter sp., assembly GCA_040881985.1. Lineage (GTDB taxonomy): Bacteria > Pseudomonadota > Alphaproteobacteria > Rhizobiales > Devosiaceae > JBBECE01. The sequence continues at coordinate 24,892 of JBBECE010000027.1, forward strand.
GGCCGGGCGTCACCCGGGGAAAGGCGCGACGACGGCACCGGCATGAGCGTCTGGCTTGCTGCAATTCTGCTGACCGCCCTTTGCTGCGCGGCCCTCTATTATGCGGCGACGCGGCCCCCGGTCAATGCGCGAGCGGCGTCGAAAAGTAGTGGACCGGTCGGGCTTTACCGCGCCCAGTTGGGGGAACTCGACCGCGATCTTGCGGCCGGGACGATCGCCTTTGCCGATGCCGAGGCGGCGCGCGCCGAGATGGGGCGCGAATTATTGCGGGGGGAAAATGAGTGGCGGGCCATGCCGCGGCCGCGCGGCAGCCGGTGGTCGCCGCTTTTGGCGCTGCCGATCGTGGCCATCCTGGGGCTTGCGACCTATGGCTTGATCGGAAGGCCGGAATTGCCGGGGCAGCCGGCGGCCGGGCGGCCCGAAATCGCCGCCCGCAACGATCTCATCGAAGCCGTCGCCGGGGTTGAAGAGCGATTGCGAGCAGCGCCCGACGATCTTGCCGGATGGGAATTGATCGCGCCGGTCTATTTGAGGATCGGGCGTGCCGCCGACGCGGTTGCCGCCTTTCGCCAAGTCGTCGCGCTCGGGGGCGTTTCAGCGGAGCGGCAGACGGATTTGGCCGAGGCGCTGATCGCTGAAAATGGCGGGGAGGCGACGGGCGAGGCATTGTCGCTCTTGCGGGCGGCGGCAGCGGACCCGGCGGGAGCGCGCGCCCGCTATTATCTGGCGAGCGAGGCGACAAGCGCCGGGCGATACGCCGAAGCAAGAACGCTCTGGGAAGAAGTGATTGCCATCGGGCCGGCCGATGCGCCCTGGCTTGAGTCGGCGCGGGAGGCGCTGGGCTTCGTTGAGGCGAAGCTCGCCGAAGGCGGCGAATGACCCGCAAACAGCGAAGGCTTCTTGTCATCGGCGGGATCGGGGCGGTGCTGCTCGGTGCCGTGGTGCTGATCGCGATTGCCTTCCAGCAGACTTTCTCGTTCTTCCTCACTCCGTCGGAACTCGTGGCCCATGCGGTCGAGGACGGCCGCGCCTTCCGCCTGGGGGGACTGGTCAAGGCGGGGAGCTGCGCGCGCGACGGCGAGGCGCTGCGCTTCACCATCACCGACGGGCAAGCGGACGTCGCCGCGACCTATTCGGGGCTTGTCCCCGATCTCTTTCGCGAAGGCCAGGGGGTTGTCGCCGACGGGCGGCTGATGCCGGACCGCACGTTCGCCGCAGCCGCGATCATGGCCAAGCACGACGAGACTTACATTCCGAAGGAGATCGTCGACGAATTGAAGGCGCGCGGCGAATGGTATGAAGGGCAGCAGGGCGCGCCGCTCCCCGCCGCCGACAATCCGTGTCGCGCGCCATGACAATCGAGCTCGGGCACTTCGCGCTGATCCTCGCCTTTGCGATGGCGGTCGCGCAGGCGGGCGGCGGACTGCTGCTTTGGCGAAGACCCTCGGCGGGCGTCGAGGCGATGGTAAGGCAGACTGCGCTGTTGCAATTCCTGCTGGTCGCCGGCGCTTTCGCCAGCCTTGCCGCCGCGTTCCTCACCTCGGATTTCTCGGTGGCGCTGGTCTTCGAGCATTCCCACACTCTGCAACCGGCGCTCTACAAACTGACCAGCGTCTGGGGCAACCACGAAGGCTCGATGCTGCTCTGGGTCATGATTCTCGTCGCCTTCGCGGCCTCGGTGGCGCAGTTCGGGGGGCGGCTGCCGGGCGAACTCCGGACTTTGGTGCTCGGCGTTCAAGGATTGCTGGTGGCGGCGTTCATCGGCTTCACGCTGTTCACCTCCAATCCGTTTGCCCGGCTCGATCCGGCCCCGCTCGAGGGCCGCGATCTCAACCCGATCCTCCAGGATATCGGTTTGGCGATCCATCCGCCGTTGCTCTACATCGGCTATGTCGGCTTTTCGGTCTGCTTCGCCTTTGCCATCGCGGCGCTGATCTCGGGAAGGATCGACGCCGCCTGGGCAAGGTGGGTGAGACCGTGGACGCTTGCCGCCTGGCTGTTTCTCACTCTCGGCATCGCCATGGGCTCGTACTGGGCCTATTACGAACTCGGCTGGGGCGGGTTCTGGTTCTGGGACCCGGTTGAAAATGCGAGCTTCATGCCGTGGCTCGCGGGCACCGCGCTGCTGCATTCGGCGCTGGTGATGGAAAAACGCAACGCGCTGAAAATCTGGACGATTCTGCTGGCGATCCTGACCTTCTCGCTGTCGCTGCTCGGCACTTTCCTGGTGCGCTCCGGCATTCTCACCTCGGTGCATTCGTTTGCGTCCGATCCGGCGCGCGGGCTGGTGATTCTGGCGATCCTCGGCAGCTTCATCGGCGGGGCGTTTGTGCTGTTCGCGCTGCGGGCGCCAACGCTGCGGGCCGGGGGGCTGTTCGCGCCGGTCAGCCGGGAGGGGGCGCTCATCCTCAATAATCTATTCCTTGCCACCGCCTGCGCCGCGGTGCTGACCGGCACGCTCTACCCGCTCGTTCTCGACGCGCTGACCGGGGCGCGGATTTCGGTCGGCCCGCCGTATTTCAATCTGACCTTCGGGGTGCTGATGACACCGCTGCTGATCGTCATGCCGTTCGGGCCGTTGCTGGCCTGGAAGCGTGCCGACCTCTTGGCGGCGGGCCAGCGGCTTCTGGTTGCTGTGGTCGTCGCAGTGGTGCTGACGACCATCGCCTCGGCGCTGCTGTGGGACGGCTTCAGCCTTGCTCCGTTGGGGCTGCTCCTCGGCTTCTGGGTGACCATCGGGGCGATTGCCGACCTCGCCGAGCGCGGAAAACTGTTCCAGGTCTCGACCGGCGAATCAATCCGCCGCCTGGCCGGGCTGCCGCGTTCGGCGTTCTCGTCGGCGCTGGCGCATTTCGGCGTCGGAGTAAGCGTCATCGGCATCGTCATGGTCAGTGCCTACGAGAGCGAGCTCATCACCACCATGGCGGCGGGGGAGAGCGTCGAACTCTCCGGCTTCACGCTGACGCTGCTTGGCGACGAGACATTGCCCGGTCCCAACTACACCGCCGAGCGGGTGACGCTGACGGTCGGCGGGGCGGGCGCGGGCACGCTCGCCTCTGAGCGGCGAATCTTTATCGCCTCGGGCATCGAGACGACCGAGGCGGGCATAGCGACCTATGGCTTCTCGCAACTCTATGTCTCGGTCGGCGACCGGTCCGCGGAGGGGCATGTGGTCCGCATCTGGTTCAAGCCGTTTGTGCTGTTGATCTGGCTCGGCCCGGTGCTGATGGCGATGGCGGGGCTCATTTCGCTCACCGACCGGCGACTGCGTCTCGGGGTTCCCTCGCGAACCGCGCAGCAAATAGAAAAACCCGCCGAATGATCCGCTGCCTCTTCCTCGCATTGATGCTGGCGATGGCGGCGGCAGCCCTTGCCGTCGAGCCCGGCGAAATGCTCGCCGATCCGGGGCTCGAAGCCCGCGCCCGGTCGATCTCGGCGGAGCTCAGGTGCCTCGTTTGCCAGAATCAGTCGATCGACGACTCGAATGCCGAGCTCGCCCACGACCTGCGCCTGCTGGTGCGCGAGCGGCTTTCGGCCGGGGACACCGACGCGGAAGCCGTCGCCCATGTCGTCGGCCGGTACGGCGAATTCGTGCTGCTGCGCCCGCCGGTCGATGCGCGGACAATTCTGCTGTGGGGCGCGGCGCCGCTGCTTTTTGCAGCGGGGGTTTTGACGATTGTCCTCGCGCTGCGCCGCCGCCGTGCGATCCCGACGGCGCTCGGCCCCGACGAGCAGGCCGGGATCGACCGGTTGCTCAACGACGACGACCGGCCCTGAGCGCCCGCCGCCTTTCCGCCGCAAGCCTTACGAGAATTTAATCCGGCTGAAAGGGCGGGGTAAGGCGCCCCGGCGCACCACTATGGGCGAATTTCGCTACGGGGCGTCCCAGGGAGCAGCAAATGCAACTACCCAGCAAAGCGGCGCAAAGGCGCCTGACGATGGCCGCGGCCGCGGCGGTTCTTTTCACCGGGGCGGCGGTGACGACGGGGGTGTTCTTCGCTTCCGGTCCGGCCAATGCCCAGATTTCGGTTCCGTCCGTTACGCCGTTCAGCTTCGCCGACCTCGTCGAGGCGGTCAGCCCGGCGGTCGTCTCGATTCGGGTCCGCTCGGAAGTCGCCAGCCAGGTGACCGGGCCGGGCGGCGGCCAGTTCGAGTTCGAGTTCCCCGACCTGCCGCAGGGTCATCCGCTGGAGCGCTTCTTCCGCGAGTTCCAGGACCAGTTCGGCAATCAGCAGAATGAAGAGGGACGGCCGCAGCGCCCGCGCTTCGCCCAGGCGGTCGGCTCGGGCTTCATCATTTCGGCCGACGGCTTCGTGGTCACCAACAACCACGTCATTTCGGAGGCCGACGAAGTTATCGTCATCATGGACGACGGCGAGGAACGCACGGCGACGGTCGTCGGCGCCGACGAGCGCACCGATCTGGCGCTGTTGAAGATCGAAAGCGCGACCGCGCTGCCCTATGTCGAATTCTCCGACGAGGAGGCGCGGGTCGGCGACTGGGTGGTCGCCGTCGGCAATCCGTTCGGGCTCGGCGGCACGGTCACGGCCGGCATCGTCTCGGCCCGCGGCCGCGACATCGACGCCAACGCCTATGACGACTTCATCCAGATCGACGCGGCGGTCAACCGCGGCAATTCCGGCGGCCCGGCGTTCAACGTCAGTGGCCAGGTCGTCGGGGTGAACACCGCGATCTTCTCGCCGAACGGCGGCAGCATCGGCATCGCCTTTGCCATTCCAGCCGTCACCGTCAAGGCGGTGATCGAGGATTTAATGGATGACGGCAGCGTCACCCGCGGCTTCCTCGGCGTCTCCATCCAGGACGTCACCGACGACATCGCCGCAAGCGTCGGACTCGCCGAGGCGAGGGGTTCTCTCGTCACCGAGCCGCGTCCCGACTCGCCCGCCCAGAAGGCGGGGATTCTGTCGGGCGACGTGATCCTCAAGATCAACGGCGAGCCGATCGACGATTCGCGGGATCTCAGCCGGACCATCGCCGCGATGGACCCGGGCAGTGTCGTCGAGATCACCCTCTGGCGCGACAACGCCGAAGCGAACATCTCGGTGACACTCGCCGAGCTGAGCGACGAGGTCGCGTTGAGCCAAGAAAGCGCCGCGGAAAAGCCCGAGCCCGCCAAGCCGGAGCCCCAGGCGACGAGCACCGGGCTGACGCTGGTGCCCAACGAGGACGGCGACGGCGCGGTGATCGCCGAGATCGACCCCGACTCGATCGCCGCCGAAAAGGGCTTCCAGACCGGCGACGTGATCCTTGAAGCCAACAACACCCAAATCTCCAGCGCGGCAGAATTCGAAGCTGCGGTGGAGGCGGTTCTCGACGGGGGCCGCACCACCATCCTCGTCAAGGTGAACCGCGGGGGCGAGGTCCGCTTCGTCGGGCTTCCCCTCAGCGCCAGCTAATCCCCCGATAGCTGGCCTCCAACGGCGCCGCCCGGCAAGTCCCCTCCAGCCGGGCGGCGTTGTTACTGAAGGGCCGGTTGAATAGACTCCTCCAGATGAAGATCCTCCTGATCGAAGACGACCGCGAAGCGGCCAATTACATGATCCGGGCGCTCGATGAGGCCGGGCACGTCTGCCACCACGCCTCGGACGGGGAGACCGGCTACGCCATGGCGTCCTCGATGGACTATGACGTCCTCGTCATCGACCGGATGCTGCCCCGCCGCGACGGGCTGTCGATCATCGAACAATTGCGGGCCGAGGGGAACGCGACCCCGGCCCTGATACTCTCGGCGCTCGGCGAAGTCGACGACCGGGTGACGGGGCTCAGGATCGGCGGCGACGATTACCTCACCAAACCCTACGCCTTCTCCGAACTCCTCGCCCGCATCGAGGTGCTGGCCCGCCGCTCGGCGCCGTCCGAGGCGGCGACGTCGTATCAGGTGGGCGATTTGAGCCTCGACCGGCTGTCGCGGAAAGTCGAGCGGGGCGGGGAGCCGGTGCAGCTGCAGCCGCGCGAGTTTCGCCTACTCGAATATCTGATGCGGCACGCCGGGCAGGTCGTCACCCGCACAATGCTCTTGGAGAATGTCTGGGACTATCATTTCGACCCGCAGACCAACGTCATCGACGTGCACATGTCGCGCCTCAGGGCGAAGATCGACCGCGGCCAAAAATCCGCGCTGCTGCATACCGTCCGCGGCGCCGGGTACGTGATCCGTGAATAGGCTGTCGCGCCTCTGGCGCACGACGACGTTCCGGCTGACCGCCATCTTCCTCATCATCTTTGTGGTCTTCGCGGTCGCCATCCTCGGCTACATCGCCTACCAGTCGGTATTCCTGATCCAGCAGCAGCAGGCGACCGCCATCGAGCGCGAGCTCGACCAGCTGGGCCAGGAATATCAGCGCGGCGGCACCCGTGGGCTGGTCCTCGCCATCCAGCGTTTCGCCCGCAGCCCCGGGCCTGGCGTCTATTACGTCGCCGACCAGAACGGGGTCGGGGTTGCCGGCAACGTCCTCGACGTGCCCGCCGAGGTGTTCCGGGTGCCGGGGCCGCACACCTTCACCTACGAGCGCCCGTTCGCTGACGACGGTGCCAATCTGACCGGCGTTGCCATGGTCAGGAGCTTCGTCCTGCCGTCGGGTTTTCACCTCGTCGTCGGCCGCGACATCGTCGAGCGGCGCTCGTTCGCGGTGATCGTGCTGCAGGCGTTTTTCTGGGGAGTGATGCTGATCGTTGTTTTCGGGGTCGTGGCGGGGGCGGTCTCGGCGCAGCGGGTGCTCAAGCGCATCGATACGATCACCGCGACTTCCGAGGCGATCATGTCGGGAAACCTGTCGCAAAGGGTGCCGATGACCCGCCGCAACGACGAGTTCGACCGGCTGGCGACTTCGCTCAACGCCATGCTCGACCGGATCGAGCAGTTGATGGCGGGGCTCAAGGCGGTCTCCGACAATATCGCCCACGACCTGAAAACGCCGCTCACCCGGATGCGCAACAAGGTCGAGGCAGCGCTGCGCGACGGCACCGACGGGGCGGCGGCACGCGCCGCGCTCGAGACGACGATCGAGGAGTCCGACAAGCTCATCAAGACCTTCAATGCGCTGCTGCTGATCGCGCGGGTCGAGGCGGGAACGGTCCCGGGGGCTTTCGAGACGGTCGATCTGAGCGAGGTCGTCAAGGACGTGGCCGAACTTTATGCGCCGGTCGCCGAGGATGCCGGGCTGCGGCTCAGCGCCGAGACTGGCGGGGCGGTCAAGGTCCGCGCCAATCGCGAACTCGTCGGGCAGGCGCTGGTGAACCTTGTCGAGAACGCCATCAAATATGCCCCGCTCTCGGCCGGCGCCAATCGGCAAGTCACGATCCGCCTGCTTGACGAAGTCAGCCAGATCGTCATTGAAGTGGCCGATCATGGACCCGGCATCCCGCCCGAGGAGCGCGAAAGGGTGCTCGAGCGCTTCGTCCGGCTCGACAAGAGCCGCGCCGAGCCGGGCTCGGGGCTTGGGCTGTCGCTGGTCGCGGCGGTGGCGCATCTGCACAAGGGCCGGGTCGAGATTCTCGACAACAAACCCGGCGCGCGCCTGCGGCTCATCTTGCCGCGCGGCTGACGGGCGGCGCTTGCGGGGCGCTTGCCGCGGGACTGAGCTCACCTCATGCCGATAACCCTCGAGACGCTTTTCTCCGCCGCGCCGTACGTCGCCGAACTCGCCGGACATCACGAAAAATGGTTCACCGCGACGCGCGGCATGCAGCCGGACGAGGTCTGCCGACAACTTATTGCCGAGGTCGAGGACGCCGCCGATAAGGCGGCGACCGAAGCGGAACTGCGGGCGTCGCTGCGCGGGACCAAGGGGCGCTTCGCCCTGATCGCGGCGGTGGCGGAAGTGAGTGGCGCCTGGGCGACCGAGACAGCGACGGCGGCGCTGTCGGACTTTGCCGACGCCACGATCGACGCGGCGCTGGATTTTCTGGTGCGCGAGGCGGCGGCGGCCAATCTCATCGCCGTCGACCGGGAGGCGCGCCCGGCGCGGCAGTCGGGCCTGGCGATCCTGGCGCTGGGAAAACTCGGCGGACGCGAACTCAACTATTCCTCGGATATCGACCTCGCCGCCTTCTACGACGCCGCTCGCGCGCGGCTGAGCAAGCCCGGCGAGGCGCCGCGCTTCTATGAAAAGCTGGTCAGGCGGATGACGGCGCTGATCGCCGAGCGCGACTCCAACGGCTACGTCTTCCGCACCGATTTGCGGCTTCGCCCCGATCCCGGCTCGACCCCGGTGGCGATTTCGGCCGAGGCGGCGCTGACCTATTACGAGGCACGCGGGCAGAACTGGGAACGCGCCGCCTGGATCAAGGCCCGCGCCGCGGCCGGGGACATCGAGGGTGGCGAGGCGTTCCTCGGGCAAATGGCGCCGTTCATCTGGCGCAAGCATCTCGATTTCGCGACCATCGCCGACATCCAGGCGATGAAGCGCCAGATCAACGCTGCCCGGAAAGTCGGCGGAGAGCGGGCGTTCGGCCACAATGTCAAACTGGGGCGCGGCGGCATCCGTGAGATCGAGTTTTTCGCCCAGACCCAACAGCTGATTGCCGGGGGGCGCGAGCCGGCGCTGCGCTGCCGCTCGACGGTGAGGGCGCTTGAACAACTCGCACGCCACCGGTTCATCGAGACGGCGGCGGCCGAAATACTCACCTCCGCCTATTGGTTTTTGCGGGCAGTGGAAAACCGGCTGCAAATGCGCCGCGACGAGCAGACCCATGAAATGCCCGACACCGAAGCCGGGATCGCGCCGGTCGCGGCGCTGATGGGCTTCGCTCAAGTAGAGGAATTCGCAGCCCGCTATCGCGGGACGGTCGAAATGGTGATCGACAATTATGCCGAGCTGTTTGCCGACGAAGCGTCGCTCGCCAGCGACGCCGGCGATCTCGTCTTCACCGGCGACCATGACGACCCGGCAACCCTCGAAACGCTGCGCCGGCTTGGATTTCGCGCTCCGGAGGCGGCTTCGAAGACAATTCGCAAATGGCACTATGGCGGCTATGCCGCGACGCGCGCCGACCTGGCGCGCCAGCACCTGACCGAACTCGTCCCGGGGCTGCTCGACACGCTCGCCGCGACGGGCAACGCCGACGAGGCGCTGAGCCGCCTCGATACGTTCCTCGGCAAACTGCCGGCGGGGGTCCAGCTTTTCGCGCTGTTGCGCAATGCCCCCCCGCTCAGGCGCCACTTCATCGATCTGTTGTCGTCGGCCCCGCGCCTGACCGAGCAGGTCCTGCGGCGGGTCCATGTGGTCGACGCGCTGATCGATCCGGAATTTTACGGCCACCTGCCGACCCGCGCCGAGCTCGAACACCGGATCGATAGTTTCCTCGGCGAGGCGCGCGGCTTCGAGGACCTGATCTCCCGCGCCCGGATCATGGGTCAGGAGCAGATGTTCCTGACCTCGGTTGGATTGATCGCCGGGACGATCGCCCCGGAGAGGGCGGGGGCGCAGTTCGCCACGATCGCCGAGATTCTGCTGGCGCGGGTGGTTGAGGGCGTGCGCTCGCAGATGGCGCGCACCCACGGCGAGGTCAAGGGCGCGCGGGTCGCGCTCTTGGCGTTTGGCAAGCTCGCCAGCCGCGAAATGACCGCGACGTCCGACCTCGATCTCATCCTCCTCTATGACGCGCCGAAAGGCGCCGATTTTTCCGACGGCCGGCGGGGCCTCGAGACCCCGCATTATTTCGCGCGGCTGACCCAAAGGCTCGTCGCGGCGCTCTCGGCCCCGACCGCCGAGGGCGTGCTCTACACGACCGACATGCGGCTCAGGCCGTCGGGCAACACCGGACCTTTGGCGGCGAGCCTTGCCGGCTTCGTCGCCTATCAGGTCGAACATGCCTGGACCTGGGAACATCTGGCGCTGACCAGGGCAAGGGTGGTGTTGGCCGATGCCGGCATGGGCCAGGAGATCGAAGCGGCGATCGAGGGGCTGTTGTCGGCGCCGCGCGACCGCGCCAAAACCATCGCCGATGCCGTCGAGATGCGCGACCGGATGGCGCGCGACCGGAAGCCGAAGAATGACTTCGATCTAAAACTCGTCCCGGGCGGGCTGATCGATCTCGAATTCATCGCCCAGGCGGCGCAGCTGCTCTATCGCGAGGAAATCGCCGCGCCCGGGGCGGCACCGGTGAAGGTACTGGAGCGGCTCGGCGCGACCGGCGTCCTGCCCGAGGGCGCGAGGCTCGCCCAAATCCACCGGACGTTTACGGCGATCCTGCAGCTGATGAGCGCGTGCCTCGTCGACCCGCTCGATCTCGAGGCCTGGACCGGCGGCTTCCGGGACCTCCTGCTGCGGGCGGCCTATGCGCCCGACATCGACCGGCTCAAGGCCGATCTCGAGGCGATGCGGGGCGAGGTGAGAGAGGCGTTCGGGCGATTTTTGCCGGGGAAGGGTTAGGCGGCGGCCTGCGCGCCGCGCTGGGCGCGGGTGCGCGGGAGCGCGACCGCGACGGTTGTCCCGAGTGCCGGGGTGCTGTCGATGACCAGCGAGCCGCCGCTCAACTCGGCGATAGCCCGGGCAATGGCGAGCCCGAGCCCGAGCCCGGCGCTGTTGGCGCCGAAGGCCGATTCCCCGAGAATGAACGGCTGGCTGAGGAGCGCCACCCGGTCCTCGCCCATGCCGATGCCGGTGTCGGTGACCTCGAGCACGAGTCCGTCGTCGGCGGCCCAGGCGGCGAGCTTGATCTTGCCGCCCGAGGGGGTGAATTTGATCGCATTGTCGATGACGTTCCCCAGCATCCGGGTCAGCCCCTGCTTGTCGCCGGAAAACGTGACGTCCTGGGGCACCGAGACGCCGAAGGAGAGCCCGGCGCGCTTGGCGCGCTCGCCGAACCGGTTCTCGAGGGTCTGGAAGAGGGTCGAGACCCGCAAATCCTCCGGCCGGACCGAGGCGTTTCCGGCCTCGAGCTGGGCGAGCTCGAAAATCTGCGCGAACGAGGCGAGCAGCCTTTCGCCCGAACCCTTGATGTCCTGGACGTAAGCCGCGTATCGGTCGTCCCCGATGGGGCCGAAGAGCTGATGCTGGATGAGTTCGGCGAAGCCGATAATGTGGTTGAGCGGGGTGCGGATGTCGTGGGAAAGATGGGCGAGGAAGGCGGTCTTGGCGCGGCTCGCGGCTTCCGCCTTGAGCTTTTCCTCGTGGTAGCGGCGGGCGAGGCGGCGTTGTTCTTCTTTGGCGGCCTCCAGCGCATGGTCCGAATGCTTGGTGGCGGTGATGTCGGAGGCAACGGTCAACACCCCGCCATCCTCGACCACCCGTTCCTCGACCAGAACAAAGACGCCGTTGTCGCAGACGACCTCGGTGCGGCGTACCCCGTCCAGCTCGTCGATTGGCTTGTAGAAGAGCGGCCGGTTGGCCTGGGCCAGCACCGCGTCATAGGCGAGCCCCGACAGCGACACGTCGGGGGCGATGCCGAGCAGCTGCCGGTAGGCGGGGTTGCACCACACCATCGCCCCCTCTTCGTCCCAGCGGGCGAGGCCAAAGCCGAGATTGTTGAGGATCGTCGCCTTGCCCGGATGCATCGGACGGCGGCGCTCGGCGCGGGCTTCCTCGACGAGGCGCACGGCTTCTTGCCTTTGCCTTTCCGCCTGGCTCCGGCCCATCAGAAGGACCGCGAAACCGAGCCCGAGAAGGATCAGAATACCGCCGCCGGTGGCGATGTACAGCCGGAAGCCCGTGCCGGCCAGCGCCGCCTCGAGCGGCATGATCGCGGTGATTGAGCCGAAGTCGCCTTCGGCCGCCGCCGAGGCCGCCACCGCGCCGGTCGCGACCGCATCGCGGTCGAAATGCGCCCCGATGGCGGCGCGTTCGGCGGTCGCGGCGACGAGCCGCCCGTTGGCGTCGGTGAGATAGAGGGCAATGGCCGCGCCGACGGCGGCCGATTCGGTTGAGGCGAGCGCGATCTGGGCGTTCATCAGGTCGGCGCCGGCAACAGCGACCGCGACCTGCCGGGCGAGCAGCCCCAGCCGGACCTCGGCTTCGGAGATCGAGCGGGCCCGGTCATAGACAGCAAACAGGCCGACGAGCGCCGCGATCAGCACCGCAACGCCGAAGGCGAAGCGGGTCAGGGTCGCCATGAAAGCCTGGAGGGAAGGGGAGTTGGCCGAAGGAGCGGACCGGTCGGAAGCAACGCGATCGATGTCCGTAACATCTGATTGACGCGCGCCGGATCGCTCCGCCGAAACCATGAGCCCCTCCAAAATCGACTGTGAAAACGGGGAAACCCCAACAACCCGTCCGCTAAAACGTTGAATCAAAACACCGACTCTTGTCCAGCCCCTTCATCGGAGGCGCCGCGCAAGTGCCGTCGATTTGCGAATCATTTGAGTCACTTACTTTGTGCAAAAATTGTTGACGACCGGGCGTGCGCGCGGGCCGCTTGGCGCGGCGCATTGCGTATGCCGGCTCGCGAACCGCTCCCTGGCTCTGATTTGCCCCGCCAAAATGTCGCCTTGATTCGGCTCGAAGCCCGCCACAACGAGTCAAGGCCCGAACCTCCCCATCCGGGCGCCGCGCTGTTGCCCCAAGGCCACAGCGCCGGCGTGCCCGTGGTGATATTCTGGCCGGCTTTGCACGAGGTTGGCCCATGCTGGACGCGATATTTTCTTGGTTTGAACGCCGCTATCCGGCGACCGCGCTGGCGCGCGACCCGCAGCCGCCGGCCGGCCTGGTGCGCTTCTATGGCTATTTCCTGAAGCAGTTCCGGGGCGGCATCGCCGCCAAGATGACGACGACGGCGCTCGGCTCGACGCTCGACGCCATGCTGCCGATCTATCTCGGCATCATCGTCGATCTCGTCACCAACACCGAACGCGGCCAGGTGTTCGCCCAACATGGCACCCTGCTGCTGCTCATCGCCGCGCTGGTAGCGGTGCGGCCGGCGATCCTCGTCGTCGACATCCTGATTCATTTCCACGCCCTCACCCCGAGCCTTGTCGACCGCGTTCGCTGGCAATCGCATTTCCACGTTATCCGCCAGAGCTGGAGCTTTTTCCAGAACGATTTCGCCGGCCGCGTCGCCAACAAGATCATGCAGTCGGGCGAGGCGCTCGAGACGAGCTTCATTCAGATCATCGACGCGGTCTGGTACGCAACGATTTTCGTCACCGTCGCGCTGATCGTGCTCGGCGGGCTCAACCTCTATTACATCTTGCCGCTGATCTTCTGGCTCGTCGCCTATGTGACGCTGACCTTCCATTTCATGCCGAAAATCGCCGCCCAGTCGGAAATCCTCGCCGACGAGAAGTCGACCGTCACCGGCCGGATCGTCGACTGTTACACCAACGTCCAGACGCTGAAGACTTTTGCGACCGGGGGCCGCGAGGATCGCTACGTCGCCGATTCGGTCGAGCGGCACGCCGGCGCGTTCCGCATGTTGATGCGGGTGTTCTCGCGGATGTGGATGTCGCTGTTCTTCCTCAACGCATCGCTGATGATCGCCACCGCCTGGATGGTGCTCGACGGCTGGAACCGCGGCGATCTGACGACCGGACAGGTGGCGACGATCATCCCGTTCATCTGGCAGATCGTCAATATCTCGGGCTGGATCCTCGACATCGCCTCGGGGATTTTCCGCAACATTGGCACGGTGCGCGACTCGATGGAGACGATCGCCAGGCCGCTGACCATGCTCGACAAACCGGGGGCGCCGGCGCTGCAGGTCACCAATGGCGAGATCCGCTACGAAGACGTCGCCTTCAACTACTGGAAGGGCGACGAGGGCAGGGTGATCGACCATTTCGATCTGGTGATTTCACCGCGCCAGAAGGTCGGGCTGGTCGGCCGGTCGGGGGCCGGCAAATCGACGCTGGTCAATCTGCTGCTGCGGCTTTTCGATGTCGAGGCGGGCCGCGTGCTGATCGACGGGCAGGATGTCCGCGCGGTCACCCAGGATTCGCTGCGCGGGGCGATCGGTCTCGTCAGCCAGGACACCTCGCTGCTGCATCGCTCGGTGCGCGAGAACATCAAATACGGGCGGCCCGAGGCGTCGGACGAGGAAATGATCGCCGCCGCCGAGAAGGCCCGCATCCACGAGGTGATCCTCGGCCTTGCCGACACGGACGGCCGCACCGGCTACGACGCCCATGTCGGGGAACGCGGGGTAAAACTTTCCGGCGGCCAGCGCCAGCGCGTTGCCATCGCCCGGGTCCTGCTCAAGGACGCCCCGATTCTGTTGCTCGACGAGGCGACCTCGGCGCTCGACTCGGAGGTCGAGGCGGCGATCCAGGAACAGCTCGCAACGCTGATGGCAAACAAGACCGTCATCGCCATCGCCCATCGCCTCTCGACCATCGCGGCGATGGACCGGCTGGTTATCATGGACACGGGACGGGTGATTGAGGACGGCTCGCATGCCGAGCTGCTCGCCCGGGGCGGCCACTATGCCTCGCTGTGGAAGCGCCAGTCGGGAGGGTTTATCGATGCCGACGCCGAGGCCGAGGCGGCCGAATGAACGAGATTGACAACCAGCTCGGCCGGGGGCGAAAACCCTCCGCCGCCCCGCCCCCCGGAAAACCCATGTTCGCTCGCTTCTATCAATGGTTCGAGGGATTGCTCGATCCCTATCCGCCCGCCCCGCCGGCGCGCCCGCCGAGTGGGTTGATCGCCTTTTGTCGGCATTACACGCGCGGCGCCGAGCCGTTCATTCTGGTGATGGCGGCGATGACGACGATCATCGCGCTCGCCGAGGTCTCGCTGTTCGGCTTCCTCGGGCAGGTGATCGACTGGCTGTCGGCGGCGAGCCCGGAGACGTTTCTCGCGGAGGAGGGCGGGCGGCTGGCGCTCATCGGGGTGCTGGTGGTGATCGGCCTGCCGGCGGTCGTGACGCTGCAATCGCTGATCATCCATCAGACGCTGCTCGGCAACTTCCCGATGCGCATTCGCTGGAACGTTCACCGTTATCTGGTGCGCCAGTCGATGAGCTATTTCCAGAACGAATTCGCGGGACGCATTGCGACCAAGTTGATGCAGACCGCTCTGGCGGTGCGCGAGACGGTGATGAAGCTGCTCGATGTGCTCAATTATGTGGCGGTTTATTTCACCGGCACGCTGATCATCGCGGCGGCCGCCGACTTGCGGCTGATGCTGCCGTTCCTCGTCTGGCTTGCCGGTTATCTCGGGCTGATGTGGCACTATGTGCCGCGTCTCGCGCGGATTGCCGAGCGGCAGGCCGACGCCCGCTCGACGATGACCGGCCGGATCGTCGACAGCTACACCAATATCGCGACGGTCAAGCTGTTCTCGCACTCACACCGCGAGGAAGCCTATGCGAAGGCCGGCATGGACGAGTTCCTGACGACGGTCCACGGCCAGATGCGGCTCAACACCGCGCTCAACGTGCTCATCTATTCGATGGATTGCGCGCTGCTGGCGGCGGTCGGCGGGCTTGGCATCTGGCTGTGGCTCGACGGCGCGGTCACCGTCGGAGCGATTGCGACCGCCGTGGCGCTGGTGCTGCGGCTTTTCGGCATGTCGCAATGGATCATGTGGGAAATGGCGGCGCTGTTCGAGAATATCGGCACCGTGAAGGACGGAATCAATTCGATCTCGCTGCCGCGGCTCGTCGCCGACCGGGCGGGCGCCGAGCCGATCGGCAAGGTCAAGGGCGCCATCCGCTTCGAGCAAGTCAGCTTCGCCTACGGGCAGACGCGCGGGGTCATCACCGATTTGAACCTCGATATTCCGGGGGGGCAGAAGGTCGGGCTGGTCGGAAGGTCGGGAGCGGGCAAATCGACGCTGGTCAATCTGTTGTTGCGCTTCTACGACCTCGAGGGCGGGCGGATTCTGATCGACGGCCATGACATTTCGGCGGTCACCCAGGATTCGCTGCGCTCGCAGATCGCCATGGTGACGCAGGACACCTCGCTCCTGCATCGTTCGGTGGGCGATAATATTCTCTATGGCCGTCCCGCCGCGACCGAGGAGATGATGATCGCGGCGGCGAGGCAGGCCGAAGCGCATGACTTCATCGTCACTCTCGAGGATTCCCGCGGCCGCAAAGCCTATGAGGCCCATGTCGGCGAACGCGGGGTCAAACTTTCGGGCGGGCAGCGCCAGCGCGTCGCGCTCGCAAGAGTAATCCTCAAGGATGCCCCGATCCTCGTTCTCGACGAGGCAACCTCGGCGCTCGATTCGGAAGTCGAGGCGGCGATCAAAAGCCAGCTCGACCGGCTGATGAAGGGCAAGACGGTGATCGCCATCGCCCATCGCCTGTCGACCATCGCGGCGATGGACCGGCTGGTCATCCTCGACGAGGGCAAGGTCGTCGAGGACGGCACCCATGACGAGCTCCTGGCCCGCAACGGCCACTATGCGCGGCTGTGGCGGCGGCAGTCGGGCGGGTTTCTCCCGATTACCGAATATGAGGAATCAGCCTGAGCCGATCAGCCGGCAAGAGCCCGGCGGGATGCGCTCAGAAGACGCCCCAGCGCCTGACCCGGCGCCGGTAGTCATCATAGACCGTGCCGAATTTGGCGCTGAGATAACGCTCTTCGCGTTTGACGATGAGGAAATGCAGGCTGAGCCACAGCAGGGGCGCGAGCAGCAGTCCCCATTCGAGTCCGATGGCGAGACTGAGGCCCGCCAGCAAAAGCACAAAGCCCGAATACATCGGGTTGCGGACGAAGCGGAACGGGCCGCTGTCGACGATCAGCTTTGCCGGCAGGCTCGGATTGACGTGGGTGCCCCTGCGGCTGAATTCGCGCGCTCCCCAAAACGTCAGCCCGGCAGCTAGGGCGGTGAGGCCCACCCCGGCCCAGAACTGCCAGCCGAAAGGTGGATCGAGGAAACGGAGCGGGTCGAGCCATTCAAGCGCCACGGCGACGACCAATGCCAGCCCGAGCAGGACGGGCGGCGGCAGGGGCAGGCCGGGATTGTCGGCGTTGATTTCTTTCTCGCTCATGGCGGCCTCGAAAAGCTCCGGTGCGGCCGCAAGGCGCGCCGCTTGGCCATTGAATAGTCCTTGTGGCCCCGGATACAATGGCTGCCGGAGAGCAGGCGGCCGCGAGCCTTGCCTTGGCTGGGGCTCCACGCAAATTGAGCGCTAATACGGCGATCAAGCCGGGCCGCGTATAAGGGCCCGGATCAGCCTGTTCAGGGGGACTAGTGAAACAAGGCGCCGTCACCGCGTCGAGCGGGGAAAGCCGGTACGCGGAAGTCAGCCTTGCCGGTATTTGGCGGCTGACCAGCCGGCGCCAGCAGGACACTTTCGAGATTGCGCTCCCCGGCGACGTGCATTCGGCGCTGCTCAAGGCCGGCGCCATTCCCGATCCCTATTTCGCCGACAATGAAGCCAAAGTGGAGTGGGTGAGCCGCACCCCCTGGGCACTGACGCGGGAATTCGACGCCGGCACGGACCTTGCCGGAAATTGGACCCTGACCCTCAGCGAAGTCGACTGCATCGCGTCGGTGTTCCTCAACGATATCGAGATCGGCAAGCTCGACAACCAGTTCATCCGCTACGATCTCGAGGTGACCGGCAAGCTCAGGGCCGGCGCCAACACGCTGAGGATCGAGTTCGAAGTCGCCCGTCAGGTCGCCGCCGAACGCGCCGCCGCTCATCCTTTCCCGATCCCCTACACCAAGAATGTCGAGAAGGCCCCGCACATCAATTTCATCCGCAAGGTCGCCTGTCATGGCGGCTGGGACTGGAACATCTGCCTGATGCCGATCGGGGTCTATGGGCGAATGTCGCTGCGGCGCTCGCGGCTCGCCCGCCTCGACAGCGTCGAAGTGTTCCAGCATCACGCGCCCGACAAAGTCGAGCTCGAAATCCGCACCCGCGCCTTTGCGTTTGCCGCCGGCGAAATCACACTCGGCCATGAGCTTGACGGCAAGGGAGTGAACGGCGCGGCGCAGGTGGTGCCGGGCGAAAACGTCTTCACCCATCGCCTGACGATCGCCGACCCGAAACTGTGGTGGCCGGCGGGGCAGGGCGCCCAGCCGCTCTATGGGCTGGCCACGACCGTCGATGGCGAGACGACGCATCGCAAGATCGGGCTGCGGACGCTGAAGGTCGTGTGCGAGCCCGACGAGATCGGGGTCACCTTCAAGGTGCGGGTCAACGGCCGCGACATATTCATGAAGGGCGCCAACTGGATTCCAGCCGACGCGCTGCCCTCGCGCATCACCCCCGAGACCGTGCGCCCGCTCCTCGAGGCGACGGTCGCGGCCAACATGAACATGCTGCGCGTCTGGGGCGGCGGCCAGTACGAGCCGGATTATTTCTACGAAATGTGCGACGAACTCGGCATCCTCTTGTGGCACGATCTGATGTTCGCCTGCATGCCCTATCCATCCGACCGTTCTTTCCTCGCCAGCGTCAGGACCGAAATTACCCAGCAGGTGCGTCGCCTGTCGCATCATGCCTCGATCGCGCTCTGGTGCGGGGACAACGAGGTCATCGGCTCGCTGACCTGGTATCCGGAGACCCGCGACAACCGCGACCGGCACCTCGCCAATTACGACCGGCTCAATTCGATGCTGCAGGAGATCTGCGAGACCGAGGACTCCGATCGCCGGTTCTGGCCGTCATCGCCTTCGCTCGGCTATCTCGACTTCGCCGACGGCTGGCACATCGAAGGCCGGGGCGACATGCATTACTGGGACGTCTGGCATTCGGCGAAGTCGTTCGAGGCCTATCGCACCATCCATCCACGCTTCGCGTCAGAATTCGGCTTCCAGTCGTTCCCGTCGATGAAGACGATCGAGACGTTTACCGACGCCAAGGACCGCAATCCGTCTTCCCCGGTGATGGAAGTGCATCAGCGCAACGACGGCGGCAACGCCCGGATTCTCGAAACCATGTGCCGGTATTTCCGCTTTCCGAAAGGTTTTGAGGAAATCGTGTTTTTGAGTCAGGTCCAGCAGGGCCTGGCGATGAAGACCGCCATCGAATATTGGCGCTCGACCAAGCCGCGCTGCATGGGCACGCTCTATTGGCAGTTGGGCGACACCTGGCCGGTGGCGTCGTGGGCGAGCCTCGAATATGGCGGCAACTGGAAACTGCTGCACTATCTCGCCCGCCGCTTTTTCGCCCCGGTCAATGTGGTGGCGGTCCCCGACGCCACGACCGGCGAAATCGCGCTGGTCGCGATCAACGACGGGGCGGCGGCGGTCGAAATCACGGTCGCGGCCAAGGCGGTGAAGACCGACGGCCGCCAGCGCCCGCTCGGCGAGGCGAGCGGCGAAATCGGCCTAGACGCGGCGAAATCTGTGCTGACGCTCGCCGAAGCCACGCTCGACAAGGACGAATTCCTGATCTTTTCCTGGGCCGGGGCCGAGG
The DNA here is from genome assembly GCA_040881985.1 of Cucumibacter sp. GTDB lineage: Bacteria > Pseudomonadota > Alphaproteobacteria > Rhizobiales > Devosiaceae > JBBECE01. The sequence goes on from JBBECE010000027.1 coordinate 44,170, forward strand.
GCAGCCCGCTCGGGGACAATGATTTCTTCCCCGCGCCCTACAAGGCCTATGAGATCGAGCAGGCCAAAGTGGAGGCGCGCTGGGCGGTCGAGGGCGGCGAGACGGTGCTTTACCTCTCCGCCGACAAGCCGGCCTTCTTCGTCTCGGCCGAAGTCGAGGCGCCGGGCACTTTTTCCGACAATTGTTTGACGGTTCTGCCGGGGGCCGCCCGGCGGCTGGTTTTCCGGCCGACAGGCAAGGCGGATCGCGCCGCCCTTGCAAAGTCGCTCAAGGTGCGGCATTTGCGCGAGACATTCGACTAGGCGAAAGGCCACGATCCGAAATGAAACGCTCCACCGTCAACGAGATCATCCTTCGCGCCGAGGAGTTCATCACCTCCTTCGGCTATATCCTTCCGCCCTTCGCCTACTGGTCGCCCGACGACATGAAGAAACGGCGCGTCGAGATCGCGGGGGTGGTCGATGCAAGGCTCGGTTGGGACATTACCGACTACGGGCAGGGACGCTTTTCGGAGATCGGGCTGACGCTGTTCACCGTCCGCAATGGAAGGGCCGCCGACCTCGCCTTGGGCCGGGGGATGCTCTATGCCGAAAAGATCATGATTTCGCTCAGGGACCAGGTCGCCCCGATGCATCGGCACGTGATCAAAGCCGAGGACATCATCAATCGCGGCGGCGGCAAGCTGGCGATCGAGCTTTACACATCGGCCCCCGACGGCACGATCGATGCGAAAGCCGAGATCAGCGTGCCGACCGACGGGATCGTCCGCAAGCTCAAGGCGGGCGGAGTGCTGGCGCTCGATCCGGGCGAATCGGTGACGCTCTTGCCCGGCGTCTGGCACGCTTTTTGGGGCGAGGGGGACGATGTGCTGATCGGGGAGGTCTCGACCGTCAACGACGACCTCAAGGACAATATCTTCCGCGACAATGTCGGCCGCTTCTCGGAAATCGAGGAAGACGAGAAGCCCGTCCATTTGCTCGTCGCCGATTACGACGGGTGGCTCGCGGTCTGAGGCGCGGCGGCCCCTACATCACCGCGCCGACCTGCCAGGGGACGAATTCGGCATCGCCATAGCCGAGCTTTTCGGATTTTGTCTTCTCGCCCGAGGCGACGCGCAGGATCGTCGCGAAGATTTCGCTTCCCTTGTCCTTCAGGCTCACCCCTTCGAGCACCTCCCCGCAATTGATGTCCATGTCCTCGGTCATCTTTTCGTAGAGCACGGTCGAGGTCGCGAGCTTGATGGAGGGCACCGGCTTGTTGCCGTAGGCCGAGCCGCGCCCAGTGGTGAAGCAAAGAATGTTCGCCCCGCCCGCGACCTGACCGGTCGCCGAGACCGGGTCGTAGCCGGGCGTGTCCATAAAAACGAAGCCATGCTGGGTGACCGGCTCGGCATATTCATAGACTTGCATCAGCGGTGCCTGTCCGCCCTTGGCGACAGCACCGAGCGATTTTTCGAGAATGGTCGTCAGTCCGCCGAGCTTGTTGCCGGGGGCGGGGTTGTTGTTCATCTCGCTGCCGAACTTGGCCGTATAGTCGTCCCACCAGGCGAGGCGGTCCTTCAGCTTCTGCCCGACCTCGTCGGTCGCGGCGCGGGCGAGCAGCAAATGCTCGGCCCCGTAAATCTCCGGCGTCTCGGCGAGAATCGAGGTGCCGCCGTGCCGGACCAGCATGTCGGAGGCGACGCCGAGCGCCGGGTTGGCGGTGATCCCCGAATAGCCGTCCGAGCCGCCGCATTGCAGCGCCAGTACGAGGTCGGCGGCCGGCAGCGTTTCGCGCCGCGCCGCATTGACGGAAGGCAGCATCTCGGCGATCCGGCGCACACCTTCGGCGACCGCCGCACGGGTGCCGCCGGAATCCTGGATCGTGTGGGTGCGGAAGGTCGGGCCTTCCTCGACATGATAGGTCTTCTTGAATTGGCCGATCTGGAAGGACTCGCAGCCGAGCCCGACCATCAGCACGCCGCCGAGATTGGGATTGGCGGCATAGCCCCACTGGGTGCGGCTGAGCAGGCGAAAACCCTCGCCGGCCGAATCCATCGCACAGCCGCTGCCGTGGACAAAAGCGACAACGCCGTCGACGTTGGGATAGGCGTCGAGCATGCCCGACTGCTCGACTTCGCGGGCGATGAACCGCGCCACCGAGGCCGAGCAGTTCACGCTGGTCTGGATGCCGACATAGTTGCGGGTGCCAGCGCGGCCGGTGGCGCGGCGAAAACCCTGGAATGTCGCGCGCTGGTTTTCCGGCAGTAGCGCAAACGAGTCGAAATCGGGTTTGCGCTCGACGACATGCTCGCTCGGGGTCATGGCGGTGTTGTGCTCATGCACCCATTTGCCGCGCGCGATCGGCACGCTGGCGATGCCGATGACCTGGCCGAATTTGAGGATCGGCTCGCCAGCCGCGATGTCGCGCGAGGCGACCTTGTGGCCGCGCGGGATGCGGTCGATCGTCACCACGCCTTCGGCGAGCTTGACCGCGTCGCCCGACCGGTCGATGCAGACGAGCACGTTGTCGGACGGGTGGAGCCGCAGGGTGCGGGGAGGGGCGGCGAGAGTCTCGGACATCTTGCTTCCTTGGGGCGCTTCACGCCACCTTGGCCACGGCTTGCTTGGCCTGTTTGGTAATCGTCACCCAATCTTTCTCTTCGATCTGCTTGGAGGTGGCGAGCCAAGACCCGCCAACCGAAAACACGATATCGAGAGACAGATAGTCATTCATGTTGTCGAGGCCAACGCCTCCCGTCGGGCAAAACCTGATCCCCTGGGCGGCATAGGGACCCGACATAGCCTTGAGAAAGGCGACCCCGCCCACCAATTCCGCCGGAAAAAACTTCAGCAGCTTGCAGCCGAGCGACAATCCCTGTTCGATCTCCGAGGGCGTCATCACGCCGGGGACGAACAGCTTCCCCGCCTTCTGGACGGCCTTGACCGTCTCGGGGTTGAGGCCGGGGGCGAGCCCGAAACTCACCCCTGCATCGATAGCGCGCCTGGCCTGATCTTGCGTCACCACCGTGCCGGCGCCCAGGAGCATGTCCGGGAAACTTTTGGCGATTTTGGCGATCGCGTCGGCGGCCGCCGCGGTACGAAACGTCACCTCGATCACGTCGATGCCACCCTTCAGGAGCGCCTCGGCCAGCGGCTCGGCGTCCCCGGCGTCGTTGATGACGATCACCGGAATGATGGCACGCCTGGCGAGTTCGACTTCTATTTGCACTTTTGGGTCCCGAACCTCTGTTGTTATCGGTCGACGCGGGCGGAGCCCCCGCCGACGAGTTTTTCGACTTCCTCAAGGCTCGCCATCGTCGTGTCGCCCGGCGTCGTCATCGCCAGCGCGCCGTGGGCGGCGCCATACTCGACGGCTTTCTGCGGGTCGCCGAACTTCATCATCCCATAGATGAAGCCCGAGGCAAAACTGTCGCCGCCGCCGATCCGGTCCATGATTTCGAGATTCTCGCGATGGGTGGCGCTGTAGAACCTGCCACCCGCCCAGGCGATGGCGCCCCAATCGTTGATCGTCGCGGATTTGACCGACCGGAGCGTTGTCGCGGTGGCCTTGAAATTCGGATAATCGGCGGTCGCGCGGCCGATCATCTTCCGAAACTTGTCGGCGTCGAGCCCGGTCAGCGACTTGTCGGCGCCCTCGATTTCATAGCCGAGGCAGGCAGTGAAATCCTCCTCGTTGCCGATCATCACGTCGACATACTTGGCGAGCTCGCGATTGACCCCGCGGCAACGCTCGATCCCGCCGAAGCCCCTCCAGAGTGACGGCCGGTAGTTGAGATCGTAGGAGACCACGGTGCCGTGCTTCCTGGCGGCTTTCGCCGCCTCGATCACCAGCGCCCCGGTCGTCTCCGAGAGCGCCGCGAAAATCCCGCCGGTATGGAACCAGCGGACGCCCATTTCGCCAAAAATGCTTTCCCAATCGAAATCGCCCGGCTTGAGCTGCATCGCCGCGGTATTGCCGCGATCCGAGCAGCCGACCGCGCCTCGCACGCCGAAGCCGCGTTCGGTGAAATTAAGCCCGTTGCGGACCGTCCGTCCGATCCCGTCATAGGGCACCCATTTGATCAGCGAGGAGTCGACCCCGCCCTGCAGCACCAGATCCTCGAGCAGCAGACCGATGTCGTTCCTGGCGAAGGCGGTCGCCACCGCAGCGCGCATCCCGAAAGCGCGGCGCAGTCCGCGCGCCACATTGTATTCGCCGCCGCCCTCCCAGACCCGGAAGTGCCTGGCGGTGCGAATGCGGCCCTCGCCGGGATCGAGCCGCAGCATGATCTCGCCGAGCGAGAGAATATCGTAGCGGCACTTCTCCGCCGGGCGGAGGTCGAGGATGCTCACGATCTGCGATCCCTCGCGGCGCCGGCGGCGTCGGGCTTGCTTTTGCGACTCAAACTCGGGTTTCCTGTACGGGTTACGGGGCGTCGGGCGGGCGGCTGGGCAGAGCGCGCCGGCCGCGACGGTTTTAGGCCGGTCGGGACCGCCGGGGCAAGGGGCCGGACGCGTGTTTGAGGGGAGGCGGGCATGTTGAACCATCCGGACCGGCTTTTCCCCGCCGATCCAATCGTTCGGGGTATCGCCCGGGCTCTGTATGACGGCGTCAAGGGTCTGCCGCTGGTCAGCCCGCACGGCCACACCGATCCGGCCTGGTTTGCGCTGAATGAAAAGTTCCCCGACCCGGCGCGGCTGCTGATTGTCCCCGACCATTATGTGTTCCGGATGCTGTTCTCGCAGGGCATCCCGCTCGAACTCCTCGGCGTGCCGGCGCGCGTCGGCAACCCGATCGAGGACGACGGGCGGAAAATCTGGCGCCTCTTCGGCGAGAACTACCACCTGTTTCGCGGCACCCCGACTCGGCTCTGGCTCGACCACACTTTCGAAAATCTTTTTGGCCTGACGGAACCCCTGTCAGGCGAGAATGCCGACATCGCCTATGACCGGATCGCCGACTGTCTCAGCCGCGACGATTTCCGGCCGCGGGCGCTGTTCGAGCGGTTCAATCTCGAATTGATCGCCACGACCGAAAGCCCGCTCGACACGCTCGACCATCACCGCGCGATTCGCCAATCGGGGTGGCGCGGCCGCGTCATTACCGCCTACCGCCCCGACAATGTCGTCGACCCGGATTTCGAGGGTTTCGATTTACATCTCGACGTCTTTGGCGACTTGACCGGGTGCGACACCGAGAACTGGGGTGGCTATCTCGACGCGCATCGCCAGCGCCGCGCTTTTTTCAAGTCGATGGGCGCGACATCGACCGACCACGGCCATCCGACGGCGGAAACGGCCAATCTCCCGAAGGCCGCCGCCGAAAAGCTTTTCAACAAGGTTCGCGCCCGCAAGGCCGACAAAGCGGACAAGGCGCTGTTTCGCGCCCAGATGCTGACCGAAATGGCGAAGATGAGCGTCGAGGACGCTTTGGTGATGCAAATCCACCCCGGCGCGTGGCGCAACCATTCGGAGGCGATGTTTCGCCGCTTCGGCCGCGACAAGGGCTTCGACATTCCGACCCGCACCGACTACGTCGGGGCGCTGAAGCCGCTGCTCGACGCGGTCGGGCTTGAGCCGGGGTTGCGGATCATACTCTTCACCCTCGACGAGACGAGCTATTCGCGGGAACTGGCGCCGCTCGCCGGCATTTATCCCTGCCTCAGACTTGGCCCGCCCTGGTGGTTTCTCGATTCGCCGGAGGGGATGATGCGCTTCCGCGAACTGGCGACGGAGACGGCCGGCTTCTACAATACGGTCGGCTTCAACGACGACACCCGCGCTTTTCCGTCCATCCCGGCCCGCCACGATGTCGCGCGAAGGGTCGACTGCGGGTTCCTCGCAAAACTTGTCGCCGAGCATCGCCTGCGCGAGGACGAGGCGCATGAATTGGCCCGCGATCTCGCCTACCGGCTGGCCAAAGAGGCCTACAAGTTGTGACGGAGCGGCTTTCCAACGCAACGCTGGCGCGATTGCCTCAATCGGTGCGCGCGCCCGGCTACGACCGGGGAGCGGTGAGGCCCGGGATCGTCCATCTCGGCGCCGGTGCGTTCCACCGCGCCCATCAGGCGGTCTATGTCGACGAACTCCTCGACGCCGATCCCAATTGGGGCATTGCCGGGGCGAGCCTCAAGCATCCCGACACGGCCAAAGCGCTGAACCCGCAGGACGGGCTCTATACGCTGGTGTCGCGCGGTGCAGGCGGTACGCAAATGCGGGTGATCGGCTCGCTCGTCGAGGTGCTGCGGGCCGAGGCGCAGCGCGACCGGCTGATGGGATTGCTCACCGCCGAGGACACGCGTATCGTTTCGCTGACCATCACCGAGAAGGGCTATTGCCACGATCCGGCGACCGGCGAGCTCAACCTCGATCATCCCGACATCGTCCACGATCTGGCCCACCCCGACCGGCCGGGCTCGGCGCCGGGGCTGATCGTCGCGGCGCTTGCGGCGCGGCGGGCGCTCGGGCTGCCGGCGTTCACGGTGCTTTCATGCGACAATCTGCCGGCCAATGGCATCATCACAAGGCGCGTCGTGGTCGGGCTTGCCCACCGGCTCGAATCGGTCATCGGCAACTGGATCAAGAACGAGACGCGCTTTCCCTCGACGATGGTCGACCGCATGGTGCCGGCAACGACCGATGTCGACCGCGCCGAAGTGGCCGGCGCGCTCGGGCTCGAGGATGCCTGGCCGGTCGTTGCCGAGCCATTCAGCCAATGGGTGATCGAGGATGATTTCACCGGCGCCCGTCCGCGCTTCGAGGATGCGGGCGTCCAAATGGTCGAGGACGTGGCGCCGTTCGAGCTGATGAAACTCAGAATGCTCAACGGCAGCCATTCGACGCTCGCGTATCTCGGGTGCCTCTGCGGCATTGAGACGATTGCCGAGGCGGTCGCCGATCCGGACCTCGGCGCGCTCGTCCGCCGGATGATGACCGGCGAAGTCATCCCGACGCTCGTCGAGCCGGGAATTGACCTGCGCGCCTATTGCGACACGCTGATGATCCGCTTCGCCAATCCGGCGCTTAGGCACCGGACCGGACAGATCGCCATGGACGGCTCGCAGAAACTGCCGCAGCGCCTGCTCGGCACCATCCGGGACCGGATCCGGAGCGGCGGCGCTTACGATCGCACGGCGCTCGGCGTCGCTGCCTTCATGCGCTATGTTACGGGCGTGGACGAGAAGGGCAAGAAGATCGAGGTGCGCGATCCCTTAGCGGCGCGTCTTGCCGGCATCTATTCCGAGACGGGCAAGAGGCCCGCGGCGCTGGCGGCCCGCTATCTCGGGGTCGCCGAAATATTCGGCACCGACCTGGCCGGCGACCAAGCATTCGTCACATGCGTCGGCGATCATCTGAAATCGCTGTTCCAGAAGGGCGCGCGGGAAACCGTCCGGCGCCTGCTCGCGAAATCCGCCGGCTAGATCATCGAGGAGACAAGGCAATGAAGATTGGCGTCCTGGGAACCGGCGTGGTGGGCGAGGCGATCGCGACCAAACTTATCGAGCTCGGTCACGATGTGATGATGGGTTCGCGCACCAAGACCAATGAGAAGGCGATGGCCTGGGCGGAAAAGCATGGCGGCAAGGCGGGCGACTATACCGCCGCTGCCGCCCATGGAGAGATTCTCCTCAACTGCACCAAGGGCGACGGCTCGCTCGCCGCGCTCAAGCAGGCGGGCGCCATGAGGCTCAAGGGCAAGGTGCTGATCGACATCGCCAACGCGCTGAGCTTCATCGACGGACAATTGTCGCTCTCGGTCGTCAACACCGATTCCCTCGCCGAGACAATCCAGCGGACCTATCCGGCGGTGAAAGTCGTCAAAGCGCTCAACACCATGAACTGCGCGGTGATGGTCGACCCGGCCCGGGTGCCGGGCATGCACACCGTGTTCCTGTGCGGCAACGATCGGGACGCCAGACTGGACGTCGCCGAATTGCTGAAGAGCTTCGGCTGGCAGGACATCATCGACCTTGGCGATCTCACCGCTGCGCGCGGCATGGAGATGGTGTTGCCGATCTGGCTCAAACTGACGCGGGCGGTGGGCACCACCGATTTCAATTTCGCTATCAACCGGAAAGCCTAGCGCCGGACCCCGCCCGACCAGACGGCCTCGACCGTCAGGTCGTCGCCAAGGCGCAGGAGGTCGGCGCGGGCGCCCGGCACGAGGGTGCCGACGCGGCCTGTGCATAGGGCCACTTCGGCGGGATAGGCCGTTGCCATTCGAAGGGCCTCGCCGGTCTCGATCCCGACATGGTCGTGGATGAACCGGGCCGCGCCGGCCATATCGAGATGCGCCCCGACAAGCGTGCCATCGGCGAATCTGAGGCGGCCATCCTCAAGGCGCGCCTTGCGGCCGGCGAGATTGAATTCGGTTTTGTCCGAGGCGACCGTCGGCATGGCGTCGGACACGAGGAACAGCTTTCCCGGCCCGCGCTTCGCCCGGATCGCAATGGCGAGCGCGGCGGGGGAAACGTGGACGCCGTCGGCGATCAGCGAGGCGCTGAGCTGGCCGATCTCCAGCGCCGCGCCGATCAGGCCCGGGGCGCGATGCAGAAACGGGTTCATCGCATTGAAGAGGTGGGTGACCGAACGCGCCCCGGCCTCGGTTGCCCGCCGGACCGCCTCGAAGGTGGCCTCCGAATGGCCGAGGCTGACGACGATTCCCGCTTTTGCCAACGCCGCGATTTGATCGAGGGTGATGGCCTCGGGCGCGACCGTCACCATCAGCACGTCGAGTCTTGCTTTGGCCGCCAGCAGACGCCTGAGATCCGCGTCGCCCATCGGCCGGATGCGGGAAGGGTCGTGCGCGCCGGGCCGTGTCGGCCCGAGGTGCGGGCCTTCGAGATGCAGGCCGAGAAGGCCCGGCACCCGAGCCTCTTGCGCCTCGACGGCCGCCGCGATGGCGGCGTCGATCTTGTCGCCGGTGTCGGAAATCAGCGTCACCAGCATCGAGGTCGTGCCGCGCTTGAGATGCGCCGCCGAGATAGCTTTGATTGCGTCGATGCCCGGCGCATCGTTGAACAAAACCCCGCCGCCGCCATTGATCTGCAGATCGACAAAGCCCGGCGCGAGCAATCCTTTGGCTAGCCGCTCGATCCGCAGGCCCGGATGGAGGTCGGTTTGCGGGGTGACCCCGGCCACGAGATCGCCGTCGACGATCACGGCGGCCCGTTCATGCCAGAGCGTCCCGTCGAAGACGCGCGGCGCGGCGATAGCGAAAGTCTCGGTCATGGGGCGTAACTATCGGCGGGGCGCCAAAAGCCGTCAATCGCCGCCGCCCTTGCCTTGGCGGGCCTCACCATGCGAGGACGCGGCCATGTCAAGGGCCCCGATCGAAATGGCGCGGCGATTTTCCGTTGCCCCGATGATGAACGTGACCGACCGTCACTGCCGGTTCTTCTTCCGGCTAATGACGCGGCGGGCGCTGCTGTTCACCGAGATGATCACCAGCGCCGCGCTCATCCGGGGTGGCGCCGAATGGCTCCTCGATTTCGATCCGGCCGAACATCCGGTCGCCGCCCAGCTCGGCGGCGCCGACCCCGGCGAACTCGCCAAAGCCGCTTCGCTCTGCGAGCGGCTCGGCTATGACGAAGTCAACCTCAATGTCGGCTGCCCTTCGGACCGGGTGCAATCGGGCAAGTTCGGCGCGTGTCTGATGGCCGAGCCCGAGACCGTCGCCGCTTGCGTCCGCGCCATGAAAGCGGCGACCAGCCTGCCGGTGACGGTCAAATGCCGGATCGGCATCGACGACCAGGATACCGAGCGCGACTTGAACCGCTTCGCCAAAATGGTCGCCGAGGCCGGGGTCAATGCGCTTTACGTCCATGCCCGCAAGGCCTGGCTCTCCGGCGTGTCGCCGGCCGACAACCGCGAACTGCCGCCGCTCGACTATCCCCGCGTCTATCGGCTGCGGGCCGAGCTTTCCCCACTGCCGGTCATCGTCAATGGCGGGGTGCATTCGCTCGCCGAGGCGCACCAGCATTTGCGCCATGCCGACGGGGTGATGCTCGGCCGCGCCGCCTATCAGAACGCCGCCATGCTGCTCGATGCCGATCGGGAGTTTTTCGGCGACGCCCACCCGCCGCGCTCACTGCCCGAAATCCGCGACGCGATGATCGCCTATGCCGACCGGCAACTGGGGGAGGGCGAGAAGCTGAATCGCATCGCCCGACATCTTCTGGGCCTCGCCACCGGCCGGCCCGGCGCCCGCCGATTCCGGCAGATTCTGACGGTTGACGGCGCTCGAAAAGGCGCCAGCTCCCAAGTTATCGCTCGCGCCTTCGCGGTCCTCGAAGAGGTTCAGCCCTTGAGTTCCAGCCCGTCATTGGCGACCGTGTAGGAGTCGAGCGTCTCGAGGAACGTCATACCGAGAAGCGAGGCGTCGAGCGCGCCGGGCGCGGCGATGAAGCTGGTGATGCCGGTCCGCACGATGCCGCCGACGGCGATTTCATCGAGCCGCACGATTGCTGCCCTGCCGGTGCCGTTGGCAGTCTGCACCGGCACCGTGTAACGCAAATTCTCGACATCGATTCCGGCGCGCCTGGCGTCCTCGGCGGTCAGCACCACCGCGTTCGCCCCGGTATCGAAGATGAAGCGCACCGCGGCGCCGTTGACCGTGCCGTCCACATGGAAGGAGCCGCCGAACGACCGGCTGATCGTCACGCTGTGCCCGCCATCGGTGACTTGGACCGAGCCGGGGGCGAGCTCGCCGAGCAGCCGCCCCCCGAGGTGCTGGATCTCGAAACGGAACGTGTAAGCGCCGATGGCGACTGCGAACAGCGCCGCCCACAAGACGATGCCGGTGAGGATTTGTCCGCCGCGCACCCGCCGCCCCAACGTGCCCGCGGCGATCACCACGAGCACCAAGACCAGAAAGACCAGCTGGCCGAACTGCTCCTGGTCGAGCCCGATCAGCACCCCGGCGTCGGAGGCGATGAGCAGCGCGAACAGCACTGCGATCAGGATCGCGAGGCCGATGAACAGCATGGCGGGTCCCTCTATCGGACCCACACCATAAAGAAACTCAACGCGGCGATTTCAAGGATGAGCTGGCCGGCCCCGATCAAATCGCCGGTGTGCCCGCCGACGAGATGATGGCAGAGCGCCCGCCAGCCAAGGATCGCCAGCGCCATCCCGAAGAGGAGAATAATTGCGCCTTCGGGCCCGACGACCGGGGTCGCCAAAACCCCGGCGATCACCGCGGCGAGGCCGGCGCCAAACGCGAATCCCCTGATGGTGACCGAACCGGCCGCCGCCGAGGCCCCGTCGCTGCGCGCCGCCGGCATGGTCGCGGGCAGCCACAGCGCAAACGAGCGCGCCGCGATCCCGATCCCGAGCCAGGCCAGCGCCCCGGTGACCGGATTGGCAAAGACCAGCGTTGCCAGCGCCGAGGCGCGCAGCAAAAAGCTCAGCACCAGCCCCGAGACGCCGTAGGTGCCGTGGCGTGGGTCCTTGAGGATTTCGAGCCGCCGCTCCCGGCTCGCCCCGCCGAAGAGCCCGTCCATCGCGTCGGCGAACCCGTCCTCTGCCATGGCGCCGGTGACGATCACCCAGACCGCCAGCGCCACGACGGCGGCGAAAAGCGGTGGCGTGCCGAGTAAGGTTAGCGCCGCCAGCGTCAGCGCCGGCAGGGCGCCGATGGCGAGGCCGGCGACCGGCAACAGCGGGGCCATCCGCCCGAGGTCGGGCCGCCGGGCGCCCTTGCCGGCGGGCAGACGCGAGAAGAACCGTATTGCGGCGAGGATCGGTCCGGCCCAACCTGTCTCCGGAGGCGGTGTATCGTCGTTCAAGCCGCCCTCGCTGGCGCGTTTGCGATTCGCCCCGGACTGGGGCAGAACAGCCGGTCTTGTAGCGAGCCCGGCTCGACCCGTCATGTCCCATTCGACCGCGCCAAACCCCTTTGCCGACGTCGAGGCCCTGCTGAGGGACATGCCGGCGGGGAGCCAGGCTTCGGTCGAGGCGGTCCGCGCCCGCGACGCCGGGCTCACCAAACCGGCGGGCTCGCTCGGCAAGCTCGAGGAATTGGTGCGGTTCCTTGCCCGCTGGCAGGAAAAGGGCGCTCCGACGCTCAACAATCCAATGGTCGCGATTTTCGCCGGCAATCACGGCGTCGTCCGGCAGGGGGTCTCGGCCTATCCGGCCGAGGTCACCGCCCAGATGGTCGCCAATTTCACCCGTGGCGGGGCGGCGATCTCGCAGCTTTGCGCCCTCCACGGGCTCAATCTGAGAGTATTCGAACTCGCCCTCGATCTGCCGACCGGGGATATCACCCAAGCGGCCGCGATGGACGACAAGACCTGCGCCGCGACTATCGCCTATGGGATGGAGGCGGTGGCGGGGCGGCCGGATCTGCTCTGCGTGGGCGAGATGGGAATCGGCAACACCACCGTCGCCGCCGCCGTTTGCGCCGCGCTTTTCGGCGGGACGGGAGCCGACTGGGTTGGCCGCGGCACCGGGGTCGACAATGCGGGGCTACGCCGCAAGGCCGATGCGGTCGACAAGGCGCTGGCGCTGCATCGCGAAGCGCTGGCCTCGCCGTTCCATGTCCTCGCCCGCCTCGGCGGGCGCGAACTCGCCGCCATGGCCGGGGCGATCGTCGCCGCCCGGCACAATCGCTGTCCGGTGATCGTTGACGGGTTCGTCGCAACCGCCGCCGCCGCCGTGCTGCACGCCGTCAATCCGGAGGCCCTCGACCATTGCCTTTTCGGCCACCGCTCGGCCGAGGCCGCCCATGGCAAGGCGCTCGCGGCGATGGGCAAGACCCCGCTGCTCGATCTCGACATGCGACTCGGGGAGGGGACGGGCGCGGCGCTGGCGGCGGTTATGGTCAAAACCGCGCTGCACATGCACACCAACATGGCGACGTTCGCCGAGGCGGCCGTGTCCGGAAAGGCGATTTAGCTCGCGGTCGGGTAGATTTCGAGTTTATTCTTCGGCTCGACCACCGGCTTCAGCGCATCCATGACGCGAGCCCGCGGGAAGGTGGCGATCGCCTCGGTGCCGAAGCGCGGCTTCGAGAAAAGATCGAACCGGCCCTGATGCAGCTCCATGATCTTCTGGACGATCGGCAGCCCGAGGCCGGCGCCCTGTTCGGCGGTCTTTTGCGCCAGCGAGCCCTGGCCGAACGAGGAGAGCACGGTTTCGATCTCGTCCTCGGGAATGCCAGGCCCGTTGTCCCTGACCGAGATCATCTGCCCGCCGTCGGCGCAGCGCTGCACCGCGAACAGCACCTTGCCCGATTGCGGGGTGAACTTGATGGCGTTGGTCAAGAGGTTCAACGCCACCTGGCGGATGGCGCGCTCGTCGCCCCAGATTTTCGGTATCGACATGTCGAAATCGGTGATCAAGTCGATCGATTTCGCCTTCGCCCTGATCCCGAGCATCCGCCGGCAATCGTCGGCGATATCGACGAGGCTGACCGCCTCCTCGTGCAATTCGTACTTGCCCGCCTCGATGCGCGAGAGATCGAGGAGTTCGTTGATGAGATTGAGGAGGTGCTCGCCCGACGAGTGAATGTCGTTGGCGTAGTCCTTGTATTGCGCATTGGAGTGCGGGCCGAGCAGCTCCGAGCGCATCACTTCCGAAAAACCGATGATGGCATTGAGGGGCGTTCTGAGCTCGTGGCTCATGGTGGCGAGGAACCGCGACTTGGCAATGTTCGCCTGTTCGGCCTGCCGGCGCGCCTCGTCGGACATGGATTTCGCCTCGCCGAGCTCGAAGATCAGCGAGTCCTTTTCCGCCCGGTGTTCGAGGCCCTTGATCTCCTCGTGATGCAACTTGCGGGCGAGGAAATAGAAGAAGACTTGCGCCCCGAGCGCCAGCGCCGCCAGCGCCCAGTTGAGCCAGCCGCCGAAGACGACGAGGTTGAGGCTGACCGTGAAGGTCGCGGGCAGCGTCGAGAACAGCGTTGCCGCCGGCAGCGTCCGGGTCGAGATGGCGTTCGCCGCCATGCCGACGAGCAGCATCGCGAAAAGGATCACCAGCACGTCGGGGCTGCCGCTGGTCAGCGTCAGCAGCGCCATCACCGACCAGGCAACCCCATAGCCGGTTTCGGCGGCGATAAAGGTAGTGGTCCAGCGCTGGGCGTCGAACTTGTTGGGGTCGGCGGTGCGGAACTCCCGGCAGACGAGGATCACCCCGAAATGCGCGAATATCACGATCGCCGCCCAGATCAGCGCCGCCACCTGCGGGACGAACAGTGAGACCGCCAGCGTCAGGATCGCAATCAGTACCGGGGTTGCGATCAGGCCCGAAAGCCGCGCGTTCACGTATTGGCTGAGCAGCGCGTAGTCGTAGGAGGCGCGGGTGCCGGTCGAGGAGGTGAGCCGCTGGCGGGCGTCGAGAACGGTGCGCTGGGTGTGGCGGCCGCGGTCGCGCGGTTGCCACGCGACATCCCGGTCGAGCGTTTTTGAGAACGCAAGCGGCATTCAGCTACTCGATACTGACCACTGATGCCTTGCAGCACCACGCAGGAACTCGGCCGACCCTAGCAAGCGGACGGTTAATTCCCCGCTAAGGAAAGGCGCCGGACTGGGCCAACGCCCGGGGTTTTCGGGCTTTTCGGCCGCTCCGACCGCGCGCTCGTGCCGATCGCGAAGGACGCTTTGCCGGCGATCGCCGACCGCCGGCTCGTCGCGGCCGCCCCTTGCATCGAAAGGGGGTTGATCGGGGGGGCCATTCGGATAATTTTCCAATTTCGCGCCGGAATCGACGCGCGATTGAAATTCCTTTGCGCCAAGGAGTCCAAATGACCCTCGACCGGATCGACCGCAAGATCCTCGCCCTGTTGCAGAAGGATGCCACCACTCCGGTCGCCGAGATCGGGCGCAAGGTGGGTCTGTCGACGACCCCCTGCTGGCGGCGCGTCCAGAAGATGGAGGAGGAGGGAATCATCCGGCGGCGGGTGGCGGTGCTCGATCCGCGGAAGGTCAATGCCGGGGTCACGGTGTTCGTCTCGGTCAGAACCTCCGAGCATAACGATGCCTGGCTGAAGCGGTTCGCCGCCGCGGTCGAGGAGTTTCCCGAGGTCGTCGAATTCTACCGGATGAGCGGGGACGTCGACTATCTGTTGCGGGTCGTGGTGCCGGATATCGCGGCTTACGACAAGTTCTATCAGGCGCTTATCGCCAAGATTTCATTGAGCGATGTAAGTTCAGCTTTTGCCATGGAGCAGATCAAGTACACGACCGCCCTGCCGCTCGACTATATCGATGTCGGCGAGGAATAGTCAGCCCCCGGTCACCGACATGTGGCGGAGGACGGCGGGTGCGGTATGACCGCGCCCGATAACAAAATCGTGCCCTTTCGGCTTGATTGCCATCGCCCGGTCGAGCGCCGCGTCGAGCGCTTCGGGCCCCTCCGCCCGCAAAACGTCGCGCAGGTTGAGCCGGTCGCTCTGGCCGAGGCAGAGATAGAGGTCGCCGGTACAGGTCAGCCGCACGCGGTTGCAGCCTTCGCAGAAATTGTGGGTCAGCGGCGTGATAAAACCGAGCCGCCCGCCGGTCTCGCGCACCCGCACGTATCGCGCCGGCCCGCCAGTGCGGTGGTCGTCGGCGTCGAGCGTGAAGCGCCGGACGAGCATCGCCTCGACTTCGTCGAGCGGCAGATACTGGTCCGACCGCTCGATATCGACCTCGCCCATCGGCATGGTCTCGATCAGGGTCAGTTCCATGCCGCGCCCATGCGCCCAGAGGATCATCGGGACGATCTCGGCCTCGTTCACGCCGCGCAGGGCGACCATATTGAGCTTGACCTTGAGGCCGGCTGTGAGGGCCGCGTCGATGCCGCCGAGCACCTGGTCCTGCCGTCCCCAACGGGTGATCTCGGCGAATTTTTGCGGATCGAGCGTGTCGAGTGACACATTGATGCGCTTGATGCCGGCTCCCGCGAGCTCGCCAGCGAAACGGCCAAGCTGGCTGCCGTTGGTCGTGAGCGTCAGTTCTTTCAGCGCCCCGGTTGCCAGGTGTCGCGACAGCGAGCGGACGAGCACCATGATGTCGCGCCGCACCAGCGGCTCGCCGCCGGTAAGCCGCAGCTTGGTGACCCCGCGGGCGACAAACGCCGAAGCGATCTGGTCGAGTTCCTCGAGCGTCAGGACCTCGCGCTTCGGCAAAAAGGTCATCGATTCCGCCATGCAATATTGGCAGCGGAAGTCGCAGCGGTCGGTGACCGACACCCGCAGATAAGTGATCCGCCGGCCGAACCGGTCGGTGAGTGGGGTGACGGATTGCGTGGCGACCATCATCGGCAAAGCATAGGCGCGGCCGTTATCAACCGCAATTCACGCCCGCGAGCGAACAGGCCTGACCCGAAATCCGGACGTTTCGTCAGGCCTTAAAGCCGGACAATTACCTGCGTGCCGACCCGCGCCCGGTTGTAGAGGTCGATGATGTCCTCGTTGGTCAGCCTGATGCAGCCCGAGGAGACATTGTGGCCGATGGTTGTCGGGTCGGACGTGCCGTGGAGGCGATACAGCGTCGACCCGATATAAAGCGCCCGCGCCCCGAGCGGATTGCCGGGCCCTCCCGGCATATAGGCGGGCAATTCGGGCTGCCGCGCCCGCATCGCCGGGGGCGGCGTCCAACCCGGCCACTCTGCCTTGCGGGTAATCCGGTGGGTGCCCGACCAGCGGAAGCCGTCGCGCCCCACCCCGATGCCGTAGGCGATCGCGCTTTCGCCGTCGAGAATGTAGTAGAGGCGGAACTGCGTGGTCTCGACGATGATCGTGCCGGGCCGGTAGTTGGACGCGTAGTCGACAACTTCGCGTTTGATGCTCGAGACGCCGCCGCGCCGGGACCGACCAGCGTTGGCCTGCATGGCCGCAACGTCATCGTCGCTGAACCATTTCTTCTGCACCGGATCGTAATAGCGCTCGGCGTCCGCCGGCGCCGCCGCGCTCAGCACCATCGCCGCCGCCAGCAAAGCCGCCAATATCGACTTCAGAAATCTCATGCTCTATCCCGCCTGCCGCCTGTCCGTGCCCGAGGACCGAAGCGAGCCTTGCCCACGTCAGCCCAGCCTCGGTGTTTACCTGCTCGGCCGGATTCTGCAATCCCGCCTCGCCCTGCCGGGACCGGTTTTCCGGGACAATGTTGCCCGAAAGCCGCCAAGATTTTCTCTACGCGGCTTCACCATTGCGTGACCCCGCGGTTGACAGGGCGGCGCACAAAGGCCGATTGCATGGGCCGAAGGGGATTTCCGGGCTCGCCCCAGTGCAGGTGCCAGGTGACGGACCATCTCAAGCGCATGGCCGCCGAAGCGGCGCTGGCCGAGCTCGCCCCGGGCATGCGCGTCGGGCTGGGGTCCGGTTCGACTGCCCGCCATTTCATTGCCCTGCTCGGCGCCCGCGTCGCCGGGGGCCTCGAGTGTGTCGGGGTGCCGACCTCAGAAGCGACTGCCCGGCTGGCCCGCGAGGCGGGCATCCCGCTCGGCCGGCTCGACGAGTATCCACGCCTCGACGTCACGGTCGACGGGGCGGACGAGATTTCCCCCTCGCTCGATCTCATCAAGGGCGGGGGCGGTGCGATGCTGCGCGAGAAAATCGTCGCCAGCGCCTCCGACCGGATGGCGGTCATCGCCGACGCCTCCAAGCGCGTCGGCCGGCTGGGCAAATTTCCGCTGGCAATCGAGGTCGATCCATTCGGTCTCGGCTATGCGCAGGAGGCCATCGCCTCGATCATGCGGGCCGACGGCGCCGAGCCAGAGGCCCGGCTGCGGCTGAGTTCGGCCGGCGAGCCCTTCGTCAGCGACGGCGGGCACCTGGTCATTGACGCATTTTTTGGCCGCATTTCGGATACAAAAGCCGTCGCTGCCGCGCTCGACGCGGTTCCGGGGGTCATCGAGCACGGGCTGTTTCTGGGCCTCTGCGACATCGCCTATATCGGTGCCGAGACCGGCCTCGAAATCCTCCGGGCCGGGCAAGCCGGCGCCGGACGGGCCAACTGAACCGAGGAGCTGATCCATCATGTCCCCACTACTTCCGATTCGCCTTCTGATCGGCGCCGCCCTGGTCGCCCTTGCCCTGGGCGCGCCCGCCGGGGCGCAGGAAGTGCAGGAAATCTCGCCCGATCATTTGGCGCTCGCCCGCAAATATGTGGATTTGACCGACAGCGCCAAGCTCTACGAGCAGGCGGTGGTCGCGGTCGCCGTGCAGGCGACGCGCACCCTGGTCTCGCAATCGCCCGACCTCGCCGACCCGATCAGCGACGCGGCGATCGCCATCATGCAGGAATACGAGGACCGCAAGGACGAGCTCTTCGACCAGTTCTCCCGAATCTATGCCATCCATTTCAACCCCGAGGAGCTGATCGCGATCATCGCGTTCTATGAAACCGATGTCGGCAAGCGGCTGGTCGCACAAAACCCCGCGATCAACCAGGAACTGACGCTGGCGCTCGAAGTCTACCGGACGAACCTGTCGAACGAATTCATGCTGCAGTTGCGCGCCCGTCTCGCCGAAGCCGGTTACACCTTCTGACCGGGCCGGTCCCGGCAACCCCGCCCCCGCCTTGTGCGGGGGCTTTTTTTGTGCATCTTCGCCCCGACTTTTGCGCACCCCCAGGGTTCCGGTGGCCAACCAGTACGACTTGATCGTGATCGGCGGCGGCTCCGGCGGCGTCCGGGCGGCGCGCCTGTCGGCGCACTACGGCGCCCGGGTGGCGCTCGTCGAGGCGTCGCGAATGGGCGGCACCTGCGTCATCCGCGGCTGCATCCCGAAGAAACTCTTCGCCTATGCCAGCCGGTTTCCCTCGCTCTTCGAGGTTGCCCCGAGTTTCGGCTGGACGGTCAGCGCCAGTTTCGACTGGCCGACGCTCAGGGCCAACAAGGACGGCGAAATCGCCCGTCTCGAGGCCGCCTACGCGGCGGCGCTGGTCGATGCAGGGGTGACCATCTTTTCCGACCGGGCGGAGCTGACCGGCCCCCAATCGGTGCGGCTCGTCACGGCGGGGGCCGAGATGACCGCCGACCGGATTCTCATCGCCACCGGGGGCCATCCCATCGTCCCCGAAATCGAGGGCGCCGGACTCGCCATCACCTCGAATGAGGCCTTCGATCTCGAGACCCTGCCCGAATCGCTGCTGATCGTCGGCGGCGGCTACGTCGCCGCCGAGTTCGCCAGCATCTTCCATGGCCTCGGGGTGAAAGTAACGATCAGCTATCGCCGCGAAAAAATCCTGCGCGGCTTCGATGGCGACCTGCGCGCCGGGCTGAGCGAGGCCTTTGCCGCGAGCGGCATCGACATACTCATCAATACCCAGCCGCTGCGCCTGACGAGACATGCCGCAGGCATCGCGGTTGTGTTCGAGCACGGCCACACGGCCAACTATGGGGCGGTGATGTTCGCGACCGGCCGCGCGCCCAACACCGCCGGGCTCGGCCTTGACAAGGTTGGGGTGCTTGGCAACGCCCGCGGCGCCATCGAGGTCGACGAATGGTCGCAGTCCTCGATCCAGTCGATCTTCGCGATTGGCGACGTCACCGACCGGCTGGCGCTGACCCCGGTCGCGATTCGCGAAGGCGCCGCCTTCGCCGAGACCGAATACAACGGCAACCCAGTCGCCGTCGATCACCGGATCGTCCCGACCGCGATTTTTTGCGAGCCCGAGGTCGCGACCGTCGGCCTTTCGCAGGAGGACGCGGTGCTCCACCACGACGAGGTCGATGTCTATCTCACGCGCTTCCGGCCGATGCTCAATTCGATGTCCGGCCGCCCCGAGAAGGTGATGATCAAGCTCGTCGTCGAGCGGGCGACCGGCCAGGTGCTCGGCGTTCATGTGCTCGGGCGCGACGCCGCCGAAATCGTCCAGCTCGCAGCAATTCCGGTCACCATGGGGGCGAGCAAGGCCGATTTCGACCGGGCCTTCGCCGTCCATCCGACGACAGCCGAGGAAATGGTGACGCTGAGGGAGCCGAGCTACCGGCTGGTCAAGGGCAGGCGGGGCTAAAGTCCCACGCCTCCGGCGAGGCCCCTGAGCGCCGCACCGACCGCATAGGCCAGCCCCGCCGCCGCCATGCCGATGATGAATGTTTCAAGCCCGCTTGCGTACCAGCTCTGGGTCGACCAGCGCGACTTGACGGTGCCGATGAAGAAAAATACGACCCCCGTCACGACGGTCGCATATAGGGCACTCGCGCCGAATCCGAGGACGAATGGCAGCAGCGGAATGGCCCCGCAAACAATAAAGGCGAGGAACGTCGCCAGTGCGGCGAGAAGCGGTGATCGCTGTACGGCGGTCAGCCCGTATTCCTCCGCCATCATCGTCTCGAGCAGCACGTCCTCATGCCGGCTGAGCAGGTCGACGACCCGCTCGAGTTCCTCGCCCGCGAAGCCCTTGCGCGCATAAATCTGCCGCAACTCCTCACGCTCGCCCTCCGGATGCCGCCTTATGTGCCGAAGCTCGATCTGTTTCAGCCGGGCATAGTCGTCGAGATCAGCCTTGGTGCCCGAATAGTTGGACGCCGCCATCGAGAAACCGTCGGCGGCGAGATTGGCGAAGCCGAGGATGAGGACGACGCCGGTGTCGAGTTCCGCTCCGACGACGCCGGCCACGACCGCGAAAGTCGTCACTGCCCCGTCGATGCCGCCATAGATCCAGTCCCGGAGGTAGTTGACCGTCGGCTTCATTTGCAGCCGGGCGGCGATGTCGTCGGGGTCGTGGGAATGATCTGCTTTGTTCATGTCGGCCGGCCCGAGGATGCAAAGAACCGCTATAGCCGCTTACCGCCGTCGGGGAAACCCGGCAGGCCCGGTTGGGCGCTTTCGAAGCGGTGGCGCGGCGGCCCCGATTCTGCTAGACCGCAGCCTTCCGGAGTTGAGCACGTCGTCCCATGCAGGAGTGGTCCCCGCAAAGCTGGCGGCAAAAGCCAGTTCAACAGGTGCCGGTGTATCCGGACCCGGCCGAACTCGCGGTTGCCGAAAAGCGCCTGGCCAGCTTTCCGCCGCTGGTCTTCGCGGGCGAGGCGCGCGAACTCCAGGCCCAGCTCGCCGAGGTTGCCGCCGGCAGGGCGTTTTTGCTGCAGGGCGGGGACTGCGCCGAGAGTTTTGCCGAGCACGGCGCCGACCATATTCGCGATTTTTTCCGGGTGTTTCTGCAGATGGCGGTGGTCTTGACCCACGGCGGCTCGCGCCCGGTCGTCAAGGTCGGCCGTATCGCCGGCCAGTTCGCCAAGCCGCGATCGTCCGATATCGAGACGATTGGCGGGGTAAGTCTGCCCGCCTATCGCGGCGACATCGTCAACGACATCGAATACACCGTCGCCGCCCGCACCCCGAGCCCCGAGCGGATGATCATGGCCTATCGCCAGTCGGCGGCGACGCTCAATCTGCTGCGGGCGTTCGCTTCGGGCGGCTACGCCAATCTCGAGCGCGTCCACGAATGGACGATGGGCTTCTTCAAGGACACCAGGGCGGCGTCGCGCTACGAGGAAATCGCCCGGAAAATCGACGACGCGATCAACTTCATGCGGGCCCTCGGAATCTCGGCCGACAATACCCCGGCGCTGCGCGAGACGAAATTCTTCACCTCCCACGACGGGCTGCTACTCGCCTACGAGGAGGCGCTCACCCGCCGCGATTCGATCACCGGGGACTGGTACGGCACCTCGGGCCATATGATGTGGATCGGCGACCGCACCCGCGACCCCGACGGGGCGCATGTCGAATATTTTCGCGGCATCCACAATCCGGTGCAGCTCAAATGCGGGCCCTCGCTCGGCCTCGACGATTTCCGCCGGCTGATGGACATTCTCAACCCGGCCAATACGCCGGGCCGGCTGACCCTGATTACCCGCTTCGGCGCCGACAAGGTCGCCGAGCATTTGCCGAAACTCATTGAGACGGTCAAGAAGGAAGGCAGGGTAGTGGTCTGGTGCTGCGATCCGATGCACGGCAACACCATCAAGGCCGCCAAGGGCTACAAGACAAGGCCGTTCGAATTGATCCTGCGGGAAGTCAGGAATTTTTTCGACACCCACCGGGCGATGGGAACCTACGCCGGCGGGGTGCATGTGGAGATGACCGGCCGCGACGTCACCGAATGCGTCGGCGGGGTCTCCGCCGTCACCGAGGCCGACCTCGAGGACCGCTACCACACCCATTGCGATCCGCGCCTCAACGCCAGCCAGGCGCTCGAGCTCGCCTTCCTCGTCGCCGAGGAAATGCGCCAGCAGCGCCCCGAGCGGCCGCGCGCGCTGGCAGCGATCTAGCCGACACCCTCACGCTCTGGTCGGTTCGCGACCCCCACGGCGGCGGCGTTCGTTAACCCGGGATTACCGGGGCTTTAGCGATGCCTTAACCCTAATCATTTATGAATTGCTCCGACGACGTTCCAGTTGCGTGAGTGCGGAGGTGCGTAATGCAACGCCTGGTTGCTCTTCTGGCGGTCTCGATCGCCGCCTTCGGCGGGCTGTCCCTCAGGGCTGCCGCCGCCGACTACATGCAGGGCATGCGCGGTGGGCTGCCCGCCGAGTGGGGCTTTGACGGCGCCGACCCGGTCGGCTTTGAAGCTGGTCTGCGCTACTGGTACTCGATGGGAACCCAAGCCATCAGCTATAGCGGCGGGGATTTCTCGTCTGAGGACACGTCCCATATCCTCGAGAAATATTTCCTGATCGAGGATTTCTCGACCGACAGCTACGCCAAGGTCTATGCGGGTTTCGCCTCGCTCATCTCAGGCAGCTACTCGACGCCGGTCGATACCGGTCCGATCACCGACGGCCACATCTACTATTTCGTCGGCGATTTCGGCTGGATGCCGTTTACGCTTGGCGGGGAGGGCGGCGCGGGCGTCGGAGCTGGCGGATTGTTCGGCTACATGTACTGGAACGACTCGCCCTCGACCGGCTACACCAATTTCGTCGATCCCGACTCGGTGTCCTGGACGACGGCCGGCCCCGACCCGATTTTCGGCGTCGACAGCGATACGCAGAACCTGCAGATTCATGCATTGCGCCTTGGCGCATCGGCCTCGGGCAATCTCGGCCCGGTCTCGATCAACGCCGAAGTCGCGGCCATTCCCTACGCCTGGGTCAACGGCTCGCTCGGCTCCGACGCCGGCTTTTACGACGACCCGTGCTCCCCCCCGGCAGCGGACTGCGGACTCTACTCGGCATCGGCAACGACCCTTGACGGACATGCCTTCGGCGCCACCGCCGAAGTGATGGCCGGGATGTCGGTCTTCAACGACTGGAACCTCAGGGTCGGCGGCCGCGCCTGGTATTTGATGGGCGTCGCCAACGCCACCATCACGACCGTCGAGATTACCGACGCCTCCGAGTCCGACCCGATCGGCGCCCCCGGGGTCTACGACGTTCCGGGTACCGCGACGATTCAGGATATCTTCGATGTGACCGACGTGTTCACCTTGCTCCGCCTTGGCGCATTGGTCGAACTGTCCAAGAGCTTCTAGACGCAACTACTCCACGCCACTCCGCGGGGGCGCCGGGCCTGATGGTCCGGCGCCCTTTCCTTAGCCCCGGTATGCTTGCCCTCGCGGGAGGCAAGCGATAAGTCTTGCCCGCTTTTTACCTCCCCCGGGGCGAGCCTTCCTTGACCGACCGACTGCGCATCGCGCTGGCCCAGCTCAACCCGACGGTCGGCGCGCTCGAGGCCAATCTTCTGCTCGCCGCCGGCGCCCTCGATGACGCCGAGACGAGGGGCGCCGACATATTGATGCTGACCGAACTGTTCCTGACCGGATACTTCCCCGAGGACCTGCTCCTGAAGCCCTGCTTCATCGAAGAGTCGATGGACGCGGCGCGGCGGCTCGCCGCCAGGACTAAAGGCAAGCGTGTCGCGCTGCTGCTGCCGACCCCGTGGCGCGACGGCGAACATCTCCGCAATTCGGTGGTGCTAGCGTTCGACGGGGCGATCGTTGATCGCCGCGACAAGCATTTCCTGCCCGAATACGACGTTTTCTACGAGCAGCGCTATTTCACCCCCGGCCCGCTGCCGGGCCCGATGAACATCCACGGCGTCCGCGTCGGCGTGCCGATTTGCGAGGACATCTGGTACCCCGACGTTTGCGAATGCCTCGCGGACACCGGCGCCGAACTTCTGCTTTGCCCCAACGGCTCGCCCTATTGGCGCAACAAGCAGGACGTTCGCGTCAAGGTCGCCGTGGCGCGCATTCTCGAATGCGGCCTGCCGCTGCTCTATCTCAATCAGGTCGGCGGCCAGGACGAACTGGTCTTCGACGGCGCGACGTTCGGGCTCAATGCCGACCGGACCATGGCCTTCGAAGGCAAGTCCTTCGAGCCCGATCTCGTCTTGTCCGACTGGGTGCGGACCGGCAAGGGCTGGGTGTGCGAACGCGGCGACGTGCGCCCGCTGGTCTCGCGCGAGGAAGCGCCGTGGCGCGCCTGCGTCCTCGGCCTTAGGGATTACATCCACAAGAACGGCTTTCGTTCCGTGCTGCTTGGGCTTTCCGGCGGTATCGACTCTGCGGTCACCGCCGCCATCGCGGTCGATGCGTTCGGCCCCGCCAATGTCCATGGCGTCATGCTGCCCTACCGCTACACGTCCGAAGACAGCCTGCGCGACGCCAGGGCGGTCGCCGAACGGCTCGGGGTCCGCTACGACGTGATCCCCATCGCCGGCCCGGTCGAAGCCGCGACCAAGGAACTCGCCCCGCTGTTTGCCGGCCGCGCGCCCGACGTGACCGAGGAAAATATCCAGTCGCGAATGCGCGGGGTGATCCTGATGGCGATCTCCAACAAGCTCGGCGCGATGCTGATTACCACCGGCAACAAGTCGGAAATGGCGGTCGGCTACGCAACCATCTATGGCGATATGAACGGCGGCTTCAATCCGGTCAAGGACATGTACAAGACCCAGCTCTACGAGCTCGGCCGCTGGCGCAACACAAATCTGCCCGGCGATTGCCTCGGGCCTTCCGGCGAGGTGATCCCCGAAGCAGTGTTCGCCAAGGCGCCGAGCGCCGAATTGCGGGCCAGCCAGACCGATCAGGATTCGCTTCCCCCTTACGAGGCGCTCGACGCGATCTTGCACGGTCTTGTCGAGGACGAGGCCTCGGTCGCCGAAGTCGCCGCGCGCGGCCACGACATCGGCCTCGTCCGCCGGATCGAGAAAATGCTTTATCTCGCCGAATACAAGCGGCGGCAGTCCCCGCCCGGCGTCAAGCTCACCAAGCGCGCCTTCGGGCTCGGGCGAAAATATCCGGTCACGTCGGGCTTTCGCGACACGAGCGGCAAATGACCCGGGTCCGCTTCGCGCCGTCCCCGACCGGGCTGATCCATATCGGCAATGCGCGCACCGCGCTCTTCAACTGGCTGTTCGCTCTCAAAGCAAGCGGCGAATTCATTCTCCGCTTCGACGATACCGACGCCGAACGATCGAGGCCGGAATTCGCCGAGGCGATCGAGACCGACTTGCGCTGGCTCGGCATCGCCCCGCATCGCATCGAGCATCAGTCGAAGCGCGGGGCTCTTTACGACGCGGCACGCGGCCGGCTGGTTGCGGCGGGGCGGCTCTATCCCTGTTACGAGACCCCGGACGAACTCGACCGGCGCCGCAAGCGCGCCCGGGCGCAGGGCCTGCCACCGATCTACGACCGCGCCGCGCTGCAACTCACCGAGGCCGACCGAGCGCGGCTTGAAGACGAAGGCAGGCGCCCGCATTGGCGCTTCATGCTCGACGGCAGCGCGGTCGCCTTCGACGATCTCATCCGCGGGCCGCAGATCGTTCATACCGACGCCATGTCGGATCCGGTTCTGGTGCGCGAGGACGGCTCCTACCTCTACACGCTGCCTTCGATCGTCGACGACATCGAAATGGGCATCTCCCATGTCATCCGCGGCGAGGATCACGTCACCAATACCGGCGCCCAGATCGAGCTAATCGAGGCGCTCGGGGCCAAGTTGCCCGCCTTCGCCCATCACAATCTGCTCGTCGATGCCAAGGGGGAGGGGCTGTCGAAGCGGCTCGGTTCACTATCGATCGGGGCGTTGCGCGAGGCCGGCTACGAGCCGCTGGCGGTCGCCCTTGTCGCAACGCTGACCGGCACCAGCGAACCGGTCGCTCCGCATGCCTCGCTCCCGGGGCTCGCCGAAGCATTCGATCTCTCCACCGTCTCGCGCGCCCCGGCGCGGTTCGATGTGGCCGAGCTCGACGCCATCAACACCCGCCTCGTCCGCGCCCTCGCCTACGAAGCCATCGCGCCGCGGCTCGCGGCGATGGGGATTTCGGCGGGGCAGACCTTTTGGGACGCGATCCGCGACAATGTCGGGAAATTCTCCGACGTTGCCGCCTGGCACGCTCTGGTCGCCGGGCCGGTGACCCCGATCGTCGCCGAGGCGGACCGCGCATTCATCGCCGAGGCTCGCGCAGCGCTGCCCGAGGAACCTTGGGACGAGGCGACCTGGGAAGGCTGGACGGACGAGTTGAAAGCGCTCACCAGCCGCAAGGGCAAGGCGCTCTACCATCCCCTGCGTTTGGCGTTGACCGGGCGGCCCGACGGGCCCGAACTCAGGAGCCTGCTTCCGGTGTTGGGACGTAGGGCGTGTCTGGACCGACTATCCTGACGGTCTTGTCGCCGAACTTGACGAGCCGCAAATCCGCCGTCGACATCGGCACCGGCAACGCCACCACCGGCTCCCCGGCGAGCGCCGGCCGCCGTCGCGGCATCGGCACGAATTCGGCGGTGCTTACCGCGATCTCGATGGTACGCCGGGGGTCGCGTCGGGGCATCGGGAACGTCTGGTCGCCAAATTCGACCGTCGCCTGCCGCACCGCCCCGTCGGCCCCCGCGAGCTGGATCGTGCCGTAATTGATCCGCTGCTCGCAGGCGCACGCGGCGTCGAACTGTTCGCGGTATCGAAAGGCGTTCGGCAGGTCGGCGTAGCGCTGGCCGGCGAGATTGACCATCGACTCCGGCTCCTCGCCGGGATTGCGATAATAGTAGAGGTCGACTTGCCCCATCGGGCATTGCTGCGAGCAAACCGCCGCGTCGTTGGTGAGGAACTCCGAGAGCGTCGAATAGCTGACCGGCCAGAAGTAGCCATCGCAGGCGCGTACGCAGACCGTGCGCAGCGTCGAGGCGCCGGTATAGCCCCACTGATCGCCGATGAAATCGTTGCCGCCGAGCCCGAGCCGGCCGAAGAGCCGCTCCAGCAATCCGCCGCGATTGGCGGTCTGGGCGGGCCGCGGCTCGCCGAAGGTGATGGCGCCCTGGTTGTTGCAGCCGAACCGGGCGACCTGCTGCAGCACTTCTTCCCGGAGCTGCGCCACCTGCGCGCCGCGATTGGCATGCTCGACCAACTCGGCGTAATCGGCGCGGGTACGGGTGATCTGGTTGGCGAGCGCCCGGCAGTCCCGGGTGAGCCGGTCCCCCGCATTCACCGCCCGCTGGCAGCCGGTGCGCACAAAGGCGCTCTCGAGGCGCTGCAGGTTCTCCTTCGTCGACCTGGCTTCCCTGGCGTAGTTGGCGACGTTGCGGAAGTCGCGGTCGCGCTCAAGGGCCCGCAGCTGCTGGTCGAGCTGGTTGCAGGAATCAGTCTGCGCCAAGGCAGGCGTCGCAAGACAAAACGCCAGCACGATCGCCAATGATTTCGCCGAAACCCTCAGTTTCACAGGTTCCATCCCGCCGCGGGCAGCGGCCCGACGAACGGCGCCGGTAAGCCGCCCCTTCGACCCTATCGCATCGGCTTTCGCCGTGCCAAACGAACAATCGCCGGGCAAGCCGATGCGGGCCAATGCGACGCCCTTGAGCCGGGGCGTTGGACAGGGTCGCATCATCCGGTCAGTAATTCGTGACTTGCTTCGGCTCGCCGCAACCGCTTGCATGGGCCACCGGGCGGTCAGGTTTGAACGAGCACAGAGGGAGCACCATGAGGCTCAATCGTCTTTATCCTGTCGCCCTTGCCGGCGTGATCGCGGCCGGGCTTTTTGCGACGGCAGCCGCCCAGGTCAGCCTGCCCGACGTCGCCAGCATGAGCGTCGAGCAAATCATCGCCTTACGAATCGAAACCATGCGATCGAACGGGTCGACGCTGCGCGGCGCCAATGCGCTTTCGGGCGAAGCGGCCATCGCGGCGGGCCGACAGGCCCTCGCCAATGCAACCCTGCTGAAGCTTCTGTTCCCCGAGGGCGCCAATACCGGGGAGTCGAACGCGCTCGCCAATATCTGGACCGACTGGGACAATTTTATCGCCATCCTCGACAAATATGAAACCGATGCCCGGGCGATGATCGCCGCAGCCGAAGCAGGCGACAATGCGGCCTATCTCGCCGCGCTCCAGGCCGTTGGCGGCGATTGCGGCACGTGCCACACGACCTACCGCGCCCCCCTCTAGCCCTTTGCTCGCTTCCACAGGACGCCCATAATGACTCCGTCGCGCTTTCGCACGCTTGCAATTTCCATCCTCGCCACGCTGGCGTTCGCCTTGCCAATCCCCGCCCAGGCCGATCTGGTCTTGACCCGTCAGGCCTTGATGAAGGAGATCGGCCAGACTGCCTTCTTCATCTTCCGCGGAATGATCGACCGGACCGAAGGCGCCGAGATCATCGCCGACAATTTCGCCGATGTTGCCACCATGTTCCCGGAGGGCTCCCAGGGCGGTCACGCTCTGCCCCCCGTCTGGAGCGATCATGCCGGATTCCTCGCGATCCTCGGTCGGGCGCAGGACGGCGCCGAAGCCCTGCTCGAAGCCGCCGAGGCGGGCGACGACACCATCTTTATGGAGCGGCTGCGCGCCCTCGACGAAGTGTGCACGGAGTGCCACCGCACCTATCGCGAGCCGCTCGATGCCGCACAGTGATTGGTTAGTCTTCTCCCGTTACGGCTCTTGATTTCCGCCGCAAGGGGCGGCAAGGTGCGCCGGTGATGAACGCCGTTAACCCGATCTGCATTCCCGAGTGCATTATTATCCGCTAACTCTCGTTGGCGGCGCGGTTTCGTTCATCCTCTCCTTGAAGTCCCGAACCCCGCTGCCGGCGCAAGTTTGCGCGCTATTGGCATGAGTGAAATGAGCGAGCTTCGGCTTTACAATACCCTGACCCGGAAGAAGGATCGGTTTGCCCCGCTCGATCCGACGGCCGTGCGCATGTATGTGTGCGGGCCGACGGTTTACGACCAAGCCCATATCGGCAATGCGCGGCCGGCCATCGTCTTCGACCTGCTGTTCCGGTTGCTCCGCCATCTCTACGGGTCTGACCACGTCACCTACGTGCGCAACATCACCGACATCGACGACAAGATCATCGCCAAGGCTCGCGAGCGGTTTCCCGGCCGGCCGCTGAACGAAGCGATCCGCGAGATCACCGAGACGACCTACGCCCAGTATCGCCTGGACGTCGCCGCGCTCGGCTGCCTCGCCCCGACTCATGAGCCACGGGCGACTGAGACGATTCCGGAAATGCTCGCCATGATCGGGATTCTGCTGACCAAGCATCACGCCTATGTCGCCGAAGGCCACGTACTCTTCGACGTCAAGAGTTGGCGGGAAGGCGGCGCGCTCGAATATGGCAAGCTTTCCAACCGCTCGCTCGACGACATGCTCGCGGGTGCCCGCGTCGAGGTCGCCCCCTACAAGCGCGATCCGATGGATTTCGTGCTCTGGAAGCCTTCAACCACCGAAGAGCCGGGCTGGGATAGTCCCTGGGGCAGGGGCCGGCCGGGCTGGCATATCGAATGCTCGGCGATGGCCGGGAAATATCTCGGGGCGACCTTCGACATTCATGGCGGCGGCATCGACCTGTCATTCCCGCATCACGAAAACGAGCTTGCCCAGTCGCGCTGCGCCCACGGCACCAAGATCATGGCGCAGGTCTGGATGCATAACGGCTTCCTGCAGGTTGAAAGCGAGAAGATGTCGAAGAGCCTCGGCAACTTCGTCACCATCCACGAGTTGCTGGAAAAATGGCCCGGTGAGGTCCTGCGATTCAACATGCTGCGCACCCAGTATCGGCAACCCATCGACTGGACCGAGGCCGGATTGCGCGAATCCGAAAGTGTGCTCAACGACTGGTACGAGCTGGCGAGCGATGCCGAGCCGGGCATGCTGTGCGCCGATGAAGTCGATGCGCTGCTCGACGATTTGAACACCCCGCGCGCTCTTGCCGCGCTGCATGAGGTACGGGCGGAGGCCGCCAAAGGCGCGACTGGCGCGAAACGCAGTCTGAAAGCGTCTGCGAACCTGCTCGGGTTGATGCAGATGACCAGCGCCGAATGGACGCAGAGTCGTCGCGCCACAGTTTTGGTCGAAACCGGCGACATCAACCGCCATATCAGCGCGCGCCTTTCCGCGCTGGCGGCAAGGAACTTCGCCGAGGCCGACCGCATCCGCGACACTCTTGCCGCGCAAGGCGTGCAATTGATGGACTACAAGGATCCCGAAACCGGCGAGCGCCGCACCAAATGGGAGGTCAGGCGATGAGCGCACTCGATCATATCGGCTTTGCGGTGACGAACTATGAGCGTTCGCGCGCCTTCTACGATGCCGCCCTTGGCGCGTTGCGCCTCAAATGCCTGACCGAATTTGAGGTCGACGGCGAGCGCCATGCGGGCTATGGCGCCAAGCGCCCCGACTTCTGGATTTCCTCCGGCGCCAAGCAGCGCGGGGCAACCCACGTCGCCTTCACCGCGAAGAGCCGCGCCGAGGTTGGCGCCTTCCATTCGATCGCGCTCGCCAATGGCGGCCGCGACAACGGCGCGCCGGGGCTGCGACCGCATTATCACGAGCATTATTTCGGCGCTTTTGTTTTCGATCCGGATGGCAACAATATCGAAGCGGTGTGCCACAGCCAGGAATGAACCGATGAGCACGCTGGGCAGAATCAACATTGAGGTCTCAGGTGGCTGCCAGTGCGGCGCGGTGCGCTACCGCGCCACCGCCATGCTGGACAACGCCCATATCTGCCATTGCCGGATGTGCCAGAAGGCGGTCGGCAATTTCTTCGCCGCGCTCGTCGCGGCGCCCAACGACGCGCTGACCTTCACGCGCGGCACGCCCTCGGTGTTCCTCTCATCCGAACACGTGCAGCGCGGCTTTTGCGCCAAATGCGGCACGCCGCTTTTCTACAAAAGCCTGACCGGGAAGCACACCACCCTCACCATCGGCTCGCTCGACAATCCGCGCGCCTTCCCGCCCAAGCTTCAGGACGGCGTCGAAAGCCGGCTGCCGTATTTCGCATCCCTGCACGCCATCGAAAGCGAGACGACAACCGAACACGAATCCGAGGCCTGGGCCGCCGCCATCAAGGCCAGCAGCCGCCAGCATCCCGACCACGACACCGATGTCTGGCCGCCGAAGAACGGGGTCCATCATGGCTGAGGCTCTGACCGGCGGCTGCCAGTGCGGCGCGGTGCGTTACCGTATCACCGGGCAGGTCGGCAACGCCTCGATCTGTCATTGCCGCATGTGCCAGAAGGCGCATGGCGCTCCGATCGTGGGCTGGATGAATGTGCCCGACGGACAACTCGAATGGACGCGCGGCGAACCGGCGACCTTCCGCAGCTCGTCGAAAGCCGTCCGCCGCTTCTGCGCCGCTTGCGGAACCCCGCTCGCCATCCGCGACGACGAGGAAACCGCGACCGACGTCGCCACCGCCACCCTCGACAAGCCCGAGCGCATGCCCCCGCTCAGACAATATGGCGTCGAGGGCAAGGTGAGCTGGTTCGACACCGCCCACGCGCTGCCCGGTCAGGAGACCGAAGAGATCACCCACTCCTTCCAGCATCCCGATTTTGATACGGCCCAGTGGCCAATTAGCACCGAGCCGGTGCGCTAGCGCCGCCTTGGGAGAGAAGCGATGAGCAAAGACCGCCTCTACCTGTTCGACACGACCTTGCGTGACGGCGCCCAGACCGCCGGCATCGAGTTCTCGCTCGAGGACAAAATCGCCATCGCGCGGCTCCTTGATGGGCTAGGCATCGATTATGTCGAGGGCGGCTATCCGGGCGCCAATCCGGTCGACAGCGAGTTTTTCAGCGAGAAGCGCACCCGCAGCGCCACCTTTACCGCTTTCGGCATGACCAAGCGGGCAGGGCGCTCGACCGGCAACGATCCCGGCCTGCAAGGGTTGCTCGCCTCGAAAGCCGATGCGATCTGCTTCGTCGCCAAGGCCTGGGACCATCAGGTCGAACTCGCCCTCGGCATCACGCTTGAGGAGAATCTCGACTCGATCCGCCAGAGTTTGAAAGCCGCCGTCAAAGCCGGCAAGGAGACGATGCTCGATTGCGAGCATTTCTTCGACGGCTACAAAGCCAATCCTTCCTACGCGCTCTCCTGCGTGACGGCCGGGCTCGAGGCCGGCGCCCGCTGGGTGATCCTTTGCGACACCAATGGCGGCAGTCAGCCGCACGAGGTCGAGGAAATCGTCAAGGCGGTGATGAAGCAAGCGCCGGGCGACCGGCTCGGCATCCATACGCACAACGACACCGACCAGGCCATCGCCAACACGCTTGTCGCGGTGCGCGCCGGGGTGCGTCAGGTGCAGGGCACGCTCAACGGCATCGGCGAGCGCTGCGGCAACGCCAATCTCGTCTCGCTGATCCCGACTCTCGCCTTGAAGGAGCCGTTTGCATCAACGCTGGAGACCGGCATCGACGCCGAAAAGCTGAAGACGCTGACCCACGTCTCCCGCGCCTTCGACGAAATCCTCAACCGCGCGCCGAACCGTCAGGCGCCTTACGTCGGCGCTTCCGCTTTTGCGACGAAGGCGGGCATTCATGCATCCGGCCTTTCCAAGGATCCGGCGACCTACGAGCACGTCGCCCCGCAGGTCGTCGGCAATTCGCGCAATGTCATGGTCTCGCAGCAGGCGGGCAAATCCAATCTCGTCGCCGTGCTCGGCAAGCTCGGCCTCAGGATCGGCAAGGCCGATCCGCGGCTCGACGGGTTGCTCCGGATCGTCAAGGAGCGCGAGACGGGCGGCTATTCCTACGACAATGCCGAAGCGAGTTTCGCGCTGCTCGCCCGCCGCACGCTCGGCGAGATGCCGGAGTTTTTCACCGTCGACTCCTACCGAACCGCCGTCGAACGCCGACACAACGCCAAAGGCGAACTCGTCACCGTCTCGGAAGCGGTGGTCAAACTCGTCGTCGACGGCGAAACCCGGATGTCGGTCGCCGAGGGCAACGGCCCGGTCAACGCCCTCGACATCGCCATGCGCAAGGACCTCGGAAAGTATTCGAGCCGGATCGACGACCTCGAACTCGTCGATTTCAAGGTCCGAATCCTCGACGGAGGCACCGCCGCCGTCACAAGGGTGCTGATCGAAAGCCGCGACGGGAGCGGGGAGCGCTGGTTCACCGTCGGGGTGTCGCCCAACATCATTGATGCCTCTTTCGAGGCGCTATATGACTCGGTGACCTACAAGCTGATGAAAACCGAGCCCGTCTCGGCGCCTGTCCGCCAGCCCGCCTGACCCGGCGCGGCGACGGGCGTCCCCACAGGGCCCGTCGCCCCGCAGGAGGCACACCTGGCGATCTTTGGCCTAAGCCGCAATCTCGCGCTCACCATCGCCGCCGCGGCGGGGACCGTCGCCGCCATTGCGGTTGTCGTGGTAGTGCCGCTCGCCCAACAATGCGCCGGCGAGGGCCGGCCGTTCGGCGATTGCGTCGGCGCCCGTATCTTCGGCAGCGCGCCGGTGAGCCTTCCGCCCGTCGAGGACGAAGCCGCGGCACCAACCGCCGCCCCCCAACCCGAAGCCGTCACCGAAGCCGCCCCATTGGCCGAGCCCGAGCCCGCCATCGCCGCCACGCCCCACTTCGACATTGTCCGCGTCGAGCCCGACGGCTCGGTTGTGATTGCCGGCCGGGCGGCGCCGGATGCCACCGTCACCGTGCTCGAGAACGGCAAGGCGATCGGCACCGCCGATAGCAATTGGCTCGGCGAATGGGTGCTGGTGCCCGAGACTCCGTTGACGCCGGGCGGGGTGGAATTGACCGCCGAGGCAAGGACCGCGACCGGCGCTGTCGCGGCCGGCGAGCAATCGGTCATTGTCCTCTTGAAGCCCGACCGGACAACCCCGCCGATCGTCATTGCCTCAACCCCGGGCGAGGCAAGTGCCATCCTGCAGGGACTGGTCGCCGCCGAAGCGGAACCCGCGCCCCCGGCCGGCGAAGCCATCGAGATCGCGGCGCTGCCGGAACCGGTAGTGGAACCCGAGCCGCCGCCACCCGCGCCCGTTGCAGATACCGAGCCGGCGCAGCAACCGGTGGCCGGACCGGCCCCTGATGCCGCCCCCGCGCCTGAAGCGGCCGCCGAGCCGGAACCCGCGCCCGAACCCCAGGCGCCCCCGCAACCCGCCCCGGCTCCAGAGCCCAAACCCGCGCCCGAACCCCAGGCGCTCCCGCAACCCGCCCCGGCTCCAGAGCCCAAACCCGCGCCCGAACCCCTGAAGACCGCCGAACAGGCCGTCCCGGCAATTCCTTCGGCTTCCCCCGCCACCGCTCCTGCCGGCGTCACCGGGCCGGAAATCGCCCCGGCCGAGCCCGCCACCCCGGAAGCGGCGGTCGCTCTAGCCGAGATGGTCCCACCCTCGATCGACGCCATCGAGATCGACGGCGACCGCAATTTCTTTGCCGGCGGCGGGCCCGAAGGCCGTACCGTCCGGCTATATGTCGACGACAGTTTCGTCTCCGACGCGACCGTCAAGGACGGCCGTTGGCTGGTCGAGGCGGAGAAGGTCCTGGTGAAAGCCGCGCAACGGGTGCGCGTCGATCTCCTCGCCGAGGGTAGCGCCGTTGTCGCGGCGCGGGCCGAAGTCAATTTCGTCATCGAGGGATTTGAGCCCGAGGCGCCCGCGGCAACCGCCGTCGCTGAGGCCGAGCTTCCACCCGAGCCGGAAGCGGCCCCCGCCACTGAGCCGGTCGTGGTGGCCGAGGCCGAGCAGCCCGCGCCTGCGCCCGCACTTCCCCCGACCCCGGCCCCGGCGCCGACCCCAGCCCCGGCGCCGACCCCAGCCCCGACCCCCGCGCCGACGCCCGCTCCAATTGCGGCCCCGGCGGCAACCCCGGCTCCCGTGGTCCAACCTCAGCCCGTGGCGCAGCCCTCGCCAACCACGCCGATCGAGTCCGCGTCGGTGATCGAAGTTCCGGGCACCGAAACTGCCAGTTCGCCTTCGGTCGAGACCCTGCCGGCGCCGCCGCAAGCTCCCGCCATTGTTCCCGAACCCGAAGCGCCAAGGCCCGAAGCAACTGCGGTAGCCGAGGTGGCGGTCCCGACGCTCGTCGCGGTTCAGGCCGGCGATGACGGCCAGCGTTTCGTCTCGGGCAAGGTCATCATCCGCCGCGGCGACAGTCTTTGGACCATCGCCCGGCGCGTCTATGGGCAAGGCATCCGCTTCTCGATCATTTACGAGGCCAATACCGACCAGATTCGCGACCCGCACTGGATCTATCCGGGCCAAGTGTTCGACCTGCCGGTCGCCAACCTGACCGGGATTTCGGCCGGCGAATAACCGATCAAGGGTTGCGGGGCCGCCCCCTACCCTTTATCGTTGATCGACGATGAACGATGAAATCACCCCCGACAACGATCTGACCCTGGCGCTGAGGGCGCTGGCCCACCCGGCGCGCCTGACGATCCTGCGCTTCCTAGCCGACCGCCAGACCCGGTGCTGTTCGGAGGTCAGCTGCTGCCTGCCTCTCGCCCAGTCGACGGTTTCGCAACATCTCAAGGTGCTGCTCGACGCGGGTCTGATCGACCGCCATCCGCAAGGCACCCGCAACCGCTATTCGCTGCGTACCGACCGGCTCGAAGCGGTGAGGGGCGAGCTGACCGGCGTCCTAGCCGCCCTCGCTCCTTCCTCGAAAAAGGCGCGCACATGAGCGGTGCCCCGTCCGGACAGAAATCCGCCGGCCCGACGGTCAGCGCCGACCGCGCCTCGACCTTTACGACGGTTCGCAATCTCTGGCCCTATATGTGGCCGGCCGACCGGCCCGACCTGAAGCTGCGCGTCGTGCTCGCCATCCTGGCGCTCCTCGCCTCCAAAGCCGCCACGACTTTCGTCCCCTTCGCCTACAAGGGCATCATTGATGGCCTCGGCGTTACCTCGACGCCCGATACCGCGCTCATGCTTGGCCTGTCGCTGCCCTTCATTCTCGCCATTGCCTACGGCATCGGCAGCGTGCTCGACGCCGGCTTCCAGCAGTTGCGCGACGTGCTTTTCGCCTCGGTCGGCCAGCACGCCGTTCGCCGGCTCGCCCATCGCACTTTCCGGCACCTGCACGCGCTGTCGCTGCGCTATCACCTGCAGCGCCGCACCGGCGGGCTGTCGCGGGTCATCGACCGCGGCACCAAGGGCATCGAATCGATCGTTCGCTTCGCGCTGCTCAATATTGCCCCGACAATCGTCGAATTCCTCGTCGTCAGCACGGTCTTCGTCTTGCTGTTCGGTGTCTCGTTCCTCGCCGTGCTGGTTGGCGTGATCCTCGCCTATGTCTGGTTCACCGTCCGCATTTCGAATTGGCGGATCGGCGTGCGACGGGCGATGAACGACAGCGATACCGACGCCAGTGCCAAGGCGATCGACAGCCTGCTCAACTTCGAGACGGTCAAATACTTTGGCAACGAGGAGATGGAAGCCGAACGCTTCGACGCTTCGATGGCGGGCTACGAACGCGCCGCGGTCAAGATGTGGTCCTCACTCGGGGTCCTGAACTTCGGCCAGGCGGCGATCTTCTGGACCGGCATGGTGACGATCGGGCTGATGTCGATCGCCGGTGTCCTCGCCGGCGATCTAACGGTCGGCGACTTC
Source organism: Cucumibacter sp. (assembly GCA_040881985.1). GTDB lineage: Bacteria > Pseudomonadota > Alphaproteobacteria > Rhizobiales > Devosiaceae > JBBECE01. The sequence goes on from JBBECE010000027.1 coordinate 80,869, forward strand.
GTCCTCGTCAATACCTTCATGCTGCAAATCTACCGCCCGCTCAATTTCATCGGCATGGTCTATCGCGAGCTCCGCCAGGGCCTTGCCGATATCGAGGCGATGTTCCGGCTGCTGGACCAGCCGCCCGAGATCAAGGACCGGCCGGGCGCGGCCCCGCTCCGGATCGCCGGCCCGGTCATCCGCTTCGAGGATGTCCGTTTCCATTACGATCCGAACCGCCCGATTCTCAAAGGCATCAGCTTCGAGGTCCCGGCCGGCAGGACCATCGCCGTGGTCGGCCCGTCGGGGGCCGGCAAGTCGACGATCTCGCGGCTGATCTACCGCTTTTACGATGTCGCCGGCGGCCATATCACCATCGACGGGCAGGACATTCGCGACGTCACCCAGGAAAGCCTGCACGCCGCCATCGGCATGGTCCCGCAGGACACTGTCCTGTTCAACGATTCGATCGGCTACAACATCAGTTACGGCCGCCCCGCGGCGACCGACGCCGAGGTCCGCGAAGCGGCAAGGCTGGCCCAGATCGCCAAATTCATCGATTCGCTTCCCGATGGCTACCGCACCCCGGTTGGAGAACGCGGGCTCAAACTTTCGGGCGGCGAAAAGCAACGCGTCGCCATCGCCCGCACCCTGCTCAAGGGGCCGCCCATTCTCATCCTCGACGAGGCGACCTCGGCGCTCGATACTCATACAGAGCGCGATATCCAGGCGGCGCTCGACGCGGTCGCCGAGAACCGCACGACCCTCGTCATCGCCCATCGCCTCTCGACCGTTATCCATGCCGACGAGATCGTGGTATTGCGCGCCGGCGAAATCGTCGAGCGCGGCAGCCACACGGAATTGCTGGAAATGGATGGGCTATACGCCCAGATGTGGAGCCGCCAGCGCGAGGCCGCCGAGGCCTCCGAACGCCTGCGCCGGACCCGCGAGGGCGACGCCGAGGGGTTCCTAGAACGGGTTCCGACCCCCGCCGCCGAATAGGCAAAAAAAGGCCCGCGCCGGGACGCGGGTCCTGGATTCCTGTCAGTGCCGGATGCTATTCGGCGGCCTGCCGCGACACCACGATCACGCCGTTCTTTTCCTCTTCGATCAGGTCGGGGTGGTCAACAGGCAGGTACGCCCCGCCGCTGTCGACTGCTGCCGGGCCTTCCGCCACGACCGCGCTCGCTTGGGTCGGCCCGGGGGCCCGGCGCAGCAGCGTTCCAATGGCGCGGACCGGCCAGGCCAGCGCCGCCCCGATGGCGCCGAGGAGCCAGGCGAGGTTGCCGCCGAACCGCCTGGCATTGTGCCAGACGACCGAGGGGGCGGTGATCATCACCGGCACCATCACCAGCGTCAGCGCCGTCGAGAAGAAGAGGCCCGACACCAGCGCCGCCGAAAGATGCACGAACCAAGCGCCGGCGAGCCCCTCCATCACGATCTCGCGGCGGATGAAATCGAACTCGATATTGAGCGCCATCGGGATGACGCCGAGCGCGGTGACCGTCGCCGTCAGGAGCACCGGCCGAATACGCTGCGAGGCGGTGATCAACATCGCCTTAACCGGCTCGACCCCGTCGTCGCGGGTATAGTGATTGTAGGTGTCGATCAGGACGATGCCGTTTTTCACCACGATCCCCGCCAGCGCCACGATACCGAGCCCGGTCATGATCGCCGAAAAGCTCATCCCGGTGACCAGCATCCCGAGCAAGACGCCGGCCGTCGACATGATCACCGTCGAAAGCGTCACCAGGACCTGCCAGAAGCTGTTGTATTCGATCAGCAGCACGAGGAAGATCAGGAACATTGCCAGCACGAACGCCTGGCCGATGAACGCGTTGGTATCCCCGATCTGCTCCTGGGCGCCGCCATAGGCGATGCTGAGACCCGCCGGCCAGGTCTGCTCCGCCTGCCAGGCCTGCAGCTGCGCGACTTTCTCGTCGGCGGCAATGTCGGGCAGGAGGTTCGCGGCGACCGTCATCGAATAGGTGCCGTTGCGGCGGGTGATGTTGGCGACTTTCGGCACGGCCCGCCGCTCGATGAAGTTCGAGACGGGCACGAGGCCGCCCGGGGTCGCGATCCGCATGGTGTCGAGCGCCGCGAAGCTGCGCTCCTCGACCGGCAGGCGGACCCGGATGTCGAGCTCGTCGGTGGCGTCCTCGGGCCGGTAAGAGCCGATCTTCACCCCGGTGGTGATGAGCTGGACGTAGGGGCTGAGCTCGCGCACCCCGATCCCGTACTGGGCGGCCTTGGCGCGATCGACGGAAATTTCCCAGTCGATACCGGGCGAGGGACGCCCGTCCTCGATGTCGACAGCCCCGCCGAGATCGTTCTCGATATAGGCGCGGAGCTTCTCGACCGCCGGGGTGATGTCCTCGTAAAAATCGCTCTCGACCCTGAGGTTGATCGCCTTGCCGGCGGGCGGGCCGTTCTCAACCTCCGAAAGCTGCACCTCGAGCCCGGGAATGTCACTGACCCGCGCCCGGATATCGGTGAAGATTTCGTCGGCCGGCACCCGGTCCTCCCACGGCGCCAGCTGGACTTGCAGCGTACCGATGGTGTCGGGGGGTGATCCGCCCCCGCCGAACGAACTGCCGCCGCCGCCAAAGGTCATGATCACGTCCTGGATGCCCTCGACCCGCAGCACCCGGCGTTCGACCTCCTCCATGTAGCGCAGGATTTCAACCGGCGAGTAGTTGCCGCGGGCGACCACCGAGACGGTGCCGTACTCCGGCTCCATCGCCGGGAAGGCCTCGACCCCGGTCGGGTTCGACGCATAGAGGAAGAAGACCGCCCCGATGACCGAAAAACCGGCCGCCAGCGTGATCAGCGGGTGGTGGAGCAGTCGCGACAACGCCCGCACATAGCGCCCGGTCACACCGCGCACCTTGTGGATGTCGAACTTGTCCGGATACATCACGACGTCGGCGGCTTCCTTCTCCTTTTCGTTGACGCGCCGGCTGGCGATGAGCGAGCCGATGACCGGCATGAAGACCAGCGCCGACAGAAGCGAGGCGCACATCACCACGATCACCACGATCGGCAGGTAGCTCATGAACTTGCCGATGATGCCCGGCCAGAAAAGCAGCGGCACGAACGCGCCCAGCGTCGTCGCGGTGGCCGACACGACCGGCACGAACATCCGCTTGGCGGCGAGGATGAAGGCGTCCTTCCGGGAGAGGCCTTCGGAGAGTTTCCGTTCGGCATATTCGACGACCACGATCGGGTCGTCGACCAGCACGCCGACGGCGAGCACGAGGCCGAACATGATCATCATGTTGATGGTCATCCCGAGCAGCTGGACAACCAGGAATGCGATCATGAACGAGACCGGGATCGACAGCCCGATCATCAGAGCGGGCCTGACCCCGAGCGTCGCGACGCACATGATCATCACCAGCGCGACCGCCGTCAGCACCGCGGCTTCGAGGGTGCGATAGAGCTGCCGGGTGCTTTCGGACTGGTCGAGCAGGAAACTGTGCCCGATGCCATCGGGCCAGGCGGCGGTGACCTCCTCGGTCACTTGGTGGACGCGTTCGGAGACTTCGATGATGTTGGTGCCGAGATTCTTGGTCACCCCCAGAGTGATCGCCGGCTGACCGTTCACATGCGCGTATTGGGCCGCGTCTTTGAAGGTTCGGGTGATGGTGGCGACATCGCCGAAGGTGACGATGGTGTCTCCGTCGGTCTTCAGCGGCATGTTGTAGACGTCTTCGGCGGTGGCGATCAGGCCGGGAACCTCGACGTTGAACGAGCCCTGGCCGGTGTCGAGCGTGCCCCCGGCGACCACCAGATTGTTCTTGGCAACCGCGTCGAAAAGCTGCACCGCGGTGAGCCCGTAGGCCTCGAGCCGCGCCAGATCGATGCGGACCTCGAGCAGCTCGTCGCGCGAGCCGGAGATCGTCGCGTCGCGGACGGTGTCGATGTCCTCGAGCGCGTCGCGCAGTTGCTTGGCGCTGTTGACCAGCGTCCGCTCCGGCACGTCGCCATAGACGGCGACCGAGAGCACCGGGAAATCGTCGAACGAGATTTCCGACACGATGGCGTCGGAGGCGTCGTCGGGCAGCTGGCCGGCGATCCCGTCGAGCTTGGCGCGGATGTCGGCGAGCGCCGTGTCCTTGTCGGCACTGACGTCGAACTCGAGGAACACCGAGATGTGTCCGGTGGTCGAGACCGAGGTCATGTTGACAAGCCCGTCGAGGCCGGTCAGCCGGTCCTCGACCGGTATCGCCAGGAGCCGCTCGGCATCGCGCGGGGAGACGCCCGTCTGGCTCACCGAGACGTAGAAATACGGGATGTCGATCGACGGAAAGCTCTCCTTGGGCAGCGACACGTAGGACGCCGCGCCCGCGAAAAGCAGCAGCGCCATGACGATGAGGACGACCCGCGGACGGCGCAGCACCCGCTCGAGGAAGTTCATCATAGTTGAGCCTCCTCATCGGCGTGGGCAGCCGCGACCGTCTGGCCCGCCGTCACATATTCCTGTCCAAGCGTGATGACGTCGAGCGAGGCGGGAAGGCCCATGACAAAGACGCCCTGGCGGGTGTCGCTGGCGATGTTGACCGGGTAGAAGACGACTTTGCTGTCCTTGACCGCGCGCACCCCGAGCGTTCCGTTGTCGTCAAGGGTCAGGACCGATTGCGGCAAGAGATGCGCCGGGGCGACGCCCAGCGTTACCTTCGCCGACGCCGTCAGCCCGTCGCGGATCTTGCCGTCCGGATTGGCGAACCGGATCTCGACCGGGAACGAGCGGGTGGCCGCGTCGGCGACCGAGGAGATGAAGGTCACTTCGCCTTCGGCCGCATCGCCGCTGACCGTCTCGATGATGGCCGAAAGGCCGGTACGGGCGAGCCCTATCCGGGCCTCCGGCACACTGCCGACGAACAGCATCGGGTCAAGCTGGACAAGGGTCACGCAGACCCCGCCCGGGCTGAGCATGTCGCCGGTCTCGGCGATCGGATCCTGGACGATGCCGCCGACTTCGGCGCGGATTTCGGCGCGATCCAATTCGGCCTGCGCCTCCTCGAGCGCGGCTTGCGCCGCGGCAAGGGCCACTTCAAAGGCTTGGCCGCTGTTGGCGGCCGAAATGCCGCGGTCGCGCAGCGTCTTGTTGGAGTCGAAATCCAGCTGGGCCTTGGCGAGGCTCGCTTCGGCCTGGGCGAGCCGGACCCGGCGGGTTCCCTGGTCGAGCGTGCACAACAGGTCGCCCGGCTGGACATTATCGCCTTTGGCGACATGCCTTGTCTCGAGGATGCCGGTCGTCTGGGCCCGCGAGGTGACCTGGGTGCTCGCCTGGGTGCGGCCGCGCAGCGATACCTCGATCGGCATCGGCTGGGCGACGAAAGTCTGTATTCGCACCGAGCGCAGCGGCTCCTCGGCGCCGGCGGCAGGCTCGGCCTCGGCCAGCGCGACGGCTTCTTCCTCGGCGGGCTTCAGTCCGAATTCCTCCATGAGTTGGCCGAGACGGCTGTCCTCGTCGACCCCGAGCGCCTCGGCGACCGGTCTCTCGCCATTGCCCGCGCCTTGGCCGCCCCGGACCAGCGTCCCGGTGGACATCCACAGGGCGATGACGATGATGATGACGAGGGCGACCCCGTAGGAAATCAGGTTACGCATTTGAGTTCCGCTTCGCTATTCGGCGGCGCTGGCGGGAATTGGCCGCGCCATGCCGATGAGTTCGTGCCGGTGTTTGATCAGGTAGTCCCGGTGCTGGTTGAGTGAAGCGAGCCCCACTCCCAGCACCCAGCGTTCGGTGTTGGTCGTGCGCTTTTCTCCCAGTTCTTCGAGCGAGACGATGTGCTCGCCCAGCATCGAGATACGTTCAGAAATCCGCCTTTCAACCAGATCGGCCGGCAGTTCGTTGGCGAAGCGCGCGAACATCAGGAATTCGCAGCGAAAAACGTCATCACCGATGTTATTGAAGAGCGTGTCGATGAAAGCGCGGCGTCCAGCCTCGGTGATCGAATAGACTTTGCGGGCCGGCTTGCCGTCCTGTTGCTCGATCCGGCTGGTGACGAGCTTTTCTTCCTCAAGCCTTGAAAGTGCTGGATAAATCGAGCCGTAGCTCGCCTCGACGAAATAGGCATATTCGCCATCCGTCGACAGCTTGCGGATCTCGTAACCCGTTGTTTCGCCTTCATAAAGAATGGCGAGGCAGATGCTGCGGACGTTCACGGGGAAGCCCTCCCTCGATATATATCGGGCGTATATATATCGGAAGCGGGGCTTTACAAGTGAAAGCCCGGAAAACCGGCCATGCGCGGCGGGAATATCTCCGCTGGGTGAACGGGGACTAAACCAGCGCCCGCATTCTGGCGGCGCAGGCGCGGGCGAGCGCCAGGTCGGACGCCGCGACGAACATAGGATTGATGAACGATTCCAGCCGCTTGCCGTAGCGCATCGGCTCGCCGTCGATGCTCAGCATCGCCCCGCCGGCGGCTTCGAGGATCGCCTGGCCGGCGGCGGTGTCCCATTCGGCGGTTGGGGTCAGGCGCGGATAGAGCTGGGCGGTGCCCTCGGCCAGCAGACCGAACTTAAGTGCCGAGCCCACCGAGAGATTTTCGGTCGCGCCGAAGGCGTCCATTAGCGATTGGAGGGCCGCATGGCCGTGCGACCGGCTCGCCACAACCTTCGGCGACCTCGACGTTTGTACGGCGATACTTCTGCGTTCGTATGCGCCAATTCCATGAACTTCTGCCATCCAGGCGCCGCCCGCCGCGCCGCCCCAGATTTTTTCCCGGGCGGGGGCGAGGATAACTCCGGCGACGGCGCGTTGTTTTTCGACGAGCCCGATATTCACGGTGAACTCGCCATTCTTTTTGATGAACTCCTTGGTGCCATCGAGCGGGTCGACACAAAAGAAGCGATCGCCGAGTTCAGGGATGGCGCCGGAGGCGACACGCTCCTCGCCGAGGAACGGCAGGCCGAACGGAGCGAGCCTTGCTTCGATGATCGCTTCGGCCTCGTGGTCGGCGATCGTCACCGGGGTGCCGTCGGCTTTCGCGGCGGAGGAAAAATCCTGCGCGTAAATTTCGGCGATGCGCCTGCCGGCGGCGAGCGCCGCCTCGACCATCGCTTCGAGGATTGCCTTGTCCATCGTTGTCTAGCCGCCGATCTCGATGTCGAGGCCGATATCGAGCGGGGCGGCGCCCATGGTGATGCGCGAGGTCGAGATGATATCGACGCCGGTTTCGGCGATAGCGCTGACATTGTCGAGCGTGATCCCGCCCGAGGCTTCGAGTTTTGCCTTGCCCGCCGCGAGCTTCGCCGCGCGGCGCAGCAGAGCGAGACTCATATTGTCGAGAAGGATTTCGGTCGCGCCCGCATCGAGCGCCTCGGCGAGCTCGGCGAGATTTGTCACTTCGACCTCGATGAATTTGGCCTTGCCGCGATGGGCAAGCGCCGCCTTCACGGCTTTCCCGACCGAGCCGGCGACCGCGATGTGATTGTCCTTGATGAGGATCGCGTCAAAAAGCCCGAAGCGATGATTGACCCCGCCGCCCATTCTCACCGCGTATTTTTCGAAGGCGCGCAGGCCGGGGATAGTCTTGCGGGTGTCGGAAATCCTTGCGCGCGTGCCGGCGACCGCCGCGACGAATTTCTGCGTCGCGGTGGCGATGCCGCTCAGATGGCAGAGGAAGTTGAGCGCCGTCCGCTCCGCCGCGAGGAGCAGCCGCGCGTTGCCGGAAACTTCGGCGATTGTCTGCCGGGCCTTCACCGCGTCGCCGTCCTTGACCCAGGCGGAGAATTTTAGCCCCGGCCCGGCGAGGCGAAAGGCCGCCTCGGCGAGCGGCAGCCCGGCGACGATGCCCGGTGCGCGGCAGTTGAAAGTCGCGCGGGCGGTGGCGGTCGACGGGAGCACCGCCTGGCCGGTGATGTCGCCGGCCCGCCCGAGATCCTCGGCGAGCGCCGCGCGCACCGCTGCATCGATCGTCTTTCGGCTGGGCGTGGCGGGGGAGGCGCGTGCGGGCATGGCGGGCCGATCGGTTGAACCGGCGCCGGGTTTACGCGGGGACGGGGCAGGAGGCAACGGGGAGGGCGTAGCTTCCTTCCCGTGGTCATCCTCGGGCTTGACCCGAGGACCCACGCTGAATCGAAACGCGGGACGCCTCACGAGCGCCACGATCAGTTGCTCGCCAAGATCGAAGGCAAGCGCCTTACCTATCGGCGGATTGGTGAAGCCGTCACACCTGTGCGGAGGGCGAGACGCTTCGAGCGCTGGCGCAAGTCACAAGAGTCGCGCCAGGTTCCCACCCAAGCTCTTTCTAGGACAACGCAGACTTGCCGAAGAGACGGCTCGCGCCGCGCAAAACCAAGGCGCGCGCTTGAAGCAAGAGATAATCGACTTGGAGACGCGCACGGCGAAGGCGAAGGCTGAACTTGAACAAGCGCACTTGGCGATTGATCGCCTTGATCGCTTTGACCCGGAAATCGGCGGGAATCTTCAGTGCCCGGTTTGCCGGGTCAGAGACGGGGTTCGAAACAATTTGACGCCCGCGCCCAGTGAAACGGACATTGACTGGTTCCGATGCAAGCGTTGTCAAACTGAGGTTTCCCTAACCTAAGATGGACAAGAATGAAGAGTTCGCCAAATTCGATCGAATGACCGGCGATGTGAAGTTCGGCAACTCAGCAGCGCTGCGGATCCACAAGGTCGTCGCCATGGCCCGCAAGACTTGATAGGTTTTCGCCAACGAGGGAGGCAAGCATGGCAATCCGTTTCCGGCGCTCGCTGAAGATCGCCCCGGGCCTCAGGCTCAACATCGGCAAGAGAAGCGCCTCGGTCCGGCTCGGGCCGAAGAATCTCGGCGCGACCTTCGGCACCACGGGACGCACCTATTCGGCGTCGATCCCCGGCACCGGCCTCGGCGTCACCGAGCGCCAGTCACGGCAGACGGCCGGCACGCGCGGGGCGGCAAGAGCCGGTTTCGGCACGAAGTTCATCTTCGGAGTCGCCGGCCTGGTGATTCTCGGTCTGGTTCTCGCCGCGATCTTCTAGCCCTTCAAGGGTTGCAACCCGCATCCGCTTGACGCGGGTTTAAACCAACCTTCTGCGCGATCTCAGTCTTACTTTCGCAACTCTCTGGCCTGTCGCCGCCGCTTCATGGGTCCTCGCGTTGATCCTCGGGTCAATAGCCCGAGGACGAGGATGACGAGGAAGGGAAGTGCGCGCTGGATGGCCCGATCAAGTCGGGCCATGAGGCATTGGGGGGCTTCGTCCCGGCGCCGCCGCCGCATGGATCACCCGGTCAAGCCGGGTGATGACGAAAAAGGGGGAAGGGCGCGCAGCCTTCGACAAGCTCAGGATGAGGGTCCGCTCACTTCTCCCCGATCCAATTCCCATACGCCAGCGCCATCTCCCTGATCTCCCCCAGTGCCGCGTTGAACGGCGCCCAGTCGTCGCTCTCGGCGACCGGTGACCAGAGCGCCTCCATCTCCTCGATCAGCATGGTGCGGGGTTTGAGCCGGGCGAAATAGCGATGGGCGAGAAGGTTCCGCGCCACCGGCTTCCGGTCGGAAAGGCCAAGCCGCACCGGGGCGAAGCTGGCGCTCTCATAGAGCGCGGCGATGGGGCTCCTGGCGGCGCGCTTGTCGCTCAGTTGCCCGCCGCGCCAGTCGAACAGTACCTGCTCGTAGGGCGCCTTCGTGTCGGCGAGGAAATCGAACAACAGCGTCACCAGCGCCGAATCCTCCTCGACGCCCTGCGGCTTCAGTCCAAGCCGGGCGAGCAGGGCCAACGGCACCTCGCGCCGGTAGGCCTCCGCGAAGGTGGCGAGCGCTTCGTTCAGCGCCTCGGCTTCGGCAAACGGCAACAGGCATTCGGCGAGCCGGGTCAGGTTCCAGGCCAGGGCCTCGGCCTGCCGCCCGAACGAGTAGAGCCCCGTCTCGTCGAAATAGGCGGCGGTGAAATTCGGATCGAAGGCGGGAAGAAACCGCCACGGGCCATAGTCGAAACTCTCGCCGGTGATGTTGATATTGTCGGAGTTGAGCACCCCGTGGACGAACCCGGCGGCGACCCATTGGGCGCCGACGCGGGCGACGTTCTGGCAGACCATCCTGAGGAAATTGGGCGCCGAAGCGGCATCGTCGGCGCCCGCCGCCGCCGGCAGGTAGGTGGCGATCGAATAGTTCAGCAGACGCCGCAAGTTTTCCGTGTCGCGGAAAAAGGCGAAGCGCTCGAAGGTGCCGATGCGGATATGCGAATGGTTGAGCCTGACGAGGACCGAGGCGCGGGTGGGGGAGGGCTCGTCGCCGCGCGAGAGCGCCTCGCCGGTCTCGATCAGCGAGAAAGTCTTCGAGGTGTCGACGCCCATCGCCTCGAGCATTTCGGTCGCCAGCACCTCGCGGACGCCGCCCTTCAGCGTCAGCCGCCCGTCGGCGGTGCGCGAGAAGGGGGTCTTGCCCGACCCCTTGGTGCCGAGATCGAGGAGCCGCCCGTCCTCAAGATCGTGAAGCTGCGCGAAGAGAAAGCCGCGCCCGTCGCCGATCTCGGGATTGTAGGCGCGGAACTGATGGCCGTGATAACGCAGCGCCAAGGGCGTCTGAAAACTGCCCGGCAGCGGCTCGAACTTGCCGAAATGCGCGATCCACTGTTTGGCGGAGAGCTTGCCCAGCCCGACGCGCCCGGCCCAACGCCGGTTGCGGTAGCGCAGGATATGTTTCGGGAATTTTGCCGGCTCGACGAGATCATAGAAGGCGAGGCCGAGCTCGGAATGCTTGGTCGAGGGGCGGGGAGAGGCCATGAGGCGACCCTAATGAAGCGCGCGGCGCGGCGCTACATGACCGCGTTGGCCGGGCCAAAAAAAAGGTTTCGCCTATGCCTGTCAAAGTTTATTCCGCGTCGGGCGTGGACAAAGCCTACCGATCGGGCTCCGTCGTGCGAGCCGCAATGGCAACCG
>JBBECE010000028.1:0-91725 GCA_040881985.1 Cucumibacter sp.
GGTCGCCATGTTCGCTGACAAAGTTGTGAACAAGGAAGAGATCGTGCCCGGCACCTATGACGTACTCGGACTGCAATCGGTGGTGACCATCGAAGCCTGGGGTCCGAACATCAAGATCCCGGGGGCGGCGATCACCGCCGACAATGTTGATGACCCCACCTTCTGGGGCAATCTGCAAGTGCCCTCATCGCCGGTGACGTCGGTCGAATGACACTGGCCAACATCCTTTCCCGAGCCGCCGACGGCGGCCCGGGTGTTGTGCGCGGCAAACCGCCGATGTCGCCGCGCCGCCGGGCCACGATCGAGTTTTTGCTCGACAATCTGGTGTGGCTGCTGCTGATCGCGGTGTTGGCGCTGTTTTCGCTGACCGTGCCGGCCTATTTCCAGCTCGGCATTTTCGTCAACATCATCGAGCAATCGACCTTTGTCGGCGTCATGGCCATCGGGCTGGCGCTGGTGGTCATCGCCGGGCACATGGACCTGTCGGTGGAATCGGTGGCGGCCCTGACCGCGATGGTCACCGGCATCCTGTTCGCCAATGCGGGGATCGGACTGGGAATCAGCTTTTCGCCGGAATGGCTGGTGGTGCCGATATCGCTGGGCATCGCGCTGGTGGTCGGGGCGGTTGTCGGGCTCAGCAATGGATACCTGGTCGTCAAGGTGAAAATGAATGCGTTCATCGTCACGCTGGCGGCGTTCATCTGGGTGCGCGGGCTGGTGGTGGCCATTTCGGGTGGCCGCTCGGCGCAGGATCTGGCGCCGGGCATCCGTTTCATGGCCATTCAGACGGTTGCCTATATTCCCTTGATCGCCTGGGTTGCAATCCTGTGCTTCATCGTTTTTTCGACCATTATGGCCAAAACCCCGTTCGGCCGTCACCTGGTGGTGATCGGCGGCAATCAGGCAGCCGCATTTCGGGCCGGCATCAAGGTCGACCGCCTGCTGATCGTTGCCTTCATGCTGTCCGGGGCGATCGCCGGCGTGGCGGGCTGGCTGCTGGCGATCCGGACTTCGGGGGCTACGGCCAATTTGGGCACCGGCATGCTGTTCAACGCCTTTGCAGCGGTGGTCATTGGCGGGGTCAGCCTGAAGGGCGGCATCGGCCAGCTGCCGGGTGTGTACGCGGGGGTTCTGTTGCTGTCCTCGATCCACACAGCGATCAACCTGATGGGCCTGCCGGCGCATTTCACCCAGATGATCCTGGGTGGGCTGGTGCTGGCTGCCTTGCTGCTCGACTCGGTCAAGCACACCATCCGACAGAGGATCGCATGAGCGGGCGATTGCAGGACCGGGTGGCGTTGGTGATCGGCGCGGCGCGCGGCATCGGGCGCGGCATTATCGAGCGCTTTGCCGAGGAAGGCGCGCGACTCGTTGTTGCTGACCGCGATGTGGATGAAGGCCGGGCCACCGCATCTGCATTCGGGGCGCATTTCGTGCAAACCGACATTTCCAGTCACGAGGATGCGGAACGTGCGGTCGCCGAAACCGTCGCGCGGCACAACCGCATCGATACCGTTGTACAGAACGCGGGGATATTTCCCTGGACGCTGATCGAGAACATCGAGCCGGCCGAATGGGACATGGTGTTGGCGGTCAATCTGAAAGGCGCATTTCTGGCGGCACGCGCCGCGCTGCCGCACATGAGGGCGACTGGATACGGCCGGATGATCTTTACCTCCTCGATCACCGGGCCGCGGGTGACCAGCCCGGGGCACGGCCACTATTCCGCCTCCAAGGCGGGCGTGAACGGGTTCATCCGTGCGGCGGCGTTGGAATTTGCCGGCTACGGAATCACCGTGAACGGGGTCGAGCCCGGCAATATCCTCACCGAAGGCATGAAGCTGACGCGCAGCGCCGAATTCATCCAGTCCATGCAGGACGCCATCCCGTTGGGCCGGCTGGGCGCGCCGCGTGACGTCGCCAATGCGTGCCTGTTCCTGGCTTCAGAAGAAGCGGGGTACATCACCGGCACCACGATTATCGTCGACGGCGGGCAGATCCTGCCCGAAGGCGCCGACTTTCGCGTCATGCCAAAGTAGACCGGCGATGGGTATTCTCGACTTTTTCGACCTCAAGCCGCTCGGCGCCATTCTGGGCGATCTCGAAACGCCGGTTCCGGTCATCGACGTGGACATCGTTGACGCCAACTTGAAGCGCTGGCAGGCGCGCAGCGACGCGCTGGGTTTGGCCAACCGGCCGAACGCAAAAACCCACAAGCTGGCGGAAGTGGCAAAGTACCAGTTGGCATTGGGCGCATCAGGCATCTCGGTGCAAAAACTCGGCGAGGCCGAGGTGGTGGCCGACGCCCGAATTTCCGACATTCTGGTTACCTTCAACATCGTCGGCGAACTAAAACTAGTGCGCCTTGCGGCGCTCGCCCGCCGGACGGCCATTTCAGTGGTGGCGGACAGTGCAGAGGTGGCGCGCGGCATCGGCGGGGCCGGATTGGTGGCGGGGTGCGACATTGCCGTGCTGGTCGAATGCGACACGGGCGCGGGACGCAACGGCCTGCAGTCAGCGGATGCGGCCGTGGCGCTGGCCAAATTCGTCGATGCGACGCCGGGCGTCACGTATGGCGGACTAATGACCTATTCGGCGGCGGGGGGCAGGGTTAAGGCAGATGCGTTTTTGGCCGGCGCACGTGATCTCGCGGCCGCTGCGGGGCTTCAGACCGCGACTGTCGGTATCGGCGGTTCGCCCGACATGTGGAAAGACGAAGGCCTCAGCTCGGCGACCGAATACCGGGCCGGCACGTATGTCCATTTTGACCGCTCGCTGATCGCGCTGGGAGCGTGCAGCTATGCCGATTGCGTGCTGAGCCTCTTGGCCGCCATGGTCAGCCGCCCGGCGCCGGAGCGCGCCATCATCGATGCCGGCTCGAAAGCGCTGACCAGTGGTCCCCTTGGGCTGGAGGGCTACCGCGTGGTGCATTCATTGGGCGACGCGCAGGTTTACAACGTCAATGAGGAACACGGTTACCTTGATCTTTCGCGGGTGGACGTCAGACCCTCGATAGGCGATCTCGTCGCCATCACGCCCAATCATGCCTGCCCGGTCAGCAATCTGTTCGACCAGGTCATCCTCGTTCGGGGCAGCGAGGTTCTTGGAAGGGTGGGCGTCGATGCGCTCGGTCTGGTGCAATGAGTGGCGGGAATTGGCATTTCGGATGCGATGTCCGCCGGTGTGAGGGGGGCCTTACCGAACACCGATGCGCTCGCCGCTGAATGGACCGGGCGTTTAGGGAAACCGGATGCCTGAAACGAACATATTCGATCGGCGAGGAATTCCCACGGTGATCAACGCCGCGGGAACGCTCACGCGTTTGTCCGGCGGAATTGTTGCGCCGGGCGTGGCCGAGGCCATGCGCGATGCATCCTTTGCCAGCGTTGACATGCTTGAACTGCAGGCCCATGCGAGCCAGGTCCTGGCGGCCATCACCGGCGCCGAGGCAGGCTATGTAACGGCCGGAGCCTCAGCTGGCCTGTTGCTGGCGACCGCGGCGTGCCTGAGCCGTTATGATGCCTCGTTGATGAATCGGCTGCCCGATACTGGGGGAATGAGCAACGAATTCGTCATACCGAGGGGTCATCGCAACGGCTACGATCATGCAGTGCGTGCCGCGGGCGGGCGATTGGTGGAAGCCGGACTGCCGGAGCGCCAGGCCGGAGTCGGCGTGCGCGAAACGGAAGCTTGGGAGATCGGGGCGGCTATTAATGAGCGCACGGCGGCGGTGCTCTATGTTGCGGGCGAATGGGCGCGGCCCGCACTGGCCGAGGTGACGGAAATCGCGCACCGAGCGAGCGTTCCAGTCATCGTCGATGCTGCCGCTGAACTGCCGCCGCAATCGAACCTGCGGCACTTTCTCGCGCAGGGAGCGGATCTGGTCGTCTTTTCCGGTGGCAAGGCGCTGGGCGGTCCCGCCGCCTCGGGCATTTTGTGCGGCCGGCGAAATCTGGTCATGTCGGCGGTCGTGCAGTCGATCGATCTGGATGTGACCTGGGATCAATGGAATCCACCCACCGCCCTGGTCGACAAGAAGTCTCTGACAGGGCTGCCGCAGCAGGGGGTTGGCCGTTCCTGCAAGGTGGGCAAGCAGGAGATTATGGGGTTGCTCGCAGCGATCGAGCACTTCGTCGCCGAGGGCGACGAGGCGCGGCATTCACGCTGGCTGGTGGATGCCAGGAGAATCGCAGATGGGCTCGCCGACCAGGACGCTGCAACGGTGACGCTGGTCGGAGAAAACGACGTGAGCTGCATTCCGCGGGTGGAATTGCAATTTCCTCGGGGGTCCACAAGCGCCGCGTTAGCGCTTGCTGAAAGGCTACTCGACGGCGACAGGCCAATCCATCTGGACCAAACCTGGTCTGATCGGGGACGCTTGATCGTCAATCCGATCTGTCTTCGCGATGGCGAAGCCCGCCTGGTCGCACAAAATGTTGTAAGAATCCTCAGGCAATGACCTAGGTGGGTGTCGCCTTTTGATTGCGATGCGGATAGCCCAAACCTGATCCGCACGAGCGACTTGGCGGCAAATAAATGGTGCCTTCCAATCGGCACGGGCGAGGCCACGAAGCCAGGATCGATCCGGCTTTGCGCGCCCGTGACGCGGAAGCTGGAGTGCTCGATGCCGACGAAAGTATTCGGTCGGCACCGTCAGACGAAACTCGCTTGCAGTTGACAGGGCCGCCTTCTAGCGTCGGCCGATGACCAAACTCAGCCCCATTCGCTATTTCAAGACATCTCCCGAGATCATCCGGCTCGCTGTGATGCTGTATGTCCGGTTTCCGCTGTCGCTTCGCAACGTCGAGGATCTGCCGCACGAGCGCTGGGTCGACATCAGCCATGAGGCGGTGCGGTTTTGGTGGAACCGGTTTGGGCCGGCATTCGCGCCGAAATAGAAAGCCAGCGCGCCCAACGGATGCGATCCTGGCCACAATGGCAGTGGTATCTCGATGAGGTGTTCGTTCTGATCAATGGCGAGACCCGCTACCTCTGGCGCGCCGTGGATCACGAAGGCGAGGTGTTTGAAGCCTTCGTTTCAAAGAGACGGGACCGCAACGCAGCTTTGAAGTTCCTCAAGAAATTGATGAAGCGATATGGCGCTCCGAGGGCAATCGTAACGGACAAACTCCGATCCTATGGTGCCGCTATGAAGCATCTTGGGACAGCCGATCGCCAACGGACAGGCCGCTGGTTGAACAATCGAGCCGAGAACTCACATTTGCCATTCCGACGACGAGAACGGCCATGCTCCACTTCAGACGAATGCAAAGTTTGGAGAAGTTTGCCGCCGTTCGCTCCTCCATCCACAACCACTTCAACCAGGAATGCCACCTCTACAGCCGCTACATCTTCAAACAAAACCGTGCCGCCGCCCTTGCTGAGTGGTGTCAACTCGGCGCCGCCTAATTCAGGGGCTGATGGAGAGAAATGACTGGTTCGCACAGGGCGGGATGGTCGACGCAAAGCGCCTACCGGGGCATCCGCAGGGGTCGGGCGGAACGACGGGGTTTGGAGCTCAAATTTCTCAAAATCCGTGAACGTGAACCAGTCTCAATAAGCGCGAGTTGCATGCCCTGCCCGTTCAGCCCGTCCGCCGGTCGCATCGACGTGAGCTTTCAGGTCATCCCCCGGCCGCCGGCTCGGATTGCGACAGTAATTGCGTGTTGCCGCCCGTCGCTGTGGTGTTCACGCACAAATGCCGCTCGATGTGATAGCGGCCCGGATAACCGGTTTCGGTAATCAGGGGGATTAGCGCGCCGGGCCGGTCGGCGAGCGCCTGCCGGATCGCGCGCTGGGCATCGGCAGGCCCCCAGAACGCCACCGCGTCAAACCCTTGCAGGTCGCGCAGCGCCCCCGCCGGCACCGTGCCGTCCAGCCGGCAGCCAGCCGCGATCTCGAGCGCCGTGCAGCCTTGGGCGCGCGCCTCCCGCGCCTGCCGCCGCGCCGCGCTGACACCGGGTCCCAGGCACAGCACGAGCCCGCGCGGGTGAATCGATAGCCGGTTGGACTCACCGGTGACCCCCTGCATTTCCGCCTGCCCTAGCACTGCCCCCGCATCAGGCCGTCCCGCCGCGTCGATTGCCGCCTGGAGCAGATCAACCGTAATCGGATCGGCGTGAACGTGGGCGGCGGCACCAGTAAGGTGGCGCGTGAACCGCGGCAGGTAACTGGGTCCACCCGCCTTCGGACCGGTGCCCGACAGTCCCTCGCCGCCGAACGGTTGGGAGCCGACAATCGCCCCAATTTGGTTGCGGTTGACATAGCAGTTGCCGACCCGAAGCCGCGAGACGATGTGCTGGACCCGGCTGTCAACCCGGGTGTGCAGCCCGAAGGTCAACGCGGAACCACTGCCGTTGATGTCGTCAACCACGCGGCCAAGCTGGTCCGTGGTGAAGCTTGCGACATGCAGCACCGGGCCAAAAATCTCCTCTTTGAGATCAGCGATCGAGCCGACGCGCAGCACCGCCGGGCCGACGAAATGGCCGCGGGCGGGAGCGCCGATCTGGTGCAGGAGACGGCCCTGCTGACGGGCCGCCGAGATGTGCTGCAGGATTTTCCGCCGCGCTGGCTGGTCGATGATCGGGCCGATGTCGGTGGCCAGTTCCCAGGGAGGGCCGACGACCAGCGCGTCCATGGCCCCAAACAGCATTTTGAGGATCGATTGGGCGACGTCCTCCTGCACATACAGCATCCGAAGCGCCGAGCAGCGCTGCCCGGCGCTCTGGAACGCCGACACAAGGATGTCCCTGACCGCCTGTTCGGGCATCGCAGTGCTGTCGAGGATCATGGCGTTGATGCCGCCGGTTTCGGCGATCAGCGGGGCGCCGGGCGCAAGCTTTCGGGCCATGGCGCTGTTGATCTTGCGGGCGGTGGCGATCGAGCCGGTGAAACAGATGCCGTCGATGCGGGGATCGCTGCACAGAGCCGTGCCCACCCTTGCGCCGGTGCCGGGCAGCAATTGCAGCGCTGATGCCGGCACGCCGGCCCTCAGCAGCAGGTCGACCGCCCTGGCGGCGATCAGCGGGGTGGCTTCGGCGGGCTTGGCCAGCACCGCGTTGCCGGCGGCAAGAGCCGCGGCGATCTGGCCGGTAAAGATCGCGAGCGGAAAGTTCCACGGGGAGATGCAGCCGAACACACCCTGGGCGGGGTGCTCGAGGTGCGGCACCTGGACCGCGTAATAGCGCAGGAAGTCCACCGCCTCGCGCAGTTCGGCGACCGCGTCGATCGCAGTCCGGCCGGCTTCGCGGGCGGCGATGGCGAACAGCTCGCCGGCATGGTCCTCGAAAAGCCCGGCGGCTTTCATCAGCACCGAGGCCCGCATCATTGCGCTTTCCGACCATGGCCGTGCTGATGCCAGCGCGGTCTCGACATCGGATGGCGAAGCCTCGGTGACGGTGCCGGGCCGGTCGGAAGGCTCGGCCGGATTCTTGACAGCCGATCGCGCCCCGCCCGCCACCGGACCGGCCAAAAGCGGCTCGGCATGCCAGGTAGCGGAGCGAAACGGACTGCGCGCCTGGTCGAACGCCCCGGCGTCGACCGGATCGTTGAGGTTCACACCGCTTGAGTTCGAACGCTCCTGGCCGAACAGGTCCGGCGGGCGCGGAACGGGGCGTATGCGGGGCGCGGCGTCCAACAGGTTTTCCGCCGCCGCGATCGGGTCGGCGGCGACCTTTTCCGGCGCCAGGAACCGGTTGACGATCTGGTTGACAAAGGAGCTGTTGGCGCCGTTCTCCAACAGCCGGCGCACCAGATAGGCCAGCAGGTCCCGATGCGCGCCGACCGGGGCGTAGATGCGGCAGGTCGTCCCGTTCCGGTCCCTGAGGATGTCGTGCAGCACCTCGCCCATGCCGTGCAGCCGCTGGAATTCGAACCCGGACGCTTCCGGCGCCATTCGCAGGATGGCGGCCACCGTATGGGCGTTGTGGGAGGCGAACTGGGGATAGATGCGGTCCCTCATCGCGAGCAATTTGCGCGCCGCGGCGAGATAGGAGATGTCGGTGAAGCTCTTGCGGGTGAACACCGGGTAATCCCGGATGCCGAGCACCTGGGCGAGCTTGATTTCGGTGTCCCAATAGGCGCCCTTGACCAGCCGGATCATGATCCGCCTGTCATGCGACCGCGCCAGCGCATACAGCCAGTCGACCACCCGCCCGGTACGCTTGCCATAGGCCTGCACCACTACGCCGAACCCGTCCCAGCCGGACAGTGCCCGATCGGCTAGGACCGCTTCGATAACGTCCAGCGACAGGTCGAGCCGGTCTGCTTCCTCGGCATCGATATTCATTCCCATGCCGGCCGATTTGGCGGCCAGCGCCAGGTCCCGCAGGCGCGGCACCAGGGTTTGCAGCACCCGGGCACGCTGGATCCGCTCGTAGCGCGGAAAAAGTGCCGACAGCTTGACCGAAATGCCGGGATTGCGGCGGCAGTCGTTGCCCACGCAACGGGCTGCAATGGCGGCAATGGCGCTTAGGTAGGCACCCAGGTAGCGGCCGGCGTCGGCCTCGGTCAGCGCCGCCTCGCCGAGCATGTCGTAGGAAAAGGTCAAGCCGAGCGCCTCCCGTCTTTCGGCCCGCCGCATCGCCTCTTCGATGTCGCGGCCGAGAACGAACTGGCGCCCCATCTGCTGGATGGCCCGGGCCACCGCCGAACGGATCACCGGCTCGCCGAGCCGTTTGACGGTTTCCCGCAGGACCCCCGCCACCCCCGGCCGCTCCGCGTCGAGCACCTTGCCGGTGAGCAGCAGCGCCCAGGTTGAAGCGTTGACCATCGAGGACGAGGATTTGCCCAGATGCAGCCCCCAGTCGGACGGAGCGATCTTGTCCTCGATCAGGGCGTCGAGCGTTTCGGTGTCGGGGACCCGCAGGAACGCCTCGGCGAGGCACATCAGGGCCACCCCTTCGTGGGTCGACAGACCGTATTCGGCCAGAAGCGTTTCCATCAGGCCGCCGGCGCGGGATCGGCGAATATCTTCAACCAGGCCCGCCGCATGGCCGGCGATGGCCGACCGGTCGGCGGGCGACAGCGCCGCCTCGTCGATCAGCTCGCGAACCAGGGCGTCCTCGTCCCGAAGCGTTTCGGCGCGAAGCTCGCCGCGGATTGAATCAAGGGAAACCATGTCATACTGCCGGCGTGGTTTCGGTCCCCGATCAGCGGGTCCCTTGGCAGCGCGCGGCTTGCCCGGTCGGGCCGCTGCCGAACCGTCCGGATGCGGATTGTCGGAAGCCCCGTGACTCACGCTGTCGCCGCTCGCGCGCTGGTTACGGCGAAAATGCCGCGGTCCGGCCGACACCGCTTGACTCGGTCTCGCGGCCAGTCCAGTGTTTTAGTAATACTAAAAAACGGGGCAGGCAATGGCCGGCCGGGGGGAGCAGCTATCCGGACCCGAACCGACCCCTTTGGGGACGCGGCTGCGCGAACAGCGCAAGCGGCTGGGTCTGACATTGATGGAAGTCGCGGAGGGGGCGGGGCTGTCGGCGGGCTTCATTTCCCAGATTGAGCGTGGCATCGCCACACCCTCGCTGTCGTCGCTGGTCGGCGTGTCGCGGGTCCTGCAGGTCCATGTCAGCGACTTTCTCGCCCAGCCGAAAGTCACCGTGCCCCTGACGCGCCAGTCAGAACGCCCGCATTATGCAGTAGGCGGCAACTCGCTCACCTATGAGAGACTGTCGTCCAGCTTTCCCGGCAATGTGCTGCGCAGCCTGATCATCCACGAACCACCCGGACACCGCTCCGAGCCGATCGCCCATGAGGGCGAGGAAATCTTCTTCATCCTGGACGGCTCGCTCACCGTCGAGGTCGAGGGGGAAAAGACCACTCTCGAGGCCGGCGATTCGATCCACTTTCCGTCCACCAGGACCCATTCGACCTGGAACCACACCGGCCGCCCGGCCACCATCCTGCACACCTGCACGATGGACGTGTTCGGCGAGGACGAGGCGGCCGGCGACCCAGAGATGACCGTCGCGGTACGCAGAAGCAACGGCGTCCACCATGCACTCAATCAACCAAGACTGAACAAGGGGAGATGACATGAGGTACAAACTCAGATTGCTCGCGGCGTCGCTGGTCGCCACGATGGCGACGACGGCGGTGTCCGTGGAGCTTGCCACGGCCGAAACCGTGCTGCGCCTCGATGAGGTGCCGGTCGCCGAACTCGATCCGGCCAAGGCATCCGACTATGCCGACTCGGTTCTGATGTTCAACGTCTATGACACGCTGGTTCTGTCCCGCCAGGGCGGTGCCGGGGTGGTGCCGCATCTGGCCGAAAGCTGGACCACCGACGGCAAGACTTTCACCTTCAAGCTGCGTTCGGACGTCAAGTTCCAGAGCGGCAACCCGCTCACCGCCGACGACGTGGTCTTTTCGCTCGACCGCATGAAGGCGATCGGGCAAGGGCTGTCCTACTTGTTCGCCGGGGTCGAAATGGCCGAGGCGATCGATGACCTGACAGTGAAGTTCACCCTCACCGGTCCGTATTCACCCTTCCTGTCGGCGCTGTTGCGCCTGCCCATCGTCGACAAGGCGCTGGTCATGGCCAATCTCGGCGACGGCGAGGGCGACATGAAAGACTGGGGCCAGGCCTATCTGTCCGAGCATGGCGCGGGCACCGGCGCCTATACGGTCGTTTCGCACAATCCGCAGGCCGAAACCGTGATGGCAAAGAACCCCGATTACTTCCTTGGGATTCCGGCCAAGGCGCCGGACACGGTGCGCTACCGCTACGGGCTCGAGGCGGCGACGGTCCGCACGCTGATCGCCCAGGGCGAGCACGACATCTCCTCGCAATGGTTGCCGCCGGAAGTTCTGGCTTCGCTCGCCGCCGACGGGGCGCAGCTGCTCACCGAATCCGGCGGCGCCGGCTTCTACGTCAAGATCAACACGGCCAAGGCGCCGTTCGACGACGTCAACTGCCGGCTGGCGGTATCCTATGCGTTCGACTACGCGGCCGCCATCCAGATCGTGGGGATTACCGAGGATGTCTCGCAGGGCAGTCCGTCGACGGGCGCGTTGCCGGTGGGAATGCTTGGCTCGCTGCCGGCAGGAGAAGCCTTTGCGCGCAATCTCGACACCGCCCGGGAATATCTGGCGCAATGCCGGTACAAACCCGAGGACTTCACGGTCGAGCTGTCCTGGATCGGAGAGGTGCCGCTTGAGGAACGCTTCGCCTTGTTGATGCAGGCGAACTTCGCCGAAATCGGCGTGAAATCCGAAATCCAGAAAGTGCCGTGGGCGCTGTTCACCGAGTTGGTCACCAAGCCGGAGAACACGCCGAACATCTCGCAGGTCTTCGTCAATGCGGTGACCGGCGATCCCGACA
Source organism: Cucumibacter sp. (assembly GCA_040881985.1). Lineage (GTDB taxonomy): Bacteria > Pseudomonadota > Alphaproteobacteria > Rhizobiales > Devosiaceae > JBBECE01. Next base: position 11,321 of record JBBECE010000028.1, read on the forward strand.
CGCTGATCTACGGCATGTACCATTCCTCGGCCGCCGGCACCTGGCAGTCCCCGGAATATCTGCGTGACGCCACGGTCGACGAGTTGCTGGACAAGGGCCGCACGGTGACCACGGACGCAGAGCGGGCCGCCGCCTACACCGCGGTCGGAAACCGGCTGCGCGAACTGGCCCCGACCATTTATGCCTATGACCAGACGGGCGTGTTTGCGGCCAGCAACCGGGTGTCGGTGCCGGCGCTTTCCGATCCATCCAAGGCGTTTGCCCTCAACGGCATGGGCTTCACCTTCCGGCTGATGGAAATGAACGAATAGCCGACCCGCGAAACATGGCCGGCGGCAGGAAAGCCGCCGGCCAGCCACTCCCTGCGACGAACGGAAATGGGTGCGATGCCGGCTGTCCTCCGCCTCCTGGGGAAGCGGTTGGGGACCTCGTTGATTGTCCTGTTCGGGGTCTCGATCCTCATCTTCTCCATCGCCCGGATCATCCCCGGCGATCCGGCGCGAATCGCCCTGGGACCCAATGCGACACCCGAACAGGTGCTGGTGCTGCGCGAGCGGCTGCACCTGGATGAGTCCTTCATCAGCCAGTACGGCTATTTCCTTGCCAACCTGCTGCGCGGCGACCTCGGCATCTCGCTGTACACCAATCGGCCGGTGACCCGGGACATCGTCCAGTTTCTGCCCGCCACCCTCGAGTTGGTGATCGTTGCCGGCGCCATGATGGTGCTGATCGGGCTGCCGCTGGGAGTGCTCGCGGCCCGCTTTCGCGGCACCTGGATCGACAACTCCATCCGCCTGATCACCATGCTGGGGGTATCGGCCCCGAGCTTTGTGTGGGCGGTCATCCTGATGCTGCTGCTGGCGTTCTATCTGCCGATCTTTCCGGTCGCCGGGCGCCTTTCCGACACCATCTCCATCCAGTCCATCACCGGCTTTTTGCTCGTGGACACGCTGGTCGCCGGCGACTTCAGGGCCTTCGGCAACGCTGCCTGGCACGTGGTCTTGCCGGCCTTTGCGCTGGCGCTGTCGGGCATCGGTCAGGCGGCGCGGCTGACCCGCTCCAACATGGTGGAGACCTATGACAAGCCGTTCATCGAAATGGCCCGGTCCTACGGCTTTCCCGACCGGCGGATCGCCAACCGCTACGCCTTTCGGCCCTCGCTCATCCCCTCGATGACCATAATTGGCCTCGATTTCGCGGCCATGCTGGGCAATGCGTTTTTGGTCGAGGCGGTGTTCGCCTGGCCTGGCCTGTCCCGCTACGGGGTCGCGGTCATCCTGCGCAAGGATCTCAACGCCATTGTCGGCACGGTGCTGATCATTTCGGCGATGTTCCTGATCGTGAATGTCGTCGTCGATCTGCTCATCGCCGTCATCAATCCACGCATCCGGCACTCCCAGCGGCCGTCATGAGGCGCACCCTGCATGTGCTGGTGCGCAACCCGCTTTCGCTGCTCGGGCTGATCCTGATCGCCATTGTGGTGCTGTCGGCCCTGTTCGCCGATTTCCTTACCCCGTTTCCTGGCCATGTCGGCTCGGTGGTTGATTTTTCGAACAACAACAAGCCGCCCGCTTGGCCCTATGTCTTCGGCACCGACCTGGTCGGGCGCGATCTCTTCACCCGCATCGTGTTCGCCTATCGCATCTCGCTGATCCTGGGCTTCGTGGTCCTGGCGATCGCGGTGCCGATCGGGGTCACGATCGGCCTTTTGGCCGGATATCTGGGCGCCTGGGTCGAATATGTGCTGATGCGCGTCACCGACGTGTTCCTGTCGATCCCTCCGCTGGTGCTCGCCATGTCGATGATGGGCCTGCTCGAGCCGACGCTGACCAACGGGATGCTGGCGGTCACCGCGATGTGGTGGCCCTGGTATGCGCGGCTCGTTTACAACCTGACCCGGTCCGAAAAGGAGGAAGGGTATGTGCTCGCCGCCGAGGTGATCGGCGCCTCCAAGCCGCATGTGATCTTCCGCGAAATCTTGCCCAACTGCATCCCCTCGATCCTGACCAAGATGACGCTCGATCTCGGCTTCGTCATCCTGATCGTCTCGTCGCTGTCGTTTCTGGGGCTGGGCGTGCAGCCGCCGACGCCGGACCTCGGCTCGATGGTGGCGGACGGCGCCAAATATCTGCCGGACTCCTGGTGGCTCACCGTGTTTCCGGGCCTGGCGATCCTGGTCGCCGTGTTCGGCTTCAACCTGGTCGGCGATGCGTTGCGCGAAGTCTTCGGGGCCGAGCAATGACCACGCCGACCCTGCGCATCAGCGATCTCAGGCTCACCTTTTCCGGCTATGCGGGCGCCATCGAGGTGCTGCACGGGATTTCGCTGCATATCGGGCGGGGCGAACGGGTCGCCCTGGTGGGCGAATCCGGCTCGGGCAAATCGGTCACCGCCCGCATCATCCTTGGGCTTATGCAGGGGCTGAAAAGCGTTCGGATCGGCGGGCTGCTCGAATTCGAGGGGCGCGACCTCGAAACCATGTCGGCCCGGCAGCGTCAGGCCCTGCGCGGCACCCGGATGTCGATGATCTTTCAGGACCCGACCTCTTCGCTCAATCCGGTGTTCCGCATTTCGACCCAGTTCCACGAGGTGCTGCGGCGCGGAACGCCGGAGATCGGCGAGCCCGAGGCACGCCGGCGCGCCGCCACCGCGCTCGCCGATGTCTCGATCGCCGAGCCTGACCGGGTTCTAGATTCCTATTCCTTCCAGCTTTCCGGTGGCATGAACCAACGGGTCATGATTGCCATGGCACTCGCCAACGAACCCTCGCTTTTGATCGCCGACGAACCGGGGACCGCGCTCGACGTGACGGTGCAGGCCCAGACGCTGGCCCTGATGCGCGAGCTGGTCACAAAGCATCAGACGTCGGTGCTCTTCATCTCCCACAATCTGGGGGTGGTGCGCGAATTCGCCGACCGGGTCTATGTCATCTACAAGGGCAATATCGTCGAACACGGGCCGACCGCGGCCTTGTTCGAGGCGCCGGGCCATGCCTATACGCGCGCCCTGCTCAGGGCCGTCCCGCGCATCAGCGGCGGTGGTATTCCAGAAATCGACGATGTCTCGGAGGACTATTTCGCTCCCCGCTTCGTGCATGCGGGGTTCGAGGAACCCGGAGAGGCGGCATGACCGGCCCGCTGCTCGCGCTCGATGCTGTCACAAGGATATTCAAGGTCGGGACCCGCCTGGTGCATGCCGTCCAGGACGTGTCGCTCGAGGTCATCGAAGGGGAATGCCTGGCGATCGTCGGTGAATCGGGTTCGGGCAAAAGCACCATCGCCAACATGATCCTCGGCATCTATCCGCCGACCGCCGGAACCATCTCCTATCGCGGCCGGCTACTGCCGGCCCGCCGCGAACTGTCGCATCGCCGCGCCATCCAGTTGGTGCAGCAGAACCCGCTGTCCTCGCTCAATCCCAAGCGCTCGATCGGCGCCTCGCTACGGCTTGCGCTCGACACCCATCGGCTCGGCGCAAGGGCCGGGCGCCGGGCCCGGACCGGCCAATTGCTGGAGGAAGTAGGTCTGCCCGCGTCCTACCTGTCGCGGGCCCCGTCCGCGCTGTCGGGTGGGCAGCTACAGCGGGTCGCGATCGCCCGTGCGCTGGCCTGCGATTCCGATCTAGTGGTGCTGGACGAGCCGACCTCGGCGCTCGACGTCTTAGTTCAGGCCCGAGTGCTCAAGCTGCTGACCGACCTCAAGGCCCGGCGTGGCCTGACCTACGTCTTTATTACTCACGACCTTTCGGTGGTGCGCAACATCGCCGATCGGGTGGCGGTCTTCGAGAAGGGCAGGTTGGTTGAGCTCAGTGGCGTCGAGGCGATTTTCGCCGCCCCGGCCCGTGCCTATACCCGCCGGCTGATCTGCGCCGTGCCAGTCGTCACCAGCGAGGAGATCGCGCTGCGCGACGCTTTGGAGGAGGATGGATATGCGAGCGTCTGATTTTGCGGATTTTGCAAGTGCACTGGCCGAAAAAGGACGCCAGCCCGAGACCGCGTTCGCCGCCCTGTGCGCCCTGACGGCAGCCGTGGTCGGGGTCAAGCTTTTCACGATCATGGCGCATGACGCCAAGAAGGGTATCGCCCAGCGCATCTATTCCAACATGCCGGAGCCCTATCCGGTTTCGGGTACCAAGCCGGCCAATCCCACCGACTGGTCGCGCCAGGTGATCGAAGGCCAGCAGACTTTCGTTGCCAATGACATCAAGGCCATTTCGGCGGTGTTCGGCGATTTCGAACTCATCCGGTCGCTGGGCTGCGAATCGGTGATGAACGTGCCCATCGTCATCGACGGGGCGGTGCTGGGCACCATCAACTGCCTGCACGAGGCGGGTTTCTACACCGGTGAGAAGATCAAAGCGGCGGAAGCGTTGAAGACGCCCGGCGCTGTCTGTCTTTTGCTCAATGAACGCAATTCGGCGAACGGAGCCCGATAATGGCTGAAAAGACGATCCGCGTGGCGACCGATGTCGGCGGCACCTTCACGGACCTGGTCTCTTTCGAGACCGATCACGGCTCGGGGCAATCCCGCATCCTGACGGCCAAATCGGACACCACCCCGCCGGAATTCGAGCGTGGCGTGCTGAATGTTCTGGAAAAAGCCGGCGTCGATCTCAAAGCGGTCGATTTCCTGGTCCACGGCACCACCGTCGTCATCAACGCCTTGACCGAGCGCAAGGGCGCCAGGGTCGGGCTGATCGCCACCGAGGGCTTCCGCGACACCCTGGAGATCGCGCGCGGCAACCGTCCAGATTTCTTCAACCTGCATTACGAAAAACCGAAGCCCTTCGTGCCGCGCTACCTGCGCCGCGAGCTGGCGGGCCGCATGTCCTACAAGGGCGAGGAGCTAAAGCCGCTCGACCTGTCCGGCCTGCCCGCAATCCTTGACGATTTCAGGGCCGACGGGGTCGAGGCGGTGGCGATCTGCTTTCTGCATTCCTACGCCAATATCAGCCACGAGCGGGCCACTCTCGAGCAGGTGCAACAGCTGTGGCCGGAAGTTGCAGTCGTCGCCTCCCATCAGATCACCCGTGAATGGCGCGAATACGAACGCACCAACACGACGGTGCTGTCGGCCTATGTACAGCCGACCGCCGAGCGCTACCTGTCGCGCCTGCATCAGGGGCTGAAGGCCCAGGGCTTCACCAAGAGTCCCTATATCATGCAGTCCAATTGCGGCGTGGACTCGCTGGAATCGGTGTCCAGAATTCCGATCACCATGGTCGAATCCGGCCCGGCCTCCGGCTTCTGGGGCGCCGCCGAGCTCGGCAAGCTGATCGGCGAGCCCAACATCATCGCGCTGGATATCGGCGGCACCACGGCGAAATGCTCCCTGATCGAAAATGGAGAGGTCAAGATCAAGACCGATTACTGGATCGAGCGGGACCGGACCTCGGCCGGCTATCCGATCATGGTCCCGGTTGTCGATCTGGTTGAAATCGGCAATGGCGGCGGTTCCATCGCCTGGGTCGACGATTTCGCCAAGCTCCATGTCGGGCCGCAATCGGCCGGCGCCGTGCCCGGCCCCGCCGCCTATGGCCGCGGCGGCAACCAGGCGACCACGACGGACGCCAATCTCTGGCTTGGCCGGATCAACAAGGACTATTTTTGCGGCGGCGAGATCGTCGCCGACATGAAGGCAGCGGAAACCGCAATCGCAGCGGTCGGCACCCGGCTGGACACCGATCCGGACGGGGCTGCCCGCGGCATCATCCGCATTGCCAACAACAATATGGTCAACGCCCTCAAGCTGGTCTCGCTCAATCGAGGCCACGACCCGCGTGAGTTCACGCTGGTCGCTTTTGGCGGCGGCGGCGGCATGCATGCGGTTGCCCTTGCCCACGAACTGGGCGTCACCAAGGTCGTCGTGCCGGCCGCAGCGGCAGTGTTCTCGGCCTGGGGGATGATGATGTCGGACCTGCGGCGCGATTATTTCGTCACCCGGTTGGCCGATCTCAAGCCGGGGGCGGGGGCCGGTATCGAGCATGTGTTTGCCGAGACCGAGGAGCATGCCCGGGCCCAGTTCGCCGCCGAAGAGATCGGGGCCGAAAAGGTCAGGTTCCTGCGCTATTGCAAGTTCCGCTACCAGAACCAGGAACACACCACCGAAGTACTCATCGAAGGCGGGGAGATCGCCGACGGGCGGCTGGCCGATATCGCCGCGGCGTTCCACCAGACCTATGAGCACGAATACACCTATCGGCTCGACGCTCCGGTCGAGATGGTCGGAATCCACTTGGTCGCCTCGGCCGAGGTCGGCAAACTCACCATGAGCAAGCGCGCCGCGTCTGGTGCGGTGGCCGCCATTGCGCTGAAGGGCCGCCGCGAGGTCGATTTTGCCCTCGAAGGGGTCCGGATGGCCGACATCTATGACGGCGCCTTGCTGGAGCCCGGCATGAGGCTTGTCGGCCCGGCGATCATCGAAGAGTCCGGGGCCACCACGGTGGTCCACCCCGGCAACCGGGTCGAGATCGACGGCTACCAGAACATCCACATCCACCTCACCGCCTAGGAACAGCCCGATGACCACAACGATCAACGATCCGATCACCCTGGAAATCATCCAGAATTCGCTGCAGGCGACGGCTGATGAGATGTTCGCGGCCATGCGCAAGACGGCGATGAGCTCGATCATCTACGAGGTGCTCGACATGGGTACCGGGATCACCGATGCCGGCGGCCGGCTGGCGAGTTCGGGGGCCGGCATTCCTGCCTTTATTGGGGTGCTCGACAAGGCCACCAAGGTCATAGTGAAGAAATTCGACAAACCGGGCGACATCGAGCCGGGCGATGTGTTCGCCACCAACGATCCCTATTACGGCGGTGTCACTCATCTGAACGACATCATCGTTGCAATGCCGGTTTTCGCCGGTGGGCGGATCATCGCCTGGACCGCCAACATCGCCCACAATTCCGATGTCGGGGGTATGGCGCCGGGCTCGCTGACCGGAGAAGCCACCGAGATCTTCCAGGAGGGGCTGAGGCTGCCGGCCATCAAGATCATCTCGAAAGGCGAGCCGATCAGTTCCGTGATGGACATCATCAAGGTCAATTCGCGCATGCCTGACGTGCTGGAGGGCGATGTCTGGGCGGCCATCGCTTCCGTGCGCATCGGGGCCAGGCGTCTGGTGGACCTGGCCGAAAAATACGGCATCGGCACATTCGAAAGCGCGGTCTCCTCGTTCATGGATTTCGGCGAGGAAGTCTCGCTCAAGGCGCTTGCGGACCTGCCCAAGGGGACGTTCGAATTGTCGGAAGAGCAGGACGACGGGCGGATTTTCAACGTCAAGATCACCATCTCCGACACCGAATTCCTGGTCGATCTGCGGTCCAATCCCGACCAGTCCAACAGCCCGGTCAACACCAGCCGCGACGGCGTGATCGTCGCGGCGCAGATGATCTTCAAGTCCCTGACCGATGCCTATTCGCCGGCCAATGAGGGCTCGTTCCGGCCGATCCGGCTGCTGACCCGACCCGGCTCGGTTTTCGAGGTGAAGGAGCCGGCCCCGATCGGCTTTTACTACGAGATCGAGTTGCGGGTTTACGACCTGATGTGGCGTTGTCTGGCCAAGCACATGCCGGACCGGCTGGCGGCCGGCCATTTCGCCTCGGTCTGCGGCACCTTCATCGGCGGCATCCATCCCGACACCGGGCGCCAGTATACCATCATCGAGCCGCAGCTGGGCGGGTGGGGCGCCAATCGCGGCAGGGACGGCAACAGCGCCATCTTCTGCGGCTTTCACGGCGAGACCTACAACTGCCCGGCCGAGATCAACGAGGCCCGCAACGGGCTGATGGTCGACCGGATGGAACTGAACGTCGAGCCGGGCGGGGAGGGCAAATTTACCGGCGGGCGGGGCATTGTGATGGACTACCGCATCCGTGGCGATAACGGCTTTCTCACTGCCGGCTATACGCGGTCAAAATTTCCACCTTGGGCGCTGGACGGCGGCCGCGAGGGCTCACCCAACTATTTGCAGGTGATCCGTAAGGACGGATCAAGCGAAAACTACTCGTTTGTTTCGGGGCTGACGATGAATACCGACGATGTCATTCGGGTCGTCACCGGCAATGGCGGCGGCATCGGCGATCCCAAGCAGCGGGACCGCGCCGCGATCGAGGAAGACATCCGCAACGGCCTGATCACCCGCGAACGGGCGGCCGAGGTTTATGGGCCGACCTGATCGCCGGGTCGGCGCCGCGTGACATCCGACCCGCCGGTCGTTGCCGGCGGGCATCGACCGATAACAAGTACGGGATCTGCCCCGCACGAACCGGAGACAGCCATGGCCGATAAGGACCCGCTCAAGATCATGTTCTTCAACCCCGTCGGCTCGAGCGACTACGACCCGGTATTCGCCGATATGGTCAAGAGCCACAGCCAGCCGGGCACCGAGGTCCATGTAACGTCGTTGCCCGCGGAGCAGGGGGCGTTCACCCACATCGAATATCGCGCCTACGAGGCGATGGTCACCCGGGGCACGATCCGGGCCACCCGCGCAGCGGCGCGCGAGGGCTTTGATGCTTTCGTCATCGGTTGCTTTTACGACACCGCACTGCATGATGCGCGCGAAGTCTCCGGCGAAATGGTCGTCACTGCCCCATGCATGGCGTCCTGCGAGATCGCGGCGAGTCTGGCCAACCGTTTTGGGATCATTGTGGGGCGCCGCAAATGGGTGAACCAGATGCACGCGACGGTCCGCGATTACGGTTTTGGCGAGAGCGTCTCCGGCTTCTACCACGTCGAACTGGGCGTCACCGAGTTCCAGCGCGACCATGCCGAGACCGCGCGCCGGCTGGTCGCGGCCGGCCGCAAGGCGGTGGAGGAGGATTATGCCGAGGCGCTGATCCTGGGCTGCACGCTGGAGGTCGGGTTCTACAAGGATGTCGAGAGCGCGGTCGGGGTACCGGTGATCGATTCCTCGATCGCGGCGTTCAAACGGGCCGAATACGCGGCCAATCTGAAGCGGCAATGCGGCTGGATCCCGTCACGCAAATGGTCTTGCGAGTCCCCGCCCGAGGACGAAATGGCCCGCATCGGCGGCTTCGATGGTAACGACATTTTCGGCAACCGCATCGTCGTCGAGGCGGCCTGATCAGGGAGTGAATTCAGATGACAGACAGCAAAGCACGGCTGGCGAAAGTTCGCGCCGCGATGCGAGAAACCGGCGCCGACCTACTGGCCATCGGACCGGGCGCGCATATGCAATGGCTGCTCGGGTTCCATCCCCATGCCGACGAACGGCCCTGCCTCTTTCTCGCTGGCCCTGAAAAAGAGACCTTTCTAATGCCGGGGCTGAACGCGGAAGGGTCGCGCCAGTTCACCGATATCGAATTCCATACCTGGTCGGATGACGACGGGCCGAATTCGGCGCTCGCCGCTGCCTTGGCGGCGATCGATGCGCGAAGCGCCGTCAACTTGGTGATCGACGAGACAATGCGCGCGGACTTCGCGCTCTTGCTGCTCGAGGCCCTGCCCGGCGCCCGCCCCAGCTTCACCGACCGGACGGTCGGGGCGATGCGGATGCGCAAGGACGAGGATGAATGCGCCCGACTGAAAATGAGTGCCGCCATTGCTGACCGTGCCATGGGCAAGGCGTTCGCCGCCATCCGTCCCGGGGTGACCGAGCTGGAGCTCGCCCAGGTGGTGCGCGACCACTTTGCTTCGGAAGGCGCCGTGCCCGGTTTCTGGATCGTCGGGGCAGGCGGCAACGGCGCGTTTCCGCACCACCAGACGGGTGATCGCACGCTCGAGACCGGCGAGGCGGTGGTCATCGATATCGGCGGTATCATGGGCGGGTATCCCAGCGACATCACCCGCATGGCGGTGGTCGGGCACCCACCGGAAGGCTACGCCCGGATCCATGACATCGTCGAGAGCGCGGTGCAGGCGGCGCTGCGAGCGGCGCGGCCCGGCGTCAGGGCCAAACAGGTCGACGCCGCGGCGCGCAGCGTCATCGCCGAGGCCGGTTATGGCGACTATTTCGTCCACCGTACCGGCCACGGCATGGGCCTTGACGGTCACGAGCCACCCTACATCACCGCGACATCCGAGACTGTGCTTGAGGAAGGAATGGTGTTCTCGATCGAGCCGGGGATTTACCTGCCCGACCGTTTCGGCATCCGGCTCGAAGACATCGTCATCCTGCGCGCGGACGGGCCGGAAGTCCTTTCGTCCCTGCCCCGCAATCTCTTCGTGGCGGCGGATTAGGTCGATGCCGGCGGGCTCGGACGATCCGGTCACGGCCACCGTAATCCAGGCCGGCCTGGTGGCCGCCGCCGACGAAATGTTCGCGGTTCTGAAAAAGACCGCGATGAGTCCGATCATCTACGAAGTGCTTGATGTCGGCACCGGGGTGACCGACGCTCACGGGGCGCTGCTGAGTTCGGGGGCTGGCATTCCGACCTTTGTCGGCGTGCTGGACAAGGCGGTGAAGCGGATCCTCGCGCTGCATGGCCCGCAGGCCATCCGCGACGGCGATATGTTCATCACTAACGATCCCTATTTCGGTGGCGTCACCCACCTTAGCGACGTCGTCGTGGCCCTGCCGGTGTTCCACGACGGCTTGCTTGTGGCCTGGACCGCCTCGATCGCCCACTGGAATGACATCGGCGGCAAGACCCCCGGCTCGATGGCTGTCGATGTGTCCGAAATCTTCCAGGAGGGGCTGCGGCTGCCGGCGGTCAGGCTGTTCGACGCTGGCACCCTGTTGCAATCGGTTGTTGACATCATCACCGTCAATTCGCGCCTGCCGGATTTCGTGATCGGGGACCTGTGGGCCCAGATCGCGGCCAGCCGCCGCGCGGCGACCCGCATCCGCGGGCTGGTCGAAACCTTTGGGGCGAAGGCCTATCGCGCGGCGCTGGCGCGCCTATTCGAGGAAGGCGAGCGGCGGGGCCGGGCCGGGCTGGAAGGCTTGCCGCATGGCACGTTCAAGATCGAGGAGGAACAAGATGATGGCGCCCTCTGGCGCGCTGCCATCACGATCTCGTCCGACCAGTTCCTGGTCGACCTGACCGGCAACCCCCGCCAGCGCGAAGCGCCCTTCAATACCAGCCGCGACGGGGCGATAATTTCGGCCCAGATCCTCTTCAAGGCGCTGACCGATCCGACCCTGTTCGCCAATGAGGGCTCTTTCCGGGCGCTCAAGGTAGTCACCGAGCCGGGAACGATCTTTCATGCCGAGGGTAGCGCCCCGCACGGCTATTACTTCGAGACCCGAATCCGGCTGTTCGACATGCTGTGGCAATGCCTGGCGCGGGTGATGCCTGAGCGCCTGCCGGCGGGGCATTTCGCGTCGATCTGCGGCACCGTGATCGCCGGCGAGCATCCCGACACGGGCCGGCGGTTCACCATGGTCGAGCCGCAAATGGGCGGCTGGGGTGCGACCTCGGCGCGCGATGGGCTGGACGCGATGTATTCGGCTAGTCACGGGGACACGTTCAACTGCCCGGTCGAAATCTGCGAGGCCCGGTACGGCATCGAAGTCGGCTACAAGCGGCTGAACGGATCGGCCGAAGGGGGCGGTCTACATCGCGGCGGCAGGGGCCTGTCGCTGAGCTACCGGCCACGCGGCACTTCGGTGCTCTCGGCGGGCTACACCCGCAACCGAAAGCCGGTCTGGGGGCTGCTGGGGGGCGGGGACGGCGGCCGCAATTCCCTTTCGGTGGTTCGCAGCAACGGCGATCGGCAGGAGTTCGCCTTCGCCAGCGGCGTGGTTGTCCGGCCCGGCGACGAGATCGTGATCAGCACTGCCAACGGCGGCGGTTGGCGCCCGGCGGCCGACTAGCGGGACGCCGTTGCCGGCGTCATCGGCCCGAGACCGATGGACCATTTGTCGGCATCGATCGGGCGGGTCCCGGTGCGGGCTACATGTGAGCCGCGTCCGGACGCGAGATTTCCTTCTGCCGGCGGCGCACGCCTCGCCCTCGGAACAGAACCATCGATACCCGATCCGGGCCAAGATTGGCGCCTAGCCGCAATGCTTGTGGCCGGGTACGTGAAAGAGGCGCTTGCCGGCATTCCGGCTGAACTTGCGCTTAAGGTTACAGGCGTCGGATACATTAACAGAGACCGGTTCGCGGCCGACTACATCCACCGGCCTGAGTGTTCGCTGTCCTCAGCACCTGACACCCGTTCGCGTTGGTCTGACAGCACTTCAGCAGGGTCATATCAGAGCTGGCCCTCGACCCACTCGTGGTTCGCGGATCGCTCGCTGTGTTCCGCGATTGTTTGGACGAATGCCGCCCACGCCTCCATGAGTCTCGAGCGCTTTTCGAGCGCATCCTCGCGTCGATAGGCTTGCTCTGTTGCGTCGCCGACGCGATGGGCAAGGGCGGCCTCAGCAACGTCGCGGGGAAACTCGGTTTGATCGCCGGCCCAATCCCGAATGGCGGAGCGAAAACCATGAACGGTGTTTTGGTCAGCCTTGAGGCGTCGCATCAGCATGGTCATCGCCGATGAGGAGTTGGGCCGACCCCGCTTCTGGCCGGGAAAGACAAAGTCCGAGATCTTTCGATCGAGTAGTTGCCGCAGGATGTCCGTTGCGGCGCCGGAAAGCGGCACGCGGTGTTGCCTACCGGCCTTCATGCGCCCTGCAGGGACGGTCCAAACCGCTTGTCAGCGGTCAATCTCCTCCCATCCTGCGTTGAGCATTTCACCTGTCCGGGCGGCCGATAGAATCAGAAACTCCAGCGCTCGGGCTGCGATCGCGGCCCAACCCGGCCGACGAGATGAGCGTGGCATTCACTGAAATCCCACCGCACCGGCTGGAACCGTACCCGCACAGGCAATCCCGGGAGTTTATTGCACCCTGCCACGCGCGGCGACGGCGACGGCGCCTAGCACCTCGGTGCCGCGGACAAATACGACCCGGTCGAATAGGTTGCTGACCGGGCAGACGTGATTGGGTGTCACGGCCACGAGGTCACCGACCGAGGGTTTGGCGTCCACGTCCGAAAGATCGAGATAGCCGTGTTCCTCATTCACATTATAGACCCGGGCGTCTCCAAGCGAATGCACTACTCCGTAACCCTGCAATCCCAGCAGATCGCTGGTTAACGCCTTGGATCCGGCGTCGATGATGGCCCGCTCCGCTACCGGGCGGCTAACAACCGTCGCAAGCACGCTCAGCGCGCAGTCCTGAAAACCGCAAGCACCCAGTTCGATCAGTGATCGATCGAAGTAGACGTAGGTTCCGGCCCGGTACTCGGTGACGCCGGCGAGGCCCTCGTCCTTCCACATGTCCGGCGAGCCCCCCGTGCTGATGTTTGCGGTTTCAATACCGGCCCGAAGAGCCAGATCGCGGGCTTCAAGCAGAAACGCATTAGCTTCGGCGCGCCCGCCGGCGCGCGGGTAGGTCATCAGCCCGCCGTATGAGACGCCCGGAGCCGCATCGATCTGGCGAGCCAGCGTCGCTGCGGCTTCCGGCGTTTGCACGCCGTTGCGCCGGGCGCCGGTGTCGCACTCGACCAGAACCGAAATCTCGCGCCCCGCGGCGATACCGGCAGCGCCGAGTCCGCGAACCACATCCGTGCCATCGGCAACGACCGAAATCTCCGAACGCCGGGCCAGATCGGTCAATCGTTTCAGCTTGACGTCACCGACGACATTGAAGGTCAAAAGAACGTCGGAAATTCCCGCGTCGACCATCACTTCGGCTTCGCCGAGTTTCTGGACGCAAATGCCCTTTGCCCCGAGCGCGATCTGGTAGCTGGCAAGCGGAACCAGCTTGTGAGTCTTGACGTGCGGCCGGTTGGCGATGCCAAGTTCATCGCATCGCGACTGCCAGCGCCTCAGATTCCGGTCGACTATGTCGATATCGATGATTGGGACTGGCGTTTCGAGTTCGCTGATGGATCGACCGGCCGGCTCGAACTGGAAATAGTCTTCGATGGACATGCGCCGACTATGCCGGATCAATCCGGAAATCGGCACATTTCGGGTGCGAGCGCGACGCGATCGCAAAGCCGAAGCTTCCGGCGGAACCGGTGACCAGCGCAATCTTGTTCTCGAACCTTCCGGCGCTCACTCGATTTCAACTCCTCGGGCCCACGCCGCCAGCGCCGGGCGCGTCACGGCGCAAGAACCGCTCAAGCCAAGGTCACGACCTGTTCGGTCCTGATGCTTTCCTCCGCCGCCAGGACGATCCGCAGGCTGTTCACGGCCGCCTGCATGGATTCGGTCAGGTCGAGATCCTCACGAATGGCTTTCAGGAAGAATTCTTGCTCGCGGTCGCACAACTGCTGATGATCGGGTTCATCGTCCATCATCAGGATCTCGTCAGCCCTGACGAAGTTCTTGTTCTCGTCCACCGCCGCATAATGTATTTTGAGGGCGTTGGTCTTTGTGTGCTGATCGATGTCGGCGGAATCCGAAACCTTGTCGCTTTTCGCTCCGCCCTGCCCGTCCTGCGGCACGACGATCGAGACAGCGCCCTTGGGGCCCACCACGTCCTTCACGAAGAACGCGGTCTCGCTCATCATCGGGCCCCAGCCGGCCTCGTACCAGCCCACCGAGCCGTCGTCAAAGGTGACGTGCAGGTGCCCGTAATTCTGTTTGGCCGCGTCGTCCCAGAGCTTGGCGCCGATCCCGTGCACTCGCACCGGCTTGGCGCCGGTGAGTTGGCACATCACGTCGACGTAATGGACCCCGCAATCCACGATCGGGATCAGCGAGTCGATCAGGTTCTTATGCCACAGCCAGGCCGCACCGCTGCTCTGCTGGTTGAGATTGAGCCGCATCGCCAAGGGCTTGCCCAGCGATTTGCCGACCTCGATGAATTTCATCCACGATGGATGCACCCGCAGGATGTAGCCCAGTACCAGCTTGCGGTCGTGTCGGCGAGCTGCGGCGACGACCGCCTCGGCATCGACGATATTGGTCGCAATGGGCTTCTCCATGAACACATGGCAGCCCGCTTCCAAGGCCTTGATCCCGTACTCGGCATGGGTGTTCGGCCAGGTATTGATCGAGACCGCGTCCGGCCGGGTGGCCTTCAGCGCCGCGTCAAAATTGTCGAAGCGCGGGTAGTCCGCGAGTTCCGCCGGCAGGGCGGTACGGGTCATGATGCTCCGGCTGACCAGGCCGACGATCTCGAAGCCGTCCAGCCTATGGTACGCCTTGGCGTGCGAAATTCCCATGTTGCCGACGCCGACGACAAGGACCTTGATTGGATCGGCCATCATGCTCTCTCCTTTTACCGGCATACGGGAACGCGGCGAGGGATTTCCCGCCGCCGCGTCCGGATCGCTACCAAAGGCCAGGCGCCGGCGGAGCGACAATCGCCCGCCCGACGGCGCCCTGGCTGTTAGCGGATCGCGTTGGCGTAGAAACGCGCCTCGATCGCGGCCACGTCGACCGCGGCCATGTCCGCAGAGAGCTGATAGCCCTCGGCATCCGCCTTCACCTTGGCGTGGTCGAAGTCGTTCGCCGGGCCCACGAACTCGTTGGTCACGAAATTGGCGACATCGACCGAAGTCTTGGTCTGGCCGATCTCGAACAGGGTTTTGAAGAAGAGCTCCCAGCGGGCCATTTCGTGCCAGCCCCAGCCTTCGCGGTCTTCCATGTTGCCACGGAACACCCGGGCCAGCTGCATCAGCGATTCAGTGCCCAGATCGGTGCCTAAGTTGCTCTTGACGATCGGGAACTGCTTGAACACGGAATCGACGGCGGCGCGGGGGTTGATATGGGTGAATTCCATCCCCATCGCCCAGCCGCGCAGATACTGCTCGAGCGCCGCGTGCCGCTCGGGATCCTGGATGTCCGAACGCCTGACGACGAACGAGTTGGCCGGGAAATTCGAATAGTCGACTCCTAGCCAGTACTCGAAATCGAGACCCTTTCCCTGCCAGTCGGCGCGCAGGCCTTCCCAAGCGAGCGCGGCGTCGCCCTGTCCTGACGCCAGCGATGTGCCCCACTGCGGCCAGCCGGCTTCAAGATAGGTGATCTTCGACAGGTCGGCGCCGGCCGCGGCAAACATCGGATCGGTGATCGCTTGCCAGGCGGCTGAGCCGAGCAGAACCGTTTTGCCCTCGAGCAACTTGAGGTCCTTGACGCCTTCGCCCGGCCGGAACGCAAAGTCAAACACGTCGACCGCGCCCATGTTGAACACCGACACCAAATCCATGTCATTCTCGATCGCGAACGAGAACACGCCCGGCGAAGGGAATCCCATATCCGCCTGGCCAAGCGCGACGAATTTCACAGTCGCCGTGCCGTCGGAAGGCCCGGGCTCCATGACCGTCTCGAGGTCGCCGAAATAGCCGAGTTCCTTGCCGACCCAGTATCCGTAGTCGTCGAGCACTTCGAGCGTGCCACGCGGCGATATCCAGGTGATCGGTTCGGCCGCAAATGCCGGGCTCGTGAAAAGTGACGAGCCACCGAGTGCGGTGGCCACGACTGCACCGCCGCCCGTGACCTGCAGAAAATACCGCCGCCCCATCATTTGGTATTTGTTCAAACCTTTAGGTTGGTCTTTCATGACGTTCTCTCCCTTGCGTGGACCGGACGATTGTTGAAGGGCCGGTGTCAGGTCCATTGGCTTCGTACGGGGAAGCCACCCGGGGCAATCCTATGATTCCCACCCGGCCCATTTCTTGCCTATTAGAAAAAAGGTCACATAGATCAGGATGCCGAGCGCCGACAGGATCAGGATGACGGCAAAGAACTGCGGCATCTTGATCGTCGCGGAAAACGTGGTCAGCCGGTTGCCGAGCCCGAACCCTCCGCCAACCATTTCCGCGCCGACCGCCGTCAGAAGTCCGAAAATCGCCCCGATCATCAGCCCGACGATAATCATTGGCAGCGCCATCGGCACCCGAATCTTCATGAATATCTGGAAGGTGTTGGCGCCGAACGAGCGGGCAAGCGCGATCTTCGCCAGATCGACGCGGCGGAACCCGGTCGCGGCGTTGATCATCACCATCGGCCCGGAGGCCAGCGCCACGGCGATGATCCTGGGCGTGTAGCCGAAACCGAAATTGAGAATGAGCAGCGGCACCAGTGCCAGCATCGGAGTCGTTACCAGCATCAGGATGTAGGGCGCGATGATCTTTTCGGCAAACGGAAACTGGGTGATCACGGCGGCGAGGACGAGCCCGACCATGGCGCCGATCGCATAGCCGGAAAACAGTTCGACAAGCGTGTGCAGAAGATGCGGAAAGATGAATCCGGCATCGGTCACCAGCGCGGTCAGGATCGCACTTGGAGGCGGCATTAGGTATTGGGGAACCTGAAACAGGCGCAAGAGGACTTCGGCGCCGCCGACGATGAACACCGCCAGCGCGACGATCGCCGCGACCTCCATCGTTGTCCTGGCGCCGCCCAGACCCCGGAACGCCGACAGGTTGGTCACCCCGATCGACTGGTCGCCCTGCGGGTTGGAACCGCCGAATTTCGGGATCACATCGCCAAGTTCCCGGTCAACCATTGGCCCGCTCGCTCGCTGCGGCTTGGTGGCCGGGCGCCGCGCCGACCGATCCCGGACTGCGCTCGATCTTCGCCTTGATTTCGTTGACCAGGTCGAAAACTTCGTGCGTCGCCATCAGATCGATCGACCGCGGCCGCGGAAACGGGATGTCGAACACCTTTACCAGCCGGCCGGGGCGCCCCGACATCACGAACACACGGTCGGACAGAAACACCGCCTCGGCGATGTTGTGGGTGATGAAGACAATGGTCTTGCGGGTTTCGAGCCAGATCTCCTCGACCAACAGGTTCATTTCCTCGCGCGTGAAAGCATCAAGCGCGCCGAACGGCTCGTCCATCAGCAGCACCGAGGGCTTGAATGACAGCGCCCTGACGATCGCCGCGCGCTGCTGCATGCCGCCGGATAGCTCGCGCGGGAACTTGTTGCCGAACCCGTGCAGCCCAACGCGCGCCAGCAGCCGATCGATCGCGTCCTGATCGGGGGGTATGCGCTTGATCTCGAATGGCAGGTGGATATTTCTGTTCAGGTTGCGCCAAGGAAGCAGGTTGGCTTCCTGGAACACCATGCCGATCTGCGGGTGCGGCCCGGTGACCCGTTCGCCGTCCAGTTTCACTTCCCCGCTGGACAGCGAGTGCAGGCCGGCGATCGACCACAGCAAAGTCGTCTTACCGCAACCGGACGGCCCGACCACGCTCGTGAATTCGCCGTCGTTGACGACCATCGAATAGTCGTCGAGCGCATGCAGCGGGCCGGACTGCGTCGAATAGAACTTGGTCGCCTTCTCGACGACCAGTTTGAGTGCCTTGTCGACCCCAGCGATCACGCCGGCTGACCCCAACCGGATGTCCGGCACGGCCGACCGCCGTCGTCACCCATGACCGCTTCCACCACGCTCACCCCGCTGTGCCCGCCCGGGTTTTTCGCTCGGGCACAACGGCTGCCCCGGCGCTCCCGTGACGCAAAAAATCCTTGTAAGTATCTTCCGCGAATTTCGAATTTGCAAGCCACAGAGTAAGCGCGCATTGCCGAATTGCAGCTTTGGACCTTTCCGCTTTTTTGTGTAAGTTTCCAACTTGGCGTGATCGACATGGATGCCATTCGAGCAATGGACGATGCCTGAATACGCGATCTATTGCTATGCTTGGGACCTAGCCGACGATGGCGTCGGCCACGCGGTCGACGAGGTCAGGCGCCGTGGGCTGAATGCCATGACAATGGCCGGCAGCTACCACGCCGGCAAGTTCTTCAGGCCGCGCGGCCGCTCCGGCAAGGTCTATTTCCCGCAGGACGGCACCGCCTATTTCCGCACCGACCCGGCGCGCTATGGCGAGATCAAGCCGGTCGAAAACACTCTGATTGCCAAAAACGACGTTCTCGCGTCGCTTTGCGAACGCGACGACATCCGCGCCAACGCCTGGATGGTGCTTCTGCACAACTCGCGCCTCGGCGAAATGCACCCGCAGGCCACGGTCGAGAACGCCTTTGGCGACCGGTATGTCTACAGCTTGTGCCCGTCGGTGCCGGCGGTGCGCGAATACGCGGTGAACCTATGCGCCGATATCGCCAAGTCGTATTCGATCACCGGCATGTCGATTGAGACCCCGGGCTACCTGCCCTATGTTCACGGTTACCATCATGAATTCGCGCTGGTCCGGCAGAACCGGTGGCTCGACAATCTCTTTGGGCTCTGCTTCTGCGCCCATTGCCGCAGCGGCGCCGGCAAGGCCGGCATTGACGCCGACGGCCTTCGCCGCCGGGTGCGTCTCGCGGTCGATGGCTATCTCGGGACCGACGTCGACCATCCCGACGACATGGCTGAGGCGTTCTGGCTCGCCGATGTGGTGCTGGACCCGGACCTCGCCGACTATCTGCGGTGGCGCTGCGACACGGTGACCTCGCTGGTGACCGAGATCCGCGACGCCGTGCGCGGCGACGTCCCGATCTCGATCATCCCTTCCGTCGCCCGGCCGACTTGCGGCGCCTGGTACGAGGGAAGCGATCTGCGCGCACTGGCGGCGGCTGCCGGCAGCGTCACCGCGTGTTTTTACGAGCCGGCGGTATCGCGGATCATGAGCGACCTCATCGACATCAAGCGGCGGGTCGGCGACGCCGGCGGCATTCGCGCAATCGTGCGGCCGGGCTATCCGGACCTGCAGGGCCGCGACGCCGTGGCCGGCGCCGTCGCGGCGCTGACCGGCGCCGGGGTGGCTGATATCGCCTTCTACAATTATGGCCACTTGCGCGACGCCAGCCTCGACTGGATCGCCGACGCCCTCGCCGCACCGGAGCCGCGCTGATGGCAGACTTCGACGGCAGAGTCGTTTTGATCACCGGCGCGGCTGGCGGGATCGGGCAGGAGCTGGCGCGCCAGTTCGGCAACCGCGGCGCCGCCGTGGCGGCGCTCGACCGGAAGGACGACGTCGTCGGCTTTGTGGAAACCCTGACCCGGGCGGGCATCGCCGCGGCCGCCGCGATCGCCGACATCGGTGTCGCCGATCAGGTTCGGCAGGCCGTCGAGAGATTGCGCGCGGCCCTGGGGCCGATTGGGGTTCTTATCAACAACGCCGGTTTCTCCGAGCAGCCGACGCTCGAAAAGACGACGCCCGCGAGCTGGCAAAGCGACGTCAACGGCAATCTCAACGGTGCTTTCAACTGCGCCCATGCCGTTCTCGCCGACATGAAGTCCGCCGGCGCCGGTGCCATCGTCAACATCGCCTCGGTCAACGGCTTGATGGCGCTTGGGGACCCCGCCTACAGCGCCGCCAAGGCGGGACTGATCAATTTCACCAAGTCGCTGGCGATGGAATACGGCCGTTTCGGCATCCGCGCCAACGTCATCTGCCCCGGCACCGTGCGCACCCCGATCTGGGACCACCGGATCGAGCGCAATCCGGAAATCCTGAAACAGCTCGCGCGGTGGTATCCGCTAAGACGCATCGCCGAGCCCGCCGATATCGCCAAGGCGGCCCTGTTTCTCTCATCCGACGACGCCTCGGCTATCACCGGCGCCACCCTGCCGGTGGATTGCGGTTTGACCGCTGGCAATATCGAACTGACCCGCAACCTGACCCTGGAAGACTTCTAACGCAGCAAAGGCAAACCGGGCCCCTTGGTCTGCCCTTTCGAGAATGGACGGAACCCAGCGTGACTGAGAATGTCAGAACACCCGCCAATACCGAAGCCGCCCGCACGTCGCGGTTGGGGCCTCATCCTGCCGACCCGCCGCCACAAATGTCGGTCAGAGATCGAACCCACGCGATTGACTTAATTTCGCGGATCAAGGAATTGCGGCCCACCCTCCGGCCCGCCGAGCGGCGGGTCGCCGACGTGGTCCTAGACGATATCGAATTCGCCGTCGGCGCCAGCAACGCCGCGCTGGCGGCCCGCGCCAAGGTGAGCGAGCCCAGCGTGACGCGCTTTTCCCGGGCGGTCGGTTGCGCCGGCGTGCGCGACTTCAAGATGAAGCTCGGCCAGTGCCTGATCGTCGGCTCGATGTATTTCCGCGAGCCGCCCGAACCGCCCGAGAAGCAGCGCACCGGCATTCCCTTCGCCGACCTCGTCTTCGACCACGCCCACAAGGCCCTCGATTTCGCGGAATCGCAGATCGACGAAACCCGCGTGCTCGAAGCGATCGACTTGATCAGCAGCGCGACCCGGGTATTCGTCTTCGGCCTCGGCGGCGGCTCGACCGCCATCGCCCAGGACACCCAGTACCGGCTGTTCCGCTACGGCATCAACGTTACCGCCTATTCCGACGTCTACTTGATGCGCATGGTCGCCTCGACTTTGAAGGCGGGCGACGTGGTGATCGCCATTTCGGCGACCGGCCGCACCGAGGAAGTGCTCGGCGCGGCGCTCCTGGCCCAGGAATACCACGCCAAGGTGGTTGCGCTGACTCGGCCGAGGTCGGCACTGGCGAAGGCGGCCGATGTCGCCCTGGCGATAGACATTCCCGAGATCGCCAACGTCCTCAAGCCGACGGCCTCGCGCTATGCATTCATGGTCATGGTCGACCTGCTGGCGACCGGCTGCGCCTACCGGCTGGGTGCCGACGCCCAGGAGGTGCTGCGCCGGATCAAGTACAACCTCTTGAATTTCCGCGAGGGCGAAGTGCTCGAGCCGCTGGGGGACTGAGATGAATGGTGGGCCAGACGGCTCGAATCGGATCCTAATCCGGTCGGGCACGCTGATCGACGGTTCCGGCGCGCCGCGTCGACAAGCCGACATCCTGATCGTCGGCGACCGCATTTCGGCAATCGCCCCGCCGGGGGGCCTGCCGACCAATGGCGTTGAGGCGATCGATGCCGGCGGCTTGGTGATTTCGCCCGGATTTATCGATGTTCACACCCATGACGACAATGCGGTGCTTGTCGGGCCCGACATGACGGCCAAGATTAGCCAGGGTGTGACAACAGTAATTGCGGGGAACTGCGGCATCAGCATCGCTCCCGGCCGCTTGGCAGACCCGCCGGCACCCCTGACCCTGATCGCCAACTCGAACCCTAACACCTTCCGGTTCGACCGTTTGCGCGACTATGTCGATGCGGTGACCGCCGCTGCCCCCAGCGTCAACATCGCCTTGCTGATCGGTCATAGCACCCTGCGTGTGGGGGCAATGTCCGAGATTGACCGCAAGGCCACCTCTGCCGAGATCGACGTGATGCGAGAGCGTCTGGCCGAATGCCTGGACGACGGCGCCATCGGCTTCAGCACCGGGCTCTATTACAAGGTTGCCGCGCCTGCCGACATCGACGAAGTGGTGGCCCTTGCCGAGCTGCTTTCGGACAAAGGCGTATACGTCACCCACATGCGCGACGAGCACGACGGCGTGATCGATTCGCTGCATGAATCCTTCGAAACGGCCAATCGCGCCCATGTCCCTATCGTCATTTCGCATCACAAGTGCGCCGGGCCGCGCAATTGGGGCCGTAGCCGCGATACCCTCAAAGTGATCGAAGCGGCGCGCCGGAACCAGCGGGTCTCGCTTGACGTCTACCCATACGTCGCCGGGTCGACCGTGCTCGAACCAGAGTGGGTGGACCCCGAGATCAGGATCATGGTGTCGTGGTCCACCCCGCATCCGGAAATGGCCGGCCGCGACCTCGCCGAGATCGCAGGCGCCTGGAGGGTATCGCAAACCGACGCGGCGCGCCGCCTTAAGCCCGCAGGCGCGATCTATTTCCAGATCGACGAGGCGGACATGCGGCGCATCCTGTCTTACCCGCCGACCATGATCGGCTCGGACGGACTGCCCCACGACAACCACCCGCATCCGAGGCTCTGGGGAACGTTTCCGCGGGTGCTGGGCCGCTACTGCCGGCAAGAGGGCCTGTTCACCCTGGAAGAGGCCATTCACAAAATGACGGGCCTGCCGGCCGAAACCTTTCACCTGCTCGACCGGGGCGTGGTGCGTGAAGGCGCCTTCGCCGACCTGGTGCTGTTCGATGCCGACCAAATCATCGATTGCGCAACCTTCGACATCCCGAAGCAGCCCGCCGAGGGCATCGCCCACGTGATCGTCAACGGCCGAGTCGGTTGGCGCGACGGCCGTCATCTCGGGGCCGGGTCCGGCCGCTTCGTCACCAGGAATTAGATCGAAAGGCCCGGCCGCAAGAGGGGGAAAGAGCATGGCGACAGTCAGGATAGGGGTCATCGGGTTAGGATGGTTCGGCGAGATACATTGCGACGCGATCGCCGCCAATCCATCACTGGAACTCGTGGCCCTGTGCACACGGACCAAATCCCGGCTCGAGGCGCTCGGCCGCAAATACGCGGTCAGCAGTCTCTACACCGATTACCACGAGCTTCTCGCCAACCCGGATCTCGACGCGGTCAGCATCGTGACCATGTGGGACCAGCACACCGAGCCCGCGCTGGCGGCGCTGGACGCCGGCAAGCACGTCTTTCTGGAAAAGCCGATGGCCCATACGGTGGCAGACTGCCGGCGCATTGTCGACGCGGCGAAGAAGGCCCGCGGCCACCTGATGATCGGTCATATCTGCCGGTTCAATCCGCGTTATGCGATTGCCAGGCAGCACATCGCTTCCGGTGCCATCGGCAAGGTCTTGAGCATGAGTTCGCGGCGCAATATCCCCGCCGCCTGGACCCCGGAGATACTCAACAAGATCGGGCCGATCATCGGCGACGCGATCCACGACACGGACCTGATGATGTGGTTCACCGGCGCCCGCGTCGTCAGCGCCTACGCCCAGACCGTCGATTTGCGCGGCCGGAAATACCCCGATATCGGCCAGACCATGTACCGGTTCGACAACGGCGCCACGGCGACACTCGAAACAGTGTGGTGCATGCCGGACAAAACCCCCTTCGACATTGACGAACGCATGAGCGTCATCGGTTCCGAAGGCTTCGTGCATATCCAGGACACTTTCCCGAACATCGGCATTGTCACCAAGGACGGGTTCCGCAGCCCCGACACCACCTACTGGCCGCAGATCAACGGCGTGCTCGGCGGCGCCCTGCGCGACGAGTTCGCCTACTTCGCCCGCTGCTGCGCGACCGACACTCCGCCCGCCATCATCACGCCGGAGGAATCGCTTGCTGCAGTTGAGGCCGCGCTGGCCGCCGAAGAATCGGCGGCCAGCGGCCAGGTCGTCCACTTGTGAGTCGGGAAAGCCGGAACCTCATGACTGCCGCCATCGCCCGCTGCCTCAACCATGTCGGGGTGTCTGTGCCGGACATCGACGCAGCGGTCGCCTGGTACGCGCGGTTGTTCGGCTTCACGCTCATCTCTGGCCCCTCGGTGGTCAACCCGGACGGCTCGCATTTCGCCAACCTTGCAGGCAACATTTGCGGGCCGCGCTTCGGCGGCATGAAGATCGCCCACATGGTCACCGGCGACGGGACGGGGTTCGAACTGTTCGAGTTCCTGGGGCCGAAACCGGAACGCCGCGAGGACACGATGGAATACTGGAAGAATGGGTTCTTCCACATCGGAATTACCGATCCCAACGTCGAAGCCCGGGTCTCCGAAATCGTTGCCGAGGGAGGGATGCAGCGTTCCGACATCTGGACTCTGTTTCCAGGCGAGGCCATCAAGGTCTGCTATTGCGAGGATCCGTTCGGCAACGTAATCGAGATCATTTCCCATCGCTATGAACAGGCGCTGGCCAATCGTGGGTGACTGCGAGCGCGTGAACGGGCCGGCTACGCCGACACCCACTCGCCGAGACCGTTCGGCACGAAAGCTGTCCGGATCGGGACGGAGAACAGGGTTCCCGAGAT
Source organism: Cucumibacter sp. (assembly GCA_040881985.1). GTDB lineage: Bacteria > Pseudomonadota > Alphaproteobacteria > Rhizobiales > Devosiaceae > JBBECE01. The sequence goes on from JBBECE010000028.1 coordinate 35,993, forward strand.
CCTCGGGTTTCCAGTGAATGACAAGGAGAGGCTTGCATGAGCATCAAACGTTACGGCGCCGGCGGGCTGCCCCTGCCGTTCGCCCGCGCGGTTGAGGCGGACGGCTGGCTGTTCGTATCGGGCCAGGTGGCCATTGAGAACGGTGAGATCGTTCCGGGCGGACTGACCGCCGAGGTCCACCAGACGATAAAGAACCTGACCACCATACTGAAGGAGGCCGGCTACGGGCTCGAGGACGTGGTCCGGGTCGGGGTATGGCTCGATGATCCGCGCGATTTCTCGACTTTCAACAAGATCTATGCCGGATATTTCGGCGACCATCCGCCCGCTCGCGCCTGCGTGCAGGCTCGCATGATGGTGGACTGCAAGGTCGAGATCGATTGCGTCGCGTACAAACAGAAGTCGTAGTCGGGAAACACTGGGACCCCCCGCCAATCTTGCTCTCCACGCACCCAGAAAACATTGATGCAACCGGGTGCGCGCAACGGGTGACCTTCGGCGTAGTGAACCAACCTGCTAATCGGCAAGGAGCAAGGGCCGTGGGCTCGAGCGCGCTTTCGAGATCCTCGATTTCTTCCGCACTTGGGCCGGCATGGAACCCGGGCATGCCTGCACGGTTCTCGGCCTCGCGCCTTCCGCGTCGAGGCGGTTCGGCCAAAGTCTCATTGCATGTCCACCGTCACGCTGAAGCGGTCCCTCAGCTCCACCACGCCAAGCCGGTTAGGCGAAGGCTAATCGATCGATCCGGTGGATCGATCGAAGGCGCAGGCGGCCACGAGGGCTATGCCCGAGTGGCGCAAGCTACTTCATTGAGAAGGCTGCCGCGCCGTAGCCCGCAGGGCGGAGGCGGGCGCCTCCAGGATTACACTCCCGATGAGATCGGCGGTCTCGGGCGTGAACGTACGGGCCGCGAAGGCAATCTCGTCCGGTCGCCGTCATAATGCGCCCGGCCGGAACCGCGAGCGCCGGCTGATGGTTTTTCCCGCGACCATGAAAACTCCATCCCCGGTGTAGTGCAACGTTTCCGGATGTGCCGGCTTGGCGGCAACGTGGGCCTTCACGACTTCGAAGATGAAGAAATTGTACCGGTCGACCAGGATGTCGTCATAGAGGCGGCATTCAAAACTGGCGTGACACTCCCCGATGAGGGGCGCACCGACGATCATTGCCCTCTCCGGCGTCAGGCCGAATTGCTGGAATTTGTCGATTGTCGCGCCCGAACTGTTGCCGATCCCCACCACCGCGTCGGTGAGCGCCGTCGTGGGCAGGTTGATGACGCATTGGCCGCTTCCCCGGATCAACGCGAAACTGTGATTGCCGCCCGCGATCACGCATCCCACCAGCGAAGGCGTGAATTCCATCACCGTGTGCCAGCCCAGAGTCATGATGTTGGTTTTGCCGCGCCAGCGCGACGACACCAGGACGATCGGTCCCGGCTCGAGATAGCGCCGGACTCCGCCCACCGGGAAATCCACCTTCTTGGTTGCCGCCACTCCCGCCTTTCGCCCCTTATCTGCCGTCGGCCCGCCCGGCGATGACCCCCATTTTCAACAGCACATTCGCATAGGGCCGCATGTCGGAGGTCGCCACGATCGCAAATGCATTTCGCGCCCGCGGGTAAAATTCCGAACGCGGGATGTCCTCGATCTTCACCCCCGGCGCAATTTTCGCGAGCGCCGCGCGAAGCTCCTTCAGCGCCGGCGCGTTCCTGTCCTGCGGCCGCTCCGGCTTCATCAAGCCAAGCGGCGCCTCGACGTACTCGTCGAGCGGCACCAGCGTCAGGATCGCCGCGGCGAGATCCGACGTCGAAATCCCCGAGGTCCGGATCAGCCGTTTGGCGTCCCGCGCCGCCGGAAAATTCGCGTCGGCGATCACCAGTTCGTCGCCGTGCCCCATCGAGGCGAGCACGTGCAATAGCTCCGCATGAATGACCCCCGGTATGCCTTTGAGCATTTCCCCCTCCTCATTTCCCCCGTCCATAAACATCGTCGAAACGTTCAATGTCATCCTCGCCGAGATAATTCCCGCATTGCACCTCGATCACGACCAGCGGCGCCTCGCCCGGATTTTCCAGCCGGTGTTTTGCGCCGACTTCGATATAGGCCGACTGATTGACACCGATCTCGCGCACCGTCTCGCCGTGGGTGATCCGCGCCCGGCCCGAGACGACCACCCAATGTTCGGAGCGGCGATGATGCAGCTGCAGCGACAGCCGCCCGCCGGGATTGACGACGATCCGCTTGATCTTGAACCCCGGCCCCTCAAGCAGCACCGTGTAGGTCCCCCACGGCCGAAAGGCGGTGCGGTGCGACAGCGCCACCTCGTGGCCCTTCGCCTTCAACTCCCCGTACAGCTCCCGCACCTCCGCCGCCCGTCCGGCCGCCGCAACCAGCAGCGCGTCGGCGGTATCGACGACGATGAGATTGTCGAGCCCCACGACCCCCACCATCCGGTCGTCCGAACGCACATAGGCATTGTGCGAGCCGATCAGGATTGCTTCGCCCTCTATCCGGTTGCCGTCGGCGTCGGCAGCAACCAGCGCCCCCATCGCCGGCCATGAGCCGAGGTCCGACCAGCCGATGTCACACGGGATCGCGGAGATATTTCCCGCTTTCTCCATCACCGCATAGTCGAATGAAATGTCCTCGGCACGCCCATAGGCCTCGGCATCGAGCGTCACTTCCTCGATGTCGCCATCCGTCGCCCGCGCGGCTCTTTGGTGGGCCTTGCGCGCCGCCTCGAGCAGCTTCGGCGCGTGTTGTGCGAACGCGGCAAGCGCCGCCCTAGCGCTCATCGCGAAAATCCCCGAGTTCCAGAAATGCCTGCCCGTAGCGCGGAATTTTTCCGCCGTCGCCGCGTCGGGCTTTTCGGTGAACCTCACCGCCCCGCCCGCCCCGATCTCGACATAGCCATATTCGGTGCTCGGCGCGTCCGGTCTGATCCCGAACACCACGATCCGCCCCGCCGCCGCGAGGTCTGCCGCCTCGGCGACCCGCCGCGCGAATTCAACCTCGTCGGCGATCAGGTGATCGGCCGGCAGCACGACCATGACAGCCTCCGGCCCCGCCATGGTCTCGACCTCGAGCGCCGCCGTCGCGATCGCCGCCGCCGTGTTGCGCGCCACCGGCTCGAGCATCAAGGTCAGCCCAGGCCCATTCGCCCGGCTCAACCGATATTCCCCCGCCACCTGGAACTTCAGCGCCAGCGCCGTGACAATCGCCATCCGGCCCTGCCCGATCCGCGCCCCGCGATCGATGGCGTGCCGCAACAGCGTTCTCCCGTCCGCCATCGGCATGAACGGCTTGGGTCGCTCCTTGCGGGAGACCGGCCAGAGCCGCGCCCCTTCGCCGCCGCAGAGGATCACCGGAACCATGCTCACTTGCCGCTCGCGCCCGTCTGCTTCGCGCCTCACCTAGCACCCGGCAAGCCCCCGCGCCACCGGGCTTCGCCGTTCACCCGGCGCTCTTGCGAGCGTGATCTTCGGTGATCCCGGCCCCGCTGGCCGAATGCGGCATTGATGCTAGTGTCGGCGCCGCTGAGTCTGAGCCCGTTGAAGAGGAGGCGACCCTGGCCGAAACCCCCGCCCCCCCGCAAAAAGGCCCGCTGATCTATCGCCAGTCGATATGGACGCGGATCACCCATTGGGTCTGGGCGGTGGCGCTGTTTTTCCTGCTGCTCTCCGGCCTGCAGATTTTCAACGCCCATCCGGCTCTCTATATCGGAGAGGAGTCCGGCTTCGAATATTCCAACGCCATCCTCACCATGCAGACCGGCAACCTCAATGGACGCCGCGCCGGCATCACCACCTTCTGGGGCCGCCAATACGACACGACGGGAATTTTCGGCCTCTCCAGCCAGGACGGCGTGCCGACCTCGCGCGGTTTTCCGGAATGGGCGACCATCCCCTCGGTCCGCGACCTCGCGACCGGCCGCGTCGTCCATTTCGCCGCCGCCTGGGTCTTTGTCGGCACCCTTGCCATTTGGCTCCTCGCCTCGCTCGCCAACCGGCATTTCTGGGCCGACATCGTCCCGAAACTTGCCGACTGGCGGCGGCTTGGCCGCGACATCGGCGATCATCTGCGGCTGCGCTTCCATCACCGCCGCAAATACAACGCCCTGCAAAAAATCTCCTATGCGGTCGTGCTCTTGATCTTCTTCCCGGTGATGATTCTTACGGGCCTCGCCATGTCGCCGGGCATGGATGCGGCCTGGCCGTGGCTGCTCGAAATCTTCGGCGGCCGGCAGACCGCCCGCACCATCCACTTCGCGACCATGGTGCTGCTGGTCGCCTTCTTCATCGTCCATATCGTCATGGTCGTCGCCGCCGGGCCGATCAACGAATTGCGCTCGATGATTACCGGCTGGTATCGCGCCGATCCCGGCGAGGACGAAAAGGACATGCACCGATGAGCAAGTTCCTGATTTCCCGCCGCCGCTTTCTGACCGGGGCCGGCCTTGCCGCCTCCACCCTGACCCTTGCCGGCTGCGACGAGCTCGATTTCCTCGTCGACCGCGACAACCCCGTCCGCGACCTCCTCGAAGGGGCGAACCGGCTGACTTATCAGGCGCAGCGCCTGTTGCTGGGCCGCGATACGCTTGCGCCCGAATTCGCCGAAAGCGAAATCCGCCAGGGCCAGCGCCCGAACGGCTCGCGCGATCCCGCCTCGCCAGACTATGTCGCGCTGCGCGATGGCGGTTTTGCCGATTATCGCCTGCGCGTCATGGGGCTTGTCGAGGCGCCGCTCACCCTCAGCCTCGCCGAGCTGCGGAACATGCCCTCGCGCACCCAGATCACTCGCCATGACTGTGTGGAAGGCTGGAGCTGCATCGCCAAGTGGACCGGCACGCCGCTCGCCCTTGTGCTCGCCGAGGCGCGGCTGAAACCCACCGCCAAATATCTCCTCTTCCAGTGCTACGACACGCTTTCGGGCGGGGCCTCGGGTTCCGTGCCCTACTACGAAACCTGCGACCTGATCGACGCGCGTCACCCCCAGACGATCCTCGCCTGGGGGCTCAACGGCGCCTTGCTCCCGATCGTCAACGGCGCCCCGCTCCGCGTCCGGATCGAGCGCCAGCTCGGCTACAAGATGGCCAAATACGTCCACACCATCCTCGCCATCGACGATTTCTCGGGGATTGCCGGCGGCAAGGGCGGCTACTGGGAAGACCGCGGCTACGAGTGGTACGCGGGGATTTGATCTGATCAGTCGAGCGGTATCCCCGCCTCGCCCTTCGATCCCTGATAGATCGCGGAGAACGCACCATAAAGCGCCGCGATCCGGGCGATGCGCGCCTTGAGCGGCGCGCGTTCCGGCCCCGGCAAGGCGTCGACCTCGGCCGCGATAGGATGGCTCGTCCAATAGGCGTTCGTCGCGCGATAGCCGCCCGGCGTCAGACCGAAAACCTCTTTGAGGATTTCGAGGTCATGCGGAATGTTGAACGCATCGCGGGTCGCCTCATGGCCGAAGAGGTACCAGAAATTGTCATAACCACCCCAGGTGATCGCCGAGAGGCACAGCGAACAGGGCTCGTGGGTCGCCAGAAAAATACAATCGCGCGGCGCCGGCAACGACGCCCGCCCCCGCTCGTAAAGCCGCTTCAGGGCATGCATCTCGCCGTGCCAGAGCGGGTTCTCGACCTCGTTGTTGGTCTCGGCGATGACCAGCGACAGGTCCGCCTTGCGGAGGATCGCCGCCCCGAAAATCTTGTTGCCGCGGGCGACCCCGGCTCGCGTCTTCGGCGCGATGTCATCCTCGATCACTTCGAGCAGCCGCGCGATCGTCTTGCCCGTATTCATTCCGGCTCCCCGACGAGATAAGGCGCCGCGAAGCGATGCTCCTCGAGATTTTGCCCCTCCCCGCCCCGGTCGACGACGAGGAAATCCGAGACCGCGTAGAGCGCCGTCAACACGCCGTGCCATTGCCCGGCGGGATAGTTCACCCCTTGGCCGGGCCTTGTCATAAAAGCGCGCGGCGTCCCCGGCATGCCCCCCTCGTCCGGGGAGACGATCACCAGAAACGGCTGATCGGAAAGCGGCACGAAAGCCTGCGAGCCAAAGGGATGCCGCTCGACCAGCTTGAGCGTCAGCGGCAGCGGATGCGGGGTGTCGCGAATAATGGATAAAATCGCCCGCGCCCCCGCGCCCGTCGCCGTCACCGGGGCGAGATCGTCGAACCGCTCCGCCATGCCGTCATTGATCGGGAAATGCCGCGCCGCCCCGCTCGCCTCGATCACCTGCCCGAACGGTGCGAAAGCCTCCCGCGTCAGCAGCTCGATGGCGATCCGCTGCATCCTCAACCCTTCGGCGCCAGCCGGCCATAGAGCCGCAGCCGCGATACGCCCCCGTCGGGGAAGATGTTGAGCACCACATGGGTGACAGCGCCCATCGAATTGAGCTTGTCGGCGCCGAATTCATGCAGTCGGTCGGCGGAAAGTTTTTGCGTTCCCATCAGTTCCGGCCAGCTCCTGATCCCCGCGATCTCTTCGTCGTCGAGTTCGCCCTCGACAGCGCCGTAATCCTTCGCCAGCAGCGAACATGATTCCGGATAGTTACCCTTGAAATGCGCCGTATCGACCTCGATCGACTCGATCGCCCCGCGCGCCCCGAGCGCGATGACGATCCAGTCATGGCCCGGCCCGCGCCGCCGCCGCGTCTCCCAGCCGTCGCCCATATCGGCGCCGCGCCCCGGTGCGAGGATCCGGTAATGGGCCCCGTAATGGGCGTCCGAATAGGCGAGCACCCGCCCGCCATGCAGCGCCGAGGCGAGATCGATCCGCCGGTCGCCGATCTCGGCATGGTCGAGCTTCGGCTCGCCATAGACGCGAAACCGCGCGATCCCCCCGTCGGGCAGAATATGCAGCCGCACATGCGTCCAGACCGCGTCCGACCCGCAACCGAAGAAATGCGTTTCGTCCGGCCCGAGCTGGCTCTCCGCGAGTATCTCGGTCCATTTCGTCGCCCCGGTCGGGTCGGCCTCCACATGCGCCCCCTCGATCCGGCAGGCCGGCGGGTAATTGCCGGTGAAATAGGTGGTATCGACTTCAAAGCCGAGAATCTTGCCCGGCACCGCCAGGCGGATGACCGCGAAATCGTGTCCGCCACCGCGCCGCCGCCGGCTTTCCCAGCCATCCATCCATTTGCCGTTGTCGTCATATTTGTCGGCGATATAGATGGGCGGCTTGTCGGCGAGCATCCGCTCGACCGGTGCGAAGAATTCGTCGGTGACGCTGACCGCCCGCGCGCCCAGCCCCGCCGAGGCGAGATTGATGGCGCTGCGGGCAAAGGCCGGAAGATGCGTCGGCTTGGGGGTCATACCGGAAGCATTTCTCTGAGCCGCAACAGCGCGATCTTCTCGACCTCGCGGCAGGCCTCGGCGAATTCGCTCCCCCGGTCATGCCCGATCCGCGTCTCGAAGGCCTTGAGGATTTTTCCCTTCGACAGTCCTTTGACCGCGATGATGAACGGGAAACCGAACCTTTTGATGTAGGCGCCGTTGAGTTTCTCAAACTTCGCCCGCTCCTTGTCGGTCAGGGCATCGAGCCCGGCGCCGGCCTGCTCCTTCGAGGATTGCTTGGTCAGACGCTTCGCCTTGGCGAGTTTTCCCGCCAGATCGGGATGCGCGGTCAGGACTTTCAACCGTTCCGCCTCGCTCGCCATCCGGAACTGTGCGCACAGCGCCGCATGCAGGCCGGGCGCCGTATCATGCGCCGGGCCGAGTTCGCCCAAAAAAGCTCGCTCGGAAATGAAGGGCGAATGCTCGAAGACGCTTCCGAACTTGCCGATAAATTCGGCTTTGCCCATTTGCGACGGCGTGTTCATCGCCGGCCTCCACGGATGGGTTTTGGCCCAGTGCCGCGCAATCTCCAGGCGCGTCGCTATCCAGACCTTTTTGTGCCCCTGCACATGCTCGATGAACCGCCTCAGAGCCGCAATCCGCCCCGGGCGGCCGGCGAGCCGGCAATGCAGGCCGATGCTCAGCATTTTCGGCGCCCCCGCCGCCCCCTCGGCGTAAAGCGTGTCGAAGGAATCCTTCAGATAGGCGAGAAACTGCTCGCCCGAATTGAAGCCCTGCGGGGTCGCGAAGCGCATGTCGTTGGCGTCGAGCGTGTACGGCACGACGAGCTGGGCGCGCCCGTCATGGGAGTGCCAATAGGGCAGATCGTCGGCATATGAATCAGAAGCGTAGTCGAACCCGCCCTCCTCGGCGACGAGATCCAGCGTGTTGATCGAGCAGCGCCCTGTGTACCAGCCGCGCGGCCGCGCGCCCGTCGCCGCGATATGCAGCCTTATCGCCTCGCGCATATGCGCCCGTTCGTCTTCTTTGGCGAAATCCTTGTAGTCGATCCATTTGAGCCCATGGCTGGCGATCTCCCAGCCGGCTTGCTGCATCGCCTTGACCTGCGCCGGCGAGCGCATCAGCGCGCTCGCGACCCCGAATACAGTCACCGGCACGTCCACCCCGGTGAAGAGCCGATAGAGCCGCCAGAACCCCGCCCGCGCGCCGTACTCGTAGATCGACTCCATGTTCCAGTGCCGCTGGCCGGGCCAGGGCGCCGCCCCGACGATCTCGCTGAGGAACGCTTCGGAGGCGGAGTCGCCATGGAGAATATTACTTTCGCCGCCCTCCTCGTAATTGACGACGAACTGCACCGCCACATGCGCCCCGCCCGGCCATTGCGGGTCGGGTGGCGTCTCGCCATAACCAAGCATGTCGCGCGGATAACGCATCGTCACCTCTTGGCTCCCTTATCCCCGCCCTGTCTTGCCCACACAAGTCCCGCCGAATTCGACCATGCAGTCAAAAAAACCGCTGGCGCGCTTCAATCGGGCTTTCTAAGCTTGACCTCAAGGGCTGCTGCCATTTTGTTCAATGGCGGGGAGTGCACAAAGTTCAGGCGGGGCGATGGCCGGAGCCGGCGTAAAGGGAAAACTGACCACCCACGTTCTCGACACGATGCACGGCAGGCCCGCCGCCGGCATGCGCGTCGAATTGCTGCATGTGCACGGCGACCACACCCATCATTTGACCAGCGCCACCACCAATGCCGACGGCCGACTCGATGCCCCGCTGCTCGAGGGCGAGCATTTTCATCCCGGCACCTATATTCTCGTCTTCGAAGTCGGCGCCTATTTCGAGAAACAGGGCGACGCCGCCACGGCCGCGTTCCTGACTTCCGTGCCGGTACAATTCCAGGTGGCCGATGCCGACGCCCATTATCACGTGCCGCTGCTCGTCTCGCCCTACGCCTACTCGACCTACCGGGGCAGTTGATGCCGGCGCGCCATGAGATCAGGTTTTATCTCAACGATCGCTTCGTCAGCCTCGGCGACTTCGCCCCCGACAGGACGCTTCTCGACTACCTCCGCCTCGACCGGGGCCTCACCGGCACCAAGGAAGGCTGCGCCGAAGGCGATTGCGGCGCCTGCACCGTGTTGGTCGGAAGGCTGATCCACGGCGCGCTCAAATATGAAGCGGTCGATGCCTGCATTCGCTTTCTCGGCTCGCTCGATGCGACCCATGTCGTCACCGTCGAGGCTCTGAGCGCGCCCTCCGGCCCGCTGCATCCTGTCCAGCAGGCGATGGTTGCCCATCACGGCAGCCAATGCGGCTTCTGCACCCCGGGCTTCGTCATGTCGCTCTATGCGCTCTGGATGCGCAATCCGAAGCCCGCCGCCGCCGCCATCGAGGAGGCGTTGCAGGGCAATCTCTGCCGCTGCACCGGCTATGCCCCGATTATCCGGGCGGGCGAAGCGATCTCCGACTATGGCAGCAGCAATGCCGATCCCCTCGTCGCACACCGCGCCGACATGGCCGGAAAACTCGCGGCGCTGCACGATGGCCGGCGCGTCGAGATCGGCGCGGGAAAGCAGCGCCTGATCCTGCCGGCTTCCGTCGACGATCTCGCCACGATCTTTGAAGCCGAACCGGGCGCCACCATCGTCGCCGGGGCGACGGATGTGGGACTCTGGGTCACCAAATTCATGCGCGACATTTCGCCCGCCGTGTTCATTTCCCATCTCGACGCGCTGCGGGCGATCTCCGTCGGCGCCAAGGCGCTCACCTTCGGCGCCGGCGTCACCTATTCCGACGCCTTCCCCATCATCGCCGAGCACATTCCGCAGCTCGCCGGGTTCTGGCTGAGGATCGGTGGCGAACAGGTCCGCAACATGGGCACCATCGGCGGCAATATCGCCAACGGCTCGCCGATTGGCGACACACCCCCGCCCTTCATCGCGCTGGGCGCGACCGTGACGCTGCGCAAGGGCAAGTCGCGCCGCTCCGTCCTGCTCGAAGACTTCTTCGTCGCCTATGGCAAGCAGGACCGCGCCCCCGGTGAATTCGTCGAGAAGGTCGACGTCCCCCTTGCCGCCGCCAACGACCGCTTCGCCGCGTACAAGATTTCCAAGCGCCGCGATGAGGACATTTCCTCACTCTGCGGCGCCTTTTGCCTCTCCTTCGCCGGCGAGACGGTGACGCAAGCCCGCATCGCCTTCGGCGGCATGGCCGCGATCCCAAAGCGGGCAAAAGCCGTCGAGGCGGCGCTGACGGGAAAACCCTTCACCGAGCAGAATGTCGCCGCCGCGATGCAGAAATTCGCCGACGACTTCACCCCGCTCACCGACTGGCGCGCCTCCGCCGCCTACCGAATGCTGGCCGCCAAAAACCTCCTCCGCCGCTTCTGGCTGGAGCATCAGGGCGTGCCGGCAAAGCTCGAGCGCCGGAGGGTGGCATGAAACAGAACCCCCTCCCCAACCCTCCCCACAAGGGGCAGGGTGAACTCCGATCCCCCAAACGCGCCTGATGGACAAAACCGCGACCCGCAAGCCCCTGCAGGGCGGCACGCGCCAGCCGCTCCCCCACGATTCCGCCGCCAAGCACGTCTCCGGCCGCGCCGACTACATTGACGATCTCGTCGAACCCGCGGGACTGCTGCATGCTTATCTGGGTCTCGCCGACCGCGCCCATGCCGAGATCGCCGCGCTCGACCTCGCCGCTGTCCACGCCGCCCCGGGCGTTGTCGCCGTGTTGACCCACGAGGACGTTCCCGGCGTCAACGAAATCTCGACGGTCCATCGCCATGACGAGCCGATCTTCGCCGAGACGCTGGTGCAGTTTCTCGGCCAGCCGGTCTTCGCGGTTATCGCCGAGACGCGCGATCAAGCCCGCCGCGCCGCGACCCTTGCGAAAATCTCCTGGCGCGACCTGCCCGCCATCCTCGACATCGAGGCGGCGCTGGCCGCCGGCGGCACACTCGTCACTGAACCCTTGAAACTCGAGCGCGGCGACGTCGCCCAAGGGCTCAAGTCAGCGAAGCACCGCCTCAAGGGCAAGGTGGTCATTGGCGGCCAGGAGCATTTCTATCTCGAAGGCCAGGTATCGATGGCGATCCCCGGCGAGGACGACGAGATCAGGGTCCTGGCCTCGACCCAGCACCCTTCCGAAGTCCAGCACATGGTCGCCCATGCGCTCGCCGTCCCCGCCAACGCCGTGACCGTTGAGACCCGCCGCATGGGCGGCGGCTTCGGCGGCAAAGAGACGCAGGCCAATCTCTTCGCCGTCGTCGCCGCCATCGCCGCCAAAAAACTCGGCCGCGCCGTCAAAATCCGCCCCGACCGCGACGACGATTTCACCATCACCGGCAAGCGCCACGACTTCCTTGCCTCCTGGGAGGTCGGTTTCAGCGACGACGGAAAAATCGCCGCGCTCGACGCGGTCTTTGCGGCGCGCGCCGGCTGGTCGGCGGACCTCAGCGGCCCGGTCACCGACCGCGCGCTCTTTCACGCCGACAATTGCTATTTCTTCCCCGCCGTCCGGCTCGTTTCCAAGCCATTGAAAACCAATACTGTTTCCAATACCGCGTTTCGCGGCTTCGGCGGCCCGCAGGGGATGATCGGCGGCGAGCGGATCATCGAGGAAATTGCCTATGCGCTGGGCAAGGATCCCCTTGAGATCAGAAAAGCCAATCTCTACGGCACCAAAGACCGCAACATCACGCCCTACCACCAGACGATCACCGACAATATCGCCGCAAAACTGATCGCCGAGCTCGAAGACTCGTCCGGCTATCGGCGCCGCCGCGCCGAAATTGTGAAGTTCAACAATGCCAGCAAGATCATCCGCCGCGGCATATCGCTGGTGCCGGTCAAGTTCGGGATTTCTTTCACCTCCACCTGGCACAATCAGGCGGGCGCGTTGGTGCATGTCTATCGCGACGGTTCGATCCATCTCAATCACGGCGGCACCGAGATGGGCCAAGGCCTTTACATCAAGGTCGCGCAGGTTCTCGCCGACGCCTTCCAGGTCGATCTTGACCGGGTGAAGATCACCGCCGCCACCACCGGCAAGGTACCGAACACCTCGGCGACCGCCGCCTCCGCCGGCTCCGATCTCAACGGCATGGCCGCCTTCAATGCCGCGACGCAGATCAAGGCCCGGCTGATCGCCTATGCAGCCGCTCGTTACGATGTCCCCGAAAGCGAAATCTCCTTTGAGCCCAACCGCGTTCGCATCGGCGAAAAACTCGCCGATTGGGACGATCTCGTCGCCGAGGCCTATCTGGCGCGGGTGCATTTGAGCGCCGCGGGTTTTTACAAGACCCCCGACATTCATTGGGACCGCGCCAAGGGCCAGGGCCGCCCCTTCTATTACTTCGCCTATGGCGCCTCGGTCTCGGAAGTCGCAATCGACACGCTGACCGGCGAGTATTTCGTCGATCGCGTCGACATTCTTCACGATGTCGGGCGCTCGCTGAACCCGGCCATCGATCTCGGCCAGGTCGAAGGCGGGTTCATCCAGGGCATGGGCTGGCTGACCACCGAGGAACTCTGGTGGGACGACAAGGGACGTCTCCGCACCCACGCGCCCTCGACCTACAAGATCCCCGTCGCCTCCGACACCCCGCCGATCTTCAACATCAGGCTCGTCGACTGGAGCGAGAACCGCGAGCCGACCATCGGCCGCTCGAAAGCCGTCGGCGAGCCGCCTTTGATGCTGGCGATTTCCGTCGTCGAAGCTCTGTCGATGGCGGTCGCCAGCGTCGCCGATTACAAGATCTGCCCCCGCCTCGATACCCCGGTCACCCCCGAGCGCGTCCTGATGGCGGTCGAAAAATTGCGGGGTGCCGCATGAGCCTGGCCCCCGCCGACCTCGACGCCTTCCTCGCCCGCGCCGCCGCCGCGGTGCTCGTCGAAGTCACCGCTACCCGCGGCTCGACCCCACGCGAGGCTGGGGCCTTCATGCTGGTCGCGGCAACAGAATCCCTCGGCACCATCGGCGGCGGCCAGCTCGAATACATGGCCATCGACGAAGCCCGTCAGCTTATCGCGCGGCGCCGCATCGCCAAATCGAAGCAACGCGCCGAGATGGACGTGCCGCTCGGCCCCGAAATCGGCCAGTGCTGCGGCGGCCGCGTCGAACTCACGCTGAGGCTCCTTGATCCGCAGGCAGCAAAAACCCTGCGCGCCCGTCTCGACCTTGAAGTCGCCCGCCTGCCGCATGTCTATGTCTTCGGCGCCGGCCATGTCGGCAAGGCCCTCGCTCTTGCGCTGGCGCCTTTGCCCTTCCGCACATTCATCGTCGAAACCCGCACCGCCGAGCTCGAAAATCTCCCCGGCGGTGTCGAAGCGCGCCTTGCCGCCATCCCCGAAGCCATCGTCCGCGCCGCCCCCCAAGACTCCGCCTTCATCGTCCTCACCCACGACCATGCCCTCGATTTCATGATTGTCCGCGAGGCGCTGGCCCGCCCCGACGCTTCCTATGTCGGCATGATCGGCTCGAAAACCAAGCGCGCCCGCTTTGCCCGCTGGTATCGCGCCGAAGGCGGCAATCCGGCCCGGCTTGCGCGTCTTGTCTGCCCCATCGGCGGGCATGATGTCCCCGACAAGCGCCCTGAAATCATTGCCGCATTGACCGCGGCGGAACTGCTGCGGCACATTGCGCTGGAAGCCTCGCCGGCCGTCACTTTGAAAAAGAGCGAGGTCGCGGGGACGGCATGAACAACCGGGCAGAGCCATACCGGCTGGAGCTGACGGGGATCACCAAGCGATTCCCGGGCGTCCTCGCCAACGACAATGTTTCGCTGCATGTCAAAGCCGGCGAGATTCACGCGCTGCTCGGCGAAAACGGCGCTGGCAAGTCGACCCTTGTCAAGATGATCTACGGCATCATGGCGCCCGACGCCGGCGCCATCGAATGGGACGGCGCCCCGATCGCCATCAACAATCCCCGTGCCGCCCGCCGCCTCGGCATCGGCATGGTGTTCCAGCATTTCTCGCTGTTCGAGGCGATGACGGTGCTTGAAAACATCGCCCTCGGCCTCGACGCCAAGCTCTCGCCCCGCGAGCTCGAGGCCCGCGTCCGCGAAGTCCTCAAGCAATACGGCCTGAGCCTCGACCCGCACCGCGTCGTCTCGACCCTTTCGGTCGGCGAGCGCCAGCGCATCGAGATCGTCCGCGCGCTCTTGCTCAATCCGAAATTACTGATCATGGACGAGCCGACCTCGGTCCTCACCCCGCAGGAAGTCGAGCAGCTGTTTATTGTCCTGCGCCAGCTTGCCAAGGAAGGCTGCTCGATCCTCTACATTTCCCACAAGCTGCACGAGATAAAGGCGCTGTGCGAGACCGCGACGATCCTGCGGGGCGGCCGCTTCGTCGCCGAATGCGACCCGCGCCGTGAGACCTCGAAATCCATGGCCGAGCTGATGATCGGGGCCTCGCTCAAGGAGATCCAGCGTTCGCCCGGCCGGCATTTCGGCGAGGCGAAACTGGTGGTCAGGCGCCTCTCGGTTCCCGCCGCCGGCCATTTCGATATCCCGCTCCGCGACATCGGCTTCACCGTTCGCGCCGGCGAGATTTTCGGCATCGCCGGGGTCGCCGGCAACGGCCAGAACGCGCTCCTGCTGGCGCTCTCCGGGGAAGTCACCTCCCCCGACTCCGGGGCGATCGCGGTCGATGGCGCGCGCGTCGGCAGGCTCGGCGCCAAGGCGCGGCGTCTGAAAGGCATGGCCTCGGTCCCCGAGGAGCGCAACGGCCACGCCGCCGTCCCCGAATTCACCCTCGCCGACAATTCGATCCTCACCGCCCGCGACCGGCTGGGCATGGTGATAACCGGCTTGATCCGGCCGGGCGTCGCCCGCGCCTACACCGGAAAAGTCATCGACGCCTTCTCGGTCAAGGCGCTTGGTGCCGGCTCGACCGCCGGCTCGCTCTCCGGCGGCAATCTGCAGAAATACATCATGGGCCGCGAAATTCTGCAGCGCCCCTCGGTGCTGGTCGTCTCCCAGCCGACCTGGGGCGTCGATGCCGGGGCCGCCGCCGCCATCCACCAGGCGCTGATCGACCTTGCCGCGGCCGGCTCGGCCATCGTCGTCATCTCCCAGGACCTCGATGAGCTCCTCTCGCTCTGCGACACCATCGCGGTCATCAACGAGGGGCGCCTCAGCCCCGCCATGGCCGTCGCCGACGCCGACGCCGACATCGAGAAAATCGGCCTGTTGATGGGCGGCATCCATGGCGAGAGCCACCTGGCGGCGGAGGCGGCGCATGCGGCTTAAGTTCGAAAAGCGACCCGAAGCCTCGACCGCGATGCTCTACCTCACCCCCGTCGCCGCGGTGCTCATCACCATGGCGCTGGGTGGGGTGGTCTTCTCGCTGATCGGCTTCGACGGCTTCGGCGCGGTTCGGGAGATTTTCATCTCTCCGCTGGTCAACGCCTATAAATGGCAGGATCTGGCGGTCAAGGCCGCCCCGCTGGTCATCATCGCGGTGGGCCTCAGCATCGGCTACCGCGCCAATGTGTGGAATATCGGCGCCGAGGGCCAGTATATCGTCGGGGCGCTGGCGGGCACGGGGGTTGCGCTGCTCACCCACCAGATGAGCGGCTTCTGGATTCTGCCGGCGATGATGCTGGCCGGCGTGCTCGGCGGCATGGCCTGGGCCTCGATCCCCGCCTTTCTGCGCACGCGCCTTCAGGTCAACGAAATCCTGACGACGCTGATGCTGACCTATGTCGCGGTCTACATCCTCAACTATCTCGTCTTCGGCCCGTGGAAGAGCCCGACCTCTTTCGGCCAGCCGCAGACCGTGCTCTTCAGTCCCAGCCAGTCGCTGCCCTATCTCATTGCCGGCACGGTGGTGCGCTGGAATGCGCTGATCGCGGTCGTCGTCGTGCTCGTCGCCTGGTTCGTGATGACCCGCTCGGTCTTCGGCTTCCAGATCCGTGTCGTTGGCAGCGCGCCGCAGGCCGCTCGCCATGGCGGATTCTCGGCCGACCGGACGGTCTGGCTCGCGCTGTTGGCCGGAGGCGGGCTTGCGGGATTCGCCGGCATTCTCGAAGCCGCCGGCCCCTTCGGGCACCTCATTCCGCAATTCCCGACCAACTACGGCTTCACCGCCATCATCGTCGCCTTCCTCGGACGGCTGCACCCCGTCGGCATTCTCATCGCGGGCCTCGTGCTGGCACTGACCTTTGTCGGCGGGGAGATGGCGCAGACGACGATCGCTCTGCCCTTCCCGGCCGTCGGTGTCTTTCAGGCGATGATGCTGTTCCTGCTGCTCGCCGGCGATTTCTTCGTGCGCTATCGCCTCGTTCGCGTGAAGCCCAAGAGCGAAACCGCGCCCGCCGCAGAGACATCCACGGAGGCGGCATGAGCGTCGATCTCATCATCCCGATCATCATGACGCTCATTCCGGCGGCAACGCCCATATTGCTCGCGGCACAGGGCGAGCTCGTCGCGGAGAAATCCGGCGTGCTCAATCTCGGCATCGAGGGCATGATGCTCACTGGCGCGGTCATCACCGCCGCGGTCATGCTGATCACCGGGAACGTCTGGCTCGCCATTTTGTGCGCGGCGCTCGCCGCTTCCACCGCGGCGCTGATCTTCGGTTTCCTCACCCTTTCGCTTTCGGCCAATCAGGTGGCGACGGGTCTGGCGCTCACCATTCTCGGCACCGGGTTTTCCGCGCTGTTCGGCCAGCCTTTCACCGGCAAGGCGGTGCCGCTGTTCAAATCGCCCTTCCCCGCCGAGCTCGCCGCCGATCCCTTCTGGCGCCTGTTTTTCGGCTATTCGCCGCTCGTCTATTTCTCGCTCGCCATGGTGGTTCTGATCTGGTGGTTCCTGCAGCGCACACGGCCGGGCCTGATCCTGAGGGCGGTGGGGGAATCCGACATTTCGGCCCATTCGATCGGTTATTCGGTGATCGGGGTGCGCTATCTGGCGGTCGCTTTCGGCGGCGCCATGGCCGGGATTGCGGGCGCCTGCTACCCGCTGATGCTCACTCCGCAATGGGTCGAGCGGCTGACCTCCGGCCGCGGCTGGATCGCACTGGCGCTGGTCGTCTTTGCCGCGTGGCGGCCGTTCCGGCTTCTCGCCGGCGCCTATTTCTTCGGCCTGGTCATGACGCTTGAAGTCTATGCCAAGGCGTCCGGCGGAGGCTTCCGCATCCTGCCTTCCGAGGCCTGGGCAGCGCTGCCGTATCTGGCAACAATTCTCGTGCTGGTGCTGATTTCGATGCGCAGATCAGGCAGCACGAGCGCACCGGCCTGCCTCGGCAAGCCGTTTATTCCCGCAACCTGACGCAACAAGAAACCTGAACAAGGAGACTCGAACATGAGAAACTTCAACCGCCGCACCGCCCTGAAGATCGGCGGCGCCGCGGCAGCCCTGCCGCTGCTCGGCGCACCTGCCTTCGCCCAGATGGACAAGGTGCGTGCCGCCTTCGTGCTGATCGGCACGCCCGACGACAATGGCTGGAACTTCGGCCATGACAACGGCCGCAAATACATGCTGGAGCAGCTCGGCGAGGACAAGGTCGAGACCACCGTCGTCACCGATGTCGCCGAAGGCCCGGACAGCGAGCGCGTCTTCCGCGAGCTCGCCCAGCAGGGCCACGACATCATCTTCGGAACGAGCTACGGCTTCGGCACCTACATGCTGCGCGTCGCCCCCGAATTCCCCGACACCAAGTTCGAATGGGCGACCGGCAGCGAGATGGCGCCGAATGTCTCGATCTACAATGCCAAATTCCATGAGGGTCGCGCCGTCATCGGTACGATTGCCGGCATGATGTCGCAGACCGGTGTCGGCGCCTATATCGGCTCCTTCCCGATCCCCGAAGTGTTCATGGGCGCCAACGCCTTCCACCTCGCGGCGCGCAAGGTGAACGCCAATTTCATCACCAAGGTCGTCTATGTGGATTCGTGGTTCAACCCCCCCAAGGAAGCCGACCAGGCCCGCGCGCTGATCGACCAGGGCGTCGATGTCATCACCCAGCACACCGACGGACCGGCGGCCCTGCAGGTCGCCGAGGAACGCGGGATTGTCGGCGGCTTCGGACAGGGCGCCGACATGAGCGCCTTCGCGCCCAATGCGCATTTGACTTCTATTATCGACATCTGGGGCCCCTACTACACCAAGGCGGTGAAGTCGGTTCTGGACGGCAACTGGACTTCAGGCAGTTCCTGGGAAGGACTGGCCTCGGGCGAAGTGCTGATCGGACCCTACAATCCGAAAATCCCGGCGGACGTCGTGGCGGCGGCGGAAGCCGTACGGCTCGGCATCATCGACGGCTCGATCCATCCCTTCGCAGGCCCGATCGTCGACACCGCCGGCAATGTGCGCGCCGCGGAAGGCGACATCGTCGACGACGGCGAGTTCTGGGCGAATGAAGCCTGGTACGCCGAAGGCATGGAAGTCTAAGCGTCAGGAACTCAGGCGCGTCAAACAGTCTGCCTCCCCCGGAAAGGGGAGGTCGGCCCGCAGGGCCGGGTGGGGGTTGATCCTTTTCCAATGCAGATCATGCTTGGCGAAACTCCTCTGACCCCCACCCTACCCTCCGCCTTTCTGGGGGAGGGAAAAAGACTATGACCGACACCGCGATCCTTTACGAATGGCTCGCCTTGGCGATCCGCTGGGCGCATGTCGTCACCGGCATCGCCTGGATCGGCTCGTCCTTCTATTTCATCGCCCTCGACCTCGGGCTCCGAAAGAATCCCGGCCTGCCCGATTTCGTCTCCGGCGAGGAATGGCAGGTCCACGGCGGCGGTTTCTACCGCATGCAGAAATACATGATCGCCCCGCCCGAACTGCCCGAGCATCTCGTCTGGTTCAAATGGGAAAGCTACGCGACCTGGCTCACCGGGGTCGCCATGCTGGCGGTCGTCTATTATCTCGGCGCCGACCTCTACCTCATCGACCGCGCCGTCCTCGACATCGACGCCCCCGCCGCGATCCTCATTTCGCTCGCCTCGATCGGGGCCGGCTGGCTGATCTATGACTTGCTCTGCAAATCGCCCTTGGGCAGGTCCGACACCGGTCTGATGGCCGTCCTCTTCGGCGTCCTCGTCTTCATGGCCTGGGGCTACACAAACCTCTTCACCGGCCGCGCCGCGTTCCTGCATCTCGGCGCCTTCACCGCCACGATCATGTCGGCCAACGTCTTCTTCATCATCATTCCGAACCAGAAGATCGTCGTCGCCGACATGAAGGCCGGCCGCACTCCCGCCGCGCATCTCGGCAAAGCGGCCAAGCAGCGATCGCTGCATAACAACTACCTGACCCTGCCGGTCATCTTCTTCATGCTGTCGAACCACTATCCGCTGGCCTTCGCGACCCAATGGAACTGGCTGATCGCCGCGCTGATCTTTCTCATCGGCGTGGTGATAAGGCATTTCTTCAATACGAAACACCGTGGGGGCGGGCTGCTCTATTGGCCGTGGCTCGCTGCCATCGTTCTTTTTATTCTCATCATGTGGCTGTCGACCGGCCCCAAACTTTTCCCCTCGGCCGGTGACGAAGCCACCGCCTCGCGAGCTGCTTCGACCTTCATGCAAGTCGAAAGTTTCGCCGCCGCCCGCGACGTCGTGCAAAGCCGCTGCTCGATGTGCCACGCGCAAGCGCCGGTCTGGGAAGGCATCCGTCAGGCGCCCAATCAGGTCCATCTCGACACCGATCCCGCCATCGCCGCGCGGGCCCGCGAGATTTACGTCCAGGCCGGCGTCTCCCGCGCCATGCCGCCCGGCAACGTCACCGAAATCACCGACGAGGAACGCAGCGCTCTCATCGCCTGGTATCGCGACGGAAGCTCTGCCGGAGCCTGGCTATGACGCGCACAATTTTGCGCGGCCGGATTCTGACGTTCCTGCGCGAACCGGAATCGGAGCGGGATAAGTCCTCCTATCGCTATCTCGAGGACGGATTCATCACCATCGAAAATGGCCGTATCGTCGAGGTGGCAGAAGTTCATGGAAGTGGCGCATACGAAGCGCAGAAGTTCAACGAGGAAGCGTCGATAATCGACCATCGTCCGCATCTTCTGATGCCGGGCTTCATCGACCCGCATATCCACTATTCGCAGATGCAAATCGTCGGCTCCTACGCCCCTTCGCTCCTCGAATGGCTCAATCGCTATACCTTTGTCGAAGAACAGAAATTCGCCGATTCCGCGCACGCCGCGCGGATCGCCGGCGCCTTCATGGACGAGATGATTCGCGTCGGCACCACGACCGCGGCGGCCTTCTGCACCGTCCACAAGGCCTCCGTCGACGCCTATTTCCGCGCCGCCGCCGCCCGTAACCTGTTGATGATAGGGGGAAAAGTGCTGATGGACCGGGGGGCGCCCAAACCCCTGACCGACACCCCTCAGTCGGCCTATGACGATACGAAAACCCTGATAAATCAATGGCATGGCAAGGGTCGGGCGCTCTACGCCATCGCCCCCCGCTTCGCCCTGACCTCGACCCCCGAACAGCTTGAAATCGCTGGGGTTTTGGCCCGGGAGCATCCCGACTGCTACGTCGAAACCCACCTCAACGAGAATCTCGCCGAGATCGCCGAGGCTGCGCGGCTCTTTCCCGATTCCCCGCATTACACTGGAATCTATGAGAAATTCGGCTTGCTCGGGCCAAAAACCCTGCTTGGACATGTGATCCACCCGACCGACGCCGAAATCGCGCTGATAGCTGAAACCCGTTCAGTTTCAGTGCATTGCCCGACCTCGAACCTCTTCCTCGGCTCCGGCCTTTTCGACCGCGAACGCCTCGCCGGGGCCGGCGTCAGGGTGGCGCTCGCCACCGACATCGGCGGCGGCACCTCCTATTCGATGCTGCAAACCCTTGATGCGGCTTACAAAATCTCCCAGCTTCGCGGTGGCCGCCTGCATCCCCTCCTCGGCTTTTACATGCTCACCCTCGGCAATGCCCGGGCGCTCGCGCTCGAGGATCGTATCGGCACGCTAAGTGTTGGCTCCGACGCCGATATTCTGGTTCTCGATGCGGGGGCGACGCCAGCCGGCGGGCTTCGGATGGAGACGGTTTCCTCGCTTGCCGGCGAGCTGTTTCTGCTCCAGACCATCGGCGACGACCGCCATGTCGTCGAGACCTATGTGGCGGGAAAAGCTATGAAATCCGCCCCGCCCGCCGGTGTGGTCGAACCCAAACAAGGAGGACACCTTGGCTGATGACCAACGAGCCGGGCTGATAATCGCCGATGAGCTCGTCGATTTCATCGAGAACGAAGCTCTGCCCGGACTGCCCGTCTCCGCCGCTAACTTCTGGCGCGGATTGGCAAAAATCGTCGCCGCCTTCGGCCCGCGCAACCGCGCGCTCGTTGCCAAACGCGCCGAACTCCAGACCAGAATCGACACCTGGCACGGCGAACACGGTCCCGTCGCGAGCGATCCCAAGGCCTATGAGACCTTTTTGCGTGAGATCGGCTATCTCGTTGAAGAGCCGGAAGATTTCACCATCGAGACGACCGGCCTCGACCCCGAGATCACCACCATCTGCGGCCCGCAGCTCGTGGTTCCGGTCAACAATGCCCGCTACGCGCTCAACGCCGCCAACGCCCGCTGGGGCTCGCTGTACGATGCCTATTACGGCACCGATGTCATCCCGTCGACGGACGAACTAACCCCCGGTAAAACTTACAATCCCAGGCGCGGCGCCGTGGTCTTTGCCGCCGTCGCCGAGTTTCTCGACAAGACTTTTCCCCTTGCCAAGGGCTCCCACAAATCGGTCACCGGCTACGAACTCGACCGCACAGCCGGCGGCGTCTGGCTCGACATCGTGACGCCCTCGGTCAAGACTACCCTTGAACATCCCAACGCTTTTGCCGGCTATGCGCACCACGGCGACCGCGGCGCCATCCTGCTCACCCACCACAACCTGCATGTCGAACTCTCGATCGACCGCGACCATCCGGTCGGCAAGACCCACCCGGCCGGCCTCGCCGATGTGCTGATCGAGGCAGCGGTCACCACCATCGAGGATTGCGAGGATTCCGTCGCCGCGGTCGACGCCGCCGACAAGGTCGGCGTCTATCGCAACTGGCTCGGCCTGATGACCGGCAGCCTCGAGGCGAGCTTTGAAAAGGCGGGTAAAATCGTTCGCCGGACGCTGGCTCCCGACCGCTACTACACCAGCCCCGACGGCGCCGAGGTGACGCTGAAAGGCCGGGCCCTGCTGCTGGTCAGGAACGTCGGCCACCTGATGGTGACCGATGCGGTGCGCGATCCAGACGGCAATCCGATCGGCGAGGGCTTGCTCGACGCCGCGGTGACCTCGCTCTGCGCCATGCACGACCGGCTGACCGGCGCGAACTCGGCGACCGGGGCGATCTACATCGTCAAACCGAAAATGCACGGGCCGGAAGAGATTGAATTCGCCTGCGATCTTTTCGCGGCGGTCGAGGCCATGCTCGGCCTGCCCGCGCACACAATCAAGATCGGCATCATGGACGAAGAGCGCCGCGCCTCGGCCAACCTCAAAGCCGGCATCCATGCCGCGCGGCATCGGGTGTTTTTCATCAACACCGGTTTTCTCGACCGCACCGGCGACGAGATTCATACCGCCATGCGCGCCGGTCCGGTCGCCCGCAAGGGCGAGATGAAGACCCAGCCCTGGCTCGCTGCCTATGAAGATCGCAATGTGATGATCGGCCTTGCCTGCGGCTTTCCCGGCCGGGCCCAGATCGGCAAGGGCATGTGGACTGCCCCCGACCTGATGGCCGACATGCTCAGGACAAAGGGCGCCCATCCGGCCCAGGGCGCCAACTGCGCCTGGGTGCCTTCGCCCACCGCCGCGACGCTGCATGCGCTCCACTATCATGAGGTCGACGTGTTCGCAGCCCAGAAGCGCCGCCACAACGCGCCGACCCCGCCCCTCACCGAGATTTTTTCGATGCCGGCGATCGATCCGAAGGAGCTGAGCGCCGGGGACGTCGCCAAGGAACTTGACAACAATGCCCAGGGCATTCTCGGCTATGTCGTGCGCTGGGTCGACCAGGGCGTCGGCTGCTCGAAAGTGCCCGACCTCAATGACGTGGCGCTGATGGAAGACCGCGCGACCTGTCGGATTTCCTCCCAGCACATCGCCAACTGGCTCGCCCACGGCGTCGTCAGCCGCCATCAGGTGGAGGCGACGTTCAAACGTATGGCGGCGATCGTCGACCGCCAGAACAGTGGCGATCCGGCCTATCGCCCGATGGCGCCCGGCCCCGACAAATCGATCGCGTTCCAGGCGGCCCTGCGGCTTGCGTTGGAGGGCGCCGGCCAGCCCTCCGGCTATACCGAGCCGATCCTCCACGAGATGCGGGCAAAGGCCAAGTCGGCGCGCGCCATTTGATCTATACTGGCGCCGGACGCCGAATGCGCCGCAGCCAATCAGGAGAGAAATTCATGTCCATGCTGAAAATCATCGAGGTCCTGGCCGAATCCGAGAAGAGCTGGGAAGACGCCGCCCGCACCGCTGTCGCCAACGCTGGCGAGACGCTGCGCGGGATCAAGTCGATCAATATCGAGAATTTCCAGGCAACCGTCGCCGACGGCAAGATCAAGACGTTTCGGGTCAACGCTAAGATCTCCTTCATGCTGGATCGCTGAGAGAAGCGATCAGCTGGCAGGACCCCCCTCCGGCGAGTCGACGAACGCGAACTTGTCGACGTCGAACAGGCCGAAATCAGTCATCTTCAGATGCGGGATGACCGGCAGCGCCAGGAACGAGACCAGCAGGAACGGCTCCGGCAAGACGCAGCCGAGCGCCTTGGCCGCATCGCGCAATTCGTGCAGGCGCGCCGCCAACTCTTCGAAGGGCCGCAAACTCATCAGCCCGGCGAGCGGCAGCGCCAGCTCGGCGGTGACTTTTCCGTCGGCGACAACGGCGAAGCCGCCCTTCATCTCGATGATCCGGTTGACCGCCAGGGCCATGTCGGCGTCACTCGCGCCGACGACTGTGATGTTGTGGCTGTCGTGCCCGACCGAGGAGGCGATGGCCCCGCGCTTGAGGCCGAAGCCGGTGACGAAGCCGCGTCCGATATTGCCGTTGATCCCGTGCCGCTCGACCACCGCGACCTTGATCACGTCGGCTTTCAAATCCGGCAACAGCCCGCGCTCCGAGGCGGCAAGGCTGGCGCTCTGGCGATGGGTGATGATCACGCCGGGCCTTACTTCCATCACCGGGATTTCGTTGCGCCCGGGCCGGGCCGGGACGACAAAATCGTCAGTGCTGACTTTTTTTGCCTTCATCGAGGCGAGCCCGACCGGGGGGATGGTGGCCCGCGACGCGAATAGGTCCGGCCCGACTTCACGGCCGCCGACGATGACGCCCGACACCCGGCAATCCTCAAGATCGTCGAGTAGCGCGATGTCGGCGCGCCAGCCCGGCGCGACGTGGCCGCGGTCCCTCAGCCCGAAAATGCGGGCGCCCGAATGCGAGGCGGCGCGATAGGCGTGATGCACCGGCGCGCCCCCGGCGATCAGCCGCCGGATCATCGAATCGAGATGGCCTTCCTCGGCAATATCGAGCGGATTGCGGTCGTCGGTGCATAACCCGACGAAAGACGACGTATTCCCGTCGAGGATTTCGGCCAGCGCATCGAGGTCTTTCGAGACCGAGCCCTCGCGGATGAGGATCGCCATGCCCTTCTTGAGCTTTTCGCGAGCCTCGGCGGCCCCCGTCGCCTCGTGGTCGGTGCGGATGCCCGCCGCGAGATAGCCATTGAGCGCCAGCCCCGAGACCAGCGGCGCGTGCCCGTCGATATGCTTGCCCTGGAAGGCGACGAGTTTGGCAACGATGCCCGGATCGCCTGCCAGAACCCCGGGGTAATTCATCATTTCGGCGAGCCCGATCACCTTCGGATGGCCGGCAAAGGCCAGAAGTTCGCCGATCTCGAGCCGCGCCCCTGCCGTCTCGAAGGGCGTCGCCGGCACGCAGGACGAGAGATTGACCCTCAGGTCGATCGCTAGCCGTTCGGCGCAGTCAAGAAAATACCTTATGCCCGGAGCTCCGAGCACATTGGCAATCTCGTGCGGGTCGCAGATTGCGGTCGTCACGCCGTGCGGCAGCACGCAGCGGTCGTACTCGAAGGGCGTCACCAGCGAGGATTCAATGTGCAGATGCGTGTCGACGAAGCCGGGCACCGCGAACCGGCCCGCCCCATCGATCACCCGTTGACCTTCATAACTTGCATGGGTGCCGACGATCCGGTCGCCGACGATGGCAATGTCGGTTGTCTCGATTTCGCCGGTGATGATGTCGAGTTTTAGGACATTTCGGATCACGAGGTCGGCGGGCACTTTCCCGGCGCCGGCCTTGATCATTCGGGTCAAAAGTTCCGCCGAGATCATCCCGTCTCCCTGCGTCAAAGCCGGAGTGTCGAGCGAGATTCACGCCGGGTCAATGCGCTATCGCGGCGGCTGCCCGCCGATCATGGCGGCGGCGGCCGATCCCGCCCCGATTGCCTTGGCGAGGCATTGCCGGAGCGGGGCGCCGCTGAACCGTTCGGCAACAAAACGAGCCAGGAACGCATCCCCCGCCCCGGTCGAGTCGCGAACGTTGATCTTCGGCGCCGGCAGCCGCACCACCTCGCCGCCGCGCCGGCCGGCGATCGCCCCTTCCGGTCCGCGTTTGATCGCGACGAGCTCGGCATGACCGAGCAGCACCTCGAGCTGCTCATCGACATCGGCGGTGCCGGTCAAGAGCCCCGCCTCTTCTTCGTTGGGAAACAGCATCGCCGCTCCGCGCGTCGCCTCGAAAAAACGCGCCGGACCCATTTCGGCGAGGAACGACGTCGAGGCCGGATCGACCGCGAATTCGATGCCAAGCTCACGCGCCTCATCGACGAGACCGAGGATGGCGGAACGCGGCGCTTGCTCGAATAGCGAATAGCCCGAGACGACGAGGAGCGAAATATCCTTCAGTGTCTCGGCCGGCACGTCGCGAGGGCCAAGATTGAGATTGGCCGCCCGGTCGGTGAGGAAACTGCGCTCGCCGTCGGGGTCGACCAGCGTCAACAGCATTCCGGTCTGCCGTTCGATGTCGCCCGAGAGCGCCGGGGCCACCCCGAAACTCTCGAAATACCGCTGGTAATAATGCAGGTCCGCCGCCCCGACCCGGGCGATGAAGGTCACCGGCACGTCGAAATAGCCGAGCCAGACAGCCTGATTGGCCCCAGAGCCGCCATGCCGCTTGGCGATCTCGGCGCGCCGGTCGGAGCCGCGCACGATCGGCCCGTCGGGCGTCACGATGATGTCGACCATCACGTCGCCGACGACCAGCACCCGGTTCCCGGTCACGCGCCGGCTCTGCCGAGCCCGGCCAACGCCACCGCGATCTCGGCCGCGAGCGCCGCATTGGATCTGACCAGCGCCAGGTTGGCCTTGAGGCTGCGGCCACCGGTGAGTTCGACGACGCGGCCCAAAAGGTAGGGCGTCAGCGCCTTGCCCCTGATGCCGGCGCGCGCCGCGTCGGCGATGGCCCGGCCGATCTCGCGCTCGATCGCGGTGCCATCGAGCGCGTCGGCCTCGGGCACAGGATTGGCGATCAGAATGCCGCCCCTTATGCCGAGCCGGCGCTGCGTGTCGATGACCCGCGCGATGGCACCCGCATCGTCAAGCCGATAGTCGAGGGTGTGCCCGCTGTCGCGGGCGTAGAAGGCCGGAAACCGGTCGGTGCGATAGCCGATCACCGGCACTCCTTTGGTCTCCAGCACCTCAAGAGTCTTCGGGATGTCGAGGATCGACTTCGCCCCCGAACACACGACCGCCACTGGCGTGTCGGCGAAGGCGGAAAGGTCGGCGGAAATATCAAACGTCTCGGCGGCGCCGCGATGCACCCCGCCGATGCCCCCCGTCGCAAAGAGCCTGATCCCGGCCATCTCGGCGATCTGCATGGTGACCGCGACGGTCGTTCCCGCGGTGCCGTCGAGGGCGACCTGGGCGGCAACGTCGCGCCGCGAGGCTTTGGCCGCTTTCTGGCCGCCCCGGGCGAGCCGTTCAATCGCGTCGGGCGCGACACCAACGACGAGCTTGCCCTCGATGATGGCAATCGTCGCGGGGATTGCTCCCGCCGACCGCACCGCCGCCTCGCAATCCTTTGCAATCTCGAGGTTCACCGGGAAAGCCATACCGTGAGTGATGATCGTCGATTCGAGCGCCACCACCGCCCCGCCTATATTGAGCGCGTCGGCGACTTCCTCGTTGATCCTGAGTGCTTCGTGCATCTTCCGCCGCTGGATGGCTTTGGTGGCGGAGAGGGTGGCCACCTTGGCCTCCGCTCACCTCGGCGCCCTGCCTATCAGCATCCGATTGATTCCACAAAATAGCACGGGACAAATGCACTTCACCCCGCTGCACTGCATCTCGGCTCATCGCAAGAGTTTTGGCTGGTATTTTGTGGGGTCGATGAGACATGCCAAAATGGTCCGTAGAACTCGGCGCGGTTGTCAGAGCGGACGAAGGCTGGTGGCCCACGCAGTATGAAGGGGTCCGTCAGGGCATGGATCACGTCGACGGAGTTGAGCTTGTCCATGGCGAGATCAGAAACAGCCCTTCGTAGCCGCTCATTCTCCCGCTCCAGCTGCTTCAGCCGCTTGAGCTGATCGGCGCCCATCCCGCCGTACTCCTCGCACCAACGGTAGAAGGTCACTTCATTCACGCCAAGCGGACGAAGGACATCAGCCATCGACATGGCTTGGGTGTGCAGAACGTCCGCTAGCCGAAGCTTGGCAACGATCGTTTCAGGACTGTAAGTACTTCTCCCCATCTCGGGTCCTCCCCGATTTCCACAATATCAGGGTCGACCAATCCACCGGGGGAGGGTCAGAGGTCGATCCAGCGCCGCTCGGCGTGCGAGCGAGCCATTGCGCCGACGGTTTCCTCGATCTGGAAACCGCGCTCGAAGTCAATCACCCGGGCGCTCTCGCCGGCAATGGCGCGCAGTAGCTCGTGGCACTCGATGACTTTCAGGTCGTTGAAGCCAAGCCCGTGCCCGGGTGCCGGCACGAAACGGTCGTAGGGTGGATGCTCGGGCGCGCTCAGGATCGTCGCGAAGCCCCGCTCGGAGGTAGCGCCGGTGGCGCGGTACAGCTGGATTTCGTTCATGCGTTCCTGATCGTAGAGGATCGAACCGCGATCGCCGTATATCTGCAGGGCCAATCTCCCCTTGCGCCCCCAGGCGGCGCGGTTCAGCGCCATGATTCCGGTCGCTCCTGTCGTCAGTTCGAACAGCGCCGTGGCGACATCCGAAGTCTCGACGGCCTGGGATTCGCCACTTTCAGTGAGACGTTCGGCGACCGGCCGGAACTGGTGCACCGTAACCCTGGCTACCGGGCCGAAGAGCACCGTGAGCAGCGACAGCGGGTGCACGCCGAAATCGTCCAGCGCGCCGTGACCGGACGCGGCCTCGTTCTTCCAGTGGAACGGCGCATCCGGATCGGCCATGAAGTCCTCATCCATCTCGGCGCGAACATGGTTTACGGTGCCGATGGCGCCTTCCCGAAGCAATTTCTCAATATGGCGAACCGCTGGATTCTGGATGTAGTTGTAGCCGAGGATTGCGACCTTGCCCGCCGATCGGGCGGCATCGCGCATCCGCGCGGCGTCGGCGAGGTTCGTGGCCATGGGCTTTTCGCACCACACATGCTTGCCGGCATCGAGGGCGGTGATCGCCATTTCGGCGTGCAGCGCGTTTGGCGTGGTCACCGAGACGACATCGACCTCGGGATCGGAAATCAGTGCCCGCCAGTCGGCGGTGGCGCGCGCAAAGCCGAATTCGGCGGCTCGGGCGGCCGCGAGGTCCGGATTGATCTCGGCAAGATGCACCAGGCGCGGGGCTGGGCCGTCGCCGAATACCGCGTGCACGACATTCCACGCCAGCGCATGGCACTTGCCCATGTAGCCGGTGCCAATCAGGCCTACGCCAATTCCGCTCACGGCGCGCTCGCAAGCGTTATCGCCGGGCGCAAACAGATCG
The DNA here is from genome assembly GCA_040881985.1 of Cucumibacter sp. GTDB lineage: Bacteria > Pseudomonadota > Alphaproteobacteria > Rhizobiales > Devosiaceae > JBBECE01. Next base: position 65,236 of record JBBECE010000028.1, read on the forward strand.
ATGGCGGTAAGCCGATCAAATGCAGCTCGAAATTCTCTCCGCCGGCCGGCACGCTGCCGTACGCCGATCTGGAATGATTGATCCGCAGACCCAAATCTGCAAAACGTCTATTTCACTGTACCCGACCGGGTCAAGGTCCGCCGGGCAAGGGTTGGTGCGGCTTGTGCCGATAGCAAGCGACCGGCCAGCGGGAGGCGCGATGATCTCACCCGGAGAAGATCTAGAGGCGGGGCCACGCGAGTTCGAGGACCTGAGGGCGCACACCACCGCCGGCGTCGCCGGGGTTGCCGGCGCTGCACGCCCCCAGATTGGTCGGTTGCTTTACCGGGGACCAGGGTCATGAGCCATAACCGCCCACCGGCGCTCGACGTCATCACGATCGGTCGCGCCTCGGTCGACCTTTATGGTCAGCAGATCGGCACACGGCTGGAGGACGTGGCGAGCTTTGCCAAGTCGGTCGGCGGCTGCCCCTCCAACATTGCCATTGGCGCGGCGCGGCTGGGGCTCAAGTCGGCGGTGGTCACCCGGGTCGGCGACGAACAGATGGGCCGGTTCATCCGTGAGCAGATGTCGCGCGAAGGGGTCGATACGCGCGGCATTGTCACCGACCCGCAAAGACTGACTGCGCTGGTATTGCTCTCGGTCGAGGACGAATCGACCTTTCCGTTGATTTTCTACCGCGACAACTGCGCTGACATGGCGCTGACCGAGGATGATATCGATCCGGACTTCATCGCCTCGGCGCGCGCGGTGCTGGTCACCGGCACGCATTTCTCCCGCCCAAATACCGACGCGGCGCAGCGCAAGGCGATGCGCATCGCAAAGCAGAACCGGCGCAAGGTCGTCTTTGATCTCGACTATCGCCCCAATCTATGGGGACTGGCCGGCCACGCAGCGGGCGATTTGCGCTACGTCGCTTCGTCGACGGTGTCAGAAAGGCTGAAGACCGTCCTGGCCGATTGCGACCTGATTGTCGGCACCGAAGAGGAAATTCTCGTCGGTTCGGGGCAGGCCGAACTGTTGTCGGCGCTGCGCACCATTCGTTCGCTGTCGAATGCCACCATTGTACTGAAACGCGGTCCGATGGGCTGCATCGTCTATGAAGGCGCCATAAGCCGCGACCTTGCGGACGGTATCGTCGGCAAGGGCTTTCCGATCGAGGTTTTCAACGTCCTGGGGGCGGGCGACGCTTTCATGTCGGGGTTTCTGCGCGGTTGGCTGAGGGGCGAGCCTCACCAGATCAGCGCCACCTGGGCGAATGCCTGCGGCGCCATCGTCGTTTCGCGATTGTTGTGCGCGCCCGAAATTCCGACATTCGACGAGTTGCAATATTTCCTTGCGCACGGCAGCAACCACCACGCGCTGCGCCGCGACGAGCGAATCAACCATGTGCACTGGGCGACAACTCGCCGCCGCCAATGGCCGCAACTGATGGCTCTGGCGATCGACCACCGGACGCAGCTTGAAGAAATGGCGATCGGGTCGGGGGCCGAGCCCGGGCGGATCGCGGCGTTCAAGCTGCTGGCCGTCAGAGCCGCCGAACAGGTTGCCGGGGGCCGGCCCGGCTTTGGAATGTTGCTTGACGACAAGCACGGTCGCTCGGCGCTGTTTGCTGCCGAAAAGCTCGGCTTCTGGATCGGACGGCCGGTTGAGGCGCCCGGTTCTCGCCCGTTGCGCTTCGAATTCTCCCAGGACGTCGGCTCGCGGCTCATCGAATGGCCGGTCGAGCACTGCATCAAGTGTCTGTGCTTCTTTCATCCCCGAGATGACGCGGCGCTGAGGGAAAACCAGACATTCAAGCTCAGGACACTCTATGAGGCCGCCCGCAAGATCGGGCGCGAGTTGATGATCGAGATCATCGCCTCGAAGAACGGCCCGGTGACCGATGACACTGTCGCGCTTGTCCTCGACGAACTTTTCCGCTTCGGTATCATGCCGGATTGGTGGAAGCTCGAATCGCAGCCCTCGCGCGCGGCATGGGAGCGGATCGCGGCGACCATAACGGCGTACGATCCGTGGTGCCGAGGCATCGTCATCCTGGGGCTGGACGCGCCAGAGGCCGAGCTCGTCGCCGGCTTTGAGGCAGCGGCCGCGGTGCCGATGGTCAGGGGCTTCGCGGTCGGGCGCACGATCTTCGCCGATGCGGCACGCCGGTGGCTGGCCGGCGAGATTGGTGATGCGACCGCGATTTCGGAGATGGCCGCGCGCTTTGGGAGGCTGAGCGAGGCATGGCTGAGGCTGCGCGGTCGGTCCGCCGGCAAATCGAACAAGGAGGTCGGCAGATGACCCAGGGCACGATCAGGCTGACGATGGCGCAGGCGTTGGCGCGGTTCCTGAGCCGCCAGATGACGGTGATCGACGGACGAAAGCTGCCGATCTTCGGCGGCGTCTGGGCGATATTCGGGCACGGCAATGTGGCAGGGTTCGGTGAGGCGCTTTACCAGGTGCGCGACGAGCTGCCGACATTCCGCGCTCATAACGAACAGGGCATGGCTCATGCCGCGATCGCCTACGCCAAAGCCAGCTTCCGTCGCCGCATGATGGCCTGCACAACCTCGATCGGTCCCGGCGCGACAAACATGGTCACAGCCGCCGCCCTCGCCCACGTCGACCGGCTCCCGGTGCTGTTCCTGCCCGGCGATGTATTCGCCGGTCGCGGTCCCGATCCGGTGCTGCAGCAGGTCGAAGATTTTGGTGACGGCACAGTCAGCGCCAACGATTGCTTCCGGCCGGTATCGCGCTATTTCGACCGCATAACCCGGCCCGAACAGATCGTTCCGGCGTTGCGGCGCACCATGCAGGTTCTGACCGATCCGGCTGACTGCGGGCCCGTCACGCTGGCCCTGTGCCAGGATGTGCAGACCGAAGCCTTCGACTTCAGCGACGAGTTTTTTGCCGAGCGGGTCTGGACGCCACGCCGGCCTGCCCCCGACGAGGCCGAACTCGCCGTCGCGGTTGCGGCGATCGCTGGCGCCAGGCGGCCGCTGATTGTCGCCGGCGGCGGCGTGCTTTACGCGGGGGCAACCGAAATTCTTCGGGACTTCGCCGAGCGCCACGGCGTGCCGGTTGCCGAAACCCAGGCAGGCAAATCGACGCTGCCCGACCCCCATCCCCTCAACATGGGCGCCATCGGGGTGACTGGCACCTCCGCTGCCAACCTGCTGGCGGAAAAAGCGGATCTGGTGCTCGCCGTCGGCACGCGGCTTCAGGATTTCACCACCGGCTCCTGGGGACTGTTTCAGAATGCGCGGGTGCGTATCCTCGGCCTGAACGTACAGCCGTTCGATGCCGGAAAGCACGCCGCTCAACCGCTCGTGTGCGACGCCGGAGTGGGGCTCGAACGGCTTGGCGCGGCGCTTGGCAACTGGATTGCACCGCAAGCCTGGACCAGAACCGCCACGGCCGGCAAAGTCGAGTGGCAGGAAGCCGCCGATCGGGCAACCGCGCCGACCAACGCCGCCTTGCCGTCCGACGCCCAGGTGATCGGCGCCGTGCTGCGCGGTGCGGACGACAACACCATTCTCGTGTGCGCGTCCGGCGGGCTGCCCGGCGAGTTACACAAATTGTGGCGGGCGCGGGGCCCAGGCTCGTACCACCTCGAATACGGCTATTCTTGCATGGGCTACGAAATCGCCGGCGGCCTGGGAGTCAAGCTCGCCCGTCCCGACGCCGAAGTTGTCGTCTTGGTCGGAGACGGTTCCTACATGATGCTGAATTCCGAACTCGCCACTTCGGTCATGTTGGGGGCGAAGTTGACCGTGGTCGTGCTCGACAATCACGGGTTTGGCTGCATCAATCGCCTTCAGATGGCGACAGGCGGCGCCAATTTCAACAATCTGCTGAAGGACGCGCGCCACATCGTCCTGCCGGTGATCGACTTCGCGGCCCACGCCGCCGCCCTGGGGGCTACGGCCACCAAGGTTGCATCGATCGCCGAACTTGAAACCGCGCTTGCCGGGGCGAGGCAGAACGAGCGCACCACGGTGATTGTCATCGACTCCGATCCGCTCGCCACCACCGAGGCGGGGGGGCATTGGTGGGATGTTGCTGTGCCGGAAGTCAGCACCCGCCCTCAGGTCAGGCAGGCCCGCGCCGCCTACGAGACCGCGCACAAGATACAACGCTCCTTCTGAGCGAGGCGGGAAAGGGAGCTGTATGATTCGCTTCGGCGCCAACCCGATCTGCTGGTCGAACGACGACATGCCGGAAATCGGAGCGCATATCTCGCTCGAGCAATGTCTCAACGAGGCGCGGGACATCGGCTTTGAAGGCATGGAGCTCGGCATCAAGTTCCCGCGGACCGCCGAAGCGCTCGGCCCCATCCTGAAAGCGAAGGGGCTGGCGCTCGTGTCCGGCTGGTATTCGACGCAACTGCTCGTGCGTGAAGTGGGTGCCGAGATGCTGGCGGTGGCCGGTCATGCTGGTCTGTTGAGAGCGTTGGGGTCGAAGGTGCTGATTGCGGCCGAGACGTCGAACGCAATTCACGGCCGTCGTGACATGCCGCTGACCTCTCGCCCGGTGCTGGCAACATCGCGCTGGCCAGAATTCGGCCGCCGGATGACCGCGTTTGCCGAGCAGGTCCTTGAGATCTACGGGCTGCGCGTTGTCTATCACCACCACATGGGCACGGTGATCCAGTCCGAGGCGGAAATCGACCGGCTGATGGAGGTCACCGGCGAGCCTTTCCATCTCCTGCTCGACACCGGTCACGCCACCTGGGGCGGGGGCGATCCGGCACGCATCGCCCGGCACTACCGGCAAAGGATATCGCATCTTCACGTCAAGGACGTTCGCGAAGAGGTGATGTGGCGCAGCCAGCGTCAGGATCTGTCGTTTCTCGACAGCGTGCTGGCAGGCGTCTACACGGTGCCCGGAGATGGCATTGTCGATTTTGACCGTGTGCTCGCCGAACTCCCAGGCTATTCCGGCTGGATCGTTGTCGAGGCCGAACAGGACACCAACAAGATCGACGCCCGGGCGTATGCCGAGCTCGGGTTTGCCAATACGCGGCGGATGATTGCCGAGGCCGGGCTTACGTGATCGGGGGTCGCGATCGCCAATAACAACGCAATCAGCGGGAATGCCGAATGAGCTCCAGGCCGAAACTGCTGTCCAAACCCTTGGGCGAGGAAGGTCTCGTCCATCAGGTGACGCCGCAGTCGGCCGGCTGGACGTATGTGGGGTTCGACGTCTGGCGCCTTTTGCCCGGCGAACGCGCGTCATCGCAAACCCGCGATCGCGAAGTCTGCCTGGTGCTGATCGAGGGCAAGGCGCGGATCGCGGCAGGTGAAGAGGAGTTCGGCGAACTCGGCGAGCGCATGAGCCCATTCGAAGGCAAGCCGGTGTCGGTCTATGTGCCCGCGGGCAGCGAATGGCGCGCCGAGGCCACGACCGATTGCACGCTCGCGGTATGCTCGGCGCCGGGCGTACCCGGCGCGCGTCCCCCACGGCTGATCGGGTTGCGAGATGTCGGCCAGGAGGTTCGCGGCACCGGTACCAATGTGCGCTACGTCACCAACATCCTGCCTGAGGGCAAGCCCGCAGATTCGCTGCTTGTGGTTGAGGTCATCACGCCGGGCGGGCATACCTCGTCATACCCGCCGCACAAACACGACCGCGACAACCTGCCGAACGAGAGCCTGCTTGAGGAGACTTATTATCACCGCATGAACCCGCCGCAGGGCTTCGCCTTTCAGCGTGTCTATACAGACGACAGGTCGCTGGACGAGGCAATGGTGATCGAGGACGGCGACGTGGTGATGGTACCCAGGGGCTACCATCCGGTCGCGGCGATCCACGGCTACGATGTCTACTATCTCAACGTCATGGCCGGTCCGAAAAGGACCTGGGTGTTCCACAACGAGCCCGCTCACGAGTGGCTGCTGCAACGCTGATCAGGCGGCCGCGAGCACTTCGTCGACCCTGACAGTTCGGCCTTCCCTGACCGACATCAACGCCGCCTCGGCAAGCACCAGCGCGCTTAGTCCGTCGTCGCCTCCCGGAGAGGGCGCGGTGCCGTTCGTGACCGATTGAACAAAGGCGGCGATTTCGCTCGCATAGGCCTCGGTGTACCGGGTCATGAAGAAATCGTGTAGTGGCGGCCGCGTGAAACCGCCACCATCGGCAATTTCGATGGAAACAGCGCGCTGGTTTTCCGCCGACACCATGCCCTTGGAGCCGTGCACTTCGATGCGTTGGTCATAGCCATAAGTGGCCCGGCGCGAATTCGAAATCACGCATTGCCGGCCGTCCCCGGTTGCCAGCATCACGATCGCGGTGTCGTAGTCGCCGGCCTGGCCGATCGCTTCGTCGATCAGCACAGACGCGCTGGCTGCAACGCTTGCCGGTTCGGCGCCGAGCAGGAATCGCGCCATATCGAAATCGTGGATGGTCATGTCGCGGAAGATGCCGCCCGAACGGGCGATATAGTCCATCGGGGGCGGTGCCGGATCGCGAGAAGTGATCAGCACCTGCTCGACCCGCCCGATCCGCCCATTGGCTACCGCATCCGCCAGCGCAACGAAATGCCGGTCAAAGCGGCGGTTGAATCCGACCATCAACGTCGCGCCAGTTTCCTCGACAACCTCCAGGCACGCCTTGACTCGGGCGACGTTGAGATCGATGGGCTTCTCGCAAAACACCGCCTTGCCCGCGCGCGCGAAGCGCTCGATGAGGCCAGCGTGAGTGTCGGTCGGCGTACAAACGACGACTGCATCAATATCGGCGTCGGTCTCGATGGCTTCGACGGTGGAGATGGCGCAACCATAGCGCTCCGCGACCGCCTGGGCGGCCCTGGGGACTGCGTCGGCGACCGCCGACAGCGTTGCGCCGGCGCTGCCGGCAATGGCGCGGGCATGGACCTGGCCGATGCGTCCGGCGCCGAGAAGTGCGATGCGTACGGCCATGTTCGTCTTGATGCTCCTGATACGGCACCGTCATTCGGTTGGGTCGATTACGAACTCGGCCCGGGAGCGCATCCAACCGGGTAGCCTTCGTCGGGCCCATTTCTACTATTCAGGTTCGTGTTCGCCGCCTGCAACCACCTGCACGTTTTTCAACGCATTTTTGGTCAATCTCGATTGTCGCAGTTCGCCTGCTCGCTCCAGAACGGGATAGGCAACCGAGGTCAGGTGAGAATTGATCCGCTTGAAATCCCTGATTACATCGAGGTGGATGGAACTCGTTAACATGCTGTCGAATTTACCTGCCCTGAGACGATCAATGTGCCGTTCGGCGGCCTCCAGCTCAAGGTCGCGGAATTCCGTCTTCCGCAGAATCATCTCCCGGGCACTGTCGGGGTCACCGGTCATGAAGACGCTGATTGATTGACTGAGCGTGTCCATGATCAGAGAATGCAGCTGCCTTAGGTCTCGTATTCCCTGTTCTGAAAACCGCAATTGCCGGCGCGCCCTCTTGTGCGCGAGTTCGAGTAGGTTCTTGACAATGATGTCGCCAACTTGCTCGAGATTGGTGGTGTAGGTGATGACATCGACGGCGCGGCGCGTTTCCTCGGCGCCCAGTTCGTCGCCCATCAGCTTGATCAGGTAGGTCTTGACGGATTCATTAAGCGCATCGAGCCTGATTTCATCGGCTTCCAGCCGCGCCGTGATCGCCGGCGAGCCAGCCGTGAGGCTGTCCAGGGTTGCGACGAGCATGCCCTCGATAATCTCGCCCATCCTAAGCGCCTCGCGCGAGGCCGCCATGAGCGCCGCCGGCGGAGTACTCAGCAGCGATCCATCCAGATACCGCGGGCCGTCATTCCCACTTCGCGGCGTACGTTCAGGCAGGACCCTCCGCAACACATGGGCAACAGGGTCGACGAGACCGGCAAACGCAGGAATGAGCGCGGCATTGAAGCCCACATGAAAGAGGACGACTTGAACTGATCCGCTCAGGTTCAGACCGGAAAACAGGGCGTTGATCGAGCCCAGCAACAATCCGACGACACCGACGCCGGCGACTCTGAAAATCAGGTTGCCGAGCGGAACCCGCCGCGTCGCCGGCGCCTCCGCAAGTGTCGAGATCAGCGCCGGCAAGGCCGCACCGATGTTGATCCCCAAGACGAACGGAAATAAATGCTCCGCGGAGATTCCGGAGACCGCTGCCAGTGCGGAGGCGAGCAACACGATCGCGATGCTTGAATAACTGACCCATGTCAGCGCCGCGCCCAAGAGCACGGATAGAAATGGCTCTCTTGCTGCCGCTTCAAGGAGGCTGAAGACAGCCGGGGATGCCGACATGTCCAATGCTGACGCCGAGATGATACGCAAGCCCAGGAACAGCAGACCGAGTCCGATCATGATACGGCCGATGTTCTTTATCCGGACGCTAGTCTCGCCGAATCCGACATGCAGCACATAGCCCAGGAACGCCAGTGCCGGCCACACCGCCGAGATTCCGGTCGAGAACAAGAGTGCCGCCATGGCCGAGCCGAGATCCGCGCCCAGCATGATCGCGAGTGCCTGCGGGGTCCGCAGCACGCCTTGCGCCACCAGCGGACTAACGAGAAGAGCGGTAGCCGTGGAACTCTGGAGCGCCGTTCCTACGGCTGTTCCGACAGCGATGGCGCGCGGCCGGCTTGCGAAGTGGTGCCCGAGCAAAGCCAGCAGCGCCGATCCGAATCCGCGCATTACGCCGGTGCGCACCATTCGGCAACCCCACAGAAGCAACGCGATGCCGCCCAGCATTTGAAAAAGAATTTCTGTGCCGCTCATGATGCGGCCAGTCCCGGTGCTGTCCGCGATCGGTTTCCGCGCTTGCGCCTGACCGTCATTTTCGCGCGGCCTCTGCCCGGATGTTCAAGGAACTGGCGAGGTCCGATGGGTCGTTGGTGGTAATCTGGTCGGCGCCCGCCTCCGCAACGACACTGAGAATGCTCCAGAACTCCGCCATTGTCGGATCCAGCGTCCAGACATCGACGAAGCCGACCCCAGATTTCAGCTTTTCGACGGGATTGCAGCCCACAGCCAATGCCGCCGTGACAAATTGGTGACTGAGGTAATAAGTGTCTGCGCCGGACGCGAGCTCGAGAATTTCCTCGAGAACGTTCTCAAACTGATCCCGCACAACGGGCATTCGCGCGATTACGAGATCTTGTGGGTCGAACCCCAGCTTCAGACCCGATACGCTCCGGCCCAGTCGCGTGACAGCGGCCCAATCCGTTCCACTGACCAAGCACTGCGCGGCAATTGGCGCAACGGCTGCGGCGAACTGGTGCGCAGCGAGATCGCTGATCGAGGTCGCGTCACCCTTCAGGTCGAACTGCAGACAGGCGCCAGGATGCGCCCGGTCGAACGCCGGCGCTAGATCGGAAAGCAGCGGCGGAGAAAACTCGCCGCCTCTGATGCGCAAAAGCCGGACTTGTTCCTCCCCAATCGCCGCCACCGGCCCCGAGCCGTCGGTCTCGGCATCCAGCACCTCGTCATGCAGGAACACCCAGTTTCCGTCTGCGAGCGGCTGGATATCGACTTCCATCGAGGCACCCACCGACAGACCGTATCGCAGATTGTACGGCGAAAACGGTGGCTCGCCCGCATGGCGGCGCAGCTTGTGCCATTTCAACCGGATATGGCGGCCGTTCTGGTGGATGCTGGTCGCAGTTTCACTCATCAGGCCTCTTGGGGTCCCGACGGCCTGGCCGCCGCGCCAATCGGGTACTGGTCAACGAGGCCCCTCAAAAACACCACGTCGTCGCCGGAGATCGAATCGATCAGTCCGGCGGCGAGCCAGCCGCCGACCTCGGAACGCGGATCGCGGCCGTGCATCCAATAGGGGACGAGCTCGTTCGGCCGCGGTAGGTGGACGCGATTGGTGAGCCCCGCCGAATGCAGCGCTTCAGCGTCGGCGGGGTCAAACATTTCGAGTTCGATGGACACAGAATCGGCGCGGCAGGCCGCAACGACGCCTAGCAGGTCCGCGTGGCGGGCATGGACGATGGCTTCAGTACGCAGGCGCGGCTCAGTTTCCTTGATCCCGGCGAGGTCTACATGATTGAACGAGAGTGCCATGACGGCGTCCATTCCGCCGGTCTCCTCGAGAACCGACAGGATACGCTTTGCCAACAAGTCCGGCCGCTCACGCTCCTTCATTTCCACGACCAGTCCCATTCCTGCGTTCGTCGCCCACGCCACCGCCTCCGCGAAGGTGGGAATGTTTACCGCACTGAAACGGCCACCGAAGCCTGCTGAAGCATCCAAGCCGCGGATTTCCGCGAGGTCGAGGTCGGCGGCGAAGCCGCGGCCATCCGTAGTGCGGTCGACCAGCGCATCATGCAGCACCACTGCTTCGCCGTCGCGCGAGAGAACGAGGTCAATTTCGCAGGTCGTGGCGCCCGCCAGCCGTGCCTGTTCGAACGCGACTAGCGTATTTTCGGGATAGCTCAGCGAGTATCCCCGGTGTGCGCATACATGCACAAACTTGTTTTCGGCGACGCTAAAAGAAATCTTCACTTGCTCCAGTTCCTGTTATTGGTGTTGGCCCCGTCGTCTCGCCCTGCGCCGATCGCTTCTATGCCAAGGGCGGCTCAATTTGATCCTGGCAGAATCCTCGGATGCATCTGCGCGCCGGTAATGAGGACTTCTGTGCTGGAGTCAAATACCAGTGAATCTGTTGGCGCGAAGTCCACATGCACTTTCGCCCCGATCGGTTGGCTCGCGGACACGCTTTGCTCCAGCAGACGGATGTATCCGCAGTCGGTCTCAACCACATAGAGAATCTCTCGGCCCATCGGTTCGAGCTGGGCGACCCGTCCCGGCAGTCCCTCGTCACTGAATCGCAGATGTTCCGGGCGCAGCCCGACGGTCACTGCACCGGTTGCCTCGCCTGTCGCCCCGAAAATTACCCTGCCGGCTCGAATCGAGCCGTTCGATGCCTCGCCCTTGACGAAATTGATGGGCGGCGACCCGATGAAGCCGGCCACAAAAATGCTCCTCGGCCGAAGGTACAGGTCATTGGGCGGCCCGACCTGCTCGATACGGCCCGCCCGCATGCATATGACCCGGTCAGCCATGGTCGTCGCCTCGATTTGGTCGTGGGTGACTAAAATGGTGGTTACGCCCAATTTCTCCTGAAGCGACTTGATTTCGGTCCGCATCGTCAATCTGAGCGTGGCGTCGAGATTGGATAGAGGTTCGTCCAGCAGGAGCAACTGCGGTTCCTTGACCAGCGCGCGAGCCAGCGCCACCCGCTGCTGTTGTCCGCCCGACATTTCACTCGGACGGCGATCGAGGAGATCGGCGACCTGCACAAGGTCCGATGCCTCCGACACGCGGCGACGGACCTCCTCGCGCGGGAGTTTCTTGAAGCGAAGCGGAAACCTGATGTTGTCGCGCGCCGTCATGTGCGGATAAAGCGCGTAGGACTGGAATACGATCCCGACATTGCGGTCTCGCGCTTCGACGTTGTTGACGAGATCGTCGTCAAACAGCAGTTCTCCGCTCGTCGGCAGATAGATGCCGGCCAGTAGCAGCAGGCTGGTTGATTTGCCGCATCCGGACGGCCCCAACAAAGCGACGAACTCTCCGTCCTCGATCATCAGGTTCATGTCGGGGATGACCTCGACATCTCCGAAGCGCTTGGCGATGTTACGGAACTCGACTTTCGCCATGGTGGTCAGCCCTTCACGCCGCTGATAGACATCTGCAACAGATAGCGCTGCGCCGCGACGTAGAGCAGCAAGCTCGGCACGAGGTAGAAGACGCCGACCGCGGCCACGACCCCGTAATCGACACCCATGATGTCGTCGCGCACGAAAAACATATAGAGGCTCATCGTCCAGTTGGTGTTCCGGATCAGGAAGGTGAACACGAAGATGTACTCCTCCCAGCCGCGAATGAACGTGAAAACCGAAATAGCGAGCATCCCGTTGGTCACCTGCGGCAGTACGACATGCACGAAGGCCTGACGCCGCGACGCCCCATCAGCGAGAGCGCTCATTTCGATGTCCCAAGGAACGGCGTCGAAAAATCCCTTCATGATGAAAATCGCAAAAGGCAGTTCAAACGCCACGAGCACCAGCACGACGCCGAACAGACTGTCGAGCAGGCCCATGACGTTGAGCATCAGAAACAGCGGAATGATAAGCGTCAGCACCGGAAAGGCATGCAACACAAGCAGCGACCGCAACATGGCGGCGCGGCCCGGAAACTGGAAGCGGGAAAGATAGTATGCCGCCAGAGACGCGACGCTGACGACGATGACGGTCTGAGAGCCGGCGAGCAGGATAGAGTTGCCGAAAGCGTGCCACACGCTCGGGAACTGGACGGCCCCCCTCACCTCGCCGACGCGGGAGCGAATGACCGACGCAAAGTCCCGTTCCCACAGGAAGATGAAATTGCCCAGATGCAGGTCCGGACCAACAAGCCAGGCGAAGCTCGCCGCCGCGATGATCGTCACCGCGGCGATTCCGAGCCACATTTGCCGCCGCGATCTCGACAACGCAGCCGCCAGCCACAATCCAACGGCGGCAGGCACGAGCACCAGCGTCGAGCGCCACAGCACGCCGGTCTCGGCGAGACCCAGCTTGGCCGAAAACGCGACCGTCACCAACCAGAAGTAGGGCAGGATGATCGGTAGCGAAACGGCGATAAGGAAAATATAGACGGTGGTCGCCCGCAATTGCCTTAGCTTTCGGGCCCGGTCGGCGAGCTTAGCCCAGTCCGCCCGCGGCCGACCCTCGGCATGAAATTGCGCGCGTGCTGCTTCGACCGCCATGTCACTGCACCTCGATGCGGGGACGCTGCAGAAGCTTCTTCATGTCGAAGAAGCGCCAGCCCAAGAGCGCGAAGACCACACCGACGACGATGAGCATCAACGCAAGCGTCGACCCGTAGGCGTACTGGCCACTTTCAAAAGCCCGCCGGTAGACGTAGAGCGCGTACACCGTCGTGTCGTAAAAAGGTCCGCCCTTGGTCAACAAGAGGATGTATTCGAAACTGACCAGCAGCGACAGCGCCTGATAGATGGTGACGAAACTGATCGGCCAACGCAGCGCCGGCAGGATGATGTGGCGCACCAGCGCGAACGTGCCGGCACCGTCTACTCGCGCCGCGTGAAACAGGTGATCGGGAATACCACGAATGGCGGAAGTGAAGATGATCATGCCGAGCGAGGCGCCGATAAACCCGTTGGAGATAATGATTAGCGCGATCGGGGCCTGGGTTTTGAGGTCAAGGGGAATTTCCAGTCCGAACAGCGTCATCAGGATCTGATTGAGCAGCCCGCGTTCGGAAGGATCGACCACCCAGAGCCACAAAAGGATGTAGAGCACCGAAGGGCTCATTCGCGGCAACAGCCAGACACCTCGGAAGAAATTTCCGGAAATCCGGGTGATCGAGGTGGTAATCAGCGCCAGCACCAGGCCGAAGGTAACGTTGAAGACCGCCAACGTGCCGAACACGTAAATGAAGGTCAGCGTTATCGCCTGCGACAACCGCCGATCTCCGACGAAGGCCTTCTCGTATTGCTCGGTGGTGAAGCCGGTGACCCTGAGGGAGCGCCCCATGTCGGTGAACGACACCGCGATGTCGATGAGGACGGGCACGATGAAAAATATCACCGTCAGCAGGATCGCCGGTCCGAGAAAGATCACAAAATTAGCGCGTTGCCGCCGGGTCATGCTGCTGACCCCGCGGCTTTCTTTCAGCATTTCTTCGGTTATGGCCGCCATCATTGGCCCCTGCTTGCGCCCAGGATGACGAAAGCCCGACTGGCGGAAACTAAGCCGCCCACGATCGGAGCGGCGAGAACGAACTTGTGGTTCGCCCTCGCCGCCGACCTTGAATGACTGTTACTTCACGGTCACGTTTTCGAGGGTCGACGAGGCTTCCTCGATCACGAAGTCCGCCGCCTCCTCGGCCGTCAGGCGACCCGTCTCGACGCCCTGCATGGCCGTGTAGATAATGCCGTTGAGATCGCCAAACTGCGGATTGTTGGGCAGAAACTTGGTGAACTCAAGCATCTCGGTGGACCTCGCCAGGGTCCATGATTCGGCATAGCGCGGGTCGTCAAGTTGCTCCGGCCTGATGCCAAGATGGGTCGTGGTGATCGCATGGTCGGTGTTGAGATCCGCCGCCGATGCCAGACCGATCAGCCGGACTGCAAGGTCAGGTTCAGCGGTATCGGCTGCGATCGCATAGATCACCGGATGGGTCAGGCTGCTGGGCGGTCCGCCTTTTACAACCGGCGGCGCGGCGATCCATCCCCAGTCCTTGAAAAAGCCTGCTTCGTCCGACGGAAGGCCGTACGTGGGGAAGGCAACGCTGCCCAGGTCCCAAATGCCGTACATCCAGAAAGCCGCGTTGTTCTCGGCATAAAACTGAGCGCGAATATCGTTCCATTCCATCGAGGTGTTGTTGGGAGCGATCACGCCCGCCGCCACTCCCCGTTCGAACCAGCCGAACGCCGCAGCAAGCTTGTCCCGCTCGAGCAACAGTTCGCCGGTCGCCGGATCGACGAACTGGTTGCCGTAGGACTGCAGGACCATCAGGTAGTCCGGACCCTTGGAAGGCCGGTGCAGGATACCGAACTCGGCGCTGGTATTGTCGACGACCGTCTGGGCGATGTCGATGAGGTCGTCCATGGTAATGTCGCCGTTGAGCGCGGCCTGCGGAAGCCCTTCGATGAACGCCTCGTCATAGCCGGCATCGCGCATCAGCTTCTTGTTGTAGAAGAACATGCGCGCTTCCGCGTCCTGCGGAACGGCGTAGATCCCGTCGGGACATCTGGTGGAATTCCAAAGCGACGGAAAGATCGTGCCGAACAGCTCGGGATACGCGGCGATGTAGTCGTCCAGTTTGAGGACGAACCCGTCCTTTTGAAACGCACAAATCCATTCGTGGGCCTGGATAAACATGTCTGGCCCCTCGCCGATGCCGAACACCCTCAACAACTGCAAGGCATCATCGTCAAAACCCGCGGCGGGGCTCTCGCGGATTTCCACCGCCACGCGCTTGTCCGAGCCCTCGGCTTCCAGTTGCGCGTTCAGGCGTTCGGCCGCTTTGATCACGTTGCCTGGGCGCAGCGGGCCGGACGGATCTGCTCGCGACCACAACTCGAATGTGACCGTTTCCAGAGCCAAAACTGGTGTCGCCAGCAGCGCCGCCAATGCAAGAGCGCCAATCACAAGTTTGTTCATATCAACCTCCCTATGGTTTATCGCGGACTTACTCATCCATTCGCGATTGGGTCGCCGCGAATTGCGTTATGGGCAGGTGTCGCGCGGAAGGCGTAGGTTCGTCGGTTAGAGGCCTTAGCCGCGACGACCGACACGTTACCCTAACTGCAATCGGGCCTTGGTTGCAACTAAGGTTTGCGCCGAATATCAACTCATGGAACACGCGCCGAGCGTGTCTTGTCAAAGGCGGCGACGCTGCGCTTGGCTGTCGCCGCTATGGCTGCTGTCGAAGATGGGAGGCGATATTGCAAAGGGATGAACTGCTGCGGCGCGCCCGTGTGGCGGAAAAAATCGTCCGCGAGGCCGGCAAGCTGGCCAAGCGCCACTACCTGCGACGAGACGAGCTCGCCATTGAAAACAAAGGCTTGCAGGACTTGGTCAGCGCCGCTGACCGAGAATGCGAAGCGCTTGTGGCATCCTCACTGTCCAAAGCCTTTCCCGACGATTCCTTGCTCGGGGAGGAAGGCGGCCTGAGGCAGAACGGTCCCGCGCTCTGGGTTGTGGATCCAATCGACGGGACGTCCAATTTCCTGACCGGTATTGCCCATTGGTGCGTTTCGCTGGGCCTCGTGATCGAGAACCGATCAGTGCTGGGCTTCATATACGACCCGATCGCCGACGAGATGTTTTCCGCAATAGCGGGCGAGGGCGCACACCTCAACGGCAAACCGATCAAGGTAAGCGCAAAGTCGCAGATCAATCGGGCCCGTATCGGTTTGGGTTTCAGCTATCGCCGACCCGTTGCACCGCACAGCGCGGACGTGCGCAACTTGCTCGACGCGGGTTGCGAATATCTTCGTTTGGGGTCGGGCGCGCTCGGTCTTGCCTACACCGCAGCCGGCCGATTTGACGGCTATTGGGAACGCCACATCAATTTGTGGGATGTAGCCGCCGGTCTGGTTATCGTCGAGGAGGCCGGCGGGAGAATCAACGACTTCTTCCATCCCTCGGTGGTGGCGGACGGCAACGAGGTACTGGCGGCGACGCCCGCTCTTTTCAATGAATTTCGAGCGCTGTTAGGCGTCGAGGACGGCTCGAAAGCTTAATTGCCAAAGCCCAAGGATCGAAAACGAGGCCCTGACTCGCTCAAGCGGCTGGATCCCGGCCGCGTCGGCGCTCGCGGTGTCAGATGTAGCTTGCGCTTTCGTGCACGCCGCTCTTGACCCCGGTGATCAGCGAAACTACCTCGTTGCCGTCGGTCTTGTCCGCTTCGACCATCCCCGCGATCTGACCGCGCCGGAACACCCAAATCTTGTCGACCAGATTGAGAACCTGGCGCAGGTTGTGGCTGATCAGGATGAGCGGGACGCCGCGCGCCTTGAGGTTTCGGATAATGTTTTCGACCTGCGCCGTCTCCTGAATGCCAAGCGCCGCGGTCGGCTCGTCCATAATGATGAGTTTCGAGGCAAAACTCGCTGCCCGGCTGACGGCCACGCATTGCCGCTGTCCGCCCGACATGTTGCCGATCGTATTCCTGAGGTCGGGTATCTTGACGCCCGTCCGTTCAAGGACCGCGCGCGACTTGTCCATCATCTTGCGCGTGTTGAGGAAACTGAAAGGCCCGATATTGAAATAGACTTCTTCGCGACCCAGAAAGATGTTGGACGGCACATCAAGATCGTCGGCGAGCGCCAAATTCTGATAAACGGCCTCTATTCCTGCCGCCCGGGCCTCGAGCGGTCCCTTGAACTCGACCTGTTTGCCGTCGAAGAAAATCTTGCCTGACGTGGGTTGCTCTACACCGGTGATCTGGCGCACGAAGGTAGACTTGCCTGCGCCGTTGTCGCCGACGATTGCAACGTGCTCACCGTCATGGAGCTCGAAGTCAGCGCGCTCGAGGGCGCGGACGCCGCCATAGTGCTTGGTGAGACCTTCGGTCTTGAGTATCGTCTTTGCCGGCCGTTCCGCCATCTCTGTTCTCTTTGATTTGACCTACCGCTCGGCTGCCCGCGTACGAATTCTCTGGCGGTAGACGTCTGCCACAACCGCAATGACGATGATCGCGCCCTTGATCATTTCCTGGTAGTAGGCGTCAAGCCGCAGAAACGTGAATCCCGAGATGATCATGCCGAAGATGACCATCCCGATGATCGTGCCGATGATGGAGCCCCGGCCACCCGACAAAGAGGTTCCGCCGATCACCGCCATGGCGATGGCGTCGAGTTCGTACATCATCCCCATGCCGGACTGCGCCGTCAGGCCGCGCGCGGCGACAACCATGCCTGCCAGCGCCGCGAGCGTGCCGGCGATCGCATAGACCAGCACAATGTGCCGCTCCACATTGATGCCCGAAACCCGCGCCGCCTCTTCGTTCGATCCGATGGCGTAAGTGTGTCTTCCGTACTTTGTGTATTTCAGTGCGACATAGAAAATCAGCGAGATGACGAGGAATATGAACACCGGCATCATGCCCTTGCCGATGGCCGCGAACTCGTCCGTCGGGAACGAAACCGGCATCCCCTTGGTGTACCACTTCGCCAGTCCGCGAGCGGTCACCATCATGCCCAGCGTGGCGATGAACGGTGGGATTTTGGTGTAGGCGATGAGGCTGCCGTTGATCAGCCCGGCAATCAGACCGACTGTCAAGCCGGTCGCGAGCGGAATGACCACCGGCAAGTCGACCCAGCCCTGCTCGATAAACACCGCCCGTGGATAAGTGCCAACCTGCGCCAGGCTCATCGCGATCATGGCGGTCGCTCCGACGATCGAGCCGGATGACAGGTCGATGCCGCCGGTGATGATGACCTGGGTCACGCCAATGGCGATGATCCCGACCACCGAAACTTGCAGGACCATGATCGAGAGGCGTTGGGTGTTGAACAGGAAACTTTGGCCCTGAAAAATCCAGCCGAGCACCTCGAATATCAAAGCAATCCCGACCAGGCCGAGGAGAATATTGACCTCTTGCGGACGCCGTCGCGTCTTGCCTGCCGCGATGGTCGCCCCGTTTACCTGTGTGACCTGATCCCCCATCTTGTGTTCCCGTGTCCTCGACGCACCGGACAATGCGCCGGCACGACAGCGCCAACCACGAGTATGCACCGATCACGCGCGATATAAAATGGGCGGCACGTTTTGCGCCGCCCACAGTCGACCGAGTGAAGCCGATCAGTTTCTCGTCTGGTAGTCGGCCAAGTTTGCCGGGGTCACGAGTTCGAACGGGATGTAGACCTTCTGGTCCACCGCCTCGCCACGGGCCAGCGCCAGCGCGGCGTTCACCGCGCCGGAACCCTGACCGGCCGCATTCTGGAACACGGTCACGTCCAGATCGCCAGCTGCCATGGCAGCCAGCGCGTCCTGCGTGGCGTCGACACCACCGACGAGCATCTCTTCCATCGAGATACCGGCCGCCTTCAGCGCCTGGATTGCGCCGATCGCCATCTCGTCGTTGTTGGAGATAACCGCGTCGAACTCGACGCCGGCCGATAGCCAGTTGGCCATCAGATCCTGACCCTCAACGCGCGACCAATTGCCGGTCTGCTCCTCGACGATGGTCATGAAGCTGCACATGTCGATGCCGACCACGTCATGCACGTCCTTGGTCCGCTGCTGGGCGGCCTGGTTCGAAAGCTGGCCCATCATGACGATGACATTGGCGCCGCCGGCTTTGCCCATGGCGCGCAGGAGCTTGCAGATTTCGAACGACTCCAACGTGCCGGACTCGATCTCGTTCGAGGCGACGAAGGCCTGGTTGTCGGGAAGCGTATCGACATTGATCGGCTCGCGGTTGACAAACACGAGCGGAATGCCCGCGGCGGCCGCCGCGTCGGTCATGGCCTGGGTTGCTGACGTGTCGACCGGATTGACGATGATCGCGTCGACGCCAGAAGCGGCGAAATTCTCGATTTGGTTGAGCTGGCGGCCCACGTCGTTCTGGGCGTCCTCAACCTGAAGATCGACGCCCCCAAGACCTTCGGCATAGGCAATCATGCCGTTGCGCAGAACCGTCAGGAAGTTGTCGTCAAAGAGCGCCATGGAAACGCCGACGGTCTGGGCCGAAGCCGAGCCAGTCAGCATCAATCCGGCCAATAAGGCCAAAGCTGTTTTTTTCACGTTTTGTCTCCTCCAATGCGGGCGCCGGCTCGCCCTCCATACTGCCGGGTGGTCCTCCCTTTGAGGGAGGTGTTGCGACGGGCGCGGCTCACCCTCAGGCGGCCCTTTCCATCAGTTGCGCCTCGATGAAATTCATGCTTGCCCCGATAGCGACCGCGGGCGCGGTGAGCCTGTGCACTTCCGGAGCAAAGGGTTCAAAGGAAAAGCGTCCCGCGTAGCCCGCTTCAATCAGCGCGGCGATCTGATCGATATTGCCGATACGGTCCCTCGCGCCGACGAGCACCCGGTGTTCGTCGCGCAGTGCATCAAGAGGCAAATCGGCGACAACGCCGGAAATGTGTACGAGCCCCGTCGTCTCGGCGAAGAATTCCGGTTCCCCCGCCAGCGCGTGGTGAAAGGTGTCGTGCACGATGCTGAACTCGGCGGTTCCCTCGGCCGCTTCGATCGCCGCCACCGCCTCACGCTTCGAGCGCAGCGAGCAGGTGCCGAAGCCGAGCGGTTCAACCAGCCCCATGACGCCGGACTGCGCCAGCATCGGCCTCAGAGCAGCGAGCGCCTCGGCGAGATTTGCCACACGCTCGGCTGGTTCGCGTCCGGTGCCGTCGCTGCCCGGTACCAGCACCAGCGCTTTGGCACCGCACTCGCGGGCATAGCCGATCAGCGCTTCAGCCTCGTTCGCGCGCTCCGCGTTCCAGCGATTGAACTTTTGCAGGGCATTGATCGAGAGAATCTCAACGCCGGCCCTTTCGGCGAGCAACGCGATGTCCGCAGCAGCCGTGCCGTCGAGAATGGCATTGCCGGCGATGTCGTTGCGCAGTTCGACTCCGGCAATGCCGAGCGCGCGCGCCAGCGAAAACAACTCGCGAGGGGCGAGTCGCGGCGCAACCATATGGTTGAGGGCGAACGCGAGTTGGCCAGCCACTCCCAACATCCGGATTTCCTCCGGCCGGCACTTTTGCGACCGGCCTCTCCTGCACGCGTCGAGAGAATGGGAGAAGCGCACACCAGAGGTTGAGACAGTATCGCATCGCACCGCCAATTCAATCCAATCCTGACGTAGTTGAGTGCATTCTTGGCAGTTTCTACCGACGCCTATGATGTAAAGACGTCATTCAGCACCTCGTTCGGAGGCGGCGCTGAAATCGGTTCGGTTTCGGACGCAAGAGGCAAGAGCAGCGATTGGACGCTCTTTGGCGCAGTGGCCAAGCGTTGACGCGATGGGAACACCAAGTCAGTCGTCGCGCACGCCGGCCACGGGTGATGGCGGGCCAGGCGCCCGCACCGCTCTTCCGTCCGCAGACTAGATATTCTCAGAGAGGTAGATGTCGAAAGGCAGGAAAGTCTGGCCCGGTGTCTCGGCGCTACCGATTTCGATCGTTCGGATCATCAGGTCGACGAGCGTCTCGCACAGCTTCGCCAGGGGCGTCGCGATGACCATGGTGATGATTTCGTCGGCGAGGCCGGCACGGGACTCGGGGGTGATTTCGTTGCACACCGCCACGAGTTTCCGGGCCATGCCCTCCTCGCGTAGCGCTGAAATGGCGCCTTCCATGCCACCGCCTGCGACATAAAGCGCAACGAGGTCGGGATGCCGGCGGATCAGGTCGACCGTCGCTTCGTGGGTGATCTGCCGGGTTTCGAGATTGATTTGAGTATCCAGAACCTGGAATTCCGGACTATGGTCTCGCAAGTACGCCCGCAGGCCGATTTCGCGCAGTTCGTGGCCGTGAAACCGGCTCGAGCCGACGAACACGCCAACCTTGCCGGGCCGCAGCGCCGCCCGCGAAATGATCCAGGCCGCGGTGCGCCCCACCTTGCGATTGTCGAGCCCCACATATCCTTCCCGGATGCCTGAAGCGAAGTCGGACAGGAGCGAAAACACCGGAATTCCGGCTTGCTTCAGCTCGAGCACGGCCTCGCTGACCGCCGGATGATCGGGGCCCGCCATCGCCACGGCCTGGGTGTTCGAGGCGACCCGGCGTAGGGTGGCGACGATGTCTTCGGGCGACTGCGATGGCATGAATTCAATCGTCGGCATCCCGCGGACGCCCGGCTTGGAAGTGACCACTTGCTCGATGGTGCGGGCAAAATCCTGGTAGAAGAACTGGCGCGGGCGCTGCAGCACGAATCCGAGTCGATATTGCGGCAGGTTCTGCTGCAGCCGCTGGCGAATGAGCGATGTGGCGTGATAGCCGATCCGTTCGGCTGCGTCATAGACGCGCCGCGCGGTCTCCTCGCGCACGCGGTGCCGCCCGTTCAGGACACGGTCGACGGTGGCAACCGAGACCTGCGCCTCGCTCGCGACATCGGCGATCGTGGGCCGTCCCGCCACTAACGGATGCCTCCGCCTCGAGCCGGTTCACTCATTTCTGAAGTCCGAGATGCGAGAAATTGATAGATTGTATCATTGCCCGGTTGAGGCTGACACCGTCGCCCGGTAGTGTCAACGTCGGCCGGAGGCTCGACGCCGATCCGCTGGGTTTGGCGTGTGCGGGAGGATGATCGATGCTCGCCAGCTACGAGGGACGCGCCTATAGCCTGACCAGGCCCGATTCAAAGGCTGCGGTCGAACACGGGCTTGCCGCCGCCGAGTGGTACCATACCGACATTCCGCGCCAGCAGATGAAGCAGCTGATGCGCCGCTCCGACTGGCCGGCAATCCCCGACACGACGATCTGGCTCGGCGTTCTGATTGGTTCCGCGGCCGGGATCGTTGCCAGCTGGGGCACTTGGTGGGTCGTGCCATTCCTTCTCGTCTACGGCGTGATGTACGGCTCGGCGACCGACTCGCGCTGGCACGAATGCGGCCACGGCACCGCCTTCAAAACGCGCTGGATGAATGTCCTCGTCTATCACCTCGCCTGTTTCATGATCATGCGCGAGCCGACCATCTGGCGCTGGAGCCACGCCCGGCACCACACCGACACGCTGATTGTCGGCCGCGACCCCGAGATCGCGGCCATGCGGCCGCCGAAGCTAATCAAGATCATCGTCAATTTCGTCGGCCTCGTTGACGTACCGGTCGCCTTTTTCTCGATACTCCTACACGCCACCGGGCGGCTGACTCCCGACGAGCACGATTACATCCCCGAAATGGAGCAGCACAAGGTCTTCGTCGTCGCCCGGGTGTGGGTAGCGATCTATGTGGCCGTGATCGCGTCGTGCTTCTGGATCAATTCCGCCATCCCGCTGGCGCTCGTGCCCGGCGGGCGGCTCTACGGGGCCTGGCATTTCATGCTGTGCGGGCTCACCCAGCACGCTGGCATGGCCGAGGACGTGTTCGACCACCGGCTCAATTCGCGCACCGTCTACATGAACCCCATTTCGCGCTTCATATACTGGAACATGAACTATCACGTCGAACACCACATGTTCCCGATGGTGCCTTATCACCGCCTCCCCGAGCTGCATGCAGCGACAAAGCACGACTGCCCGGAGCCCTATCGGGGGTTCGCGCAAGCCTATGCCGAGATCATACCGACCATTGTCGGCCAATTGCGCGATCAGCACCTCTTTGTGCATCGCCGCCTGCCGGAAACCGCCCGACCGTTCCGCCCCGACCTGCACGACATCCCCGGTGCGGCTCCGGCCGAATGACCTGCCCGCCGACGGCCGGCGGCAAGCATCTATCGCCGCCCGCCACACCGCCCTTGCCCCAAGGACCTTTGGATGAGCGAAACCTGGATTGAGGCCTGCGCCGCCGCCGACATTGAGGTGGAAGATGTCGTTCGCTTCGACCATCAAGGACATGCCTATGCCATCTATCGCAGCCCCGAGGACGAATATTTCGCAACCGACTGCCAGTGTACCCACGAACTTGCATTTCTCGCCGAGGGCCTCGTGATGGGCGACATCATCGAATGCCCCAAGCACAACGGGCGCTTCAACTACAAGACCGGCGAGGCCAAAGGCGCGCCCGTTACCGAGCGGCTCAGGACCTATCCGGTCAGACTGGACGACGGCAAGGTGATGATCCGGACTGCCTGACCGATCATGAACGACCGCATCGTCATCATCGGTGCTGGGGACTGCGGAGCGCGCGCCGCCCAGGCGCTGTGGGAAGCGAGCCATCAGGGACCCGTCACGCTGCCTGGAGGGGAGCCGCATGGTCCCGGTGAATGGCGCTCGCCGTCGAAGTCGGCGCCGGCCGGCTGGCGCAACTCGAGATCGATTTCCGGCGGCGCGTCTGGGCCACCGGTGCGAAGCCGCGGCAGCCGCGGCTCGACGGCGCCGACCGCCCCGCCATCGCCTATTTGCCTTTCTTTGAGTACGCTCTTTGCCTGCACGCGGCGCGGGGCCCCCGGCCGCGAAATGAGAGTCATCGATGAAAGCAATTGTCATTCACGGCGCACGCGACCTACGGATCGAGGAGCGTAAGACGCACGCCCCTGGGCCTGGCGAGGTGGCCGTGCGCGTGGCCCGAGGCGGGATCTGCGGCACCGACTTGCACTACTACCAGAACGGCGGCTTCGGCACGGTGAAATTGCGCGAGCCGATGATTCTTGGCCACGAAGTCTCCGGGTACGTCGAGGCTTTGGGCGATGAGGTTGCCGGGCTCGCCCTTGGCGATCTCGTCGCCGTCTCGCCGTCTCGGCCGGACTGGCACGACCCCTACGCACGCGAGGGCATGCCTCAGCATTCTGCCGGCATGCGGTTTTACGGCTCAGCCATGAAATTCCCGCACGTCCAGGGTGCCTTTCGGCAGTTGCTGTTGGTTCGGCTCGAGCAGTGCGTCAAAGCCGACGGGCTCACTCCCGCCGAGGCTGCGATGGCCGAACCGCTGTCGGTCGTGCTGCATGCGCTGAAGCAAATGGGGGACATCAATGGCGGGAGGGTGCTGGTCACCGGTTGCGGGCCGATCGGCGCGCTGGCCGTTCTCGCCCTGCGGCGCGCCGGGGCGGCAGAGATCGTCGTCACCGACGTCATGGAGGGAGCGCTCAAACTGGCCAGGAGCTGTGGCGCTGACTGCGCCGTAAACGTTGCGACCGACCCCGACGCTCTGGCGCCCTTCGCGGCAAACAAGGGGTATTTTCACGCTGCGGTCGAATGCGCCGGGGCTGCGCCCGCGCTGATCTCAGCCATCGCCTGTGTGAGAGCGCGTGGAGTTATCGTCCAGGTCGGACTCGGCGGCGAAGTTTCGGTGCCAATGGACGCGATAGTATCCAAGGAACTTGAGATCCGGGGGTCGTTCCGGTTTCATTTCGAATTCCCCACCGCCGTGGAGATGATGCAAAAGCGATTGATCGCGGTCGCGCCGCTCATCACCCAGGTCTTCCCCTTCATCGACGCAGTCGAGGCGTTTGACTTCGCCAGCGACCGCAACTTGGCCCTCAAAGTCCAGCTGGAGTTCGGGGCGGGATAACCGTGATCGACCGGCCTGGTCAGTAACTGCATCATCCCGCCAGCATCGCAGATATGGACAGTGGGTTGGCGGGCTGACGGGCCGCCGGCGCCGCTCCCACTATGTCGGTCGAGGCTGTCAGGTCAGTCTGCTTACAGATGCGGTCGACAACCAGCCCCTGTTGGACCTCGTTCAGGTCTTCAAACTTGAGGTCCTTGGGAGCCTCGGTCTTGGTCGGTTCCAGACAGAAAGCATGGATCGTGCCGACGAACATTTCAGCCATGCCCACACATCGCCTAGCATCTCATCGGTGCGGGCGAATATCAGTTCCTTCAGTTCGCCGGCCGCCTTCCCGGCATATGTCAAGCCGATGAAGTTCGCGGGAACCGGAGAATCAGACCGACCCTGTGTTAGAAGATCGACTGCACGTCGGGCGACGACTTCACTTCTCCCAGACCCTGCGCACGCTATGAGCTCGAGGTTCCCGTCACCGAACCCAATCGCGCGGCGCTGTGAACCGGTGAGTTTCACGTCAGCGCAGGCGGCTGCGCCGACGGCGGAGTGCGGCGGTGGGAGCCCGTGGGCCTCGAACACCTGGTGACTCGCTGAGACGATGCGCAATTCAGCCTCCCCGTGGGCGAACAATTGCGGCCAATCTCGTCAGATCTGGGCGTCGGGATCTGCTGGGTATGGTCACTCATGGGTTCACCATATACTCTAGATTTGATCGTGGTCGCATGCAGGGCGATGTCGACGCCCGCAGGGGCTTCGCCGTCATGTACTGCGACGGCCGGGGCGTGGCGCAGGATCACAATGACGGGGCGAGGCGATTCCGGCGCGCCGCCGATATGGGTGTCTCCGGATGACATTCCCACGAGATCATGCGAGGCCCGGGGTTGTGCTCGCGCTTGTGTTTGGGCTTGCCATCTGCGCGAGCGTCCAGGCGGCCTCGGTCCCGGCTGGCTCGCCACAGCGTCCTGCAGCCACGCCTCCGGGTTACGTTAAGGACGCCGACATCATCTTCGTCGACGCCAACGTCCTGACGATGGACGATGCCCGGCCCAAGGCCCGGGCCTTTGCGATCCGCGGCGATCGAATCGTCGCGGTCGGCACGGACGACGAGGTGCGCCGACTCGAGGGCTTCGGCACGGCCGTCGTCGATCTTGAAGGTCGAACGGTGGTTCCCGGCTTTATCGACGGGCACCAGCACCGCATCGGCAATCGCTCGCTTATCGGCATCGAGCGTGCCGAGGCGATTGTTGAGATGGCGCTCGCCGAAGGCCTCACAACGATCGATGAGCTTTATGTCGATCAGAGCCGACTCGACGAACTCCGCGACCTCGACCAAACGGGGGTGCTCCGGCTCCGGGTGAATGCGTATTTGCCGATCAACGAGAACAGCCCCGAAGGCCGCCCCCTCGGCGACTACTACACTGCGTATCACCCTGGCCAGATGGTCAGCCCCCATGTCCGCGTGGCCGGGCTCAAAGTCTTCACCGACTTCGACAATGCCACGAGGCTTCTATGGAACCAGGAGGATCTCAACGCTGTCCTCCTCAAAGAGCACCAGAACGGCTGGCAGTTAGCCGTCAAGACCGTCAGTACAAGGTCGTTGGCGATGATCATTGCGGCGATCCGGGTGATTGAGCGGGCCGATCCCGGCGTCGTCGCCGGGCGCGTTCGTCTCGAACACAACCTGTTCGCCACCCCTGACCAGATCGCCGACATCCGGGAGCTCGGCATCGTGCCGGTCATCAACTTGAACGTTCCAGGCGAACTCTTGGGGGAGACGGACGTTGACGCGCTGATCGCGCGGGAACCGAGGGGCTCCTACGCCCCGTGGCGCAGCATGTTTGAGGCCGGTATCGCCCCTGCGGGATGCTCCGGCTTCCCGAGCTTTTATGTTGTCGAACCGACAGGTGCG
>JBBECE010000029.1:0-88344 GCA_040881985.1 Cucumibacter sp.
CATAAAAGCGCCCGCCAAAGCGAATTTTGTCAGATTCATTTCGATCCCTCCGTCATTTTCTCAAGATTATTTCGGATCGGATTCTTCGCCGCTGAGCGCGCTGAAGGCGATGAGCTTAAGCGCGGCTCCGGCGCCGACGATCAGTGCGATGCAGAGGGTGCGATCGCCATCGTCATCACCGCAAATCTGGTGGCCCGGTTCGTGGCAAGCCGCGAGCGACAGCGCAAAGGCGCCAGTGATAGCCAACTTAGTGATGTTCATTGTCCGTCCTTTCGTGCGTCCGGCCGAGTTCCTGAAGCCGAAGTTGCCGGCAACGGGTTCGACTCACCTTCAGTGCGGCTAGTCGATGTTGTCGTCGACTGGCTCGCTCATCGCGCTGAAGGCGATGAGTTTCAGCGCCGCGCCGGCGCCGACCACGAGGCCGACGCAGATGCCATCGCGATCGCCATCATCGTCGGTGTCGCACCACTCATGCCCCGGCTCGTGACAGGCCACGAGCGCGAGCATGAAAGCGCCCGCCAAAGCGAATTTCACAAGATTCATTGTGGTCCCTCAGTTCCCCGACCGAATTGGGCGGGCGCCGATGCGCGGCGCCCGCGGCTTCATCACGCTTCGTCGGCTACCGGCTCGCTCATCGCGCTGAACGCGATCAGTTTGAGCGCCGCCGCAGCGCCGACCACGAGCCCGACGCAGATGCCATCGCGATCGCCGTCGTCGTCGGTGTCGCACCACTCATGTCCTGGCTCGTGACAAGCAACAAGCGCGAGCATAAAAGCGCCCGCCAAAGCGAATTTTGTCAGATTCATTTCGATCCCTCCGTCAATTTCTCAAAATCAACCCGGACTGGATTCTTCGCCGCTGAGCGCGCTGAAGGCGATGAGCTTAAGCGCGGCTCCGGCGCCGACGATCAGTGCGATGCAGAGGGTGCGATCGCCATCGTCATCACCGCAAATCTGGTGGCCCGGTTCGTGGCAAGCCGCGAGCGACAGCGCAAAGGCGCCCGCCAAGGCGAATTTTGTCAGATTCATTTCGATCCCTCAGTTCCCCGACCGAATTGGGCGGGCGCCGTTGCGCGGCGCCCGCGGCTTCATCACTCCACGTTGTTGCCATTGTTTGACAACGCCGAGAAAGCGATGAGCTTGAGCGCCGCGGCCGCGCCGACCACGAGGCCGACGCAGATGCCATCGCGATCGCCGTCATCGTCGGTGTCGCACCATTCGTGTCCCGGCTCGTGACAAGCAACAAGCGCGAGCATGAAAGCGCCCGCCAAAGCGAATTTTGTCAGATTCATTTCGATCCCTCCGTCATTTTCTCAAGATCAACTCGGATTAGATTCTTCGCCGCTCAAGGCACTGAAGGCGATGAGCTTGATGGCGGCCCCGGCGCCGACGATCAGCGCGATGCAGAGCGTGCGATCGTCATCATCGCCGTCGCAGATTCGGTGTTCCGGCACATGGCAGGCCGCGAGCGACAAAGCCAACGCACCTGTGAGCAAGAGTTTGGTGACCTGCATCGACCCCTCCTGCGGACCCGGTTCGGGCCGCGATCAACGGCCAACGCGACCCTCCCGGTCGGCGAGTCGCGCAGCCCCTACCGGGCATGCAACCCCAAAGGCAGGTGCGGCGCAATCGCGCAGGGGCCGAGCGGGGCGGTTCGGCCCGAGACTGTTGCAATTATGCACTGGCGCCGGGCTGGATCGCGGAGGCTCTTCAGGGTCGTCGCCGGACGCGGGATGCCTGAGTTTGCGCTTGTACTGGCGGCGCCCCTTGACGGCGCGGGGGCGGAAACGGGCTGTTCGAAGCGCTTTGGCAGCTAGGTTGGGCGGCGATATCCGCCGCCCGCGCGTGGTGCGCCGCTTCACCCGGGATCCGCCGGATCAGGAGCCGGCGAGAGCTTCCGCAGCCGCCCCGGCCTGCATCATTGCCTCGGCATTGTAGAGGCCAAGTCCGAGAGCATTGTAATCAACCCGGTAGAAACCCTGCGCATCGATGGACACCGCCGAGGCGTAGCGCGGATCGGCGAGAAGGTCCTGCGCCATCACCCCGACAAAGGTTTGTTCGTCGCCCAAATAAGCGAAGGAATAGAGTTTCAGGCCGTTGTCGAGCGTCATCAGATAGTCGATGTCGTGCTTGAGGCGGATGTCGGACTCCGGGACGGGGTCTTCGCTGTTGGCGACCACCAGCACCACCCCTCCCACCACCGCCTTGGCGGCCAACACGCACATTAGCGGATTTTCGCTGCAATAGTCGCTCACCGTTGTGCAGCCCGCGAGTGCGAACCCCGCCGCGAGCACCATGCCTATTCCTGCGATGCGCATGTCGCGTCCCCTTCAGCTCCTCCCGGCAAAGCCGGGGCGTGATTGCAGGACTATGAATCAGGGCGCGAGGCAAGGCAAGCTTTCGCTAACGGGCGGCCACCCGCCGCCTTCGGTCCTGAGCCAAGCAGCGCCGCAGGCTTTCGCCAGTTCGCGGACGCGCAAAATATAGCTTTGCCGCTCGGTGACCGAGATCACGCCGCGCGCGTCCAAGAGATTGAAGGCGTGGGACGCCTTGATGCACTGGTCGTAGGCGGGCAGCGCGAGCAAGTGCTTCTCGCCGCCGCTCCCCTGCTCCAGCAGAGCCCGGCATTCGGTCTCGGCGTCCTCGAAATGGCGAAACAACAGCTCGGTGTCGGCGGCCTCGAAATTGTAGCGGGAGAATTCCTGCTCCGATTGCAGAAAGACGTCGCCATAAGTGACTTTCCCGGCGCCGGCGCGGCCGTTGAAATTGAGGTCGAAAACGTTCTCGACGCCCTGCACATACATGGCGAGGCGCTCAAGCCCGTAGGTAATCTCGCCGGAGACCGGATTGCACTCGAATCCCGCGACCTGCTGGAAATAGGTGAACTGGCTGACCTCCATGCCGTCGCACCAGCATTCCCAGCCGAGCCCCCAGGCGCCCAGCGTCGGGCTCTCCCAATCGTCCTCGACGAAGCGGATGTCGTGGAGCAAGGCGTCGATGCCGATGGCGGCGAGCGAGGCGAGATAGAGGTCCTGGATGTCGGCGGGCGACGGCTTGAGGATTACCTGGAACTGGTAATAGTGCTGCAGCCGGTTGGGGTTCTCGCCGTAGCGCCCGTCGGACGGGCGGCGGGTAGGCTGCACATAGGCGGCCTTCCACGGCAAAGGCCCAAGGGCGCGCAGGGTGGTCGCGGGGTGGAACGTGCCGGCGCCCATTTCCATGTCGTAGGGCTGAAGAATGACGCAGCCTTGATCGGCCCAGAATTGCTGCAGCGTCAGGATGAGGCCTTGAAAGGAATTCTTGGGGTCCATTTGGGCGGGGGCGGGGGCGATGACGGAAGGGCGCTCTGCGGTTTTTTGAAGCGCCGTTTTGTGGACAGGCTTTCGCTGGACCGGTTTGGCGATGCGCTTGGGCGCGGCCGACTTGGCGATACGCGCCGAGGCGACGCGCGCCGATTTCGCTCTGGCCTTGATGGCGGACTTCTTCGCCGGTCGCTTCGCGGGTTTGTTTTTGGTTTTGCGGCGCGCCATGGCTCGAAAATCCCGTTCAACGGCCTGAGGCCGAAGGCGGCGCGACGGTAGTTGCGAGGGTCGGACCGGTCAAGCACAGGAGTACTCACCTTGGGCGGCAACTTATCCCCCGCTGCGCCGCCCCGGTTACCTTTGCCCGACGAGGAATTACCGTGATTGAACGATGCCAAAGAATTAACGCAACGAGCCTCGCGGGCCTCCGCCAACGAATCGCTGGGCTGGGAGTGATAACTACGCTTCAATCGCTCAAGCGGGCAGTGCTCAAGGCCAACTTCAACCCCGCCCAGCCGCGCGTGCAAATGGGCCTTCCGACCGGCGGGCAGTGGACGGATGCGGGGGCCTCGGCGGACGACCCTGCGGGACGCATTCATGTTGCACAGACACGCGATCCAAGTTTCTATTTCTTCGATTTCGAAAGGGAGTATCGAGCCGGACGCGGTCACACTTGGCCTGCGCATGTCGCGCGAACTCGCGAGCAGCTCATCCAAGTCCTCAATGACGAATTTCGTGAGGTTCGGTTGCCGAACGGGAGTGTAACATACTATTTTCATCCCGCCGAAGGTTCGTTTTTCTCCACCGGCGACGCGAGTTTTTGGGTGCGCGAAGTGTTGAGGCAAAATGCGGCGTTGGTTGAGACTGTCATTCGGGGGATACCGCGGGTAACTTTGACGATGCGTTTTGGATCTCAAACGGGCATCGAGGCCTACCGGGAAAATCCACTGGACGCGCCGAGCGTTCGTCCGACCTACGCTGTAGAGGTCATCATCGCGCGTGACTCTCGGCCGATGAGCCACGGATTTCGAGTCGTCACTGCATATCCCATGAACAACTACCCAAATGAATTTTCCATCGGGGGCGAACGGTGAATCCCTCCGGTGTTTTTTACAAATTTGCAGAGTGCTGCGCCGATACCAGCGCCGACTACTCGCAGACACCCGGCCAGGTTATAGAATTGGCGTTGATCAACGGCGGCGTCATTGAGAACTACGCCCAACTCAGCCGTGATTTCGACGAATTGCTCTCGGGCAAGTATTCCGACGAAGCGCTGGATCAGCTGTGGATGCGCACCAATGCCCGGATCAAGTTCAAGAA
This sequence comes from Cucumibacter sp., assembly GCA_040881985.1. Classification (GTDB taxonomy): domain Bacteria; phylum Pseudomonadota; class Alphaproteobacteria; order Rhizobiales; family Devosiaceae; genus JBBECE01. The sequence continues at coordinate 4,622 of JBBECE010000029.1, forward strand.
CTATACGCGCCAGTTTCTGGAGCTGGCGCGGCAGATATTGCGGGGGACGATGGCCAAGGCCGAACGCTAACAGCGAACCCGGTTGACTGCCGAATGGCGAAAGTGGATGGACTCCCGGTCAATTTCACTATTTCCGAGAACGCCAAGCAGGCGATCGAGCTGTTGCGCCGGGACTGGGATCGCCGTTCGCCCGACGATCCCGCCGCCGTGCCGATGATCGGCTGGGGCATATTCAAGAACCGCCGCGAGGAGGCCAAACTGGAAAACGTCGTTGTCTCGTTTTGCAACCGCTCGCAATTGCCGAGGGTATAGCCAGGTATCGAGCAGGTCTCGGGGATCGACGTGCTGTTCTTCGTCACGCGCCCCCACTATGAAAACTTTGCCGGCAAAGTCTTGGACTTCGCCGAGGAACGCTGGTTTTTCCTCAGGGGGCAGAATTCGGCTGATATTTGACAATCGCGCGTTACTTCGCCGCGTTGGTGAAATCCTCATGTCGGAGTGGGATTCCATCGGCGTGGCGAGATTCCCCGCGGCCAGCGACGAATACGCCGCCTATGTGCCGCGGATCGCAAAAGCGCTTTTCGAAAATCGCTCGGTGTCGGACATCTCGGCGATGCTGGTCGGCATCGAAACTGAATCGATGGGCCTTACCGGAAATCCCGAGCGAGCGATGCGAGCGGCCGAGAGTTTGTTGAAGGCTCGGCGCCCGTTGCGCTAACTCCCCGGCGTCTCGTCGGGCCCCCGGCCCGGCCCGGGCGGGCGGGAGCCGGGTTTGTAGATGCCGGTTTCGGGATCGCGTTCGAGATCGACAACGTCAGGGCGGCGCGCTTCGAGCTTTTGGCGCTCTCGGGCGGCATTGTCGGAGGTCGCAAAATAGTCCCGCAAGCCTCGCCGGATCGCCCGCCAGCCGATATAGATCGCGGCCATAACCAGCACGAAAACGATAATCCGGGGGATCATCAGAGCCCGAAGCGCGACCAGGCGAGGCGGTCCTCGATCGCCGCAATCACCGAGCCAGCGAGATCGGCCGGCTCATCGCCGATGCCCAGAAATGGCAAGCGCGGCATCGCAATGAGCCCACGTTTGGGGGCGATGGGTTTGAGGCGCACATTCTTGCCGTAGCGCTCGCGCAGCGTTGCGTGCAGATCGCCAAGACTGTCGACCAGTCCAAGATCGAGGGCGCGTTTGGCGGTCCAGAATTCGCCGGTGAAAAGGTCCTTGTCGGCGGCGAGCTTTGCGCCGCGGCGGGATTTAACCCAGTCGATAAAGGTCTCGTGGATGTCGAGCTCGAGCTGCCTAATGCGGTTGACGTCGTCTTGCTCCTCCGGGAGGAACGGGTCGAGGGTCGATTTGCTCTTGCCGGCGGTGTAGAGGCGCCGTTCGACGCCAAGCCTCTGGATCGCTTCGACGAAGCCGAAGCTCGCCATAATGACGCCGATCGAGCCGACGATCGAGGACGGGTCGGCGATGATCTCGTCCCCGGCCGTGGCGATGAAATAGCCGCCCGACGCGGCGAGGTCCTCGGCGAAGACGAGGACCTTCTTCCGATGCTCGTCGGCGAGGTCGCGGATATATTTGGCGACGAGACGCGACTGCACCGCCGAGCCGCCGGGTGAATTGACGATTATGGCGACGGCGGGGGCGCGGGGAGTGCGGAACGCCCGCCGCAAAAGCGGACCGGCAGTCGCGATGTTGATGCGGCCTGGGCGCTGTTCGGAAGAAATCGAGCCCTGCAGGCGGACGACGGGGATGACCGTCTGGTCGCGCCCGAACAGGCGCGCATACCAGGGCGCCATGGGTTTTTCGGTGAGAGCGTCGTTGTCGGTCATGGTCGCGGGCTCCGTGCGGCGATCCTGCCTATTTAGGAACGGAAGGCGGGGCGTGCCAGAGGAAGGGCGTCCGGCCACGCAGGATGGCGTCGATGTCCGGGCTGAACGGGCCGCCTTTCGAGGCGTGAACTGCGATCGGCGGCATGAGCGTCAGCGGGGCGCGGATGCCTATGGTGCCGCGAATGAAGATGCGGAACGCCGGCGCGCCCGAGTGAGGGGCGAGTGGCAAGATGTCGATGCCGCCGAAGCGGCAGGCGAAGGCTTCGAGCAGCAGCGCGAGCGAAGCCGCGCGATGAACGAAGATCGCTTCCCCGCCGGGCCTGATGACGGAAGCGGCGGTCGCAACCCAGCGGTCGAAGTTGTCCGGCGTCTGGGCGTGGGCGAGCGGCGCGTTCGCGGAGACGGTTGCGGTGGCGGGATCGTAAAAGGGCGGGTTGGCGATCACCGCGTCGAAATGGCCGGCAAGGAAGCCGGACCTGGCGCGCGCCGCTGCGTCAGCGGTCGCGTCGGCGTCGAGCGTCGCGGCGCGAGCGGAAAAGCCGTTGGCGCCGATGTTGCGGGCGCAGAGCTCGAGCATGGTCCGGTCGGTATCGGAAAAGGTTGCCGAGAGGCGGGGGTTGTGCGTCAGGGCAACAAGTCCCGCGACGCCGGCGCCGCAGCCGAGATCGAGCAGACGCCCCTGCCCGACCCGGACCGAAGCGCCGAGAAGCACCGAATCGAGGCCGGCGCGGAAGCCGTCGACGGGTTGCTCGACGGTCAACCGGCCGTCGAGGAAGCCGTCGCGTGTGACAGAAAGCGGTTTTACATCGGGCGAAGGCTGGTCTAACGACATGTCGGCCCCTTCCGCGGGCGCGCCAACCTAGCAAGAGCGTCTGCCGGGCGGCAAGAATTCTGGGCCGAGGAACGTGAAAGGCGCGATCCGCCGAATGCGATGCTGAACGACCAGGTTATCGCGGCCGAACGGGCGCGCCGGGCGACGAGCCTCGACCGGCTGGTCGACTATACGCGGGCCGACATGGGCCGGGTCAACGAAATGATCGTCGAACGCGCCGCCTCGCATGTGCAAATGGTGCCGGAGATCGCGCGCTATCTGATCGAGGCGGGCGGTAAGCGGCTGAGGCCGATGCTGACGGTCGCGTCCGCGCGGCTCTTCGGCGGGCAGTCGGGCCACCAGATCAATTACGCCGCGGCGGTCGAATTCATGCATACGGCGACGCTGCTGCACGATGACGTCGTCGACGACAGCGACCGGCGGCGCGGCAAGCCGGCGGCGAGGATCGTCTGGGGAAATCCGGCGAGCGTGCTGGTCGGGGATTATCTGCTCGGCCAGGCCTTCATCATGATGGTCGAGACCGCCGATATCGAAGCGCTCGGGGTCTTGTCGCGGGCCGCGGCGGTGATCGCCGAGGGCGAGGTGTTCCAGCTTGCCAAGACGGGCGACCTCGGCACGACAGTCGAGGAGTATTTCGCGGTGATCCGGGCCAAGACCGCGGCGCTTTTCCAGGCGGCGACCGAGGTCGGGGCGATGGCGGGCGGGGCGGATGCGGCGGGCCGGGCGGGGCTCAAGGCCTTTGGGCACGAACTCGGCACCGCCTTCCAGCTGGTCGACGACGTGCTCGACTATGGCGGAGTGGCGGGCGCGCTCGGCAAGAATACCGGCGACGATCTGCGCGAGGGCAAAATGACGCTGCCGGTGATCCTGGCACTCGAACGCGCCAGCGAAAACGAGCGGATCGAAATCGCCGGCGCGCTCGGGGACGGCGCGCTTGGCGAAGCGGCGGTCAAGGCGATCGTCGCCATCATGCAGAAGCACGGGGCGCTCGCCGACACGCTCGGGGAAGCCGAGCGCTACGCCGGGCGGGCGCGGGCGGCGCTCGAAGCGCTGCCGGCGACGAGCGGGCGCGAGATCCTCGCGGACATCGCGGATTTCTGCGTCTCGCGCGCCTACTAATTCAGTCTTTCGGTGAGCAAGGGAGTTGCGGCGATCCAGTAAGCCGGGAACGCTGGGCGTAAGTCGCGCGCGGCCTGCATCGCCTGGGTGCCGGAGCCATAAAGGCCGAAGACGGTCGCGCCCGATCCCGACATGCGCGCGAGCACGCAGCCCTGGGTGCCCGCGACCGCGCCCTTGATGACGCCGATCGCGGGAGCGATTGAGATGGCTGCCGCTTCGAGGTCGTTGCGGGTGTCGGCGAGCCAGAGCGAGAGGACCGAGAGATGATCGAGCCCGTCGGGCAGCGGCGGCATCGGCGCGTTCGAAGGGTGTCCGAGGCGGCGGAAGACTTCGGCGGTCGGCACCGGCAGCAACGGATTGACCAGCACCAGGTGGAAGCGGGGAGCAACCGCCAAGGGGCGGACGATGTCGCCGACCCCGCTGATCTCGCAGGCTTGCGACAAGAGGCACATGGGCACGTCGGCGCCGATGGTGGCGGCGAGCCCGATCAGGCGGGCCGGATCGGGGGGCCGCGTCGATAGCCGCGACATGATGCGCAGCGCCGCCGCGGCGTCGGCCGAGCCTCCGCCGATGCCCGAAGCGACCGGGAGCATCTTGTTGAGCACAATCGCGACCCCGCCTTTGACTTGCCCGGGCCACTCGGCACGGAAAGCGTCAACAGCGCGCCGGATCAGGTTGCTGTTGCTGGCTCCGAGCCCGGCGGCGAACGGGCCTTTCAATTCGAGCCGGTCGGCTGAGGCGGGCAAGGCTTCGAGCTCATCGGAAAGCTCGGTGAAGACGGTCAGCCCATGCAGTTCGTGAAAGCCATTATCGCAACGGCCGACCACATGCAGGGCGAGGTTGATCTTGGCCGGCGCGGGCTCAACCAGGGCTTCGGCCATGCCCCTATTGATCCGCCTCGATGGCGGCCTGATCGCCTTCCGGGGTGGCTGCCTCGGCTTCGAGCACGGCGTCGAGGCCGACAGCGAGCTTGCGATCGATCCGCTCCAGCATGCCCGGCTCGTCCGGCCCGAGGTCGCGGGCGATGGCCCATTGATAGCGCGCCTCGAGTTTGCGCCCGACCCGCCAGAGGGCGTCGCCCAGATGGTCGTTGATGGTCGGGTCGTCCGGCATGAGCAGGACCGCGCGCACGAGAGTTGCCAGCGCCTCCTCGAAGCGGCCGAGGCGATAATAGGCCCAGCCGAGGCTGTCGATGATGTAGCCGTCGCTTGGCCTCAAATCGACGGCGGTTTCGATCATCCCCAGCGCCTCGTCGAGATTGAGGCCCTGATCGACCCAGGAATAGCCGAGATAGTTGAGTACCTGCGGCTGTTCGGGATTGAGCTCGAGGGCCTTGCGGAAATCCGGCTCGGCGCGGTCCCAGAGCTTGGCGCGCTCCCAGGAAATGCCGCGCACATAATAGTAGCGCCAGTCGGAAGCGGCTTCGCCGCCGGAAATATCGAGCGCCCTGGTATAGGCTTCGGCGGCGGCCTCGTACTCTTTGTCGGCGCGCAAAATGTCGCCCAGCGCGTAGACGGCCTCGAGGCTGTCGGGATGCAGGTTGGCGATGTTACGCAGCGAGGCGATGGCGTCGGCGCGCTCGCCGAGTTCCTCGAGATTGAGTGACTTGGCGATGATCGCAGACATGCGCAGCGGCGATTCCGGGGCGACCTCGTCATAGACGAGGTTGGCGGTCTCGAACCGGCCGGCGCGCTCGAGCATATCGCCGAGGGTGATCGAGACGACGTCGGCATCGGGATCGAGGTAAAGCGCCAGGCGCAGGAATAGAATGCCGAGGTCGGAGACATTCTCGGAGCCGATGGCAGTGCCGAGGCCAAGCAACATTTCGGCGGCGCCTTCCTGGACATTCTCGGCGAACTTGCCAGGGCGCCGGCCCGAGGCGACCGCGTCGGCCACGATCTCGGTCAGCGGATGGGTGAGCCCGCTGGCGGCGAAGGCGTCGAGGACTTCCCCCGCCTTGCCGAAATCGCCGCTGTTGGCAAGGGTCCGCGCATAGGCCTCGACAATGCGGAAGACGAGGGGGTCTCCCTCATAGGCGACGCCAAGCAGGCGCAGCGCCTCCTCCTCGTCGCCCGCAAGGTCGGCCATAAGGCCGCGATGAAATTGCAGGAACTCGGCGAAGCCTTCCTCCTCGATCGAGCCGATGCGGTCCTCGGCCTCCTCGATCCGGCCGGCGCCGAACATCGCCCAGCCGTCGAGCACGTTGCCGGTGATGCCGAGCAGCGTCGAGGTGCTCATCGCGTCGAGGAGATTGACCGCGGAAGTGTAGCGGCGCTCCTTCAGGGCCACGGCGCCAAGCAGCAGCCGGGCGAGCTCGTGGTCGGGCTGCAGCTCGATCAGCCGCTGCGCCGAGGCGGCGGCGCGGGTGATGTCGCCGGCCGCGGCAAGCGAGATGAAGGCGCGATCGACGAGAAGCGGATTGTTCCAGTCGTTGTTGAGGGCCTCCAAATAGAACTGCGCGGCGATGTCGTGGCGGCGGTCGACCGACGCGCCGCGCCCGGCGAGGAAGCTGCCGGAGGACGAGGGCAGCCGCAATTCCATGAGTTCCGGATCGCTGCCCTCCCCGCCAAGGCCTCGAGGGGCGATGGCAAGGCTCAGCAAGACAATGAGGGCTGGGATGGCGTGGTTCGGTCGGATCAACGCGGTCTTTCGGTCGATGCGGGGGGCGCGGCTTGGTTGGCGCAAAGATTGGCGGTTTTGAGGCGGGGTGGCAAGCCAGTGACGGGGATTTGTCCCCCCGGTCCGGCCCGGACTGGCCCGGCGAGTAGCGCCCATGCTAGGGCTGAGGCAGGAGATTTCCGTGCCGACAAACGATCCCGCCCCGGACCGCGCTGAACTCCTCGCCATCCTCGAATGGTATCGGGCCGCCGGGGCGACGGCAGCGCTGAGCGAGACGAGCCTCGACCGACTCGCGGCCGGGCCAGCGGCGCGTTCGGCGCGGGTTGCGGCGCCGGCGAATCTCGCTTCGGCGAACGGCGCGCCGGAGGCGGGCGAGGCGAGGTTACAGCCGGACGCCGGCACAATCGAGGCGGCCCGCGCGCTCGCCGCGGCGGCGCCCGATCTTGAAACGCTCGAACGCCTCCTCGACGGATTCGACGGCTGCCCGCTGAAGCTTCGGGCGACCAGGCTCGTGTTCGCCGACGGCAACCCGCAAGCGAAAGTAATGCTGATCGGGGAAGCCCCGGGGCGCGACGAGGATTTGCAGGGCAAGCCGTTCGTCGGGCGCTCGGGGCAGCTGCTCGACCGGATTCTGAAAGCCATCGGGCTCGACCGGGGCTCAGTCTATATTGCCAATACCGTCCCCTGGCGGCCGCCGGGCAACCGCATCCCCTCCCCGGCCGAGCTCGCGGTCTGCCGGCCGTTCCTCGAGCGGCAGGTGGAACTTGTCGCGCCGAAGATCGTGGTGGCCCTCGGAGGGGCATCGGCAAAACATCTTTTCGGCACCGACACTGGCATTTTGCGCCTCAGGGGCCAATGGCGCGAGCTCGAAATCGGCGCACACCGATGCATGGCGATGGCAACGCTGCATCCGGCCTATCTGCTGCGGCAGCCGGCGCAGAAGAAACTCGTCTGGCGCGACATGCTGTCGCTCAAGGCGCGGCTCGAGGTCGACGCCTAGCGCAAGGCGTCGACGACCGGCCGGCGGGCGCTGGCGTGGGCGGCGGGGACCAAAAGGCCGCTCATCAGATAGAGCAGCGTCGACTTGCCGGAGCCCGAAGGGCCGGTGACGACCGTAAGCATGCCGGGTTCGATAGCGAGGCGATCGATGACAATGGCGTCCGCCCCCTTCCCGCCGAAGCGGTGGGCGAGATTCTCGATCGCCAGACGCATCGGCGTCAGCCGTTGCCGTAGCCGTAAAACGACTCGGTCAGGCGGAGACGGGAGACGAAGCCGAGCTCCTCGTCGCGATAGGTGCCGAGGCGCAGCGTGCCGGTCGCGCGGATCGGGTAGGTGAACGGGATGACCGAAATGACGTCGCTCGTGTAGACCGAGGCGATGTCCCCGGGCCAGGCCGCCTCGGAATCGCAGAAGGGGCAAACCGCCGTCGGCACCCCGGTGAGCACGAAGAATTTCGATTCGGCTTTGAGCGGGGGCGCCATGAAGCCCTCGACCGTGATCACCAGCTCGGCGAGGAAGAGGGCGTAGGGGGAAAAGGTCAGGTCATCGTTGTAGAGATCGCCCAGCCGCACGCCTTCGATGGCGCGGGCGGGGATCGCGGGCAGCACAACCGCAGCCGCGGCAGCGGCGAGAAACGTACGGCGGCGAATAGGTTTTCGGATCATCGGCGCAATCCAGCAATCATCAGCCTAGCACATTCCTTTTGTCACGAATATGACGGCGGACGAAAAAAGGGCCCGGAGCCGGGCTATTTGCCGTGGCCCAACGTCCCGCCCCTGCATCACGCCGAAAGCGGCATGTTCCCAATCCGGATGATCCGGTTCGGCCCGGCGGCGGCGCCAAAGCTACGGGCGAGGCCCTCGATCTCGAGGCGCATGAAAATCAGCCGCAGGCATAAGACGCTTCGGCCAGCCGGACGCGAGAGACGGAGCCGAGCTCGTCGTCGCGAAAAATGCCGAGGCGCTGGCGTTCGGACGGCGTGCGTATTATGAGCGGCGCCGAAAGGCGTAAAATGACCGATCTCGTCAAGGTATCGGCGCTGCTGCTCGGCTCGGCGTTGCTGATGTTCGCGGGCGGGCTGCACGGGCTTCTGACCGCGATCCGCGGCGGGCAGGAAGGGTTTTCGCTGGTCGCGCTCGGGCTGATCGGGACGAGCTGGTCGGTCGGCTTCGTCGCCGGCACGATCCTGGTGCCGCAGCTCGTCAGCCGGGTCGGGCATGTGCGGTCGTTCTCGGTGATGGCCTCGGTCGCCTCGATCGTCATCCTCGTTAATGTGATGTTCGTCGAGCAATACTCCTGGATTCTGCTGAGGGCGGTCTCGGGCTTCTGCTTTGCCGGAGCGGCGATGGTTGTCGAGAGCTGGCTCAACGAGGTCACCACCAACCAGCGGCGCGGCACGGTGTTCGCGGCCTATATGATGGCAAACCTCGCGGCGGCGACGGCGGGGCAACTGGTGCTGGCCTGGGTCGGGGTAGCGGGCTTCATGGCGTTCGTGCTCGGGGCCGCCGCCTACTCGCTGGCGGTGCTGCCAACGGCACTGTCGCTCAGCCCGCAGCCGCGGCCGCTGGTCCGGGCGAGCCTCGATCTCGGGCTGCTCTGGCGAACTTCGCCGATCGCGCTCGTCGCGGCATTCGCCGTCGGAGTGACGGGCGGAGCGTTCGGGACGCTGGCGCCTGTTTACGGAGTGATTGTCGGGCTCTCGAGCGAGACGGTGGTCTATCTGATGAGCCTTTCGATCGTCGCGGGCGCCGTGGCGCAGCTGCCATTCGGGCGCGCTTCGGACCGGATGGACCGGCGCATCGTCGTGATGGCAACGTCGCTGCTGGCGGCGGCCGCGGGGGTTTTGATGGTTCTGCTCGATCCGGGCGAGGGTTGGGTCATCTACGGGCTCTTCGGGCTTTACGGGCTCGCGGCGAACTCGATCTATCCGGTGGCGGTGGCGCACGCCAACGACCATGTGCGGGACGGCAATTTCGCGACCGTCGCGGCAGGGCTGTTGCTGCTTTTCGGCATCGGGCTGGCGCTCGGACCACTGTTCGCGTCGGCGGCGATGACGATCCTGGGGCCGGTCTACTTGTTCATGGTGACCGCGGCGGTGCATGCCGGGCTGGCGGGGGCGGCGTATCTCAGGATGCAAATCCGGCGGAAGCCGCAACTCGAGGCGCGCGCGCCGTTCCAGCTGGTGCCCGCGGGACGCGACTTGACCCCGCAAACGATCGCGCTCGACCCGCGCATCGACGAGGAGCAGACCGGCCCGCCGGCGTGACGGCGGGGCCGGGTTGAGCGATGATGGCCGAGATGTTCAAGTCCAAGATCGACGAGACCAAGGCTTTCATTCCGCTCGGCATCGCGGTGCTGGCGGTCTCCGACACGCGCACGTTCGAGACCGACACGTCGGGCGCATTGCTGAAGGAAATGATCGAGCGGGACGGGCACCGGGTCGTCGAGCGCGCAACCGTCAAGGACGACAAGGCGGCGATTGCAGCGGTGGTGAAGGCCTGGGCCGCCGATTCCGAAATCGATGTGATCATCACGACCGGAGGCACGGGCTTTGCCAAGCGCGATGTCACGCCCGAGGCGATCGAGCCGTTGTTCGACAAGCGGATGGAAGGCTTCTCGGTGCTCTTCCATCAGTATTCGGCGCAAAATATCGGTACCTCGACACTGCAGTCGCGGGCGACGGCGGGGCTGATCGGGGAGACGCTGGTCTTCTGCCTGCCGGGCTCGCGCGGCGCGTGCCGGGACGGCTGGGAGGGAATCCTGAAGCACCAGCTTGACGCGCGGCACCTGCCCTGCAACTTCATCGAGATCATCCCGCGGTTGGCGAACAAAAGCTGATGGGCGCCCGCGCCAAGGCGATCGAGGGAGAACTTCTGGCCTTCTCCGCGACCTTTCCGGGAGCGGCAATCGAGACGCCCTGGGACAATTCGGTCGTCAAGGTGCGCGGCAAGGTCTTCGTCTTCTTCGGCGGAGCGGCCGGGCCGAAAGACGCGCTCTCGATGACGGTGAAGCTGCCGATTTCGGCGGAAATGGCCCTCACGCTTCCCGGGGTCGAGCCGGCGGGCTACGGGCTCGGCCGTTCAGGCTGGGTTAGCCTCCGGCAAGCCAATGCCGGACTGATCGATGTGCGAACCTGCAAGGGCTGGATCGCCCAGAGTTATCGGGCGGTGGCCCCGAGAAAGCTTGGGGCGCTGGTTGGGGATTTTGGACCGAGAGGGTGAGATTCAAACCTATCCACAGGCCAAAGTTCTTGTTTTGTTCCTTTCTGGCTGTTAGCCTTCAGACCGTCACACGAATCAGAGCATGGGACCGGCGGGGGAACGCCGGCCATAGGAAATCATCATGGCCATTCATGCCGCCTATCCGCCCTCGCCCGAACTCCTGGCGAAGCTCGCCGGGACGCGGGACGCCGATCTCGTCGGCCGCGAGTTGGTGGCGCCCGACCGCAATCGCGGGCGGGGCGCGCAGACCAACAGGTCGGGCCGTTTCGAGCGCCAGGCGCGCGAGGCAGTCGACGACGGCTGGGGAGCGCTCGAGACGCTACCTCCGTTCGAGACCCACGAGCATGAGGAACGGGCGAAGTCGATCATCACCCGCAACGATTCCCCCGACATCGGTTTCGACCGTTCGATCAATCCCTATCGAGGCTGCGAGCATGGTTGTTCCTATTGCTATGCTCGGCCGACGCATACTTTTCTCGGGCACAGCGCCGGGCTCGATTTCGAGCGCGAGCTTTACGCCAAGGTCAATGCCGCCGAGAAACTGCGCGAGGAACTTGGACATTCGCGCTATCAGGCGAAAACCATCGCCATCGGCACCAATACCGATCCCTACCAGCCGATCGAACGCGAGCGCAAAATCATGCGTTCGCTGCTTGAGGTTATGGCGGAGACGCGGCATCCGGTTTCGATCACCACCAAATCGTCGCTGGTGGTGCGCGATCTCGACATCCTCACCGACCTGGCGAAAGACGGGCTGGTCAATGTCGCGATCAGCGTCACGACGCTCGATGCGAAACTGGCGCGCAAGATGGAGCCGCGCGCCTCGACCCCGGTGAAGCGGCTCGAGGCGCTGGAGCTCTTGAGCGCGGCGGGCATTCCAACCATGGTCAATGCCTCCCCGATGATCCCGGCGATCAACGACATGGAATTGGAGAAGATCCTCGCGGCGGCGGCCTCGCAGGGGGCGCAGGCGGCGTCGATGATCCTGTTGCGGCTGCCGCTCGAGGTCCGCGACATTTTCCGGGAATGGCTGCTGCGGCATTACCCGGACCGGCTTAGCCACGTGATGAACCTCGTGCGCGACACCCACGGGGGTAAGGATTACGATTCGCGGTTCGGGACTCGGATGAGCGGTGAAGGCCCCTATGCCTTTTCGCTCGGGCGTCGGTTCGAGATCGCGGTCGAGAAGTACCGGTTGAAGCGCCGATTGCCGCAACTGCGGGGCGATCTCTTCGTGGCACCGAAAAAACAGGACGCGCAGCTGAAATTGTTTTGACCAACCCCCCTCCCCGACCTATCCCGCAAGCGGGAGGGCTAAGGAGCAGTGTCTGGTGCCGCGGCGCGGGCGCGTGCCAGTCTCGCCGGCATGGCGCTATTCGATTCGCCCCTCCTCACTCCCGACTATTCGCTCGAGCGCCGCTATGGCGAGGGCAGGCGCCTTGTCTGCGGGGTGGACGAGGCGGGGCGTGGGCCGCTCCTTGGGCCGGTCGTCACCGCAGCGGTCGTGCTCGACCCGGCGAACATTCCAGACGGGCTCGACGATTCCAAAAAACTCTCCGCACAAGTGCGCGAGGCGCTGTTCTTGCTGATAATGGAAACGGCGCTGGCGGTAGCGCTGGTGGCGGCGCCGCCGGCACTGATCGACAAGCTCAACATTCGAGGCGCGACGCTTTGGGCAATGGCACGGTCGGTCAACGGGTTGGCGCGCCGGGCCGGCATCGCGCTCATCGACGGTCGCGACGTGCCGCCGGGACTTTGCTGTCCCGGGGTGGCGATCGTCGCCGGCGACGCGCGGTCGCTGTCGATCGCGGCGGCTTCGATTGTCGCCAAGGTCACCCGCGACCGGATGTGCGCGATCATCCACTGCGCCTTCCCCGATTACGGCATTGCCCGGCACAAGGGCTATGCGACCGCCGAGCACCTCGCGGCGCTCCAGCGCCAAGGAGTTTCCCCGCATCACCGGTTCAGCTTCGAGCCGGTCGCAAGGCGTGCTACCGTCGGTTAACCATCTCGCTTAGCGTCGATTTAAACTTAAGATTCTACAACGCAATCGTCGGCCGAACGGCGAGTTGCGTTGATGTTGCGTACCCTTTCCCCCGCCGCGCGGCTGGTCGCCGCGGCCCTGCCGATCGACACAATCCTCGTCGGCGATTGCATCGCGCAGATGCAGGAACTGCCGGAAGCCTCGGTCGACCTAGTCTTTGCCGATCCGCCCTATTTCCTGCAGCTCGAGCAGGGCCTGACTCGGCCCGACCAGTCGAAGGTCGACGGCGTCAACGAGGCCTGGGATAAGTTCGCGTCCTTCGCCGACTATGACCGGTTTACCCGCGACTGGCTCGCCGCGGCGCGGCGCGTCTTGAAGCCCGACGGGGCCATCTGGGTGATCGGCTCCTATCACAATATCTTCCGGGTCGGTGCGGCGCTGCAGGATCTCGGCTATTGGATCAACAACGACATCGTCTGGCGCAAGGCCAATCCGATGCCGAACTTCCGCGGTACGCGCTTCACCAATGCGCATGAAACGCTGATCTGGGCGGGCAAGTCGCAAAACTCGCGCCCGGTGTTCAATTACCAGGCGCTGAAGCAGGCGAACGACGAGGTGCAGATGCGCTCGGACTGGCTGTTCCCGCTATGCACAGGCGGCGAGCGGCTGAAAGACGCGGCCGACGAGAAACTGCATCCGACGCAAAAGCCCGAGGCGCTGCTCTATCGCATTTTGATGGCGACGAGCCGGCCGGGCGACGTGATCCTCGACCCGTTTTTCGGGACCGGAACAACCGGGGCGGTGGCCAAGAAGCTTGGCCGGCATTTCATCGGCGTCGAGCGCGAGACAAAATATGTCGCGGCGGCGCTGAAGCGGCTGGCGAAAGTACGCCCGCATACCGCCGAGGCGCTGGAGTCGGTCACCCCGAAACGGGCGGAGCCGCGCGTCGCCTTCGGCTCGCTGCTCGAAGCGGGGTTGATCGCGCCGGGGACCGAACTGACCGATGCCGGGGCGAGGCACAAAGCGACGGTCAGGGCCGACGGCTCGCTCGCCTCGGGGTCCCATCAGGGCTCGATCCATCGGGTGGGGGCGCTGGTGCAGGGCCAGGAGGCGTGCAACGGCTGGACCTACTGGCACTTCAGCGACGGCGGCAGGCTCAAGCCGATCGACGACTTGCGCTCGGCGATCCGGGCGGAGATGGCTCGGCTGTCGGCCTGAAGTCCCGGCTGAGGCGGAGCCTGTTTCAACCAGCGCGGCGGATGGTTACGCCGGCTTCCTCAAGCACTTTCTTGTATAGCGTCGGCAGCGCCTCGCCGGCAAGTTTGCCGCGCCGCGACCACCAGCCCTCGCCTTTCGGCGCCTTGGTGACGCGGGCTCGCCAGACGGTCAGGGTAAGCGCGAAATGGGTGAAGACGTGGCTCACTTCATCCGCTTGCTGCCAAGCGGCTTTTGCCGGGAATGAAGGGGCGGCTCGCGCTGCGCCCCACTCGCTGCCGGGCGTACCGGTCATGGCGGCGAGCAGCCCTTTTTCGGGACGTTGCGTGAGCCAAACCGCGCCGTCCCGTCGAGTCATAACAAACGCATGACCGAATTTTCGCGGGCGCGGGCGCTTTGCTGGTGCGACAGGAAAGGCCAGTGGTTGGCCCGAAGCGCGGGCGACGCAATCCGGTCTCAAAGGGCAGATCGGGCAATGGGCGATTTTCGGCGCGCAGATGGTCGCGCCAAGATCCATCAACGCCTGGCCGAAATCGCCGGCCCGGCCGGGGATCGCCGCTTCGACGACGGCGCGGATTTCGGACTTGACCTCGCGGACGGGACGGAGAAGGCCGACGAGCCGGGCGACGACGCGCTCGACATTGCCGTCGACGACCGCGACGGGTTCGTCGAAGCAGATCGCCGCAATAGCGGCGGACGTATAGGGACCGATGCCGGGGAGCGTCGCAAGTTCGGCGGCGGTTTTAGGAAATACGCCACCGTGGTCGCGGGTCACTTTCGCGGCGCAGGCATGAAGATTGCGGGCGCGGGCGTAGTAGCCGAGCCCCGCCCAGGCGGCGAGCACCTCCTCGCGGCGGGCAGCGGCGAGGTCGGCAACGCTTGACCAGCGCGAAACAAACTTCTCGAAAAAGGCCCTGACGGTGGCGACGGTCGTTTGCTGCAGCATGATCTCAGACAGCCAGACCGCGTAAGGGTCTGGCCGGACGCCGCCCGCCCGTTGTCGCGGGCCGATACGCCAAGGCAAATCGCGGGCATGGCGCCCGTACCAGGCGAGCAACGCGCCGGCATTGATCGTGGGAGCGGTCGCGGGCTTTATTGCTCGGGCAATGTGCGGCATGATCGCCGACAGAACCGCAAGCGCCGCCCCAGCGCAAGCGGGCGAACTTTTCCCCATGCGAGAGGCCATGGCCGACAAGCGACACAAGGAGCCGGGCCGGCTCAACCGAGTTGTCTCGGTCGGGGAGATCGCCGGCAAGGCGCTCGACCCACTCTTGCGGCAGCGCGGCTTTGCGACCTCGGAGCTGATCGCCAATTGGGGAAGCATCGTGCCGGCCCCTTACGACCGCGGGGTAATGCCGGACCGCTTGAAGTGGCAGCGCAAGGCGCCCGACGCCCCGGCCGACGGGGCGACGCTTTATGTGCGGGTCGACCCCGTGCATGCGCTTGGCTTCGCCCATGAGCGAGGACGCATCCGCGACGCGATCAACCGCTATTTCGGGTTCTTTCTTGTCGGCGAGGTGCGCACCGCCCGCGAGCCTTTCGTGCCGAAGGCCGCGGCGGCGCCTCAGGCGATGCCCGCCGAGCCGGACCCGGAGGCGCTCAGGGATGTCGAGGCGAAGGTCGAGACCGTTGCCGATCCGGGGCTGCGCGAGGCCCTAGGGCGGCTCGGCCGGGCGGTCGTGACTCGGAGGGGGCAGACCCCGCGCTGACGCAGAGGTGAAGCGGCGCCCTGTTGCCGCCATGAAGTTTGCGTGTAAGGTCGCCCGCCGTTGCATCCTGGAGTTGATTGTCCCGTGAGGTTTTCGAGCCCGTCGCCGCTGCTGGCTGCCGTTGTGGCGAGCCTACTGGTCCTTGCCGCCTGCGAACAGAAACCCGAGACCCCTTCGGGGGAAGCGCCGGCGACCCCGGCAACCAACGAAACTCCCGAGATCGGCGGGGGTGCAACTTCGGCGCTGGCGCTCCATGACGGCTCGCCCCTGGCAATCGTCTCGCCTGAGGCGCTGCTCAACCCGAAGGGGCTCGTCGACAGGCCGCTCGGCGGGGTGGGAGCACGCGTCTGGCTGATCGAGTATGCGTCGCCCACCTGCCCGCACTGCGCGGACTTTCACGTCAACACCTATCCGGCGTTGAAGGCGCAATACATCGACACCGGAAAGATCGTCTTCCTGCTGCGGCCGTTCATCCGCAACACGCTCGACGCTGTCGTGTTCATGCTGGCCGAATGTTCGGTCGACAAATATCACGATCTGATGGCGGGCTTCTTCGAGCGGCAAACCGAGTGGGCGACATCGGCGACCCCGCGCGACGCGATCCTGACGGTGGCGCTCGACTATGGCTTCACCGAGGAGACGTTCGACGTCTGCCTCGAGAACCAGGACCTGTTCGCCAAGCTCGACGACGAGCGGACCCAAGCGCTCGACGAGTTCGGGCTCGAGGCGACGCCGACCTTCTACATGCAAGGCAAGCAATTCTCCGGGTCGAAGCCGATCGAGGACATGCAGGCCGAGATCGATCCGCTGCTCTAGTTGTCAAGCCACCCGGCGCTGGCCGTCGGGCGCCCCCGCCGGTGGGCAAGCAGGGCCTTCCCCTCGCTTTCGAGACCGAAAGCGGGGATGATCCGCAAACGAATCACCTTGATTCCATTGACGAGTCAGGTCCCGGCGGGCATCAGGAGCGGCGGCAGATTCAAGCGATGCTGGCGGCAGCTTTTGATATGACCGGCGCGACGCACATTCGGGGTGCGGCATGAAGTTCGAGCGGCTTCGGCTGATCGGCTTCAAGTCGTTCGTCGAGTCAACCGAGCTTTATCTCGAGCCCGGGCTGACCGGGATCGTCGGGCCGAATGGCTGCGGGAAATCGAACCTCGTCGAGGCGCTGCGCTGGGTGATGGGCGAAAGCTCGTACAAGTCGATGCGCGCCGCCGGCATGGACGAGGTGATCTTTTCGGGCTCGGGCAATCGCCCGGCGCGCAATACCGCCGAAGTCACGCTGGTGCTCGACAATGCAGACCGGTCGGCGCCGGCGCTGCTCAACACCGCCGACACGCTGGAAGTCACCCGCCGCATCGAACGCGAGGCCGGCTCGATCTATCGGGTCAACGGCCGCGAGGTGCGGGCCCGCGACGTCCAGCTGCTCTTCGCCGATGCCTCGACCGGCGCCCATTCGCCTTCACTGGTGCGGCAGGGCCGGATCGGCGAACTGATCGCGGCCAAGCCGGTCGAACGGCGGCAGCTCCTGGAAGAGGCGGCGGGGATTTCCGGGCTGCATTCGCGCCGGCATGAGGCGGAGCTGCGCCTCAGGGCCGCCGAACAGAATCTCGAACGGGTCGACGACATCGTCGCCCAGATCGAGGAACAGCTCGCCGGCCTCAAGAAGCAGGCGCGGCAGGCGGTGCGCTACCGAAGCATTTCGGGCGAGATCCGCCGGGCCGAGGCGACGCTCTACTACCTCAGGTGGGTTGCGGCACGCTTTGCCGAAAGAGAGACCGAGGCCGGCCAGGCGCAGGTTGCTCGACGCCTCGCCGAGGCAGGGCACGCCGAGCATGTGGCGCGCGAGCGCCTGGAGCAGGCGCAGGGGAGCCTGCAGCCGCTGCGCCATGCCGAGGCGGAAGCCAACGCGGCGCTGCAGCGCCTCAGGATCGGGCGAGAACAGCTCGAACGAGAGGCGCGGCAGGCCGAGGCGCGGCGGAGCGAACTCAATTCGCGG
The DNA here is from genome assembly GCA_040881985.1 of Cucumibacter sp. GTDB lineage: Bacteria > Pseudomonadota > Alphaproteobacteria > Rhizobiales > Devosiaceae > JBBECE01. The sequence continues at coordinate 22,145 of JBBECE010000029.1, forward strand.
CTCGCCCAGATCGGCGCGGATGCGACGCGCGACGAGGCGCTGGTCTCGGAAAGCCGCGGGGCGCTCGGCCGGCTCGGCGAAGAGGCCGGATTGCTCAATGCGGCGGCGGGCAGCCAGGCCGACGAAGCCGAGGCGGCGAGTGCGGCGGCCGATGAGGCGCAGCGAACGCTATCGGTCGCCGATGGCGAGGTGCGGCGGCAAGCGGACGAGCTTGCGCAATTGCGGGCGCGGCGGGCCTCGCTCGAGCGCGGACTTGCCGACGCCGGCGCTCGGGTCGGGCGGGTCGAAACGGAGATCGCCGAAGTTGAGGGCGAAGCGACGGGGATCGCCGGAGAGCTTGGCGGAAACAGGACTAACGCCGAGCGCCGAGCGAGCGTCGAGGCGGCACGGGCGCGGGCCGAGGCGACCGAAAGAGCGGCGCTCGCGGCCGAACATGCGGCGTCGCTCGCCGCAGCCGAGTTCGAGGTGGCGCGGCCTTCTCTGCTGGATGCCGAGGCGGGGATCGCCCGGCTCGACACCGAAGCAAAGACTATCGCCAAGCTACTGAAGATTCAGGATAATTCTCTGTGGCCTCCGATTCTCGACGGGCTTACCGTGACCCACGGCTTCGAGGGGGCGCTGGGGGCGGCGTTCGGCGACGAACTCGACGCTTCGGCAGACGCCGGCGCGCCGATCCATTGGGGCGAGCCGGGCGATGGATCGGACGATCCGGCGCTGCCCGCTGAAGCCAAGCCGCTGGCCGATTTCGTCAAGGGACCGGCGCTGCTGAGGCGCAAATTGCAACAGATCGGCGTCGTCGAGGCGGAGGCCGGGGGGCGCCTTGCGGCGGCGCTGGCGCCCGGACAAGTTTTGGTGAGTATCGAGGGCGATCAGTGGCGCTGGGACGGATTCGTGGCCCGCGGGGACGCGCCATCGGCGCCGGCACAGCGGCTCGCGCAGCGGAACCGGCTGGCGGATATCGATGCCGAACTCGCAGCGCTCAACAAAGTTGCGGCACGAGAGAAAGGACGCGTCGAGGCGCTCGCCCAGGGGCTCGAGGCTAGCCGCGGCGAGGAACGGGCGGCGCGGGACGCATGGCGGAGGGCGGCGCGCGACATCGCGGCGGCGCAGGCGGCGCTCGAGGAAGCGCAGGAAGGACTGATCGAACTCAATTCGCGGCGGAGCGCGCTTGAGGAGGCTCAGACGCGTCTGGCCGCGAGTCTCGCGGAAGCCCGCGCGCTCGTGGCCGAGGCCGAGACGGGCTTGGCCGGACTCGCCGACGAATCTTCGATCGTAGCCGGGCTCGGCGAGACGCAGAGCGTGCTCGACGCATTGCGCGCCGCCGCGGAAGAGGCAAGGCTCGCATTCGCGGCCTTCGACAATGCGGCGGCAGCGCGGCGGACGCGGCTTCACCAGATCGGAGAAGAGCGAGCGTCCTGGGAGCGGCGGCTTGCCGACGCGAGCGCCCATCTTGGGGCCCTGGCGCAACGCCGGCGCGAGGCCGAGGAACAGCTCAAAATACTGGCGACAAGCCCGGCGGCCTTGGCGGATAAAACCGTCCGGCTTGACGAACAGATCGCCGAGGCGACCGGGCTCAGGTCCAAGGCAGGCGACCGGCTCGCCGCGGCGGAGACAACGCACAAGGAATATGACAGGGCGTCGCGCGAGGCGGCCGAAGCGCTTTCGGCGGCGCGCGAGGACGCGGCGCGATATGAGGAGCGGCTCGCCTCGCTGAAGGCGCAACGAGCCCAAATCGAGCGCCAAATTACCGAGATTCTTGGCATCAAGGCCGAACAGACGGGCGAAGTCGCGGGGCTCAAGCCCGAGGCGCAGCTGCCCGAGGAGGCGCAGGTCGAGGCGAAGGTCGACCGGCTGAAGCGCGAGCGCGAGCGGCTGGGCGGGGTCAATCTTCGCGCCGAGCAGGAAGCCGAAGAAGTCCAAGACCGGCTGACAACGCTGGTCGCCGACCGCGAAGACCTGGTCGGGGCGATCGCCAAATTGCGCTCGGGCATCCAGAGCCTCAACCGGGAAGGCCGGGCGCGGCTGACTGAGGCCTTCGAGGCGGTCAACGGCCATTTCCGCGACCTCTTCACCCTGCTCTTTGGCGGCGGCACGGCGGAGCTGACCTTCGTCGAAAGCGACGATCCGCTCGAAGCGGGGCTCGAAATCATCGCTCGCCCGCCGGGCAAGAAACCGCAAACGATGACACTCTTGTCGGGCGGCGAGCAGGCGCTCACCGCGCTCAGCCTCATTTTCGCGGTGTTCCTGACCAACCCGGCGCCGATCTGCGTCCTCGACGAAGTCGACGCTCCGCTCGACGATGCCAATGTCGAGCGTTTTTGTGACCTCTTGGACTCGATGCGCGAGAAGACCGAAACCCGCTTCATGGTCATCACCCACAATCCGATCACCATGAGCCGAATGGACCGGCTGTTCGGAGTGACGATGGTCGAGAAGGGAGTGAGCCAGCTGGTCAGCGTCGATCTCAAGACGGCGGAGACCTTTCGCGAAGCGAGCTAGATAGCGGCAGCCGGGCGCTGATCCGACGGGACCACGTTTATATCTTTTCTTTCAACGGGTTAACTGACATTCCCCTTGCTTGACAGCATTCCGGCCCGCCCCTAAGGTGCCCGCGACTTTCAGGGGGCTGCCTATCCCGAAATCAAACGCGACGGGACGTTCCCGACCATGACGCCGACGCGAAATCGTTCGGCAACTGACGATCTCGCGGCGCGTATCGCCAGGGCAAGAGGCGACCGGGGCGTTGAGCCGACTGAGGCAACGGATCCACGTGGCGCAATAACGGGGGTGAGCCGCGGTTTCCGTCTCGCCTCGGAGTTCGTCGCGGCGATTGTGGTCGGCGCGCTGATCGGAATCGGGCTCGACGCCCTCTTCGGAACCAGCCCCTGGATGGCGGTCGCGTTTCTCATGTTCGGGTTCGCCGCGGGCGTCGTGAATGTGATAAGGGCGACGCGAGAAATGAACGAAGCGGCCCCGCCCGATGCCTTGCCGCCGCCCGATGATGACGACGACGAATAAAGGACGGACACGTGGCCGAAAACCCGATCGAACCTATCCACCAGTTCCAGATCTCGAATTATTTCACCTTCGGGACGATCGGGGGCAATGCCGAGACCGAGGGCGTCGCGATTGCCTTCACCAATTCGGCGCTATTCATGGTGCTGACTGTCGTCTCGATTTCGAGCTTCCTGATTTTCTCGACGCGCGGGCGCGGGCTGGTGCCGGGGCGGCTGCAGCTCGTCTCGGAAATGCTCTATGAGTTCGTCGCCAACATGGTGAGAACCTCGGCGGGCTCGGAGGGGATGAAATTCTTCCCCCTCGTCTTCTCGCTCTTCACCTTCATCCTCGTCGCTAACCTCTACGGCATGTTCCCGTATTTCTTCACGGTGACGAGCCATGTCGTGGTCACCGCGGGCCTCGCGCTCACGGTATTCATCACCGTCATTGTCTATGGATTCTGGCGCAACGGGTTCCGATTCCTCAGGCTCTTCGTGCCCTCGGGCATTCCCTGGTACGTGATGTGGCTGGTGGTGCCGATCGAGTTTATCTCGTTCCTGTCGCGACCGGTCAGCCACTCGTTGCGACTGTTCGGCAACATGCTCGCCGGCCATATCGTCTTGAAAGTGTTCGGCGGGATGATCGTCGGGCTCGGCTCGCTCGGCCTGCTCGGCGTGCTAGGCGCAGTTGCCCCGCTGGCGATGGCGGTGGCGCTGACGGGGCTCGAATTCCTGGTCGCGGGGCTGCAGGCTTTCGTGTTCGCGGTCCTCACTTGCGTCTATATCAACGACGCCATTCATCCCGGCCACTGACCGCCGGTTCTCAATCAAGCTGTTCCCTCAAGGAGAGAAAAATGGAAGCAGATGCGGCAAAACTGATCGGTGCGGGCATTGCGTGCATCGGCATGGGCGGTGCCGGGGTGGGTGTCGGCGTGATATTCGGCAATTATCTCGCCGGGGCACTGCGCAATCCGGCGGCGGCCGCGAGTCAGTTCGGCAATCTGATCTTCGGATTCGCGGTGACCGAGGCGCTCGGCATTTTCTCCCTCGTCATCGCGTTCCTGCTGCTCTACGCGGTCTAGGGCAATTGCCGCTCCCCATCGGGAGCGGATTGAAGAGAGCCCAGGATGATCGGTGAATTCGTGCAGGTGATGGTCCTGGCGCAGGCCGAGGCGGAAGGCGACGCTGTCGTGTCGGAAGGCGCAACGGGGACGGGCGGAGCCGAACTGCACGAGGGAGCCGTGGCCGAGGAGCGTGGCGGGCAGCCCGCCATTTTTCCGCCGTTCGACGCATCGACCTTTGCCTCGCAGATTCTGTGGCTGGTGCTGACTTTCGGGGCGCTTTACCTGCTTATGAGCAAGGTGGCGCTGCCGCGCATCGGGGAAATCCTCGAAATCCGCCGCGACCGGATCGAAAGCGATCTGGCCGAGGCCGAGCGGCTGCGGCAACGCACCGACAAGGCCATCCAGTCCTACGAGGAGGCGCTCGCCGAAGCGCGACGCCGGGCGCACGAAATCGCCGAGAAGACAAGGGGCGAGATTCGCGCCGATCTCGCGGACAAGCGCGCCGGGGTCGAGGCGGGGCTTGCCGCGAAGATGGCGACGGCCGAGGGACGGATCCAAGAGACCAAAATCGCGGCGCTTTCCCATGTTGAGGAAATCGCGACCGACACTGCGACGACGCTGGTGAGTCTGCTGCTCGGGCGGGTGCCCGCCAAATCGATCAAGGACGCGGTGAAGCAAATGGCAAAGGGACGCTGAAATGGCGATCGACGCCGCATTCTTTGCCCTGGTGGCGCTGGTGATCTTCATTGGCGTTATCATTTATCTGAAGCTGCCCGGCCGGATTACCGCGATGCTCGACGAGCGGTCGAAGAAGATCGCGGCCGATCTCGAGGCGGCGGCGCGGCTGCGGGAAGAAGCTCAGGCGCTGCTCGCCGAATATGAACGCAAACGCAAGGCGGCCGAGGATGAAGCCGCCGAGATTATCGAGGCGGCGCGCGAGGACGCCAACCGGCTAACCAGGGAGGCCGCCATCTCGCTCGCAGACCTGGTGGTGCGGCGGACCAAGGCGGTCGAGGAAAAAATCGCCTTGGCGGAGGCGCAGGCGATCGCCGAGGTCATGGCGCGTTCGGCGGACCTGGCGGTCGAGGCGGCGCGGCTGGTGCTCAGCGAGCAAATGAAGAACAAGAGCGAGGAATTCGTCGCCCAGGCGATCCGCGATATTTCGGCGAAGCTGAACTAGGGCCGGCCCTAGTCGTCGAGATAACCGAGCGCCCGGGCGCAGCCCCCGACCTCATCGGCCTGGGTCACCAGCGAAATCTCCCCCCCGCCGGTCGCAAACGACCGATAGCGGACGAGCTCGCTCTCATAGAAAGCGACCACCGTGTCGTGGTGTTCCACGCTCGCCGCATCCACCTCGTCACGGGTGCGATGCCAGTACTGTTCGGCCGCAAACGCCAGCGTCTGGTAGAAGGGCAAGTCGGATGCATCGACCCGGCCGGCATCGATGGCGGTCTTCGACAGTGCCATGAAGAAGATGAAACTCGCCATGCAGTGGCCCTGCATGTTCGGGTCCGCAGCCTCTTCGGCGGCGGCGGGAGACATGGCGGCCAGCACCACGGCGACGGCGCCGATCGGCCCAATTCTGATGGCCAAAGCCGCTCCTGATCCCGGACGGGTCAGTCTAGTAATCCGGGTGGGGCAAGGCAAGGCGTCGGAGCGTTCGCTGCCGAAGATGTGAGCGAGGCGCGGGGGCCCGTCAGGGGTTGGCGTCGAAGCCGACCCAAAGGATGATTTCTTCGCCGCCGAGATAGGGAATCGCGACGTTTTCGACGACCTTGATGAATTCCTCGGACTGGCTGGGCGGGGTGATCGAAATCGGCAGGTCGTATTTCTGGCTGAAGACGGTGAGTTCGTCGCGCACGACCGCGAAGCGCACCGGCACGGTGACGGTGCCGCCGGCGCCCAGCGGGCCGGCCAGCACGCGGCCAACGACACCCATTTTCACGGTGATCAGCCCGTCCGAGACAACACAGTTGCGCGATTCCTCGTCGAGCACCGCCTGGAAACGCAGGCCCTGGGCGTCGCCCTGGCGGCCCGGCGCATAGACCGCATAAACCTCGGCGCCTTCCAGCACCTTGATCGGCGGACATTCGCGGGCGATGGCGAGTAGCGCCGAGGGCGCAGCTTGGGCAATGTCAGACTGGGTGGCGGTTGTATTGGCGAGGCCGGCGTCCCCCGACCCGCCCATCAGCGAGCCGAGCCCGCATCCCGAAAGGGCGAAGGCGGCGACGAGCGCGAGTGCGGCGGACTTGCTTGACCTCAGAGTTACGCTTTGCATTACGCGACTGCCCTTTCCTATGCCGTGCCGACGAGCCGGTGCGCGTTCATCGCGCCAAGGAGGGCATCCGCGCCGGTCTTAAGAACCGGGCCGGACGCTGTCTCCAGGGTAACCGACTCTACGATACCATGGTTAATCAACAACGAACTGCGGGCAAAACGCAGCCCGAGGTCGCCGAATTCCTTGGCGAGGCCCATTGCCCTGGCGAGGTTGCCGCGGACGTCGGAGAGCATCTCGAGCATCGGGAAAGCGCCGGACTGGTTGCCCCATGCCTTCATGACGTGATGGTCGTTGACGGCGCCGCAGACGATCTTGTCGATGCCGGCGGCGAAAAGTGCGTCGGCGCGTTCGATGTAGCCGGGCAAATGATTGAGATGGCAGGTTGGGGTGAAGGCGCCGGGCACGGTGAAGAAGGCGACCATGCCGGTGCCGACGAAGGCGATGGAATCGATGTCCTCGGTAGTCTCGGCGGTCACCCGCTTGACAGTCACCGAAGGTATCCGGTCGCCCAAAGCGATCGTCATCAAGGCTTCCCCTAGTCCCCCGACTGCTCCGGCCCGGTATCTACTCAACCTTTTCGACCGAGTCGACCGATTCGAGCGGGCCAACCACACGCGTCAGCTCGAACGGGCCCCGGTCGGTCATAAAAGTGAGGCGCAGAACTTCTCCGACGAGCTCGGAGACGTCTCCCCCCGCCAGCACCAGCAGTTCGAGTAAATCCGAATGCGGGCCATTTTGGGGCGAACCGAACAGCCAGCCGGGGTCCCGCCCGTCGACAATAAGGGACGCGGCGACCGGACCTGGCGCCCAGGATTGCACCAGCAGCGTCCCGTTTTGGGCCGGCGCGAGGCTACCGAAGAGCGGCGGCGTGGTTGCATCGAGGACCGGCACCAACGCCATGGCGGAGTCGAGCCGGAAAGACGAAACCCGGTCGGGTTCATCGACGTCAACCGGCAGGTTGAATTCGGCACGGGCGGGGATGCAAATGTCCGAGCACACACCCAGCGTCAGCGCGGCGTGGACGGCGAGCCTTTCGGCGCCGGATTCCGGCACCATGCGCAACGGCAGGACGACCTGATCGAGATAGACATATTCGAGGACGCCCTCGATCATTTGGCGCTCGGGGAACGGCCAGCTCAATTGCGCATCGGCGACCCCGATGGAGCCTGTGAGATCGAGCCCAAGCGGCAGGCCGGCCTCGCCGGGCACCCGCCAATAGGTGCGGAAGCCAGCGGCTAGCTCGATCTCGATGCCGAGGCGGGTCGAACCGTCGGCGGCGAGCATGCCATCGCTGATGAGGCGCACCCGGGAGCCAGGGCCGATCTCGACCCAGCCGGTCGTGGCGGCAAGGGCGCCGCCCGGCAGGACGGCGCAGAGGAGGCAGGCGAGGAAAGGCGCGCGCAGCATGCCCGTCTGATACCCCGGGACCGGTAAACAAAAAAGCCGCGCCCGATCAGGCTTCCGTGACCCTAGCGCGAGGCTACGCGCTTCGGTGTGATTTGCCGAGACGACCGGGCGGAGTTAAGATAGGGGGCGACTGGAGATTTCGAATTGGAGCATGCGCTCACCGGCCAGTTCCTTGTCGCCATGCCCGGCATGGAGGACGAGCGATTTGCCGACACGGTGATCTACCTCTGCGCGCATGGCGAAGACGGCGCCATGGGTCTGGTGGTCAACCGCCAAATCGAGAATCTGCAATTCTCCGACCTGATGAAGCAGTTCGAACTCGGCGGGCGCGACGATTCGATCCGAGTGCCGGCGGAGGTCGTCAACAAGAAAATACTGATCGGCGGGCCGGTCGAAACCAATCGCGGGTTCGTTCTGCATTCAGCCGACTATTTCACCGCCGACTCCTCGCTCAAGGTCAATGACGATATCTGTCTGACCGCGACGGTCGACGTGCTGCGGGCGATGGTCAGGGGGACCGGGCCGGCGCGATCGCTGCTGGTTCTCGGCTATTGCGGCTGGGGGGCGGGACAGCTCGAGGGCGAACTCAAGGCGAACGGCTGGCTGACCGTGCCGCATTCGGCGGAATTGTTGTTTTCAACCGAAATCGACAAGCGCTATGCGGCGGCCCTCGCCGCGATCGGGGTCAGTATCGCCCAGCTTTCCTCGCAGAGCGGACAAGCCTGAGAGTTCGGGCCCGCTCGCGCTCTTCGGTGGGCGCCGGGGCGCCGGCGGCGGGCCGCTGGCCGCTGAAATAGTTGGACAGCGCGCTCGCGGCAACCGCGCTGCCGAAGGCATAGCCCTGGGCATAGCGGCAGTTGAGCTCGCGGATGCGGGCGACCTCGCGCACGGTCTCCACTCCCTCGGCGATCACCTTCAGGTCCAGCTCGGCGGCGAGCTGCAAGATGGCGCGCATAATCGGTACCTGGGTATGCGACATGCCGCGGGCGGAATCCCCGATCTGCACGAAGGCCGCGGGAATCTTGATCGTATCGAACGGGAAGCGATGGAGGTAGCTCAGCGAAGAATGACCGGTGCCGAAATCGTCGAGCGCGAGCCCAAGCCCCATGCCCTTCAGCGCCTGCAGCACATAGGCGGAATGTTCGGGATTGGCCATGACCTGGCTTTCGGTGACTTCGAGCTTCAGGTGCTTGGCGACCTGCTTGTGCTCGGTCAGGAGCGCCCGCAATTCGTTGAGCAAGGTCTCGGAAGAAAGCTGCCGGGTCGAGATATTGACCGAGACGAAGAAGTCCTTGTCGACCGCATGATTTTGGATCCACTCGCTCGCCTGCAGTGCCGCCTGCTCGAAGGCAACGCGGCCGAGCCGCTCGATCAGCCCGGATCGCTCGGCGAGCGGGATGAATTCCTTGGGGCTGATGGCGCCGCGCTCGGGATGGTGCCAGCGCATCAGGGCCTCGGCGCCAGCGATCCGGTTGGCGTGGATGTCCATGATCGGCTGGTAAAGAATCGTCAGTTCGCGGCGATCAATCGCCCGTTCGAGATCGATCTGCATCGCCTTGCCGACCTGGCCGATCTGCCGGGCGTGAATGCGGTAGGCCTCGATGCGGTCGCCGCCCATGCGCTTGGCGTACATCATGGCAAGCTCGGCGTCGCGCAGGATGGATTCGGCCGAGGTCGGCTTGTTGTCGTAGATCGTCACCCCGATCGAAGCAGAGATGGTGAGGTCGCGCTCGCCGAAATTGAACGGCGTGCGCATCCCCTTGCGCAGCTGCTCGGCTATGGCGGCGATTTTGGTGGCGTTCTGTTCGGAGATGAGGATCACCGCGAACTGGTCGCCATTGATCCGGGCGAGGGTGTCGAGGGGTTTCAGCGCCCGGGCAAGACGGCGCGACACCGCGAGCAAAACCGAGTCGGCGGCGACATGGCCGATTTGCTCGTCGACCTCGGAGAATCGGTCGAGATCGATCAGGAAAACGGCGGGCTTGACCTCGTCGAACTCGCGGGAGCGGGTCAGGGCCCGCTCGAGCCGGTCGAGGAAAAGTTCCTTGTTCGGCAGGCCGGTGAGATTGTCGCGGACGGCGTCGTGGAGCAGTCGGTCGCGGGCGGCGCGCTCGTCGGTTACGTCCTGAAGGGTGCCGACGCAGCGGCTGACCTGGCCATCGCTGCCGAGCACCGGCTTGATCCGCATGCGGAAGCTGCGGAAGCTGCCGTCATGGGCGGAGATGCGAAAATCGTTGTCGACTTTGCCGCGCCGCAATTCGACGAGGGTGTCGAGCGCGGTGCGGAAACGGTCGGCGTCCTCGGGATGGACGCGGTCGAGCCAGGCCTTGATCTGACCGCGTAGCGCACCCCGGCGCTCGCCAAGTCGGGTGTTCAATTCCTCTGAAACGACAACGCGGTCGCGGTCGATGTTCCAGTCGAAGACGAAGTCGCCCGAGCCGGTCATGGCCAGCGCCCGTCGTTCGACCTCGGACACGGCGCCGATCGAGACTTGTCCTTCCGAGAAGGCGTGCTGGATGGCGGTGAAGCCCAGGAGCATGACGATCAGGACGAGTCCGCCGGCGACGGCGGGCTGAGCGATGTCGTTGGAGACCTGGCCGGTGATAACGAGCCAGGCATAGAACAGCCAGGCGATGAAGATGACGCCGGTCGGCAAGATCAGAACCGCGCGGTCGTAGCCGCGGATTGCCAGCATCATGACGATGAAGATGCCGAAGATGCCGATCAGCGCCAGCATGGTGCGGGCGATACCGGCGGCGATCGAGGGCTGGACGAAGGCGAGAACGAATAGCGCCAGGAGCGCCGCGCCCAGCGCCAGGGCCAAATGCACGAACCTGAGGTGCCAGCGGTGGAGATTGAGATAGATGAAGAGGAATCCGAACAGGGTCGTCGCGAGCGCCGCTTCGGCGGCGGCGCGAAAGGACTGAAGGGCGGTATTGGAAATGCCAAGCAAGGTGCCCAAGAGGCCGAAATCGACGGCAAGGTAGAGGAGCACCGCCCAGGCGAGCGCTGCGGTCGCCGGGAAGACCCCCCTACCCTTGACCACAAACATGATGGTCAGAAACACTGCGAGCAAGCTTGAGACGCCGAGCACGGTGCCGCGGAAAAGGGTGAAGGAATTGACATAGTCGCGATAGGCGGCGGGCTCCCACATATAGAGTTCGGGGAGCCGGTCGCCGGTCAGCTCGGCGACGAAAGTAACGGTCGCGCCAGGGTCGAGGGTGACCGAGAAGACATCGGCCTCGCTGTCGCGCACCCTGACCGGACGAAAGCCCTGGCTCGGGGTCAGGTATTTGATGCGCTGCGAGCCGAGGTCGGGGAGGAACACACCGGAGCCGGGCAGCCGAAAAAAGGGCGCGACGAGCAGGCGTTCGATCTGCACGTCAGCGTCGTTGGTCAGCGCGAAAAGCGCCCAACTGGGATCGGTGCCTTCCTCGGAGGCGGGCACCTCGATGCGACGGATGATGCCGTCCTCGCCGGGGGCGGTCGAAAGCTGCACACGGCCCCCCACGCCCGGGCGCGCCTCGATCGCCTCGGTCAGATTGACGGCGTTGACGGCCTCCGGAATGGTGATGACTTCGTAGGCCAGCGCCGCCGTCCCGGAAAGCGCAATCGCGAGCGCCAGCAGCGCCGCGAAGATGGGAGGCAAGCGGGCGGAAGGCGCGGTCATGCGGACGCCGGGCGCTGGTTGAGAAAGCGTTCGAGGGTCAAGGCAAAGAGCAGGTGGTCCTGCCACTTGCCGTTGATCAGAAGGTAGTTCTCCGCCAAGCCTTCCTTGCGAAAGCGGTTCTTTTCAAGGACCCGAATTGAGGCCAAATTGTGAGGCAGGCAGGCGGCTTCCAGCCGGTGCAGCCGCAACTCGTTGAAAACAAAAGGCAGGAGCACGCCGACCGCCCGGGTCATCAGGCCCCTGCCGGCGTACTTGACGCTCATCCAATAGCCGAGGCTCGCCGACTGCGCGGCGCGGCGTCGGATGTTGGAAAGCGTCACCCCTCCGACCAGTTCGGGGGCCGCCGTCCCCGTCAGGCTCAGGAAGAATGTATAGCCCGATTGCTCGGAGGATTCCTTGGCGTAGCGGCGGATGCGGGCGCGAAAACCGGTCTGGCTGAGTTCATTATCGGCCCAAACCGGCTCGAAGGGAGTGAGGAAGGCCTTCGAGGCAAGGCGCACCTCGCGCCACTGGTCGTAATCGGCAAAACGGGGCTGGCGAAGGATCAGCTCGCCATCGGCAATTTCGATGACGGAATCGCGGCCGAACAAAGGGCCCAGCATGGACTAGCCGTTAAGCTGGGCCGCGATGGCGGCGTAGTCGGGGATCGCCTTGATCGGCCCGATGCCGGCGACTGCAGGCTTGGCGGCCGAGAAGAGTTGGCCCGCGACCTGTTTCACCCGTTCGGCGTCGATGCGGTTGATGCGGGCGACGGTTTCCTCGAGCGGGATCGGGCGGCCCCAGAGAATTTGCTGGTGGGCTAGCTGGCCGGCCCGCGCCGAAGGGCTTTCGAGCGCCATCAGCAGCCCGGCGCGGATCTGGTTGCGGGCGCGCTCGACCTCCTCCTCGTTGATGTCGCGGGTGGCCTTCTGCAATTCGTCGAGGATGACCGGGATGAGCTTGCCGAGATCCTGCTCGTTGGTCGAGGCCGCGACCGCGAAGATACCGCTGTCGGCGAAAGCCCAGTGGAAGGCGTAGATCGAATAACAGAGGCCGCGTTTCTCGCGCACTTCCTGGAAGAGGCGCGAGCTCATGCCGCCGCCGAGAATCGAGGAGAGGATCTGGGAGGCGTAGAAGCCGTCGGAATTGTAGGGCCGGCCTTCGAGACCGATGATGATGTGGGCCTGCTCGTGGGCCCGCTCGAGCCGGCTGTCGCCGCCGATATAGCGGGCCTTCGCCGGCTCGGGGGCGCCGTCGGCCCGCAGCGCCGCGAAGCGGGCAGAGGCAAGGTCGACGAGCTGGTTGTGGTCGATATTGCCGGCCGCGGCGAACACCATCCGGTCGCCGACGTAGTTGCGGTCCAAATAGCCGCGCAGGTGGTCGGCGTTGAAGGCGCGAACCGACTCGACGGTGCCAAGAATGTTGCGGCCGATCGCCTGTTTGGGGAAAGCGGCGCCCTGAAATAGATCGAATACATAATGGTCGGGATCGTCGTGGGAGGCGCCGATCTCCTGAACGATGACATTTTGCTCCCTGGCCAGCTCCTCGCGCTGGAACAGAGAATTCTGCAAGATGTCGGCGAGGATGTCGGTGGCGAGCTTGACGTCCTCCTTGAGGATGCGAACGAAATAGCCGGTGTTCTCGACGCTTGTCGCGGCGTTCATCTCCCCGCCGACGGTCTCGATCTCCTCGGCGATGCGGCGGGCCGAACGGGTTTTTGTTCCCTTGAAGGCCATGTGCTCCAATAGGTGCGAAATGCCGTGTTCGGGCTCCTCCTCCGAGCGCGAGCCGGCCTTGACCCAGATGCCGAGCGAGGCGCTCTCGAGCTGCGGCATGGCGTGGGTCAAGACGGTCATGCCGTTGTCGAGGGTGGTGGACCTGACGCTCACTGACTACCCCTCCCGGCGCGGCTCTTTTCAGCGATGAAGCGCTGGACCGCGTCCTGATCGTTGTCGAGCACGGTAACGCGCTCGGGTCTTTGATGTAAATCGGCAAGCGACGGCGGCAACCGCGGGATCATTCCGGTCGCCGCGGTCACGGTATCCGGGAATTTTGCCGGGTGGGCGGTGGCAAGGGTCACCATCGCCGCGCCGGGGCGAAGGTGGCGGCGGGCGACCGCAACGCCCACGGCCGTATGGGGGTCGACCAGCCGACCGGAGCGGGCGAAGACATCGGCGATGGTCGCGCGGGTTTCGTCCTCCGAGGCGGCGGCGGCCGAGAAGTTGCGGCGAATCGCAGCGAGCGCGTCGGGAGGAAGAGCAAAGCCGCCCGACTGGACGAGGCCGTCCATCATCCGCGCCACGGCGGCGGCGTCGCGGCCGGTCGTCTCGAACAGAAGCCGCTCGAAGTTCGAGGCAACCTGGATATCCATCGACGGGCTCGATGTTGGGGTCACCCTGTGCGTGTCATAGTGGCCCGAGTGAAGGGTGCGGGCGAGGATGTCGTTGGCGTTGGTGGCGACGACGAGCCGTTCGATCGGCAGACCCATGCGGAGGGCCGCGTAGCCCGAGAAGATGTCGCCGAAATTGCCCGTTGGCACGGTGAAGGCGACCGGACGGTGGGGCGCGCCGAGGCTCGCGGCGGCTTTGAAGTAGTAGACGATCTGGGCGGCGATCCGGCCCCAATTGATCGAATTGACGCCTGAGAGCGATACGCGCTCGCGGAAGGCCTCGTTGCCGAACATGGCTTTGAGGATTTGCTGGCAATCGTCGAAGCTGCCGCGGATGGCGATATTGTGAATGTTGGCGCCGGGGGCGGTTGTCATCTGGCGGCGCTGGATTTCGGAGACGCGGCCTTCCGGATGCAGGACGACGACGACGATCCGCTCGCGACCGGCGAAGGCCTCGATGGCCGCCGAGCCGGTGTCGCCCGACGTCGCAACGACAAGGGTCGTGCGGCGATCACGGATGGCGAGCAGCCGGTCCATCAGCGGACCGAGGAATTGCATCGCCAAATCCTTGAAGCTTAGCGTCGGGCCGCCAAAGAGCTCGAGGATGAAATGCCCGGGCTCAAGTTCGACCAGCGGGGTAACCGAAGCATGGCCGAAGGCGCTCCAGGCCCCGGCGATGATGGCGCGAAGTTCGTCCTCGGGCAGGGCGTCCCCGATTAAGGGCGCGATCACCCGCTGCGCGATCCCGGCATAGGGCGTGGTCGCGAAGCCGGCGATCTCGGCGGGCGCGATTTGCGGCCAGGATTCGGGCAAGTAGAGGCCGCCGTCGCTCGCCAGGCCGGCGAGAATGGCATCGGCAAAATCGAGGTTAGGCGCGTTTCCGCGCGTGCTCACGTAACGCATGAAATTCAACCGGCAAGTTCCTCGGCGCGCACCCTAGTCGCGGGGGTCGAGCGGCGCAAGCGAGGCCGGTTCTACGCGCCTCTGCCGGAGCCAGACCGCGAGCAGAAGCGAGGCAAGCGCAGCGAGGGCGAACCAAGTTAGCGCATATTCGAAATGGCGGTTCGGGAACTCCATGACCGTCTCGCCCGCCTGCGGCAACCGCTCCCCCACCATTGAGGCGAGATCGACGGTGAAGGGCGCGACGACGGCATTGGGAACACCTCCAGGAGCGGGAAACCGCGCGGGGTCGCGGATGTAGTCACGGCGAGCGGCGGAATCGGCGGCGGGGCTGAACCAGTTGGCGGATTCGGGCCTACGCATTAGGCCGGTCAGCGTCACGGGACCGGCGGGCGGCGGACCGAAGGCACCAAGCCGGTCTTCGGGGACGAAGCCGCGATTGGCCCAGACGCGTCCGCCGCCTTCGAGGGCAAAGAGCTGCATCACCCAATAGCCGAGCCCACCCAGGGCGCCGCGCGGCTCGGACAGCGAAGTGAAGACCAGGACCGGCTGTTCGGCGACGAAGGTGCCGGTGAGGCTGACCGAGGTGAAGTCGTAGGCGTCGGGGACCAGGCCCCGCCAAAGGGCGGCGGGCGCAAGCGCGGCCGGCGAGAGTCTCGCTCGGTCCTCGACCGCGGCGATGAGTTGGTCCTTCCAGACGAGGCGCTGCAGTTGCCAAAAGCCGAGCGCCACGAACAGCACGGTCAGCGCCAGCATGAAGGCGATGAAGGGTCCCGCTTTGCGCGTCGATGTCACAGACGGCCTTCGCGGGCGTCGTTGGCGTATTGCAGGGCGATCATCGTCGCCTTGAACGGCCGCAATAGCCAAAGCGACAGGATGAGCGAGGCCGGTATCCAGAGGAGCAGGTGGACGACGACCGGCGGGGCGAACAGAACCTCGACCACGAGGGCCGCGCCCACAACAACAAATCCGACGAACAGCATGATGAAGATCGCCGGGCCGTCGCCGGAATCGGCGAACTCATAGTCGAGCCCGCAGCTCTGGCAGCGGCGGGCGATCTTCAAATAGCCGGCGAAGAGGTTGCCCTCCCCGCATCGCGGGCACCGGCAGCGAAGGCCGGTGACGAAGGGAGAGGGCGGGCGCTCGGTCATTTTCTGCTCGGGGCCGGCGGGATGGGCGCCGGCGCACTTGTTAGCCGTGTTGGGCGACGACACTCCAGGTGCCCCAGACATAGATGCACGAGAAGAGGAACAGCCACACCACGTCGACGAAATGCCAGTACCAGGCGGCGAATTCGAAGCCGAGATGGTGCTCCGGCGTGAACTGGCCTGCGAGCGCCCGGAACAGGCAGACCGTCAGAAAGATCGTGCCGATCAGAACATGGAAACCGTGGAAGCCGGTGGCCATGAAGAAGGTCGCGCCGTAGATGTTGCCGGAGAAGCCGAAGCCGGCCGAGGAGTATTCATAGACCTGCACGCAGGTGAACATGGCGCCGAGCAGGACGGTCAGCACCAGGCCCCATTTGAGCCCGTCGCGGTCGTTGTGGATGAGGGCGTGGTGAGCCCAGGTGACGGTGGTGCCCGAGGTCAGCAGCACGAGGGTGTTGAAGAACGGCAGGTGCCAGGGGTCGAAGGCTTCGACCCCGACCGGCGGCCAAAGCCCGCCCGTATGGGCGATGCGGGCGAACTGGACGATTTCGTTGTGGTCGAAAAAAGCCTCGAAATAGGCCCAGAACCAGGCGACGAAGAACATCACCTCGGAGGCGATGAAGAGGATCATGCCGTAGCGGTGGGACAGACGGACGACCGCGGTATGGTCGCCCCTGCCCGCCTCGGCGACGACGTCGCGCCACCAGCCGAACATGGTGTAGCCGGCCCCGGCTAGCCCGATCAGCAAGATCCAGAAGGTGCCGCCGCGCATGTAGATGGCGCCACCGACCGCGATGGTGAATGCCGCGATAGCGCCGATGATCGGCCATGGGCTCGGATCGACGAGATGGTAGTCATGGGTCCGGGCTTGAGCGGCCATGGTCAGCTTCCCTCATTGTCGGCGGGATAGAAGGTGTAGGACAAAGTGATTTCGCGCAACGCATCGAGATCGCCGTCCGCGTCGAGGGCGGGATCGACGAAGAAAGTCACGCCCATGTCAACGGACTCGCCGGGCTTGAGCGTCTGCTCGGTAAAGCAGAAACATTCGATCTTGTTGAAATAGATGCCGGCGAGCTCGGGGGTGACATTGAAGCCGGCGGTGCCGGTAACGGTGCGGCCGGACAAGTTGGTGACGCGATAGCTGACGGTCTCGACCTCGCCGATCCTGCCGGTGGTGCGCTCAGCGGGCTCGACCCTCCAGGGCAGGCCGGACCCGACATTGGCGTCGAAGCGCACCAACATCTCTCGAGCGATGACGCCGCCGGTGTTGGCCTCGGCACGTTGGGTGGTGCCGCCATAGCCGGTGACCTGGCAAAAGAGCGCATAGAGCGGCACCGCCGCAAAGGAGAGGCCGACCATGCCGGCGACAAGCGCCGCCAGGACGACCGCAAGGCGGGCGTTGCGAGCCGGCACAAGCCTGTCGAGGAATTCGGCGTGGGTCATCTTGTCAAAGCGGCCGGTCGAGGATGCTTGGTCCCATCTTGACGATGGTGGCGACGTAAAAGAGCAGCGCGAAAGCGGCGAGCGCCAGCGCGATGGCGATCGAGCGCCGCCGCCGGTTGCGCGCTTGCCGGTCGGTTTCGGTCAGCGCGGCACTCATGCCAAGGCCCCAGCCGCGATCAGATTGTCGGCAAGGAGCGCAACGAAAATCGCGAATAGATAGAACATCGAAAAGCCGAACATGCGCCGCGCGAGAGCGCGCATTGCCTTCGGGTCAGTCGCGCGCCAGAGGCGAACTGCGAGCGCGACAAACCCGATGCCGAGCCCGACCGCGGCGGCGCCGAAAACCCAGCCGGCCATGCCGATCGCCACGGGGGTTAGGCCCGCGAGCGCCAGAACCACCGAGTAGCAGAGAACCTGGTTCTGTGTGGCGCGGTCGCCGGCGACATTCGGAAGCATGGGAATGCCCGCCGCTTCGTAGTCGGACTGCTTATAGAGCGCCAGCGCCCAGAAATGCGGGGGCGTCCAGAGGAAGATGATGGCGAACATGACCCAGGCTTCAAGCGACACTGAACCGGTCACCGCCGCCCAGCCGATCATCGGGGGGAAGGCGCCTGCCGCCCCGCCGATAACGATGTTCTGCGGGGTCAGGCGCTTCAGCCACATGGTGTAGACGACAACATAAAAGATAATCGTGAAGGCGAGCAGCGCCGCGGCCACCCCATTGACGAGCAGCGCAAGCGTCGTGACCGCGAAGGCCGAAAGCACCAGGCCGAAGCCGAGCGCTTCGCCGGGAGCGATGCGGCCGCGCGGAATCGGGCGGTTGGCGGTGCGGCTCATCAGGGCATCGATGTCGGCGTCGAACCACATGTTGAGAGCGCCGGCCGCGCCCGCTCCGATGGCGATGGCGAGGATTGCGGTGGCGGCGATGAGCGGATGCAGGCCGCCCGGGGCAACCGCCATGCCGACAAACGCGGTGAAGACGACCAGCGACATGACGCGGGGCTTGAGGAGCGCGAGATAGTCCTGGACGCCGGCGCCGCCCGTGCTGCTTACGATCCCGTCCCTTGCCGCTGCGATCGTCACGATCCCCGCTCCGCTACTTGATCACCGGCAGGGTGTCGAACTGGTGGAACGGCGGCGGCGACGGCAGCGTCCATTCGAGCGTCGTCGCCCCCGCGCCCCAAGGATTGTCGCCGGCCGCCCGCTTGCGGACAAAAGCTTCGACGAGCCCGATCAGGAAGACGACGAGCCCGGCCAGGGTCACGAGGTAGCCGATCGAGGAGACCATGTTCCATGGCGCGAAGGCGTCAGGATAATCGACGTAGCGTCGCGGCATGCCGGCGAGACCTAGGAAATGCTGCGGGAAGAACACAAGGTTCACGCCGATAAAGGTCAACCAGAAATGGGTGTTGGCGATCAGCTCGTTGTACATGTAGCCGCTCATCTTCGGGTACCAGAAGTACCAGGCCGCGAAGATCGCGAAGACCGCCCCGAGCGAAAGCACATAGTGGAAGTGGGCGACGACGTAGTAGGTGTCGTGCAGCGAGCGATCGACGCCGGCGTTCGCCAGCACCACGCCGGTGACCCCGCCGACGGTGAAGAGGAAAATGAAGCCGATCGCCCACAGCATCGGGGTCTTGAACTGGATCGAGCCGCCCCACATGGTGGCGATCCAGGAGAAAATCTTCACCCCCGTTGGCACGGCAATGACCATCGTCGCGGCGACGAAGTAACGCTGGGTGTTGAGCGAAATGCCGGTCGTGTACATGTGGTGGGCCCACACGACGAAGCCGATAAAGCCGATCGCCACCATCGCATAGACCATGCCGAGATAGCCGAAGATCGGCTTGCGCGAAAAGGTCGAGACGACGTGGCTGACGATGCCGAAGCCGGGCAGGATCAGAATGTAGACTTCCGGGTGGCCGAAGAACCAGAAGAGATGCTGGAAGAGCACCGGATCGCCGCCGCCCTCGGGCACGAAGAAGGTGGTGCCGAAGTTGATGTCGGTCAAAAGCATGGTGATGGCGCCAGCCAGGACCGGCATCGCCAGCAGGATCAGGAATGTCGTTATCAGGATCGACCAGACGAAGAGCGGCATTTTGTGCAGCGTCATGCCGGGGGCGCGCATGTTGAAGATGGTGGTGATGAAGTTGATGGCGCCCAGGATCGAGGAGGCGCCGGCCAAGTGCAGCGACAGGATCGCGAAGGTAGTCGAGGTGCCGCCTTGCTCGGAGAGAGGCGGATAGATGGTCCAGCCGCCTCCAAGCCCGGGGAAGCCGCCGGTGCCCTCGACGAACATCGAAATGACCAGCATCGCGATGGCCGGCGGCAGCAGCCAGAAGGAGATGTTATTCATCCGCGGGAAGGCCATGTCGGGGGCCCCGATCATCAGCGGCACGAACCAGTTGCCGAAGCCGCCGATCAACGCCGGCATGACCATGAAGAAGATCATGATCAGCCCGTGGGCCGTGGTGAAGACGTTGTACATGTGCTTGCCGGCGTCGAGCGCCGCGTCGCCCTCGAAGCCATAAACCATCGAGGCGAGGCCGTGGAAAATCTGGATGCCGGGCTCGGCGAGTTCCCAGCGCATGAAGCCCGAAAGCGCCCCGCCGATGACCCCCCCGACGATCGCGAACACCAGGTACATCGTGCCGATGTCCTTGTGGTTGGTCGAATAGACGTAGCGGCGCCAGCCGGTCGGGTGACCGTGACCGGCATGGTGATCGGCAGCTTCTGCGTGGGCCATAGGAGTCGTCCCTGCTGTAGCTTTTTCGCCGGATCGTGTTGCCGGCGCGCGTCGTTCGCCCAACCTAGTTCAGGCTCGCGAGTGTCGTCTTGGCCGCCTCGGGATCGCCGTCGACCGTCAGCGCGGCAAGCCAAGTCTCAAATTCGACGCGCTCCACCACCCGCACGGCGATCGGCATGAAGGCGTGGTCCTTGCCGCACAATTCCGAACACTGGCCATAATAGACGCCGGTCTTGCGGGCGCGGAACCAGGTTTCGCTGAGACGCCCGGGCACCGCGTCGATCTTAATGCCGAATGAGGGCACCGCGAAGGCGTGGATGACGCCCGACGGGGCGGCGGTCACCTGCACGCGGACGGTGGTGTCGACCGGCACGACCAGCTGATAGTCGACCGCCAGGAGGCGCGGCTCAGCGCCGGCGAGAATGTTGGAGTCGAAATTGACGCCGTCGCTGTCGACATATTCGTAGTTCCAGTACCACTGATTGCCGGTCGCCTTGACGGTGAGTTCGGGCGCCGGGATGACCTCGCCGCCCGCCCGGTCGAAGAGCGAGGCGCCAAGATAGGCGCGCGTGCCGTCGGGCATCGTTTCCTGGTCGGACAGCACCCCGAAGGAGGGGATGGCGATGAAGATCAGGATCGCGATCGGCACCACCGTCCACAGAACCTCGACGAGGGAGTTGTGGGTGAAACGCGCCGGGGTCGGGTTGATATGCGAATTGTAGCGCACCATCACCCAGACAAGGAGCAGCATCACTAAGATGACGATGATGGTGATGATCCACATGAGCGGCCCGTCATGGAAGGCGATGGTCGCGTCCATGATCGGGGTGACCGAAGACTGAAAGCCGATCTGGCCCGGCACCGGCCGGCCAGCCTCGGCGAGGGCATCGAAGGGCGCAAGTGCAGGGGCTGCCGCCAATGCCGCAGTGGCGAAACGGGTCAAAGTCTGGCTCACCGCAAACACCCCCGGAATCGTCAAACAGCGCCCGTTTCCGGGCGCGCCCGCGAACGGGACGACTCGAGGAAACAGGGGCAGATTTCCGGGTGAGCTAAACCACATCCGGTCCGATTAGGCAATTCGGCCGGGCGGGGGAAGTGTGCGTCATATTTGCGCGCGACCGCGCGAGGATTCCCGTCGGTTTGCCCAGCCATAACCTCGCCGCAGTTGCGGCTAGCTTGGGCGTGGGCGAGGGCTCCGAATTGACTTGGCCGGCTTCAGCGGGCGACAAGGGACGCTGCTTGTGCCCGCAAGGTGGAGAAACGCGTTTGCAATCATACCGCTTGATCACCACGGCGGGGCTCGCCGTAACTCTTGCCCTTTTGGCGGGGACAGGCGGCGCCCTCGCCCAGGGGATCGTCAAATCCACCCACGGGGACTGGCAGATGTCGTGCGACACCCCGCCGGGGGCGAGCTTCGAGCAATGCGCGTTGATCCAGAACGTGACCGCCGAGGATCAACCGAATGTCGGGCTCAGCGTCATCGTGCTGAAAACCGCTGACCGGCAGGTGCGGCTGATACGGGTTCTGGCGCCGCTCGGCGTCCTGCTGCCGTACGGGCTTGGTCTCTTCCTCGACGGAACGGACCTTGGGGAAGTCAAGTTCGTACGTTGCCTGCCCAACGGCTGCATCGCCGAGGCGGTGATGGACGACGCGTTAATTGAGCAGCTGTCGGGTGGCGAGACGGCGCTGTTTGTCGTCTTCAAAACACCCGAGGAGGGCATCGGTATCCCAGTTTCGATGATTGGCTTCCGCGAGGGCTTCGCGGCGCTGCCTTAGGGATCACTTTCGCAGAAGAAAAAGCCGGACCCGAAGGCCCGGCCAAGTTAGGGAAACGTCGCCGCTCCGGAGCGGCCGCCGAGGGCCGGCCCGGCTCAGTACGAGCGGGACCGATTGCGGGCGCGGTGGTCGCGGCGTTCGTAGAGCAGGCTCATCACGCCGAGCGGGTCGAGCTTGCGGGCTTCGTAGACGTCCTGGGGGGTCAGGCCGAGATCGTCGAGCCGGGCGTCCGGCAACTCACCGAGCTGAAGGAGCGCGGTCTGGCTGGCGTGATTCTTGCGCATGGCGCTGAACCATTTCGCGAGCCCCTCAATGGGAGCGAAAATGAGAGCGGCGAGCGCGGGACGCTCGCTGTGCGGCATATAGGCCATGAACATTCTCCAATCGTCCGGAGGTCGCGGAGAGCTTCTCGGGAGGGCCGCGTCCGGGCTGTTGGATAATCAATTAGAGGCTTGCGCTCCATCAATCAAACAAATAGAATTCATCCGGTCAATCAATATTAGTGATGGAATTCTCATGAGCGCTCCGCTCGATCTCGACCAGCTCAGAACCTTCGCGGCGATCGCCGATTGCGGCAGTTTCACCGAGGCGGCGCGGCGGGTGAACAAGACCCAGTCGGCGGTATCGATGCAGATCAAGCGGCTCGAGGAACGGCTTGGGCATGGCCTCTTCAGCCGCGTCAGACGTAAGGTCGAACTGACCGCGCAAGGGGAAGCGTTGTTCACCCGGGCGCGGCGGATGTTGCAGATCAATGCCGACATCATCGACATGTTCACCGATGTCGATTTGAGCGGCACGATCCGTTTCGGCATGCCGGACGACTACGCCTCGAAACTGCTGCCGAAGATCTTGTCGTCTTTCCAGAAGACAAATCCGCGTATCCAGGTCGAAGTGACCTGCCAGCCTTCAGAGGACCTCCTCGCCGGCATGAAGACGGGCAAGTTCGATATCATCGTCTTCACGCAGGGCACGCTGAGAGAGACCGGCGAGTTGTTCCGCACCGAGCCGATGTTCTGGGTTTCCTCTCCCGGTTGGAAGGCGGGCGAGGAAGACACTTTGCCACTGTCGATCGCCTGCGGGCCCACAACCTGCTGCTGGCGGGCGGCGGCGGAATCGGCACTTAATCGCGCCGGCCGCGATTTCCGCGTGGCCTATGTCTCCTCGAGCGCGACCGGCATCATTAGCGCGGTCAGTTCGAATCTGGCGGTCGGTTACTTGGCTGAGAGCTCGATCCAGCCGGGCATGCGAATTCTGGGACCGAAGGATGGATTTCCGCGCCTTCCCAACGCGGAACTCGCTTTGTTGAGGGCGAGCAACGCCTATGGTGGCATTTACGACGCGCTGGCGAGGCACATCGTGGAGAAGCTCGGCAATCTCGATACGGGCACGGGCGCCGAGCGCAAATCGGTGACGGCCGCCTGATATCGCCTCGATTCGCCGCGGAGTGCGGCCCGATGCGGCGATTGCCTCGCCAAAAAATCCGACTACATATGCCTGCGCCCATCCAGCCCCGAATCGAATGCCGTGCCCACCACCTCTGAAACAGCCGCCATCGTAGCGCGCGGTCTGAAGCGAACCTTCAAGACGCGCGCCAAAGATATCGAGGCGGTCGCAGGCATCGATATCGAGGTGAGGCCGCGCGAAATCGTCGGATTTCTCGGCCCGAACGGCGCCGGCAAGACCACAACGCTCAGGATGTTGTGCACGCTTCTGAGGCCTACCGGCGGGACTGCAACGGTCGCCGGTTGCGACCTGTTGAGGGACCCGGTCGGGGTGCGGCGGCGGATCGGCTATGTGGCGCAATCGGGCGGCACTTACCCGGATGCCGTGGCAGGCGAGGAGATCGTCGATCACGCCCGCATGTACGGGATCGACAAAGCGACGGCGAAGAGCCGCGGCGAGGCACTGATGGCGCAGTTCGACCTCGCCGATGCGTGGGGCCGCAAGTGCGGTTCGCTGTCCGGCGGGCAACGGTGGCGACTCGACATTGTCATGGGGCTGATCCACGAGCCGGATCTCGTCTTTCTCGACGAGCCCTCGACCGGGCTCGATCCGCAAGCACGGGCCAATCTCTGGGTGCATGTGCGCAATCTCAGGGACAAGCTCGGCTCAACCGTATTCCTGACCACCCATTACATGGACGAAGCGGATTCGCTCCGCACCGCATTCTGGTCATCGATGCGGACAGGATCGTCGCCGAAGGCGCCCCGAAGGAGTTGAAAAAGAAAGTGCGCGGCGACCTCGTGACCCTCACCATGCGCGATGCAACCGAAGCGGCGCGCGCCGCCGCGATCGTGTCGACGCTCAAGGGCGCCGACACACCTTCGGTCGACGGCAATATCGTGCGGCTTCACGTGCCGGACGGCGCTTCGGCCCTGCCCTCCCTGATGCGCGGGCTCAATGGCGACGGGCTCGACGCGGTCGGCGTCGAGGTGGCGAGCCCGACGCTCGACGACGTGTTCCTCACCCTCGCCGGCCGGTCGCTGCGCGACGAAACCGCATAAGAGAGGTTTTCATGATTTTCCTGCGCGACACCTGGATCGTTTTCGCCCGCGCCTTTCGGCTCAGCCTCAGGAACCCCGCCTGGGTGATCATCGGACTGATGCAGCCGGTGCTCTATCTCGTGCTGTTCGGGCCGCTCCTCGAAAGCGTCGCCGCCGTACCCGGCTTCCCGCCGGGCGACGCCTGGGCAGTGTTCGTGCCTGGCCTGCTCATCCAACTCGGCATGTTCGGAGCCGTGTTCATCGGCTTTGGGCTGATCGCCGAGTGGCGTGCCGGGGTGATCGAGCGGATGCGGGTGACCCCGGCGAGCCGGGTGGCGCTGATTGGCGGAAGAGTCATGCATGACGTAGTCGTGGTGTTCGTGCAGGGCGCGGTGCTGGTACTCGCGGCGCTGCTCTTCGGCTTTCGCGCGCCCTTCGGAGCGGTGCTCTTGGGCCTGGTGCTGATTTCGGTCTTGGCCGCGGCCTTTTCCTCGCTCAGCTACGCGGCGGCGCTGTGGCTGAAAAGCGAAGACGCGCTCGCCCCGCTCGCCAATGCGGTCGCCTTGCCGCTGCTCTTGCTCTCGGGGATTCTGTTGCCGATGTCGCTCGCGCCGGGCTGGCTGTCGTTCATCGCCGACATCAACCCGATCAAGCATGTGGTCGACGCGGCGCGGGCGATCTTCCGCTCGGAATTCCTGTCGATCACCTCGCTCGGCGGCATCGTCATCGCCATCTTGCTGGTGCTGGTCAGCGGCTGGATCGGGGTCTGGATGTTTCGGCGCGAAGCCAACTAGTAGGCACGGGCCTCGAAAATCTCGTCGAGTTCGCCCTCCCAGGCGCCGTGATAGAGATCGAGCAGGCGCTCGGCCAGCGTCCGGCCGCTGTCGGCGATCACCTGCAGCGGGGCAATATGGATTTCCTCGTTGAAATCCTCCCAATTGCGATTGTCGCGCCGCTGCAGGCCAGCCCGGGCGAGCGGCAGAATCTGCCGGACGATGTCAAGCACAGTGCCTTTGCGGAAGGGCGTTGACAGCGCCGTCTTCGGCACCGCAAGGTGCAGCGCTTGGCGCTCTTGCGCTGTCCAGTGCCTGACGATCTGCCAGGCCCCGTCGAGCGCGGCCTCGTCGTAAAGGAGCCCAGTCCAGAGCGCCGGCAGCGCACAGATTTCCTCCCAGGGGCCGCAATCGGCGCCGCGCATTTCGAGGAAACCCTTTAGGCGGACTTCGGGGAAGATCGTCGAAAGATGATTGTCCCAATCGGCCTTGGTGGGGACCTCACCCGGAAGTGCCGGGAGTTTACCGACGAGAAAATCGCGAAAACTCTGGCCGGCGCAATTCACATATTTGCCGTCTCGGATGACGAAATACATCGGCACGTCGAGGGCATAGTCGACGTAGCGCTCAAAGCCCATGCCAGCTTCGAACGCGAAGGGCAGCATGCCGGTGCGGGCCGGATCGGTGTTGAGCCAGATATGGCTGCGGGTCGAGAGCAGCCCCGAGGGCCTGCCGTCGAGGAAGGGCGAATTGGCGAAAAGCGCGGTCGCGACCGGCTGGAGGGCCAGCGCGACGCGCAGTTTCTTGACCATGTCGGCTTCAGAGGCGAAATCGAGATTGGCCTGCACGGTGCAGGTGCGGCGCATCATCGAGGTACCGAGCGTGCCGACCTTCTCCATATAGGGCGTCATGATCCTGTAGCGCGCCTTCGGCATCAGCGGTACCTCGTCGATCCGCCAGGTCGGGGCGACGCCGATGCCGAGGAACTTGATCCCCATCGGTTCGGCGATCTCCCGCAACACGCGCAAATGGTTGTGCGTTTCCGAGCAGGTCTCGTGAAGGGTCCGAAGCGGAGCACCGGAAAGCTCGAACTGACCGCCGGGCTCGAGCGAGACGGCGCCCTGCCCGTCTTCGACCACGAGGCCGATGATCTGGCCCGCCTCAACCATCGGTTCGGCCTTGAGCTTTTCACCGAGCCGCTTGAGAAGCGCGCCGATGCCGTTCTCGCCTTCATGGGGGACGGGCTTGTGGGTGTTCGAGCGAAACACGAATTTTTCGTGCTCGGTGCCGACGCGCCATTGGTTTTTCGGCTTGCAGCCGCCCTCGAGTGCCGCCACTAGGTCGGCCCGGGAGGCGATAGGGTCGTTGGAGGCTTTCGAGGCGACCGACAAGGGGCGAATCCGGCTGGGGGCGCGCGACAATAGCCGCCCCGGCCGGGAGTTCAATCCTTTTATCGCCAATCGCCGATGGATGCCTGAATGGCCGCCAGGGCCGCGACCGCCGCGGTGTCGGCGCGCAGAATCCGCGGACCGAGGCTGACCGGCAGGACGAATTTCTGGGCGAGCAGCAGCGCCCGTTCCTCCTCGGAGAATCCGCCTTCCGGGCCGACAATGAGACCGAGGGGGTCGCCTCCGACAGCGCGCAGCGCCTCGATCGGAGAACCTGAGACCGCGGCTTCGTCGGCGAAGATCAGACGCCGGCCGAAATGATCCTCCGGCCAGGCCTCGATCAGCCGGGCGAGCGGCACCGAATCATGGACTACAGGGAGCGAAAGGACCTCACATTGCTCTGCGGCCTCGACGACGTTTACCCTCATGCGGTCGAGATTAACGCGGCTCGCCTGGGTGAAGCGGGTGATGACCGGCTGGAGGTGACTTACGCCCATTTCGGTCGCCTTTTGCACCATGTAGTCGAGCCGCCCCGCTTTCAGCGGTGCAAAGAAATACCAGAGGTCGGCGGGCTCGGTCTGGCGGGCGATGCGCTCGATGGGCACGAGTTCCGCGCCTTTGCGGGAGGGCGTGAGAAGGCCGGTCCTCCACGCGCCATCTCGGCCGTTGAAGGCGACGACCTGGCTTCCCTTCTTAAGGCGCAAGACCGTTGTCAGATAATGCGACTGGGCGGCGTCGAGCGGGACGGCAGCGCCCGGCCCCAGGCTGGAAGCGACGAAGAGGCGCGGCAGTGTGGCGTGGGTGCGCGGCACGGGCCGACTCTGCTCTTGGGGCTTGTGGGACTTGCGTTCGGGCGATCTAGCCTGACAGACTTGGCCGATGCAATCCGACCCAAGTAAGTCTCAAGGCGACGGGCGCGTCGCCGACGCCCCTCAAGGCAACTGGGTCGACCGGTTCGCGCCCGACGCGTTCAAGCCCTATTTCCGCATGGCACGGTTCGACCGGCCGATCGGCTATTGGCTCTTGTTCTGGCCCTGCGCCATGAGTTTGGCGCTCGCGGCGGTTGCGGGTAAGGCGAATTTCCCGACGATTTCCGTCCTCTGGTTCCTGATCGGGGCGATCGTCATGCGCGGCGCGGGCTGCGTCTTCAACGACATCGTCGACCGCAATATCGACGGACTGGTGGCGCGGACCCGTTCGCGGCCGTTTCCCTCCGGGCAAGTAAGCGTCGGGCAGGCGGCGGCGTTCATGGTGGTCTTGGGCCTCGTCGGACTCGCGGTGCTGCTGCAGTTCAATGGCTTCACCGTCTGGCTCGGCATCGCCTCGCTCGGCCTCGTCGTCATCTATCCCTTCATGAAAAGGGCGACCTGGTGGCCGCAGCTCTTTCTCGGACTCGCCTTCTCATGGGGAGCGCTGATGGGCTGGGCGTCCGAACTCGGTTCGCTGAGCCTGCCCGCCTACCTCCTCTATCTCGGATCGATCGCCTGGGTGATCGGCTACGACACGATCTATGCGCTGCAGGACCGCGAAGACGATGCCCTGATCGGGGTGAAATCGACGGCGCGCCTGTTCGGTCGGAACGCGCGGTTGGCCGTCACGATTTTCTATACGGTCGCGGTGGTGCTGTGGATCGCGGCGGCGCTCTCGGCGAGCGCCGGCGGTCTCTTCCTGATCGCAAGCTGGTTCGCGCCCGCGATCCTCTTCTGGCAGGTCGCAACGCTCCAGCCCGACGATCCAGCGAACTGCCTCGCCCGGTTCAAATCCAACACTTGGGTGGGGCTGGCGTTCACCGCCAGCGTGTGGATCGAGTACTATTTCTAGTTGGAGACGACGATCCCGAGATCGCGCCGAGTCAGGAACCGCGGACGCCGGCTGGCCTCGGAGGCGAGCTTGCGGCGCATCGAAGTGTCGCCCTGCAGGACGCCGCCGACGTGCTGGGAATAGGCAATGAGATCACCGTTGCCACCGCGGATGTAGAGCGGCAGTGCGAGTTGGCGGCCCCAGTTTTGCCATTCGGCGACGACGGTGTTGTTGCCCTCCTCCTCGAACACCCGGTAGGTCAGGACCGGATCGGGATGGACGAGGTCGATGGCCGAGAAGAGCACTCCCTCCTCGTTGATCGTGGTGGACACGGCCACCCCGATGAACTCGGAGACGGGAACCTTGATCTTCACGGTCACGCCGCTCTTCTGCAGCGTCCGGCGGACGGTGACGGTTTTCACCTCCACGTCGGCGCCGTTGTCATTGGCGGGGGGCGGCAGGAGCGGGTATTTTCCCGCCTTGCCTGCCAAAATCACCACACCGGTTTTTCCGGGTGCGTCGCCACTCATTCCAGTGCCTCACTGTCAACTTCTGAGAGCTTCGTTTCGTCTCTCGCTTACGGGGCCAAACTATCCTCCGCCCGCTTCGTTTCCGCTAAGGAACTGGGTTAAGTTTGGGTTGTTTTGAAAAGGGTTAGCGGGTTCTGACCCGCCGCAAAGAAGGTTTAAGAGACCCGGGGTTGCTTGCCTCGGATCGGCGCCTCAACTAAGTCAGGCGGGATCGGGCGATTCCCGCTCCGGGAAAGCCGGAAGATGCTCACGACCACCGACCAACAGGGCGATGTCGAACTGCTGAAGAGCGCGGCGGCCGCGGCGGGAATTATCGCGGAGGGCTATTTCCGCAAAGCCCCGAAGAGTTGGGACAAGCCGAACGCCTCGCCGGTTTCGGAAGCCGATATTGCCGTCGACAACTACCTGCATCGGATCCTGACCCAGTCGCGGCCCGACTATGGCTGGCTGAGCGAGGAAGGCGGCGAGGAAGGGCGGCTGACGAGATCGCGGGTGTTCGTGGTCGATCCGATAGACGGCACAAGGACGTTCCTGCGCGGGGACGACGGCTGGGTCGTCTCGGTGGCGGTGGTCGAGGCGGGAGTGCCGCTGGTCGGAGTAGTCTATGCTCCGGTGCGCGATGAACTCTACGAGGCCACCCTCGGCGGCGGCGCGAAGCGGAACGGCGAGCCGATATGGACGGCGCGCGACGCGAGGACGCCGGCCATCATTCCAGCGCCAACCGCGGTACATCGGGAATTGCAGGCGCTCGGGCTCGACTATGAGCGCGGACCCTCGATCCCCTCGCTTGCCTACCGCTTGATGCAGCTTGCAACCGGGGCAATCGATGCGGTGGTGGCGCGGCGCGGCGCGCACGACTGGGATATTGCGGCGGCGACGCTGATCCTCGCCGAATGCGGCATCGCCCTCGAGGATGTCTGCGACGGTCCGCCGCTTTTCAATCGGGCGGGGCTCGAACACGGGGCGCTGGCGGCGGCGCGGCCCGGCGAGCTCCGGGCGGTGTTGCACAAGGCGCTGAAGGCGGTTTATGGCTGCCCTTCGGAAGACCGGACGGAGCCGGCGCGGGAACTGAAGGCGCGATGACCGCGGCACCGAACGAACAACTCCTCCATCTCGTCATCGGGGGCGAGCTCGAGGATCTCGACCATGCGAGTTTCAGGGATCTCGACGCCGTGGTCCTGGTCGGGGTCTACCCGAACTACAAGTCCGCCTACGACGTCTGGAAGCGCAAGGCCCAGGCAAGCGTCGACAACGCGCGTATGCGCTATTTCATCGTTCATATCCATCGCCTGCTCGACCCGGAAAGCGACGAGGGGCGGTGAGCGGGCCGGCCGATCGCGAGGCCGCGGCCTCGGCCTCCCGCGTTTTTCGGCGACTGGCCGGCGGCGTTCTGCTCGGCGGGCTGGTGCGATTAGTGGCCGCGACCTCGCGGACGGTCTTCGAGCCAACCGATACACCTGAGCGGCTCCAACAGCTGATGCCGCTGATCTTCACCTGCTGGCACGGCCAGGGGTTCCTCTGGTTCAAGGTAATGAATTTCGAGCCGGCGCGGACCAGTATCCTCGTGTCGCGCCACGCCGACGGGGAATTTGTCGCGGGGCTGGCAAAATCGACGGGCAACCCTTTGATCGAAGGGTCGGGGGCAAACTACAAGGAGCCCGAGGGGACCGGCGGGGTCGCGGCGCTGCGGAAGATGCTGCGGGTGTTGAAGCGCGGAGAGAATGTCGGGTTCACCGCCGACGTACCGCCGGAGCCCGGGCGCAAAGCAAGTGACGGGCTGGCCCTTTTGGCGCGGATGTCGGGGAGACCGGTCGTGCCGTTCCACATTTCGTCGTCTCGGCGGCGGATCGTGATGAGCCAATGGGACAGGATGCAGATCAACTATCCCTTTTCGCGGATCGGGGTTTCGCTCGGCGAGCCGGTCTGGGTGCCGGCGGAGGCGCGCGATCTCTCGCCGTATTCGGCGCGGATTGCGAGTGAGCTCGACCGGACCCTGGCTCGGGCTTTCGAACTCGCCGACGGAGCGCCTCCTCGCGCCTAGGCCAGCTCCTTGAGGATCGCCTGGATGGCGCCCGGGCCGCCCATACGCGCCCGGCCAACCCGACCGCGCCGGGCCCGCTCTTCGGGATCGGCAAGGAGCAGGGTGAGGGCGGCGGCGATGGCGATCGGGTCGCGCGGGCAGAGGACCCTGGATTCCCCGGTGAAGGCCGCCTCGTCGCGCAGCCGTTTCAGTCGGTCGGCCGGCATGATGAAACTGATCACCGGCCGGCCGAGCCCGATCGCCTGCCAGGTGGCGGTGCCGGCCTGCGACAAGACGGCGTCCGACGCCTCGATCAGATTGCCGAGCGCGCCCGCGGCGAGGTGAATGATTAGACCGTCGCCTTCGAGCCGGCCGAGATCGGCGACCTCGCCGCCGGCTCGATTGGCCCAGTTGAGGCCTCCCGCTTCGGCCAGTGCCACCGGATCGACGCCCGGGGCCACAGCGACAAAGAGATCGGGGAGTTTTTCCTTCGGCAAGAGGCGGAGGGCGGCGATCTGGGTCGCGAAATGGTCAACGGCGGTTGCCCGGCTGCCCGGCAGGATGGCGAGGGCCAGCGCGCCGGTGCGCCTCGGCGCCGGGTCGTAGGCCGCGTAGGGGATCGTATCCATCATGATGTTGCCGGCGGCTCGGGCGTCGATGCCGCCCGAACGCAGTTCGCGGGCGAGAAGGTCGTCGCGGCAGAAGACGGTTTGCGCGGCGGCCTTGATGAGCCAGCGTTCGGGGGGAGAATAGGAATGGGCGTAGCCGTTGCGGAAAGCATCGACATAGACGGCGACCTTCACTCCGCTGTGCCAGCAAAGCACGAGGCCGACGAGATCGCCGACGACGACGGTCTTGGGATAGGCGTGGCGGATGTTGCGCATGAAGCGGACGGCGGGGCCAAAGGTCGAAAGCACGCCGCCCTGCAGATCGCGGAGCACCGAGCCGGCGGTGTTGCGCCAGCCCTCGCTCGGAAGGAAGGCTCGCGGGCCGACGATCGGGCAAATGCTCTGATAGGCCGCGCCCGAGCCGAGCGTCGGATACGCATCGGCGGCAAGCCCGGGCGGCAGCTGGGCGATGATCGCAGCGGCCATGGAATCCTCGCCGTGGCCGTTGGAGACGAACAGCAGACGCATACAGGCTCAGCGCGACTTCACGTAGGCATCGTATGCGGCACGCGCGTCGGCATAGGGCTCCTGACGATCAACGCTCCAATAGGCTAGTTCCTCGAGCGGAATCGGTTTGCCGGTGATGGCGCAGCGCACGAAACTGCCGGGTTTCAGCACGACATAGTCGGCGTCGAGATAGCGCACCACGGCTTCGGTCGGCTTGAAGTTCTGGTCGAGGATGTTCATCGACGCGATTATGCCGGAAGCGCAATCAAATCAAAACAGCGATTTCTGGCCGTCTTTGGAGGGCGCCTGGGGTGGAGGCTTGCGCGGGGCGTGGGCGCCCTCGGCGCGGGCGGGCAATTCGCCATCGGCGAGGCGAAGCGTGAAAGGCGTCCCCGGGAGGAGGTCGGTTGCCGAGCGGACGATCGCCCCCGCCTCGCTCAGCGCCAGCGCATAGCCGCGCTCGAGCACGTTCCGGTAGCCGAGCGAATTGAGGAGCTTGTGCACGCTTTCGAGCCGGGCTTGCGCCCGCTCGAGACGGCGGGCGAAGGCGGGCGGCATACGCATCGCCAGACGCGCGAGGCGCTCGGCGAGCTCAATGCGGCGGCGCACAAGAGCCGCTGTAGAAACTCGCGGAGCCAATTTAACAAAGTCCGATGCCTTGCCTTTGAGCAGCGCCCCGAGGCTCGAGGCAAGGCGAAGCGAGGCGACGTCGTGCCGCTGCCGCACAAAGGCGAGAATGTCGGCAGGGCGCGGCAGGCCGGACGCGCCGGCACGAACGCGGTCGCGCCAGCCGACAAAGAGCCGCCGTTGCGCCGACCGGGCGCGCTGGCCGAGGCTCCCGACCGTCTCAATCAGTTCGGCGCGGACAGGCACGGCCATCTCGGCGGCGCCGGTCGGGGTCGGCGCCCGCCGGTCGGCGACGAAGTCGATGAGGCTCGTGTCGGTCTCGTGGCCGACCGCGGAGATGACGGGGATTACGCTCGCCGCCACGGCGCGGACGACGACCTCTTCGTTGAAACTCCAGAGATCCTCAATCGAGCCCCCACCGCGGGCGACGATAATGACGTCGGGGCGAGGGATCGGCCCGCCGGGCGCCAGCGCGTTGAAGCCGGCAACTGCCGCCGCGACTTCGGCGGCCGAGGTGTCGCCCTGCACCCTCACCGGCCAGACAATGACGTGGGTGGGGAACCGGTCGGCGAGCCGGTGGAGAATGTCGCGGATGACGGCGCCCGTCGGGGAGGTGACAACCCCGATCACCCGCGGCAGGTAGGGAATTGGCTGCTTGCGGGCGAGGTCGAATAGGCCTTCGGCGAGGAGCTTCTTGC
The DNA here is from genome assembly GCA_040881985.1 of Cucumibacter sp. Lineage (GTDB taxonomy): Bacteria > Pseudomonadota > Alphaproteobacteria > Rhizobiales > Devosiaceae > JBBECE01. The sequence continues at coordinate 55,375 of JBBECE010000029.1, forward strand.
GCCGTTCCTCGAGCAGCGCCATCAGCGCTCCCACCCCCGCCAGTTCGACATTTTCGACGACGATCTGATATTTCGACTGGCCGGGAAAGGTTGTCAGCCGCCCGGTAACGACGACTTCAAGGCCCTGTTCGGGCTGGAACCGCCAACGGCTCGTGGTGCCCTTCCAGGCGACGGCGGAGATGACGGCACTTTCGTCCTTGAGATCGAAATAGAGATGTCCGGAGCCGGGCCGGGTCAGCCGCCCGACTTCGCCGCGCACCCTTATATGGCCGAAAGCCGTCTCGACGGTCAGTTTGACCGCCTGCGAAATCTCTGAAACCGTGAATTCAACGATATTGGTCGGCGCGTCGGACATGGCGGCAAGCGGTGCGCCGTCCGACAGGTTGCGTCAAGGGCGGCGGGCCGGCCGGCGGCGAGAAAAAAAGCGATGAATATATTGCTCGTCGGATCGGGTGGACGCGAACATGCGCTCGCCTGGGCGATCGCCCGCTCGCCTCGCTGCGAGGCCCTCTACATCGCGCCCGGCAATGCCGGCATGTTCGAATGCGGGACGCTGGTCGGGCTGCCGGTCGGCGACCATGGGGCGGTGGCGCGATTCTGCGCCGAGCGCGCGATTGATTTCGTGGTCATCGGGCCCGAAGCGCCGCTGGTCGCGGGGATGGCCGACGATCTCATGGCATCGGGGTTCAAGGTCTTCGGCCCGACGAAGGCGGCGGCGCGGCTCGAAGCCTCAAAGAGTTTCACCAAGGCGTTGTGCGACGAGCGCGGCATTCCGACCGCCCGATATGCGTGGTTCGACGAGTTGGCGCCCGCCCTCGATTATGTCCGCCGGCAGGGCGCGCCGATCGTCGTCAAGGCCGACGGGCTCGCGAGCGGCAAGGGCGTCACCGTCGCGCTCACGATTGAGCAGGCGGCGGCGGCAATCGTCGAATGCTTCACCGGCCGGCACGGAGAAGCCGGCATGTCGGTCGTCGTCGAAGAGTGCCTCGTCGGGGAGGAAGCGAGTGTCTTTGCGCTGAGCGACGGCGAGCGGGTTCTGATGCTCGCCTCGGCGCAGGATCACAAGCGGGCGCGGGACGGCGACATGGGGCCGAATACCGGCGGCATGGGCGCCTATTCGCCCGCCCCGGTGGTGACGGAGATGATGATGGCGGAGGTGCGCGAGACAATCATCGCGCCGGCGGTCAAGGGGTTGGCGGCGCGCGGCACTCCGTTCCGGGGCGTGCTCTTTGCCGGACTGATGATCACCGATGCGGGACCGAAACTGATCGAATTCAATGTCCGGTTTGGCGACCCGGAGGCGCAAGCGCTAATGATGCGGCTCAAGTCGGACATCGTCGATCTGATGGAGGCCGCCGCGGCGGGTTCGCTCGAAGGGATGACGGCGAAATGGCGGGACGAGGCGGCGCTCTGCGTCGTCATGTCGGCCAAAGGCTATCCAGGAAGCTTTCGGCGCGGCACCCCGATCGGCGGGCTCGACGGGCTGGACGGGCCAGATCTCAAGGTCTTCCATGCGGCGACCTCGCGCGAGGGCGGCCGGCTCGTTGCCGATGGCGGCCGGGTTCTGGGTGTTACAGCGCTCGGGGCGAGCGTCAGCGAGGCGCAGCGGCGCGCCTATGCGGGGGTCGACCGGATCGATTGGGCGGATGGCTTTTGCCGGCGCGATATCGGCTGGCAGGCGGTGGCGCGAGAGCACCGGGCGGCGGACTGAACGAACTTTCAACCCTATTGGGTGTAGATTGGCCGGATGCAGCTTGCGGCGATCAAACGGGCGGAAAAGCAGCGCAAAGCCGGCCCAGGCCCCCGGATTGGGGTGGCGATGGGCAGCGGCTCGGCGCGCGGGCTGACGCTCGTTCCCTATCTCGAAGCAATCGATGAGCTCGGGATCAGGCCGAGCGTCATCGCCGGCTCCTCGATCGGCGCCTTCATAGGTGCCGGCTGGGCCGGCGGGATGACGGGCCGGGAAATCCGTGAGCATTCGATAGAGGTGCTGGGCTCGATGAACGCCCTGATGGGGCGGCTTTGGGGAACCCAGATGACCGGGCTCAAGAACTTCTTCCGCGAAGGCATTCCGATGCAGTTCGATGCCGAGCGGGTGATCCGGGCCTTCTCGCCGGCGAAGTTTCCGGCGTCGTTCGAGGATCTGCAGGTACCGCTCTTTGTCGTCGCGACGGACTTCCGTTCCTGGCACCAGATTGTCTTCCACACCGGCCCGCTGGCGGAGGCGGTCGCCGGCTCGATCGCCATTCCGAGCTTCTTCAAGCCGGTGCAATACGGCCACCGGTTGTTGGTCGACGGCGGGGTCGTCAACCCTTTGCCGCTCGACGCGGTGGCACCGGGCTCGGATTTCCTCATCGCCCTCGACGTCAACGGCGACCCCAGCGACCACGATCCGGCGCGCTTGCCGACCCCGCTCGATGTCGGGTTCGGGGCGGCACAGATCATGATGCATGTGCTCATCACCAATACGATCGCGGCGCACCCCCCGGATGTCTATGTGCGCACGCCGGTCCGCGGGTTCGGCGCGTTCGAGTATTGGCGGATCCGGGAAATGCTGGCGGCGAGCGACGCCGACAAGGACCGGTTCAAGCGCGAGCTGGCCGGAAAGCTCGACGCCTTTATCGGCGCTCGCGAAAAAACGTTCTGAGCAGCGAAGCGGCCTCGGATTCTTCAAGGCCGCCGATCACTTCCGGGGTGTGGTGGCAGGTCGGCTGGGCAAAAAACCGGACCCCCGACTCAACCCCCCCGCCCTTCGGATCGATGGCCCCATAATAAAGCCGCCTGATGCGGGCGAGTGAGATGGCACCGGCGCACATGGTGCAGGGCTCGAGCGTTACATAGAGATCGCATTCCTCAAGTCTCGCTTCGCCAATTATGGTTGATGCCTTGTTAATCGCGAGTATTTCGGCATGCGCCAAAGGATCGTTTGAAGCCCGCGTCCGGTTCGCCGCCTCGACGAGGATCACCCCGTCGCAGACAATGACCGCGCCCACCGGCACTTCCCCGGCCGCCCCCGCTTCGGCGGCAAGTTCGAGGGCCCGGCGCATCGGGGAGGTAGCCATTCGGTAACCCAGTTTTCCGCGGCGCGACCGATCGAAGGTCGCGTTAATGCAAAGCCGATATATCCGGTTTACAGTGCGGTGCGGAGAATCAATGCATGCCCATCCGGCAATTGCCCGATGAACTGGTTAACCAGATCGCTGCCGGCGAGGTCGTCGAGCGGCCAGCCAGCATTGTCAAGGAGTTGCTGGAGAACTCGCTCGATGCGGGCGCGACCCGTATCGATATCACCACCGCCGGCGGCGGCATGGGCCTGATCCGGGTCGAGGACAACGGCTCGGGGATGGATGCGGCCGACCTGAAACTGAGCGTCGGCCGGCACGCCACCTCGAAGCTCAACGCCGACAATCTCGACGACATAGGGACGCTTGGCTTTCGCGGCGAAGCGCTGGCCTCGATCGGGGCGGTCTCCGACATGCGGATTGCCTCGCGCCAGAAGGGCGGCGAATTCGGGCACGGAATCGTGGTCTCGGGCGGACGGGTCAACGGTCCGCACCCGGCGCCGATGCCGCCGGGCACGGTTGTCGAAATCAAGCACTTGTTCGAAAAGGTGCCGGCGCGCAAGAAGTTCCTGAAAACCGAACGGGCCGAAGCCGCTTCGATCACCGAGATCGTCAAACGCCTCGCCATGGCCGAGCCGCGCGCCCATATCGTGCTCGCCGGCGCCGATCGGCAGACCAGCAATTGGCCCGGCCAAACCGGGGAAGGATCGCGTCACCGGCGCCTCGCGCAGGTGATGGGCGGCGATTTCGCCGAAAACGCGGTGATGCTGAACCATGAGCGCGGACCGGTGCGGGTGAGCGGGCTTGCGGGCCTGCCGACCTACAACAAGGCAAACACGCTCAGCCAGTTCTTTTTCGTCAACAGCCGGCCGGTGCGCGACAAGGTCCTGTTCGGCGCGCTGCGCGCCGCCTATGCCGATTACATGCATCGCGACCGCTATCCGGCGGTGGCGATTTTCGTCGACCTGCCCGGGAGCGAGGTCGACGTCAATGTGCATCCGGCGAAAGCCGAGGTCCGGTTTCGCGATCAGGGCAATGTCCGCGCCGCTGTGATCAAGGCGATCAAGGAGGCATTCGCGGCAGCCGGGGTGAAGCCAAACCGCAAGATGGGGGACGCCACGATCGCGGCGTTCCGGCCCGAGCCGAGGCCGGCCGGTCAGATGAAGCCGGGGGCGGCCGACCCCGACACGCCCTTCGAACTCGCCGCAGCGCACAAGCGTGCGGAGCCAGCGGTCGCCCAAGTCGCGGCGGTGCAACCTTCCGCCACCTCCGCCCCGAGCCTCGCCGCCAGGGACCAACCGATGCCGGAGCCGATGCCGCTCATGGCCGAGGCGCCGAAACGCTCCGGTTTCGGGGAGCGCAAGCAGCCCCCGATCGTCAGTTCGCCCGCCGCCGAGGTCGAGGTAATGGAGCGGCAGGCCGAAATGCCGTCGGTCGAGCCGAGCGGCAAGGTCGAGGCGCCGCGGGACGAGCCGGACCGGTTTCCACTCGGGGTCGCCCGCGCCCAGATCTTCGACAATTACATCGTCGCCCAGACCGAGGACTCGATGCTGCTCGTCGATCAGCACGCGGCCCACGAGCGGCTGGTCTATGAAAAGTTCAAGGCCGAACTCGCCGAGGGGCCGATCGCGGCGCAGCGGCATCTCATTCCGGTAATCGTCGAGCTGCCCGAGGAGGATTGCGCCCGGCTCGAGGAGGCCGCAACAGCACTCGCCGAACTCGGGCTCGGAATAGAGCGGTTCGGGCCGCGGGCGGTTGCCGTCCACGAGACCCCGGCGTTGCTTGGCCAGCCGAATGTCGCCCGGCTAGTGGCCGACGTCGCCGACCAGCTTGCCGAATGGGACGACATATCGACGGTCTCGGAACGGCTCGAGGCAGTCGCTGGGCGAATGGCCTGCCACGGCTCGGTGCGCTCGGGACGGCGGCTCAAGGCCGAGGAGATGAACCGGCTGTTGCGCGAAATGGAGGCGACCGCCCATTCCGGCCAGTGCATCCATGGGCGGCCGACCTATGTGGAACTGAAAAAGGCCGATATCGAGCGCCTGTTCGGGCGCAAATAGGCCAAACACCCACCCGCTCGAGCCTGACCTCAAGCGCGGCCGAACAACAGCACCGCGGTGTCGCCATAGGTGCGGCGGTCATGTAATTCCAAGCCGGTGGGCGGCGTGATGTTGGCGGTACGCGCCTCCTCCAGCAAGATCATTACATCGGCGGCGAGCCAGCCGCCTTCGAGCGCCGAAGCCAGAGCCTTCTCGCCCAGCCCTTCGCCATAGGCCGGATCAGCAAAGATCAGGCCGAAGGGGCCGAGATTGCCGGCCGGCCCGAGTTGGGTCGCGTCGCGCCGGAGCATCCGCGTCACCCCGCCCAAGCCGAAGCGCTCGATGTTTTCGCGCAGAATGGCGCGCGCCTCGATGCCCGAGTCGACAAAGACACAGCTCGACGCTCCCCGCGACAGCGCCTCGAGTCCCATGGCGCCGGTGCCGGCGAAAAGATCGAGCACCGCCACGCTGCCGAGATCGGCGCCGAGGCGGTTAGTCAAAATGTCGAAGATCGACTCGCGCACCCGGTCGGCGGTCGGACGGATCGCGTCCGATAGAGGGGAAGCCAGCGGGCGGCCGCGAAACTTGCCGGCAACGATTCGCATTTCCCTAGCGGGCGCGCCGGCGTGCGCGCGGCGGGGCGACGGGCTTGGGGCGGACGGGAGCAACCGGTTCGGGCGTCACGTCGAAATTGGCGCCGGCCTCCTCGGCGAGGCTGGTGCCAAGCTGGTCGCGCAGGATTTTCCGCCGCACCGGCTCGACGGCGCCGGGCGCGAGGTCGCCGAGCTGGAAGGGTCCGTAGGAAAGCCGGATCAGGCGATTGACCTGGAGCCCGAGAGCGCCGAGGACTTTTTTGATTTCGCGGTTCTTGCCCTCGCGCAGGGCGACGTTGATCCAGACATTACCGCCCTGTTCGCGTTCGAGGGTCGCCTCGATCGGCCCGTAATGGACCTTCTCGATGGTAACGCCATCCTTGAGCTCGTCGAGGCGTCCCTGGTCGATTCGGCCGAAAGCACGGATGCGGTAGCGGCGGAGCCACCCGGTCGCGGGCAATTCGAGCACGCGCTTCAGCCCGCCGTCATTGGTCAGAAGCAACAGGCCCTCGGTGTTGAAATCGAGCCTACCGACGGTGAGGACCCGCGGCAATCCGGCACCTTTGAGTCGATCGAAGATCGTCGGGCGGCCTTCGGGGTCGCGCTCGGTGACCATCAGGCCGGCCGGCTTGTGATAGCGCCAAAGACGGGTCTCGGCATGGCGGGCGAGGGGCGTGCCGTCGACGGCGACCTGGTCGGCTTCGGTGACGAGGGTCGCCGGCGAAGTGACGGGCGCGCCGTTGAGCGCGACGCGTCCGGCAGCGATCCAGGTCTCGGCGACCCGCCGCGAGCAAAGCCCGGCGCGGGCCATGACCTTGGCGAGTCTTTCGCCGGTTTCGGGTGCGGCGGTCTCGGCCATCGGATGGGAGAGCCCTTTCGGCGCGGCGGACCTCGCGGGCGGCTAGCCGTTGTTGAGCAACGCCTCGCGGATCGCCGGCGGACAGAGTGGATCGTCGAGCGCGACGAGTTCGCCGTTCTCGGCGAGGCACACAAAGTCGATGCCTCCGACATTGGTGAATAGATGCAGAGGCGGCATTTCGAGCGGGAAGTCGCTCTGGGCGGTCCGCTCAAACTGATGGGCGCGGTAATCGCGCAGGCGTGCCGTGAGGATCTGGGCTTCCTGCGGGGTGAGCGCCCGCCCGGTGCCGATGTCGATGTCGACGACCTTGGCGCCGCGTATCATCCGCAAGTCTTCCTCGCTCAGGCCGGTCGGATCGAGGAGCGGGCGATCCGAATCCTCGGGCAAGAGGCTCGCCATGCTTTCGGACGGCGGCGGCAGAAGGTTGGGATCGGGAGGCTCGACCAGCGGCCCGCGGGGCGCGTTGAGCGCCTCCTTGGTGTTCTCGCGCGGTAAGATGCCGATCCCCTGGAGCGTCTCGGTCATCACTTCGCGCTCAAAGGTCTCGGCGCTGATGAGGGCATTGGTTCCCTCGACGGTGGTGCAGGCGGAAAGCAGCGCTGCGGACCCCAGTCCAGCGGCGATCCAGGCGAGCCGCCCGGTGTGAGCCAGACGTCCCGTCAAAGCGGAAAAATGCTTCACTCGCCTTACCCCATGCGCCCGTGCCAGCGCGCCGTCTTGTAGCGTAAACGATCGCAGCCGATAAGGCCAGAATCCGGCTATTTTGCGATCAGGCATGACGGCGGCGCGGCCTCAGCATGTCGATAACCAGCAGCAGCAGACCAAAACTGATGCCGAGGTCGGCGATGTTGAAGATGTAGAAATAGTAGCCCATGGCGTGCAGGGAGAAGAAGTCGGCGACCGCCCCATAGGCGAGCCGGTCGGTGATATTGCCAAAGGCCCCTCCGAGGCAGAAGGCGAGGCCCCAGCGGGTTAGCGCCGAGCCGGTCTTGAACCACCACGCCGCGAGCCCGACGACCGCCGCCGCCATCGCCGCAATCAGCACCGCGGGAGGTACCGAGGACAGGAGCCCGTAAGAGATCCCGGAGTTCCAGACGAGCACATAGTCGAAGAACGGGGTGATTGTGATCGCCTCCCCGCCCTGCCAGCCTATCAGGTGAATCTGGGCGACCTTGTGCAACCGGTCGGCGAAATAGACGAGCACCAGCGCGTTAAGGCTGAGCCATCCGACGCCCGGCTTGACGGAAACACTTTCATTGCCGGCCATTTACTCGGCGGCCTCGTTGCCGGCGCGGGCCTGCCATTCGCGCATCGCCTGGGCGTCGCGCGGGGAAATGTCCGGCCAGGCCGGGTCGGACCCGACGTCGGAAGAGATCTTCCAGGAGCGAGCGCAGCGCTTGCCTTCGGCGAGCCTGAAGACAACCGAGACGTCCTTGACCTCGTCGAGCCGGAACGCTTCGGCGGGCCCCTCCCCCCGAATGACCTTGGCGTCGGATGTGATGGCGATCTCGGCCATGTCCTCTGCGTGGATCGCGACATAGAAATCGGCGTCGGCGATGTAGATGTCGGGGGCGGCTTCGAGTGACGAGCCGATGGTCTTGTCGCGGCGCGGGATCTCGAGCGCTCCGGTGACGACGCGGCGCACGGCGCGGATCTTGCGCCATTTCTCGGCGAGCGCCGGATCGCGCCAATTTTCCGGAACCCCCGGGAAGACTCGCAAATGCACCGAGGACTCCTCGCCCGGATAACGGTCGAGCCAGACCTCTTCCATGGTGAAACAGAGGATGGGCGCGAGCCAGGCGGTGAGGCACTCGAAGAGCTTGTCGAGCACGGTCAGCGAGGCTCGCCGGCGCATCGAGGAGGCGGGGTCGCAATAAAGCGCGTCCTTGCTGATGTCGAAATAAAACGCCGAAAGGTCTACGGTCATGAAATTGAACAGCGCCGAGAAGATGCGCTTGTAGTCGAAATCGGCATAGGCCTGCCGGACAATGGTATCGTGTTCGGCCAGCCGATGCAGCATGTAACGCTCGAGTTCGGGCATTTCGGCATAGTCGACCGCTTCGGCGAGCGAGAAGTGGACGAGGCTGCCGAGCAGCCAGCGCAAGGTGTTTCGCATCTTGCGATAGGCGTCGACCGTCGTCTGGATGATGGTCTCGCCGAGGCGCTGGTCTTCGGCGTAATCGGTCGAGGCGACCCAGAGGCGCAGAATGTCGGCGCCGTACTTTTTTGTCACCTCCTGAGGAGCGACGCTGTTACCGAGCGACTTGGACATTTTGTGGCCGGCTTCGTCGACCGTGAAGCCATGGGTCAGGACCGCGTCATAGGGCGCACGGCCGGTCGTCCCGCAACTTTCCAGCAGCGAGGAATGGAACCAGCCCCGATGCTGGTCGGAGCCTTCGAGATAGAGCGAGGCGGGCCATTTCAAATCCGGCCAGCGCGCCGAATTGCGCAGCACGTATTGATGGGTCGAGCCGGAATCGAACCAGACGTCGAGAATGTCGGTGACCTGCTCGTAGTCCTCGGCGGAATAGTCGACGCCGAGGAAGCGCGCCTTGGCGCCGGCGGCGAACCAGGCGTCGGCGCCTTCGGACATGAACGCCTCGACGATACGGGTATTGACTTTGTCGTCGCGAAGCACCTCGCCGCTGGCGGTGTTGACGAAAACGGTGATCGGCACGCCCCAGGCGCGCTGACGGGAGAGGACCCAGTCCGGGCGTTCGGCGATCATGGCCCTGAGGCGCGCTTGACCGGCCGAGGGGACAAAGCGGGTCGCATCGATCGCGGCGAGCGCGCGGGCCCGCAGGGTATCACCCTTGCCGCCGATGGCTTTGTCCATATGGACAAACCATTGCGGAGTGTTGCGGAAAATGATCGGCTTTTTCGAGCGCCAGGAATGAGGATACTGGTGCTTGAGGCGGCCGCGCGCGACGAGCATGCCGCGCGCCTTCAGCGCTTCGATGACGCGCTCATTGGCATCGCCTTTTTTTCCCTTGTCGTCGATCACTCGCGCGCCCTCGAAACCCGGCGCGTCCTTGGTGAAAAACCCGGCGTCATCGACAGTGAAGGGAATGTCAGGCGAGATGCCGCGCGCCTCGAGATCGCGGGCGTGCGCCGTCCAGAGTTCGAAATCCTCGCGGCCGTGGCCGGGCGCGGTGTGGACGAAACCGGTGCCGGCATCGTCGGTGACGTGCTCGCCGTGAAATAGCGGTACGTTGAACTGGTAGCCGCCCGAAAGCCCGCGCAGCGGGTGATGGCAGACAAATTCCACAAGGCTCGGAGCAAACACGGAACCTCGGCGTTCGAAGTTGAGAACTCGAGCTTTGCTCAACGTCTCGGAAGCGAGCTTGTCGGCAAGAATGTACCTGTCGCCGCTCTTCGCCCAGTTGTCGGCTGGCGCATCTGTCACTTCGTAGAGGCCGTAGCCGATGTCGCGTCGGAATGACAGCGCTCGGTTCCCGGGGATCGTCCAAGGCGTTGTAGTCCAGATGACGACAAAGGAACCTTCGATTTCGTCGTCTGTAGCTAAATCGGGACCAAAATCCTCTCCTGAATGGTGGCGGAACGCCTTGACCGGAAACTTCACCCAGATCGTGTCGGACTCATACTCCTGATATTCGATCTCGGCTTCCGCCAGCGCCGTGCGCTCGACCACCGACCACATCACCGGCTTTGACCCGCGATAGAGCTGGCCGGACATCGCGAACTTCATCAATTCGCCGGCAATCGCCGCCTCGGAATCGAAATCCATCGTGGTGTAGGGATTCTGCCAGTCGCCGTTGACGCCGAGCCGCTTGAATTCCTCGCGCTGCACGTCGATCCATTTGAGCGCGAAGTCGCGACATTCCCGGCGGAACTCGTTGACCGGCACGTCGTTCTTGTCTTTGCCCTTGGCCCGGTATTCCTCCTCGATCTTCCATTCGATCGGCAGGCCGTGGCAGTCCCAGCCGGGCACGTAGGCGGCATTGTGCCCGAGCATCTGCATCGAGCGGGCGACGAAGTCCTTGAGGATCTTGTTGAGCGCGTGGCCGATATGGATATTGCCGTTGGCGTAGGGCGGCCCGTCATGAAGGACAAACTTGTCGCGGCCGCGAGCGGCGGAGCGCTGGCGGGCATAGATACCCATCCTCTCCCAGCGGGCGAGCCAGTCGGGTTCGCGCTGCGGCAAGCCGGCCCGCATCGGGAACCCGGTGCGCGGCAGGAACAACGTCTTCGAATAGTCGAACTTTTCGGCGGCTTTCGCCGGCGCGTCGTCCATGAGATGCCCGTGATCGGCCTTCTGAAATCGCGTCGGCTTTTAACAAGGCCGGGGGGGCAAGGCCAGCGCTTTCCAGCCACCGTCAGGGGCGGAAAAGGCCGAGTTTCCCGTCGAGCGGCGACAGCGGCCGGGCGGCGGCGAGCTTCTCCTTTGCCAGCACACTGTCGCGATCCATTTGGTCGATCAGCGCCGGGATCGAGGTGAACTTGGCTTCGTCTCTGAGGTAAGAGACCAGAGCGATCTCGAGGAACGAGCCGTAGAGATCGCCCGAGAAATCGAACAGGAACGCCTCGAAAAGCGGCTCGGCATTGTCGAACATCACCCGCCTGCCGTAGCTCGCGACCGCGTCGTGGGTTTGCCCCGCATGGCGGACGCGCACCGCATAGATGCCTTGCCGCAGCTGGCTCAATTGCGAGAGCGCGATATTGGCGGTCGGATAGCCGAGCTCGCGGCCGCGCCGGTCGCCGTGGATGACGCGGCCGGCGATGAGATGGTGGTAGCCCAGAAGTTCGTTGGCGTCTTCGACCCGGCCTTCACCCAGCGCCGCGCGGACGCGGGTCGAGGAGACCGGGGCGTCGCCCTCGTCGAGCATGTCGGCGACGGTGACGGCGAAGCCGAGGCGCTCGCCCGCCGCCTCCAGATAGTCGGGCGTGCCGGCCCTGCCCTTGCCGAAACGGAAATCGGCGCCGACGACCGCGGCGCTGACCGAGAGCGCACTTTTCAGATAATCGGTGACGAAGACCTCGGCACTGTTCTGCGAAAAATCGCGGGTGAAGGGCATAACGACGATACCGCCGAAGCCGATCGCCTCGGCGAGGCGCGCCTTCATCTCTCCGCCGGTCAGGCGGAACATGAAGGGGGCGGGCGCGAACACGTCCTGCGGATGCGGCTCGAAAGTGAACATCAACGCCGGCACACCGCGGGCGCGGGCCCCCTCGATGCCGATCTGGAAAACCGACTGGTGGCCGCGATGGCAGCCGTCGAAATTACCAATGACGACGACGGCACCCTTCAAGGCGTTGGGGACCGAATTGAGACCGTCGAGTACGTGAAAGGCCATGGCCAGCCCCGTGAAGGGCCGGAAACTGCCCCGGGAGGGGGGGGATTGCAAGGGCGCGGACAGCAGCGCCTCACCATTTCAGCGCCGGCATGAAGCCGCGCACCCCGGCGCCGGCGGGGGCGAGAAGTGCGGCGACTTGGCGGGGGTCGGGGTCGTCTTTAGCGTCGAAATCCTGCGCATGGATGGCGCCGGCGATGAAGAGGAAATCAAGGCCGAAGGCGGCAGCGCCCTTGACGTCGGTCCTGACCGAATCCCCGATGGCGAGGAGTTTGTGCTTGTCGAGCGGGCGGCCCGCTGCCTTCGCCGCGAGCCGGACCGCCTCCTCATAGATCGGCGCAAAGGGCTTGCCGGCCATCAGCACCTCGCCGCCAAGTTTGCGATACTCCTCGCCGAGCGCGCCCCCGCAATAGACCAGGCGGTCGCCCTCTTCGACCATGATGTCGGGATTGGCGCAGATCATCGGCAGGCCGAGAGCCCGCCATGTGCACAATCGATCCGCGTAGTCGCCGGGAGTTTGATCGCCGCGGTCGAGATCGGTGACGACGATAGCGGCGGCCGCCTCGGCGCCGGCAAAACGCACACCGAGATCGGCGAATAGCGGCAGGTCGCGGTCGGGACCGACGCGAAGCAGCGGCCTGCCGGTATATTGACGTATGAGCGCGCGAGTGACATCGCCAGAGGAGACCATCGCGTCCCAGGCGGCGTGCGGCACGCCGATCGCGTCGAGATCGAGGGCGATCGAGGTGGCGGGGCGGGGTGAATTGGTGATCAGCACGACCGTCCCGCCTGCTTGCCGGAAGTGCTTCAGCGCGCCCACAGCCTGATCATCCGGATGCCGTCCATTATGGACGACACCCCAGACATCGCAGAGCAGCGCTTCATACTGACCCGCGAGCACGGAAAGGCCGGCAAGCAGCGGCATGGGCTGGGTCATCGGGCGAGGTTCGGAATGCCGTTCAGCGGCTCATCCGGAAGAGTGGTGCGTCGGGTTCCTCGCCGCCGGGCGCCGCGAGAAGATCGGCGCGGATCGGGGACGGCGGGGCGAGGTGCGTGCCCTCGGCGAACTTCACCCCGTCGTCGAGAAGGGAAAGGATTTGGGATTCGCTTTTGACATCGCGGGCGATGAGCGAAATGCCCGAGCGGGCGAGCCAGGCGGCAACGTCGGTGGAATGAAAATCGGTCAAGGTCTGCGGAGCGGCGAGGAATCTCTGCGCCTCGACCTTGATATAGGCGACCCCGATCCGGGCGAGTTCGGGGATTTCGAGGCGCAGCGAGCGGGCATTGTCGATGCAGATCGCCACACCCTTGCCGGCAATGGCCTCGATCGCATCGCGCTCCGGGCCGGAGAGCGCGCGAAACTCACCGTCGTCGATTGCCAAGACCAGAAAATTGCTAACGGCGCGGTTGGCTTCCAGCACGCCGAGCAGCTGGTCACGGGCGTTCGGGTCGGTGAGGCTGGCGCGCGTCAACGGAACGAACAGCGTCGCCGGCTCGTTGCTGGTTCGAGCGCGCCGGACGATGGTGATGGCGGTCTCGATCAGGAGCCGCTCGATTCGGACGATCAACCTGCCACCGCCCTGGCGCGGCATATAATCGGGCGAATCGGCGAGCTCGCCGTCCTCCAGCATCAGGCGCGGCACGAGGTCGTAGCCGTGGGTGCGGCGCTGCGGCAGGGTGAGAATCGGCTGCATATGGAAGATCAGCCGGTTCTCGTCGAGCGCCTGGCTCAACATCTCGACCGGAATGACCGGATAGGGCTCCGTTGTTGCGGCCGTCGCTTGAGCCGGACGCGACTGAGCGGGACCGGGACGCCGCGCAGCGAAGCGCTCGTCGAGGTCGGCCAGGGTCTCGGCGACCTGGCGGACGACGGTACCCAGGACCGAAACATCGGCCTCGAGCACATCGGTCCTGGTGCCGAGGTCGCGGGCGACCAGCGCGTCGAGCTTGGCGGAAATCGACTGGTCGGCGACCGAATCACGGGTGTGTAGGCGCGAGAGATCCTCGATCGCCTTTTCGAGCCGCAGTTCGGCGCGTCGACGCCCCTTGAGCTCGAGAGCAAGCCAGCAACCGAGGCCCGCAATCAGCACCAAAAGGGCGGCTTCTATGGGGGTGAAGCTCAGCCCGTAATAGACGATAGCGCCGACGCTGAAGCTGACGATCGCCACGAAAAGATAGACCAAAGCCCGCACCCCAACGCACCCCAATCGGCAAAAACGAAGCAGTTGGCGTGCGAATCCTAGCATCGCCGGGCGAAGGGTCAAAGCAAGCTTTGGCGGCGTGGCGCCTGTGGGTTCAGATGGATCGCAAACCCTTTGTTTACCCTAATTGACAACAATCCAGATCGCGCCCGACCGCCCAACGCGAGTCGGGGAACAGGGGGACAAGCCGACATGTCTGCCGGAATGGGATCAGTCAGACAGACACGTATTCTCATCGTCGATCGCGATCCGGTGCTGGCTCGAGAGGTCTATCAGTTCACCGAACGGGCCTGGGCCAACGGGGCGCTCTGCGATCACGCTTCGAGCGGTCAGAACGGGCTGAAGGCGCTGCGCGGCGGGCGCTACGACGTGATCTTCGCGGACCTCGGGGCGCTGACCGATATCGATCCGGAGCCCGAAGCCGGGCTCGGCCGGATCGCCAAGCTCGCCGGGGGCGCTTTGACGCTGGCGATGTCTCAGGGCGGCTCGGTCTCGATCGCGGTCGCTGCGATGCGGGCCGGCGCACATGACTATTTCGCCCGGCCGGTCGGCATCGACACTTTGTTTTCCCGCCTCGAAGAGATGGGCCAACGCCACGGCAAGCCTACCGCCACTCCGCACCGGCGGGTCGGCGAGGACATTTTCGGCTTTGCCGGTTTCGTCGGCCGGTCGGCGCAAATGCGGGTCGTCTATGAGCAGATCGGGCGGATCGCCAGCTCGTCGGCACCGGTCTTCATCACCGGGGAGAGCGGTACCGGCAAGGAGATCTGCGCCGAGGCGCTGCATAAAAAATCAGCCCGCGCTGGGGGGCCGTTCATCGCAATCAATTGTTCGGCGATCCCGCGCGACCTCATGGAAGCAGATATCTTCGGGGTGGCGCGCGGCGCCTTCACCGGGGCGCTCGAGGACCGCAAAGGCGCCGCCGAACATGCCGACGGCGGCATGCTGTTCCTCGACGAGATCGGCGAGCTCGATCTCTCTTTGCAGGCGAAACTGCTGCGCTTCCTGCAAACCGGCAGCATCTCGCGGGTCGGCGAGGCGGTGCCGCGACCGGTCGATGTGCGGATCGTCTGCGCGACCAACCGCAATCCGATGCAACTCATCGCCGAGAAGCGGTTCCGCGAGGACTTGTTCTACCGGTTGCATGTGCTGCCAATCTATCTGCCGCCGTTGCGGCAGCGCCCCGCCGACATCATGGCGCTCGCCGAGACGTTCCTGGCGGAATGCGCGATCGAGGAAGGCAAGCAGTTCGCCGGCTTCGACGCCGAGACCGCGGACCTGTTCCTCATCCGCGAATGGCCGGGCAACGTGCGGGAGCTGCAGAACCTCGTCCGCCGAATCGTCGTCATGCAGGACGGGGGCAAGGTGTCCGCGGGGATGGTCGAGGAAGCCGATTTTCAAAACCATCCGCAACCCGAGATTGGCGAGGTTGCACGGCCGGCGCCGCGCAGCCGCGCGGTGATGCCGATGTGGCGGCAGGAACAGCGGATCATCGAGGAGGCGCTGGCCGCTTTCGGGGGGAATATTTCGCGCGCGGCGGCGGCCCTCGAAATCAGCCCCTCGACCATCTACCGCAAGAAGCAGAGCTGGCTGGGACTCGAACGCGGCAACGCCGCCTAGTCGAACGGTTCCCGGAAGTCCGTGCCGAGCGTCAGGTCGAGGGTGAGGATCGGCGCATCGCCCTCGGGTACTGAAAGTCTGCCGAGCGGCTCGAAGGAGGCGAACCGGCCGGCAAGGCGCTGCAACACCTCCTCCGTCTGGATGGCACGGGTGACGATCACTGAGTCAAGGCCGACGAGCGTGCGCTGATCGAGGAGATCCGCAAAACCGCGCTGGTCGTTGCTGAGGACCGCGATGGGCTCGTGGGGCCGCACCGAAGCGTAGATGAGCGCGGCGTCAAACCAGGTGTTGGTGGCAAGGAAAGACTCGCCGGGCAGCCGTGCCTGGATAGAGGCCAGCGGTTCGCCGAGGCCCCGCCAGTCGGCGATGCTTTGCACGATCCACGTCAGGCCGGAGCCGCCGGTCTGGGCGCGAAAGTTGCCAGTCAAGGCGGCCGAAAGGCCGATCAATAGGGCGACTGCCAGCGCCGATAGCGCCGCGAAAGCTATGCGCAGGCGCGCTTGCCAACCGGAAAAATCCGCAAGTAGCTGGCCCAGCAGGGGAAAAGCAAAAATCCAGCCCGACATCGGCCAATGAAAAAGGACAGTCTGCCCGGCGAGCGCCAGGAAGTTGAAGAGCAGGATCGCGGGCAGCGCGAGCGCGGCGAGGAAGAGGAATTTTTCCTGACTTTCCAGGCCCTTGCGTAAAGCGATGATGAGGCCGGCCGCAAGTCCCCCCAGCGTCCAGGGCAAGAGATACAGCCCCTCCCCCGCCAGCGCGACGAGCAGCCGGAGGGGATCGACGGCGAGGACGCCGCCTGCCCTGCCGATCTGAAAAGCGAAAGAAATCCAGTCGTTAGCGGCGTTCCAGATGAGGACAGGCGTGAACATCAGCAACGCCAACGCCAGTGCGACCCAGGGTTGCCCTCTGGCGAGCCAATGCCGATGCGCGGGAGAGAAGATCAGGTAAGCCCCTGCGCCGGCGAGGAAAAGGACCGCGTGATATTTCGACAGCATGGCCAGCCCGGCGGCAAATCCCAACGCCAGCCAGAGCCCCCAGCGCGGGCCCGGGCGCTCAACAAAAAGCAACCGCGCCAAGAGGTTAGCCGAGAGCAGCACGAAGAAAGTCAGCGGGCCGTCGGGGACAAGCCAACTTCCGGCGGAGACGAGGAAAAACGGCGCGAGCGTGAAGGCGAGCGCGGCCCAAATGCCGGCCTTTTCCGAGTAAAGCCGGGCAGTTAGCTCATAGAGCAGCCACGTCGAGCCGGTGAATAACAGCACGAACGGCAGGCGCAAGAGAATCGGCGGCAGGTCCGGGCCGAAAAGCGCCTGCAGCGCCCAGACGATCCAGAAGGCGAGGGGCGGATGGTCGTACCAGGAAAGCTGGAATTGCCGTGTAACCGCAAGCAGATAGGCCTCGTCGACGACGAGATTGAGAGTCCCGGCCAAAACCAGCCGAACGAGCGTCGAGACGATCAGAAGCGCGGCGATAAGGGCTTGCGGCGACAGGGGAATTCGCTTCATCTCCAGGTGAAGACGCGGGTCACCGAGTAGTTGAAGACGACCGACATCAGCGCCCCGGCGATTCCGGCCAGATAGAGCGTCGGCTCCCAAGCGTAAATCATTGTAGCAACTGAGATATTTGCCAGGGTGCCGAAGCTGCAAATGCCGTAGAAGGTGAGCAGCCCGACCCAGAAGCGGCCGCCCCTAAGCCTTTGATCCGGATAGGTAAAATGGTTATTGAGGAGGAAATTCGAGGTCATGGCGACGAGCGTCGCGGCAAGCTGCGAGAGGGTAAAACTCCAGCCAAACCAAAGGTTTGCGACGGTGAGCGCGGCGAGATGCACGACGACGCCGGTGGCCCCGACCGCGGCGAACAGCAGGAAGGTCGCCGGCAGTAAACCCCCGGAAAACTTGGAGAAAAGCAGCCCGAGGAACTGCGCCGCCACGACCAGGTTCATTTTCGAAGTTCCGGCGAGCCTCGGCGCAAATTTGTACGGTATTTCGCGCAATTCCACGAACTTCTGCCATCTTTTCGCTGTCACCAGAATGTCGAAGAGGATCTTGAACCCGTCGGTCGAGAGTTCGCCGGCGACTTCGTCGAAGAGCGGCCGGCGCAGCAGAAAAAACCCGCTCATCGGATCGGTGATGTTGAGGCCGGTCGCCAGCCGCGCGACGCGATTGGCGAGGCGCGAGCCGAGTTGGCGGAGCGCCGAGAGCCCGCTCTCCGCCGAACCCTTTTCCAGAAAGCGCGAGGCAACGACGATATCGGCGCCGGCTTTCGCCTCGGCGAGCATCTTCGGCAGGATCGTCTCGTCGTGCTGGTGGTCGGCGTCGAGCACGGCGAGCCAGGGGGCGGCGCTCGCCGACATGCCCTCGATCAGCGCCGAGGCCAGCCCGCGCCGGCCGACCCGGCGGATGCAGCGCACGTCCGGCCGGCGGGCGGCGATCTCCTTGGCGAGCTCGGCGGTGCCGTCGGTTGAATCGTCGTCGACGATGATCAGCTCATGGGCGATGCCGGCGAGCGCGGCGTCGAGTTTGGCGATCAGGGGTTCGAGATTGTCGCGTTCGTTCAGCGTCGGGATGACGATCGAGAGCTCGCGCGGCGGCCAGGCCGGGGTATCGCTAGGTGAAGCGCCCTCGCTCACAGATTCTTCGGCCCGACCGTGCATTTTTTTTGGTTCCCCGAATGGCGGGCCTTCAATTAGCGGGAAGGCGGTGGGGTGGCAAGGAAGGGGCGGGGTGATCGACCCATTCGATTGGCCCCCGCAATGTGGATCGCGCTGATTCTCATCCTGGGTCCTCGGGACGTGCCTGGCCTCGCGCCGGCCGGCTGCCCGAGGATGACGAAGGAAGGTAAGGCTGGATCACCCGATCAAGTCGGGTGATGAGGGAAATGGAGGGTCAAGCCCGAGTATGACGATTACGGCGGATGCCTCCTTGACTCTCTCGCCGCCCCGCCCTATCTCCTCGTGACGGCGTTGGCACTCGCTAATCGAGAGTGCCAACACGCCTCACCCGTCAGTCACATCAAGGGCAACGCAATGAAATTCCGTCCCCTGCACGACCGCGTGGTCGTCGAGCGCGTCGACTCCGAAGAGAAGACCGCCGGCGGCATCATCATTCCCGATACCGCCCAGGAAAAACCCTCCGAGGGCGTCATCATCTCGGTCGGACCCGGGGCTCGCGACGAGACCGGCAAGATCGTTCCGCCCGACGTCAAGAAGGGCGACCGGATCCTCTTCGGCAAATGGTCGGGCACCGAAGTCAAGATCAACGGCAAGGACCTCTTGATCATGAAAGAGTCCGACATCATGGGCGTGATCGAGAAGAAATAGCTCTCGCGCCCGTCTCAAGCCTCAAGGAGCACTCGCAAATGGCCGCCAAGGAAGTCAAATTCTCCACCGAAGCCCGCGACAAGATGCTGCGCGGCGTCAATATCCTCGCCAACGCGGTCAAGGTGACGCTCGGCCCGAAAGGCCGCAACGTCATCCTCGACAAGTCGTTCGGCGCCCCGCGCATCACCAAGGACGGGGTGACGGTGGCCAAGGAAATCGAGCTCGAGGACAAGTTCGAGAACATGGGCGCCCAGCTGGTGCGCTCGGTCGCTTCGAAGACCAACGACGTCGCCGGCGACGGCACCACCACCGCGACGGTGCTGGCGCAGTCGATCGTCAACGAAGGCGTCAAGGCGGTGGCCGCAGGGATGAACCCGATGGACCTCAAGCGCGGCATCGATCTGGCGGTCACCGACGTCGTCGAATATCTCGGCAAGATCAAGAAGACGATCTCCTCGAGCGCCGAGGTCGCCCAGGTCGGCTCGATCGCCGCCAATGGCGATTCGATGATCGGCGACATGATCGCCAAGGCGATGCAGAAGGTCGGCAACGCCGGGGTGATTACGGTCGAAGAGGCCAAATCGCTCGAAACCGAAACCGAGGTCGTCGAGGGCATGCAGTTCGACCGGGGGTACCTCTCGGCGTATTTCGTCACCAACACCGAAAAGATGATCGCGGCACTCGAGGAGCCCTACATTCTGCTCCACGAAAAGAAGCTCTCGAACCTGCAGGCGATGCTGCCGGTGCTCGAGGCGGTGGTGCAGTCGGGCAAGCCGCTGTTGATCGTCGCCGAGGATGTCGAGGGCGAGGCGCTCGCGACCCTTGTCGTCAACAAGCTGCGCGGCGGGCTGAAGGTCGCGGCGGTCAAGGCCCCCGGCTTCGGGGACCGGCGCAAGGCCATGCTCGAGGACATCGCAGTCCTCACCGGCGGCCAGGTGATCTCGGAGGACCTCGGCATCAAGCTCGAAAACGTCACCCTCGACATGCTCGGCCGCGCCGCCAAGGTGTCGATCGACAAGGAGAACACGACCATCGTTGACGGCTCCGGCAAGAAGAAAGAGATCGAGGGCCGGATCAACCAGATCAAGGCGCAGATCGAGGAGACGACCTCCGACTACGACAAGGAGAAGCTGCAGGAGCGGCTGGCGAAGCTCGCCGGCGGCGTCGCGGTGATCAAGGTCGGCGGGGCGACCGAGACCGAGGTCAAGGAAAAGAAGGACCGGGTCGAGGACGCGCTCAACGCCACCCGCGCCGCGGTCGAGGAAGGCATCGTCGCCGGTGGTGGGGTGGCCCTGCTCAGGGCATCGCTCAAACTGAAATCCAAGGGCGAGAACCCCGACCAGGAGGCGGGCGTCAATATCGTCCGCCGGGCCCTGCAAGAGCCGGTCCGGATCATCGTCCAGAACGCCGGCGACGAAGGCTCGGTGGTCGTCGGCAGGATTCGCGACCAGAAGTCCGAAACCTTCGGCTACAACGCCCAGACGGGCAAATTCGGCGACATGATCTCGATGGGCATCGTCGATCCGGTCAAGGTGGTGCGCACCGCGCTGCAGGACGCGGCGTCGGTTGCGGGCATGCTGGTGACGACCGAAGCGATGATCGCCGAGAAGCCGAAAGAGGAAACCCCGCAAATGCCGGGCGGCGGCGGCGGGATGGGCGGAATGGGCGGCATGGATTTCTGAGCCAGCCTAAACATTTCTGTCTGCGACAGGGCGGTCTCCAACGTTCGGGGGCCGCTTTTTTCTTGTTGGCGGGGGCGCCATTTCTCCCTCCCCCAGTAAGGGGGAGGGTTGGGGTGGGGGTTGTCTTCGTCTCGCCGGTTCGGTTTCCGCCGCTCCACCACCGGTCAACCCCCACCCGGCCCTTCGGGCCGACCTCCCCCTTTCGAGGGGAGGTGATCGCTGTTTCATTTCGGCGCGATTTCGTTCAAATCCCCACCTTGCCGCTCATTTTCCGGCAAGCCTTGCGGATCGACAATGGCGCAAGGCGACGGGCCGGATTTCGGTCCGTGATTTGGCGAGGTGGCAAATGAGCTTTGCGAGCTACATCTTCTCGCTCCTCTTCCGGGTTGCGCTGCTGTTCGGCGGCGGCGCCATGGCGGCTTACGGGGCGACGGGCCTGAGGCTCTTCGCCGACGCGCTTGGCGGCAAGGAAGGCGCGGCCGAAATGGGTTTTGCGCTCATCGGCACCGGCGTGCTCGGGCTGCTGGTTGCTTGCGCGGGCCTGGCGCTCGGCTTCATCGCTTCGGTTGGACTCCTGCGCCGGGTGCAGGCGGGGCCGTTCTGGATGCGCGGCCGGCCGACCGAATTCGGCGAGAAATTGATTTTCGAGGGCGAAATGCGGGCCCGGGTGGCCGGCGTGGCGGTCGGACGCAAGTTCGGCAAGCGCTCCGACTGACGTCCGGCGGCGGACCTCTATTCGGCCGCGGTTTTGCGGCTAAGATGCGCCCCGTTGAGCGAGGCGCGGATGAGACATTTGCGGTCACTGCTGATAGCGGCGGCGCTGATGGCGCCGGCCGGGGCGCCGGCGCAGGAAAGCCTCGACTATCTCGACGACCGCTCGAGTGCGGCGCGGGTCATCCTCTCCCTCTACAACGCCATCAACCGGCATGAATATGCGCGCGCCTGGTCGTATTGGGGCGAAGGCGTGCTCAGCGACTATGAGGGGTTCGTGGCCGGCTTCGCGGCGACCGAGCGGGTCGACGTGATGCTCGGGGAGGAGAGTGTCGAGGGGGCGGCGGGGAGCACCTATCATTCGCTTGCCGTGGCGATCGCCGCCTACAACATCGACGGGTCGGTCAGGATCTTTGCGGGCTGCTTTCTGTTGCGGCTCGTCTCGCCGACGATCCAGGAGCCGCCGTTCCGCGGGCTGCATATCGAGCGCGGAAGCCTGAGGGCTTCGAAGCTGCCGCTCGGCGAGGCACTGCCGGCGAGTTGCGGGGAGTAGGGCTAGTCGGCCTGGCTTTCGGCGCGAGCAGCAAAGCGACGCTCGGCAATCGGAATGTCGATCATCGAGGCGAGAAAGCCGGTCATCGCGACCTGCAGGCCCGCGACAAAGCCGGTCATCGAGATGATGACGATGCGCATGGTCGAGGAATAGGCGAGCGGGCCGAAATTCTGCCCGGCCCAATTGGTCAGCGACCAGACGAGCCCGACAAGCCCGGCAATAGCCAGGGGAATGGCGACCACGAGGATACGCTCGAGGGTAAGCGCCTCAAGGACTTTGCCGAAACTCGACGAGCGCGGGATGAAGCCGTAATTGCTGGCGAAGCGGCGGGCGATGACGGCGAAGGAGATCGCCTGCAGCCCGACAATGACCGCCATGCCGGCGACCAGCATGGTGTGGATGTCGAGCTCGACGCCGGGGCGAATGGTGACCGGGCCGGGCAGCAAGTAGAGCGTCGTGATGATGCCGAGGGCCATCAGGACCAGGCCCGGATAAAGAAACAGCCAGCGCGGCGAATAGAGCAGGAGGAACCGCAGGTGCCGCCAGCCGTCGCGCCAAGACTTGAGATGCGGCGGGCGGGTGCGGCCGTCGGGGCTCAGCGTTGTCGGCACTTCGGCGATGCGAAGGCCGGTCAGCGTCGCCTTGACGACCATTTCGGAGGCGAATTCCATGCCGGCGGTCCTGAGCTGGAGCGCCTCGATGGCTTCGCGGTCGAAGCCGCGCAGGCCGCAATGAAAGTCCCCGATGGCGGTGCGGAAGAAGAGCCGGCCGAGAAAGCTGAGCACCGGATTGCCGAGATAGCGATGCAGCGGCGGCATGGCGCCGGGGGCGACCCCGCCCATGAAGCGATTGCCCATGACCAGCGGATAGCCCTCGCGGAGTTTGGCGACGAAGGCGTCGAGATTGGCTAAGTCATAGGAATCGTCGGCGTCGGCCATGATGACATACTTGCCGCGCGCCGCGGCGATGCCGCCCGCCAGCGCCGCGCCATAGCCCTTGCGGGCGACGGTGACCAAGCGCGCGCCCTCGGCTTTGGCGATGGCTTGCGAGTTGTCGGTCGAGCCGTTGTCGGCGATCAGCACCTCGCCGGCGATGCCGGTGCGCGCGAGAAAGCCCCGCGCCTTGCCGATGCAAACAGCAAGGGTCTCCGCCTCGTCGAGGCAGGGCATCAGAATGGTCAGTTCGATGGGCTTTTCGGCCAAGGCGGCGGCTTTCCTGTGCGGTTGCGGAAATTAGACCGGGAATGGCTGAAGGAAGTGTAAGCGGGCCCGGCGCAAAGGTTGTCTCCCTCCCCCAGCAAGGGGGGAGGGCGGGGTGGGGGTTGGCGCGGCGGTTCAACCCCCACCCGAACCTTCGGTTCGACCTCCCCCTTTCTGAGGGAGGTAAGCCAAGACAGCGCACTATACCCTCACCTTGCTCCCTAACCCTTTCTCGACCGCGTCGAGCAGGCGGGCGAGCGCGGCGCGGCGAGCGGAATCCCAGCTCGCGGCGCGGGAGATGGCGAGGTTGGCTTGCGACTTCAGAATCGTTCCGCCCTCGGGCACGCGCAGGCCGTTGGCGCGCAGCGTCGCGCCGGTCGAGGTGATGTCGACGATGAGCTCGGCGGCCCCGGATGCGGGGGCCGCCTCGGTCGCCCCGAGACTTTCGACGATACGATATTCGGCGATGCCGTGCGCGGCAAAGAAACGCCGTGTGAGATTGACGTATTTGGTCGCCACCCTCAGCCAGCGGCCGTGGCGGTGCCGGAAATCCGTCGCCACATCGGCGAGATCGGCGATCGAATTGACGTCAACCCAGGCGTCGGGAATGGCGATCACCACGTCGGCGTAGCCGAAACCAAGCGGGGTAGCGAGGATAACTTGCGAGGCGCCGTTGCGGGCGGCCTCGTGGACGGTGTCCTCACCGGTGACCCCGACATGGACCGTGCCGCGGACGAGTTCGCGGGCAATTTCGGTCGCCGAGAAAAAGCGCAGGGCGATTCCCGGCAGCGCCGCGATTGAACCCTGATAGGCGCGGGCGCCGCCGGGGCGCTCAATGGCCAGCCCGAGCGCGGCGAATTTCTCGCGGATCGCCGATTCGAGCCGGCCCTTGGACGGGACGGCAAACAAGAGTTCGGTCATGAGCCAGCCTCTTCCAGCCGGTCGAGCCAGACGGCGCAGCCGACGGCGGGGATGGGCTTGGCGGAGCCCAGGCGTTCGAGCAGGCGATCGTAGCGCCCGCCTGAGGCGATGATTGCCTTGGTCTTCGGCGCGACGAGCTCGAACACATGGCCGGTGTAATAGTCGAGCGGCGGGGAGAAAGCCGCGTCGAAGCGGATTATGCCCGGCTTGAAATGCGCGGCAATGGCGTTGATGCGCGACGCGAGGCGGGCGATGGGCTCACGCAAATCCAGGCCGGTGTCGGCGACGAGCGCGGCGAGATCGACACTCGCATCGACGGCGAGTTTTTCAAGTCGCGACAGCTGGGCGCGGGCTTCTCCGGCGATGCCGAGATAGAGGCGCAGGATCTGCACGGTCGCTTCCGGCACCCTGGCGGCGGCAAGGGCGCGCTTTTCGAGGTGCCGGTCGGCGATCTCGGCGGCCTCGCGGCCGGAAATTGGCGAGAGGCCAGCCTGCTCCATCTCCGAGGCGATGACGGCGATCAGCTTGCCGCGCTCGGCCGGATAGCGGTCGGCGAGCTCTGTGGTCTCCGGGGCAGCGAGCCGGTCGAGCAATTGGGCCAGCGCCTCTTTGTGTCCGAAGCGGGCGCGGATGCGCGGCCGCCACATGTCGGGCATATCGAGCCCGGCGAGCAGCGCCTCGAAGAGATCGACGGCGCCGAGATGCAATTCCGGCGTATCGACGCCGTAGATTTTCGCAGCGGCGAAGGCGAAGGCCAGCGAACGGTCGAAGGGATCGCCCGCGACCGGCCCGAGAAATTCGAGCCCGGCCTGTTCGAACTCGGCTGGTCCGCCCTGGCGCTGGCGAAACACCGGGCCGAGATAGCCGATCGCCTGCCCCGTGCCGGCAAGCTCGGAGGTGAGATATTCGGCGGCGACCGCGAGGGTGAATTCGGGCCTGAGGCAATACTCAGTGCCGTCCTCGCCGGAGGTGAGTAGCAGCCGGGCGCCGATCGCCTCGCCGGCGAGATCGAAATAAAGATCGGCGGGCTGCAATATAGCCGGGGCGGCGCGCCAGCCGGCGGTCTCGTCGACAAGCTGCTTCAGCGCGGCGCGGCGCGCGTCGGCGGACATTACTTGCCCGCCTGTTTCGCGATCAGCTTTCTGATTTCGGCGACGAGATTTTCGCGCTTGACCGAGAACTGGCCGGGGCGTTCGGCGCGCCAGGCCTCGTTGTCCTCGATGTCGGCCGACGCGCGTTTGCCGGCAATCAGATCCTTGATCTGAATTTCGCCTTTGGCGCGCTCGTCGCCGCCCTCGATGATCGCGGCGGGAGAATTGCGCTGGTCGGCATAGGCGAGCTGCTTGCCGAAATTTTTCGGATTGCCGAGGAACATTTCGGCGCGGATGCCGGCGTTGCGCAATTCGGCGACCATCTGCTGGTAGTCGCCCATCCGGTCGCGGTCCATGACGAGGACGACGACGGGGCCGGCGGCGGTTTCGGTTTTGAGATTGCCAGTGAGGCGCAGCGCTTCGGCGAGGCGCGAGACGCCGATGGAGAAGCCGGTCGCGGGGACGGGTTCGCTGCGGAAGCGCGAGACGAGACCGTCATAACGCCCGCCGCCGGCGACGGAACCGAAGACCACCTGCTGGCCTTTTTCATTGGTGACGGGAAAGGTGAGTTCCGCCTCGAAGACGGGGCCGGTGTAGTATTCGAGGCCACGGACGACGGAAGGCTCAAACCTAATACGATCTGGACCGTACCCTGCACCTTCAACAATCAATTTGATTTGGTTTGCCTCGTCCATCCCACTGAGAAAAGTTGGATTCTGCAAATCCAATTTGTTGCGCACCAGGGTTGGCGGCACCTGAATCCCAATTCCGCCCTTCATATTGGTTAGCGCAGGATTGTCCTGCGGAGCTATCTCTGCGCTCGGATTGTGTATCGACTCGCCAGTCAAGAATTCGACGACGATTTGCGCGCCAGCTTCTCCGAGCTCCGCTCCGCTCGTGAAATCACCACTCTCGTCCTTCCGGCCTCTGTCCAGCAGTTGTCGAACACCTTCGACTCCTAGGCGATCAAACTTGTCGATTGCTCTCAAGACCTTCAGGCGCCTACCCGCATCGACGATTTGATCGAATCCCATGGAGTCGAGCAGGCCATCGAATATCTTGCGGTTGCTGAATTTGACTAGGTAGCTCCCTCGAGCGAGACCGAGTCCTTCCAGCACATCCGCCATCATCATCGCCATTTCGGCGTCGGCGGCCGGCGATGACGAACCGACGGTGTCGGCATCGAGCTGCATGAACTGGCGGAAGCGGCCGGGGCCGGGTTTTTCGTTGCGGAAGACCCAGCCGGCGCGATAGCTGCGATAGGGCTTCGGCAGCTTTTGGTAGTTTTCGGCAAAATAGCGCGCCAGCGGGGCGGTCAGATCGTAGCGCAGCGACAGCCAGCTTTCGTCTTCGTCCTGAAACGAAAAGACGCCTTCGTTGGGCCGGTCGGTGTCGGGCAGGAACTTTCCGAGCGTCTCGGTATATTCGATCAGCGGGGTGTCGACCGGATCGAAGCCGTAACGCTCAAAGACCGCGGCGATCTTGTCGACCATGGCGTCAATGGCGCGAATATCGGCGGCCTCGCGGTCGGCGAGACCGCGCGGCAGGCGCGGCTTCAGGGTTTTTGGCTTGTCGGCCATGGGGAAAGCGTCCGGTTCGCAGCGTCTGTTATCCGACACGCGGCGCAGGGGCAAGGACGCCTCCCCTGTTGCCCCGGCGCAACAAAGCGCGGCAAGTTGGGCGCGGCGCGAAAATTCCGCTTGGCGAGACTCGCGAGAGCGACTAGAAACCGCGTCCTCAACCCCGGCCGCAGGAGGCGTTCATGGTCAATGTTTGCAGCGCCCTCGCTGGCACGATGGGTTGCGTCTGGACGCTTGCGCGCTAGCCAAGCCTCCGTGATCCGGCCCTAGGCCGGACCCGTCCCAGCACCGACTTCATCACCGCCGCCGCGCGGCTTTGTTTTGCGCCGCGTTCGCGGTCCCGATCCCTCACTCTTTTCTGGAGCGGGCGTCGCTTTGCCGCGCGCCCGAGCGAAAAATGACGAACTTCGATCTGCCCCGCAAGGGCAACACCTATCGCGACGATCTCAATTCCTGGCGGCCGCTCTGGCTTCTGGTTGCCGGCGAACTGGCGCGGCCGTTCCTGCCGATCTTCCGCGCCATCGGGCGGTATTTCAAGGACCGCGCCAGCGGCTCCCCGCCCCTCTCCGACCGGATGCGGCGTGACATCGGCCTGCCGCCGCTCGGGGAGTGGCAAGGGCACGAGCCGCCTTCGAACTGGCCGGGGTTGAGGTAACGAACTCCCTCCCCCCAGCAAGGGGGAGGGTTGGGACGGGGGTTGGTGCCGTCAACCCCCACCCGGCCCTTCGGTCCGACCTCTCCCTTTCCGGGGGAGGTTGAATTTTGCCCGCTCGGCCTCGACGATGGCGCGCACCGCGCAATCCTCGGTGTGGTCGTTGACGAGACCCATTGCCTGCATGAAGGCGTAGCTTGTGGTCGGGCCGACGAAGCGCCAGCCGCGGCGTTTGAGTTCCTTCGACAGACGCTGCGAGGCGGGCGTCTCGGACAATTTCAGCAGCGCGGCGCGGGTCAGGCGTTTCGGGCGCTCGGACGGCGGCGGCTCGAATTGCCAAACAAGCGCCGCGAGCGAGCCGAACTCATCGATCGCTTCGAGCGTCCGGGAAGCGTTGTTGATGGCCGCTTCGATCTTGCCGCGGTGGCGGACAATGCCGGCATCGGCCAGAAGCCGCGCCACGTCGCGCTTGCCGAAGCGGGCGACTTTTGCCGGGTCGAAGCCGGCGAATGCCGAGCGAAAGTTGTCCCGTTTCCTCAGGATCGTCAGCCAGCTCAGGCCCGCCTGGAAGCCTTCGAGGCAGAGTTTCTCGAAAAGCCGATGGTCGGCGGCCACCGGGCGGCCCCATTCCGCGTCGTGATAGTGGCGATTGACCGGGTCGCGGCCGGCCCAGAAACAGCGCGGGGCGTCCTCGGCAAGGCTCATTCACGCTTCCTCCGAACGGCGAGGCTACCGGCTTTACGCGGCGTTCACCATGCCGCTTCACCCAATTTTGGCGGAGCGCGCTTACGGTTCGTTGAGCCTGACCGTATCCGCGAGCCGCCATCGTGCCGAAGCGCCGCCCGATCCTGATGAATACCCTCAGCGCCGCGTTTGTCGCCGGCGCCTGCGGGCTGCTGTTCGCGGCGCTGATGCTCGGGTCGACACCCGCCTACGCCGGACAGGGCCTCGTCAGGACCCAAACGAGTTTCGGGCAGACGGTGCTGGTGCCGCCGGGCATAACGGTCGCCGCCGTTTCTCCGGCGCATGGACTGGCGGTTCGCAATACCTACGGGGTCAGCCCGACGCTGCTGCGCCAGGTCGTGCCCTTCGCCAGCTACGAAGCGCCGGGGACAATCATCGTCAATACCGGCACGAAATTCCTCTACCTCGTGCTGCCGGACGGCAGGGCGATGCGCTACGGCATCGGGGTGGCGCGAACCGGCTTCGAATGGTCGGGCACCCATGCGATCACCGGCAAGCGGGAATGGCCGGACTGGACCCCGCCGGCGGAAATGCTGCGGCGCCAGCCTGGGCTGCCGACCCATATGGCGGGCGGCCCCGATAACCCGCTCGGGGCCCGCGCGCTCTATATCGGGTCAACGCTTTACCGCATCCACGGCACCTCCGAGCCCTGGACGATCGGCACCAATGTCTCCTCGGGCTGTATCAGACTGACCAACGAGGACGTGATCGACCTCTACAGACGCGTCGGCGTCGGCACCAAAGTCGTCGTCATCTAAAGGGCGAAAGGCGCGGTCGGGGCCGAATGTGTCCCACCGACGAATCGCCGGCCCAGGGCCGGAAAGCCGTTAAGCTTAAGGGGCTTGCCGAACGCCACGGTAAGACGACCAAGACAAGCCGGTTCAAATTGAATGGCCGGGGTTTCTCTTTGGTTTACTTTTAGTCCGCAAACTCGCAACCGGACGAATGTGTTGAGCGGTTGGTGCGACATGCGGCGGTTTCAGGCCCGGATCACAGCGTTTTGGCAGGACCAAAGGGGCGCTTTCGCGACCATTTTCGGCATCCTGCTGATTGTCATCGTCGCCACCTCCGGGGCGGTCGTCGACTTCGTCGGTGTGCAACAGGCGCGCAACAAGGCGCAACTGGCGCTCGACGCCGCGACGCTGGCGCTGCAACCCAACATCTATACCTGGACAGACGACGAGCTGATGGGCGCCGCCGAGGACCTCATGGTCGAGCGGATCGCCGACGATACGATCTCGGTCGATGTCGAGTCGGTTGAAGTCGACGAAGAGGACGGCAAGCTCTATTTCCTCGCCAAACTCAACGTGCCAACGGTGTTCGTCAGCCTCGTCAACATCCCGTCTATGGACGTGCGCGTCGCCTCGCAGGCGATGGCCGGCGGCAACGACGTCGAAGTGTCGCTGGTCCTCGACATCACGGGTTCGATGGCTGGCGACAAGATCGTCGATCTGCGCGCCGCTGCCAACGACTTCGTCGACATCGTCGTCAAGGACGACCAGGATCCCTTCTATTCGAAGGTGGCGCTGGTCCCTTATTCCAACTCGGTCAACGTGGCCGGCTATGCGGCCCAGGTGCGCGGTTCGGTCACCGGTTCGACGGGGATCACCAATGCGGTGTGGAAGAGCGGCGGCACCAAGAATATCACCGGCGCGACGCGCGCCTCGCAGGCGGTCATCACCTCGGCCAACCACGGCCTCATCAATGGCGATTACATCCGTATTACCAGCGTCAGCGGCATGACGCAGCTGAATAGCAAGAACTACATCGTTTCGGACAAAACGACCAACACCTTCAAAATCAAGAACGCCACGACCGGCGCCTATATCAACAGCTCGAGCTACAGCAACTACTCGTCCGGCGGACTGATCCAGAAGTGCCTCGCCGCGCTGTGCGAGGTTGTCGTCACGTCCAACGCGCACGGCATCTCGAACGGCGAGAGCGTCAAGATCACCGGCGTCAACGGCATGACGCAGATCAATAACACGGGCAACGCGTCCTGGCTGGTGAACAGCGTTACCGCCGATACCTTCCAGCTCAGCGCCTCGACCGGGTGGAGTTATGGCACCTACACGAACAGCGGCTCTTCCTGGTGCCTTCTCGCCGGCTGCGAATACTACCGATTCCTCAACGCCAGCGCCGATGCCGCCAGAATCTTCCAGATCAGCACCTGCGCGAGCGAACGCACCGGCGCCGAGGCGTTCACGGACGCGGCGCCGACAACGGCGCTGCTTGGCCGGAACTATCCCGCCTCGAATAATCCTTGCCCGACGGAAACCGAAATCGTGCCGCTCACCGCCGACAAGGTTTTACTCGGGAACGAAATCGACGACCTCGAAGAATCCGGTTCGACCGGCGGGCATATCGGCATCGCCTGGGGCTGGTATTTGCTGGCGCCGAGTTTCGGCTATTTGTTCCCGGCCGAGAGCCAGCCGGGCGCCTATAACGCAGACAACTTGATCAAGGTCGCGGTGCTGATGACCGATGGCGCATTCAATACCGCCTATTGCCTGGACGTAATCGCCGCGGACTCCACAAGTGGCAGCGGATCGTCGTCGGATCACATCAATTGCAACGCGCCGAATGGGAGCGCTTTCGATCAGGCCGAAACGCTTTGCGACGAGATGAAAGACGCCGGCATCGTCATCTATACGGTCGGGTTCGATATCGGAGACCTGGACGACGCGATCGACCTGATGGCCAATTGCGCCACCGACTCGGCGCACGCCTTGCTGGCCGATGACGGGGCTGAACTGGCCGCGGCGTTCCAGAACATCGCGCAATCGATTTCCGAGCTGCGGCTGGCGCTCTAAAGCGGACGGGCGCGCCGCGGGCGCGGCCGCAATCGCTGCAATTCCGATCGCCTTGGGGGCCCATTGAATGCGTGCGCCGCATCGACTTGCGGCCGGCGGGAGCCTACAGTGCGGCGCCCGAGCAGGGGAGCAGGCCGGTATGGCCGAGCCACGCGAGCGGCGGCACCTTGCCGCCATTCTGGTCGCCGACGTGTTTGGCTATTCGCGCCTGATGTCGGGCGACGAGAGCGGCACGCTGAACGCGCTCAACGCCCATCTGGACGAGTTGGTCAGGCCGGCGATGTCCGAGTATTCGGGCCGCATCGTCAAGACGATCGGCGACGGGGTGCTGGCCGAGTTCGGCAGCGCGGTGGATGCGGTGCAATGCGCGGTGGCGCTGCAGCGGGGTATGCACGAGCGGAGCGCGGAAGTGCCCGAGGACCGGCGGATCACCTTCCGGATCGGGATCAACCTGGGCGACGTCATCGTCCAGAACGACGATGTGTTCGGCGACGGGGTGAACGTGGCGGCGCGCCTCGAGGGGCTGGCGGCGCCGGGCGGCATCGTCATTTCGGCGAGCGTGCACGAGCAGGTCAGGGGCAAGCTGCCGCAGGCGTTCAGGGACCTGGGCCCGCAAAACGTCAAGAACATTCCCGAGCCGGTGCACGCCTTCGAGGTGACGATCGACGGCGCCGGGACGCTGGCCCGGCCGAGCGTCGCAAAGGAGCGCACTCTGCCCTCGATCGTGGTGCTGCCGCTGGACAATATGAGCGAGGACGCCTCGCAGACTTTCTTCGCCGACGGCATCACCGAGGACGTGATCACCGAGCTCTCCCGCTTCCCGGACCTGTTCGTCATCGCCCGCAATTCGGCGTTCAGCTACAAGGGCAAGGCGGTCAAGGTGCAGGAAATCGCCCGCGAACTCGGCGTACATTATGTGGTCGAGGGCAGCGTCCGGCGCAGCGGCAACCGGGTCCGCGTGACCGTGCAGCTGATCGACGCGGCGACCGGCCACCACGTTTATGCGGAGCGCTTCGACCGCGAGATCGAGGACCTGTTTGAGCTGCAGGACGAGATTACCCAGTCGATCGTGGCCACTCTGCCCGGCCAGGTGCGGTCGGCCGAAACCGAGCGGGTGCGCCGCCAGGCGCCACAGAGCATGGCGGCATATGATTTCCTCCTGGCCGGGCGGATCATGCATCACCGGGTGACCCCGAAGGATAATGCCGAGGCGATCAGGCTGCTCGACCAGGCGATCGCGCTCGATCCGAACTACGCGGCCGCCTATGCGTGGAAGGGGTGCGTACTCGGCCAGTCGCTGGAGTTCGGATTCGGCGGCGATCCGCTGTCCGTCCAGGAACAGGCCATGGCGGCGGTGCACCGGGCACTGGCGATCGACGAAAACGACGTCGAATGCCACCGGCTGATGTGCGAGGTGTACATGTTCCACCACAAGCTCGACAAGGCGGTGCCGCATGCCGAGCGGGCGCTTGCGCTCAACCCCAACGACCCGCGGATCGTGGCGCAGCGCGGCGAGTTGCTAACCTGGCTCGGGCAGGCCGAGGAAGGGACCGAGTGGCTGCAGCGGGCGGCGCGGCTCGACCCCTACGGGGCGGCGCGTCGGGGACATCTGCTGGGCCGGGCGCTGTTCGGCGCCGGCCGGTTCGCCGAGGCGGTCACCGCCTACCGGACGATCACCCGGCCCGATTGCGGCAAGCGGGCTGAACTGGCGGCGAGCTTTTCGCTGGCGGGCACGGCGGACGACGCCGGCGGCCTGGTTGCGGAAATGGCAGGGGACTGCGCGAAATTTTCCGCCGAGGCCTATGTAGCGCGGCTCGCCTACGCGCGGCGCGAAGACCGCGAGAAAATGCTGGCCGCAATGAAGGCCGCGGGGCTGTAGTTGCGCCCGGTTCGGGGCGAACGCCTTGCGTACTCTCGTTACGCACCGGATTGGTACCGCCTCCCCGGATTGAACGGGGGACCTCTAGATCCACAATCTAGCGCTCTAACCAACTGAGCTAAGGCGGCCCGGGACGAGACGGG